>CAZJIB010000013.1:19144-24421 GCA_964546085.1 uncultured Isosphaeraceae bacterium
GACGAGAGCGGCAGCGCGAACATCATGGTGCGGCCGCAGATGTATGAGCGGTATCGCCGCGAGGCTCGGCATGCGGCGGTGGTGATTGTGCATGGCCGCGTGCAGCGCGAAGGAATCGTGACGCACCTGATTGCTTCACGGTTCAGAACAGTACGCGGAGGATTCCCCAGAGGAACGCGACTGCGACGATCGCGACGAGCACGATCATGACTCGTTTCTGCAGTGACGCTTCGACAGGGTGATGCCGAGATGGCCCCTCGTGCAGCCAGGCATCGCACGCAGAACATTGCGGCGCCTCGTCCCAGATCTCCGCTCCGCAGTGCGGGCAGAATGCGGTCTCGTCCCCTGAAAACCGCTCAATGTCCTCCGGGCTCGGACCGTCATCGTGCATGACGTGGATGATAGGCGACGCTACTGCGGCTGCATCTGGCCGCTGCCAACGAAGATGAGGTTGAGATCCTGCACCGTCGGGAGATATGGAATGTAGGTGTAGATCTCCTCCTCATCATCAACGAAAAGCTGCAACTTCTCCAAATCCAGCGGCACCGGCAACGGCCGCCCCGGCACGATCGGCACCCAACTCCACGGGCCGATGGCGTCATAGGCAAACTTCTCGCCGCCGATGACGAAGGAATACCCCAGCGGTACTCGGCGATTCAGAGACTGCATCGTGCCGAGTCCCTGCCACGGATCCTGCAGCGGGACGCGGTCAATCGTCCCCTGCATCCGCTTCGGATCAAAGGGAACCCAACCCGCCCCCGGCAGGTAGTACTCCCCCCAGACCATGTACCGCGGTTGAGTTGAGTTGAGCCCCACCGTATCCGCCCGCGTTGCGCCGATGACGGGGCGTGCGGGGATGCCAGCTGCGCGCAGCGTCGCCACGCAGACGCACACAAGATCACAAGCAGATCCGCTGCCCGCCTGCGCCGCTTCAGCCGCACCTTGCACAGTGAATCCGCGAATGCCGGTGCGGCCGGTGTCCACATATGTCCCCGTACTCCGCACATGCTGCAGGCAATAGCGAATGCATGTCTTGGCTACCAGATGCAGCGGGGCGGATCGCGGCTCCTGCCCCAGCGCGTCCTGCACGGCCGCGGCAAAGATGGGATCGTCCGACTCGACAAACTCCGATGCACTCAGGAACGGCATTGCCCCATCTGGCCAACGCTCCGGCCACGCCACGGCTGCCGCCGCTGTCTCGTCCAGCGTGCAGGAGAATGTGTTTGTGCGGTAGCGGATTTGCACATCGATCGGCGACCCCTGCACGCGAGCGGGCATCGGAATGTCAAGCGACCACTGACCGGGCGGGATTGCCTCATGTGCCATGGACCAGGCTGCCTCGTCCCGTTCTTTGCTCGGACCATGCGTCAATTCGGCCCAAAGCGTCTCCGGCAGCATGAAACTCCAGTTGCTTCGAGGCAGCATGGGCCACCGCAGCGGTAAACGCCCGCCATTTCGAGGCGGCATGGTCTGATTCCAGGGGATGGCGATCGAGACGGACAGGTCGTACAGCCGCGGACTGGTTCTGGTCAGTGGCGGCAGTGGCGGTTCGTCCTTGGGGACCGGCGCCGCGGCAAAGAGAGCCGCCACAATGAAACACCGGCCTCCGCGGAGCGAAGGCCGGTGAAGAAATGTCCCAACAGCCCGGCCAGCCCCACATCGGGACCAGCGAAGGCAATCCATCATTTCATTGGCTCTTCCGTAGCATCGACGGTTTCGCTTGTTTCCTCCGTCGATGTCCAGGTGATGGCCTCGGTCATCGGCTGCAGATAGATCTCGACGCGGCGATTCTCCGGCGTCCCGTCCGGCCGGTTTGCTACCAGCGGTCGATGCTCGCCGTAGCCGGCGACTTCAATTCGATACGGAGCGACACCGTTGCCGCTCAGCGCCTTGGCGACACTGACCGCCCGTGCCGCGGAGAGATCCCAGTTCGATGGATAGCGAATGGCCGACGACTTCGGCTTCACATTGTCGGTGTGACCGACAATCACGATCTCGAAGGATGCGGCGCTGGACGAGTTCAGAATGTCCGAGACGCGTTGAAGCATTGCAGTAGCGGACTGTTTGACCGTCGCAACGCCGCTGGAGAATGTGAAGTCGCTGCCGAAGCGCACCATGCCGCTCTCGGCGTCGAACCACATGTCATCCGGATAGGCGTTGGCCAGCGCAGCGAACTGCCGCTGCACTTCGATGGGCAACGGGCCGATCTTGATGCCCGTAACCTGATCGAGCAGATCAGTGTTTCGAGTCGCGATGCTGTCAAGTTCGCCGGAAAGTCGCTTGTACTGATCCTGCAGCCCGGCGAGATTCGCATTGGCTTGTGCCAACTGGCGATCCTTGCCCTCAAGCCCGTTGATCGCGGCATCCCGCTCGGTCTCCGCGCGGACAAGTTGTTCGGTCAGTGAACTGTTCGCCTCCCTCAGCGTGTCATATCGATCGTGGCGGACGCAGCCGGTGGACGACAGTCCAGACAGCGTGACAATTCCGGTCAGTGCAATGAGTGTAGTGCGGCGCATCTGATTCCTCCTCGTGTCGCTCCATGCCGGGGTCCGTCCCGACTTGGCTAGAGTGTACAGCAGCCGCAGCGGAATATGGGAAAGCCTGCCATGCCAAGACAGATCATCCACGCCAGAGCCATCGCTGACCATCGCGGCGTACTGGCAAGCCCGGGCGCGATCGTGATGGAGGGGCGGCGGATCTTGGAAGTCGGCATGCCGCAAACAGTTGGCGGGGCCGGTGATACACCGACTCTCGAAGTGCCGGGTTTCGTGCTGCCGCCACTGGTCAACGCGCACGCCCACCTGGACCTCAGTGGCGTCGGTCCACAGCCAGCGGCGGCATCGTTTCCTGCTTGGTTGGAGGAGGTCGTGCTGCCGATTCGCCAGAGGGGTGATGATGCGGAGGCGATCGCAAAGGGCATAGATCTGGCCCTTGCCGGCGGGACGGCTTTCATCGGAGACATTGCTGCCAGCGATCTGGCCGTGAAGATGGTGCAGCGATCGCCGCTCGGCGGTGTTTCCTTTCGCGAGTGCATCGCGAGTGGCGATCAGGAGGCCGCCGTCATGGCACAGATGCCGCACATGCCGGGGGGCCTGCAGCCGCATGCGTTGTACTCCTGCGGTCGTGACATCTTCACGGCGGCCATTGCAAGTGGGCGGCCGCTCAGCACGCATCTTGCGGAAACACAGGAGGAGGTCGAGTTCACGATCTCCGGCGGTGGAGCGATGGCGGCGTGGTTGGAAGGGTATTGGGGGACGGGACAGTTGCCACAGTGGGGCGGACACCCAGTCGATGTACTTCTCGACATGCTCGGTTCCCGCCCACTGATCGCGGCCCATTGCAACTACCTCGAGGACAGACACATCGATCGCCTCGCCGAAAGTCGCATCACGGTCGCCTACTGTCCCCGCGCCAGTGCCTATTTCGGCCATGACGATCACAGGTGGCGGGAAATGTTGGATGCCGGCGTGTCCGTTGCGCTTGGAACCGACTCGCTTCTGTGCCTCGACACGCCCGATCGCGTCAGCGTGCTGGATGAGATGCGGTATCTCTGGAAGAAACACAAGACCTCCGCCGCGGACTTGCTGGCCATGGCGACCACCCACGGCGCGGCGGCGGTCGGTGTGGATCGATCTCGCGTTACGCTGGAGCCCGGGGAAGTGGCGGGCTTGTTGGCCGTAGGGGGGAGGACCTGGGAAGAGGCGATGGGCTCGCATGAGCGGCCAAAGTGGATTCTGGGGCTCCAGAATGGCGAAACTGGGGTGACAGGCTCCTGACGGCCGATATGATGTCTCGGCCGCACTGGGTGGATACACGGATGAGCGTAGTTTCAATACCCCCCATCTTGGATTGGACCGTCGTCGCGGCGGATTCGCCCTATCCGGCGGAGGCGTTCGCCTTCGTACAGGAGGGGCTGGGATACACATCGAATCTGATGGTGGGCGACCGGTTCGGTCTGGAAGAACTTGATCGGCATGTCACCGGCCAGCAACTGTGTCTCGGACTGCGCGACTTCGCAATCGAGCAGTACGGATTGCTGGCACCTGTTGTCCTGCGTCACTGGGGCGTGCATCGCACCGATGACTTCGGTGCCATCGTCTACCACATGGTCCACCACGGACACCTGCGAACAAGCATGCAGGACTCTCCGGAGGACTTCCGCGCGGTGTATGTATTTGATGAGGCGTTTCACCAGCAGGAACTGGTTGATCGCATCGGCGTCGACGGGTGATCGGAGATGGCTGACGACCCGGCCGAACTCGATCCACGTCATCTTCATCTCTGGCAGATTCAGTGGGTACGCGACCTGCTGTTGATCAGCGTCGTCTTTTTGCTGCTCTGGCTTGGGTACGCGATGCGGGACATCACGGTGCCGCTGTTGGTGGCCCTGCTGCTCGCCTACCTCTTTGAGCCGCTGATCTCATACATTGATAAACACGACGGGCTTCCTTTCGGTCGCATGCCCGCCATTGCAGGATTGCTGACTGTGCTTGGGGCGATTGTGATCGTCGTGCTTGTCATTGCCATCCCCATGGTGGTGACGCAGACCTTGAAGATTACGGAACATGTGGAGACCGGGCAACTTCGAACACAGTTGACCACTGTGGTGACGAAGTACAGCCCTGAAGTTGTCAAGGAAGAGGCGCTTGGCGTGATTGGCCTGTTGCCGACCGGGGTGGAGGACAGTGTGACGACGGCCACCACGACAGGCGGAGTCGCGGCTACCACGAGCGGCGGAACGAGTGACTGGCTTGGGTTTGCGAAGCGCACCGGAAGCATGGCGCTGTATGTCATCGGGACTGTGCTGCGCTTCGGCCTTCTGGCATTTCTGATCCCGTTCTACTTCTTCTTTTTCAGCCTTTGGTATCCCGATGTGGTGAGGTTCTGTCGTGATCTCATTCCGGATGACAGAAGAGATCACATCGAGAGCCTTCTTGGCAGAATGGACGCGGCGGTGTCAGGGTTTGTGCGTGGTCGGATTGTGATCGCGTTCATCATGGGGGTTCTGCTCGCCATTGGCTGGATGATTGCCGGCGTGCCGTACGCGATTGTGCTTGGGATCGTGGTCGGCGTCTTCTGTGCGGTGCCTTTCCTGGGTCTGATTGGCATTCCGCTGTCGGTGGGACTGCTGTTTCTGGAGCAGATGGGTGTTGCCGAAGCACAGCGCATGGCGTGGTGGGCGATTCTTCTTTGGCCGTCGCTGGTGTTCGGTATCGTGCAGGCGCTGGATGGCTGGGTCCTCACGCCGCTCATTGCGGGCAGGGCGACGAATCTTGA
>CAZJIB010000013.1:24474-56738 GCA_964546085.1 uncultured Isosphaeraceae bacterium
TGCAGTACTCGCCGGCGGAAGCGTGCTTGGAGCGTACGGCATGTTGCTGGCGATTCCGATAGCCGCGTGTGTCAAGATCCTGTTGCAGGACGAGGTGTTGCCCAACATGCGTGCCTGGGCGCGAGGTGATGCGCGCGACCCCCTGCCGGTTGAACATCGAACGCCAAAATAGGCGGACTTCTACTGTTCTTCGCTGGGGAGCAAAATTGACCGTTTTCATCGGCCCTCATATTGCGTACATCGATGTACGACAATGGCCATTCACCGCGGCGGCAACTGGGACCTTCAAGCTCGGTGCTCGCGGGGTTGGGGGGGGACTTTGCATGCCACCTTGTCATTCGACCAGGGTTCTCCAAGTGGGCCGTGATGAACTGCACACTTGACACGGCCACTACGGATCGCGGCGCACCGGCAGGCTCCTAGGTTCGAACAGCAATTACTTCTTCCGTTTCTTGAATCGCTGTTTGTGGCTTTGCGTCTTCGTGTTGCCGCGGCCGAGGCCGGCAAGGGCGCTTGGGTCCATTGACCCTGGATCAGCGTTGGCCATGTCCTTCATGGCCCGCATCTTGCCTCCCATGCCCGCACCAGCCATCTGCTTGGTCATCTTTCGCATCATTTCGAACTGCTTCACGAAGCGATTGACCTCCGTCGCATTCGTGCCGCTGCCCCGCGCGATCCGCTTGACGCGACTCTTGCCGAGCAGACCGACATCGTCTCGCTCCCTCTTCGTCATCGAACTGGTGATCGCCTCGATCTGATCGAACTGCTTGTCGTCCACATCGATGTTCTTCAGCGCCGAGCCAACTCCCGGCAACATGCCGAGGATGCTCTTCATCGACCCCATTCGCCGGATCGACTTCAGTTGCTTGATGAAGTCGTTGACCGAGAATGACCCCTTGGCCATCTTCTCGGCGAGCTTCTCGGCGTCCGCCTCATCAACCTCCTCCTGCGCTCGCTCGACCAGCGATACGACATCGCCCATCCCAAGAATGCGACCGGCGATTCTCTCGGGGTGAAACTCCTCCAGCGCGTCGAACTTTTCGCCCGTGCCGATGAACTTGATCGGCACACCGGTGACAGCCTTGACCGACAGTGCCGCACCACCACGCGTATCCGAATCGAACTTTGTGAGGATGATGCCGTCGACGGCAAGTTGATCGTGGAATGTTCCGGCGGCATTGACAGCGTCCTGCCCGACCATCGCATCGACAACGAGATAGATCTGGTGCGGCTGCGTGCTCCGCTGCACACCTCGCAGTTCGCCCATGAGATCCTGATCAACATGGAGCCGACCGGCGGTGTCCAGAATGACGACATCGGCCTCTTCCTTGCGGGCATGCTTCACGCCGCGATTACAGACACCGATCGCCACACCGGTCGCAGAGCCGTATTCTGCACACCGATCCGGCTCGGCATAGAACACGACCTCGCCGCTTCCGCGGCCGTCCCTCTGCACACCCTCGGCGACGACTTGCAACTGTTCGACCGCCGCAGGACGTTGGAGGTCGGCCGCTACAAGACACACTTTCTTGCCACGATTCTTGAGGTAGGCGGCCAACTTCCCGCAGGTTGTCGTCTTGCCCGATCCCTGCAGGCCGCACATCATGATGATGGTCGGTCCGGGATCGATGAGCATGACATGGCTGTCAACCGGGCCGATGAGATCCACCAGCCGTTTGTGGACAATGCCCACCATTTCTTCACCCGGTTTGAGGCTCCGGGTGACTTCCGCACCGATGGCGTCGTCCAGCACCGCATCGCAGAAGTCACGAACGACTTCGACATTGACATCTGCGTCCAGAAGACCGCGGCGAACATCCTCCATCGCATCGCGAACATTTGATTCGCTGATTCGACCTCGACCTGCGAGGTTTCGAAGTGTCCCGGTGAGTTTGTCGGAGAGCGATTGGAACATGCGGGCGATCAGTCTACCGCGCCAGCCAGGTGGTCAGGTCCGCGGCGCTCATGCAGTTGATGCACCCGGAGGAAGTCAACCAGCCTCTCCGTGCAGTCATGATGCCGTATCGCAACTGGTCGAAGTCGATCGGGGCGTGCGCATCAGTATCGATGGCAATCCACGCACCGCCCTCCACTGCGGCTCGCACATGCGTATCCCGAAGGTCGAGCCGCCAACTGTTCGCGTTCACCTCAAGCGCAGTCCCATGTTCTACAGCGGCTGCTACGAGCGTCGGCATGTCGGGCTCCAGACCCGGCCTGGCGTTTATCAACCTCCCGGTGGGGTGCCCGATGATATGGACAAACGGGTGCTCGATCGCGCGAAGCAGCCGCTTCGTCGCCTTGTCCGGCGGTTGTTTCAATGCGACATGCGGCGATGCGACGACGATGTCGAGTGTCGCAAGCACATCATCGTCGTAGTCCAACCGCCCGTCCGCCAGAATGTCGACTTCGCTTCCCGCAAGTACTCGAATACCGTCCGTGGCAGCATCAACTTCGCGAATGGCATCAATGTGCCGCGCAAGTCGATCCTCATCCAGTCCGCCGGCCTGCGCAGAGGACTTGCTGTGATCTGTGACGGCAACCGTGTGGTATCCGCGCCGTTTCGCTTCGGCGGCGAGTTCTGTAATGGACATCTGTCCGTCGCTTGCCGTGGTGTGGCAGTGCAGGTCACACTTGATGTCACCGATTTCGATGAGGTCGAGTGTTGAGGCCAGCGCCATTTCGGCTCGGCCCTCACGCACCTCCGGGGGTTGCCACGGAAGACCGAGGTGGGTGTAGATCTCCTCCTCGGTTCGTGCGGCCACAGCCGCAACGCCGCGGTCCTGTGGAGGCCCGTCGCCACCGTCGTCGGGAAACAATCCATATTCGTTGAGGCGCAGCGATTGCGACTGCGCTCGCTCTCGCAACTGGACATTGTGGTCCTTGCTACCGGTGAAGTAGAGCATGGCGGCGCCGAAGGCGTCCTCCTCGACGATGCGAAGATCAACCTGCACGCCCCGCTCAAGCCGCACACTGCACTTGGTATCACCTCGCGCAAGCACCTTCGTCACGCCCGGCATGGTGCAGAAGGACTCTGCGAGTTCATTCGGATCGCCGACGGCAAGAAGGTCAATGTCGCCGACTGTGTCGCGGCCGCGTCGCAGCGAGCCCGCATGGGCAACATGTGTCGAGAATGTGCCCAACAGCCCCTCGATCGACTCGGCAAGCGGCAGTGCTTCACCCAACCTCACACGCCCGCTCGATTTCTCCATGAATGCGATCGAATCCGCAATGTTCCCAACTGACTTCGCGCCCATCCGTGGCAGCAGTTCAAGGCTACCGTCACCGATCGCCTCCTTGAGTGACGTAATGTCGGTGATGCCCCCATCCTGCCAGAACATCCGAACGGTTTTCGGGCCGAGCCCGGGAACCGCCATGACATCGAGCAGGCCGTCTGGAATCTCCTTGAGCAGCGCGTCGTGCGCCGCGATGCGGCCGGTCTCCAGATACTCGGCGATCTTGGCAGCGCTACTCTTTCCGATCCCGGCAATTGACGACGGGTTTTCGATATCGCCGATGTCCTGTGGAAGATCCTCAAGGACGCCAGCGACCTTCGAGTGAGCGTTGATGCGGAACTGGTTCGCGCCGGTGAGTTCCAGCAACGTCGCCATTTCATGGAACAGTCCGGCGAGTTCTTGATTGGCAGTCATCAGGCTACATCCCCCAGACCGAGCCCTTCGCCGAATTCCCTCAGCAACCTCGCCCGCAGCAGCGGTGCATCGGAGAGATCTGAGTCGCGGGCGATCCAGTCGATTGCATCACGCCGCGCCATTCGAAGCAAGTCGAAGTCGCGGGGGAGTCGTGCGATGCGGAAGGGGGCCAGCCCGCTCTGGCGGGCTCCGAACAGTTCGCCCGGACCGCGAATCTCAAGGTCACGCTCGGCGATGACGAATCCGTCGGTGGTTTCCACAATGGCCTCCAGCCGCTTCTGAGCATCCTCGGTTGAAGCCTCCGCTATCAGAGCGCACACACCTGGAAGTTCGCCACGGCCGACTCGCCCTCGCAACTGGTGCAGCTGCGAGAGGCCAAATCGATCGGCATGCTCAATGACCATCATCGTCGCATTCTGAACATCCACGCCGACCTCAATGACCGTCGTCGCGACCAGTACATCCAGTTCGCCAGCGCGAAACTTCCGCATGAGGCGCTCCCGCTCGTCCGCCTTGGTGCGGCCGTGGACCCCCGCAACCCTGCACCCTCGGAGATACCCGTTCTGCAGCATGTCGGTGTGTGTGGTGACGGCCTTGAGCCCCGAGTCCGTGTCGTCCACAAGGGGTACGACCACATAGCCCTGTTGTCCGCGACTGACAAGATCGGCCAGATGACCATAGACCTTCGCTGCCTTGTCAGGTTCGACGAGCCGGGTCGTGATGGGCGTTCTCCCGGGTGGAAGGCCGGAGATTGTCGACACATCGAGGTCACCGAAGATGGTGAGCGACAGCGTTCTTGGAATCGGTGTCGCGGTCATCACCAGTGCATGGGGAACACCGTGCTCATCACCCGCCTTGCTGCGAAGGGTTGCCCGCTGATGCACGCCGAAACGGTGCTGTTCATCGATGACAGCGACCGCCACCGAACGAAATGTTACATCGCCGGTCAGCAACGCGTGGGTGCCGACAACGATGTCGATCGATCCATCGGCGATGCCGGCGATGGCCTCGCTGCGCCGGGCGGCCGGGAGGGAACTTGTCAACAATGCCAGCCGCACTTTCGAACCTTCAAGAAGTTCGCGAAGTGTCTCGAAATGCTGTTCCGCAAGAAGCTCGGTCGGGGCCATGATGGCAGCCTGATGACCGCATGCGACGGCCATGAGCATTGCATGCACGGCAACCACAGTCTTGCCCGATCCAACATCGCCTTGCAGCAGTCGATTCATCGGCGTTTCACTGACCAGATCGGCGGCAATCTCTTCGATGACCCTCTCCTGTGATGAGGTCAACGTGAAGGGAACTCTCGCGGCTATGCGGCTGCGAATCTCGTCGTCCCACCGAAGTTTCGGTGCGTGCAGCGTGGACTGCCGCACATGCCGCCTTCGCATGACGCCGAGTTGCAGCATCAAGAGTTCGTCGTAGGCGAGGCGCCGCCGCGCCTCGCGTACCTCCTCCTCGCAGGTGGGTCTGTGCATGAGACGCCATGCCTCCGCAAGTGTCGGAAGCGAACGCTCTCGGCGAAAGTCATCCGGAAAGTGATCCTCGATGTGTGGCAACGCATCGTCGAGTACCTGTTCCACCAACCTCGCGATGAAGGGCGATGTCACGCCGTCCCCGGCGGGATACACCGGGGCAAGGGACTCGGAGGGTGAAGGCGGCGGATCATCCAGATCAATCTCATGAAACCGTGGGTTTGCCATCTGCAGCGAGTCTTTGTAGCGGGAGAGCGTGCCGTGCAGACGAACCGTTGTGTCGGGATGCAATTTCCTCGCCACCCAGGGTTGATTGAACCAGTTGACCGTCATGGTCCCGCTGTCGTCTTCGACCTCCACCTCCACCCGGCGTGTTCGCCCGCGCCGCGGTCGCATGGCGGTGACGGTCGCATCTATGGTGACCAGGTCGCCACACCGCTCTTGTTCGCCGAGAAGGGCGTCGGCTTCGGCGATGGTGATGCAGCCGCGGTTCTCCTCGTATCCCCTCGGGGCATGCTTGATCAGGTCCGCAACAGTCATCAGACCCATCGGTTGCAGAGCAGCACCCTTCCGGGGGTCGACCCCTGGAAGTGAGGCCAGCGGCGTGCGAAGATCAAGCGAAGTGTGTGTCATTTCCCCGCCGGCAGGATACCATCGAGGCGGTGCCTGATACGACCGCAAAGCCACTGACCGTCTCGCAACTCAGCGAGCAGATCAGAGATGTACTTGATGGAGCAATCCCCCGAGTCTCAGTGCAGGGGCAGGTCAATCGTCCGCACTGCACCAATCACTGGTACTTCACGCTGACCGATGGCGAATGCCGGATCGACTGCGCCATGTGGGCCTCGCGGACGCGTGGTTTCGATCAGCCGAAGGACGGGGATGAGGTGATCATTGCCGGCAAGGTGGACCACTATCCAAAGGGCGGCCGTACCCAGTTGATCATTGACTCCATCAAGCCGCTGGAGAAGAAGGGCTCGATGCAACTGCAGCTCGAGGCACTCACGAAGGAACTCCACGAACTTGGGTGGTTCGACGATGCTGCCAAGAAACCGCTGCCGATATACCCACGAGGGATTGCGGTGATTACCAGCGCAACCTCGGCAGCCGCCGCCGATGTGATCAAGACCGCATCGCAGCGATGGGCTGCTGTTCCACTCACAATCGTCAATGTCCCGGTGCAGGGTGACGCTGCGCCAGGCATGGTTGCCAGGGCCATCCGCGCGGTCGACGCAAACGCCAAGAGCCTCGGCATCGACGCGATCATCGTGACCCGAGGCGGCGGTTCCATGGAAGAACTCTGGTGCTTCAACGATCGGGCGGTAGCGAAGGCGACATTTGAGTGCGCCACGCCGATTGTTGCGGCCATCGGGCACGAGATCGACACCACGCTCATCGAACTCGTGGCCGACCGGCGAGCCTCCACGCCAACGCAGGCAGCGATGCTGCTGGTAGCGGATGCGGAGGAACTTGCGGAGATGCTCGATCATCTGGAGCAGAGGCTTGCCGGCTCCGTCGCCTCTTCACTGCATGCGCGGGGCCGCGAAGTGGCCAAACTCGATGCATCGCTCGCAAGAGCCCGTCCGCACGCAGTTCTGAGGCGACGGCAGGAGCGGCTGCTGCGATCGCTCGGGCAGTTGCAAGCGGCGGTTTCCACAGGTGTATCCAACGCCCAGCGGTGGCTGGAAGGGGCCTCCATGACTCTTGCAGCAGTCGGGCCGCAGGCGGTCCTGCAGCGAGGATTCAGCCTGACCCGGGACAGCGAGGGGAACATTCTGCGGTCGGTAGAAGATGCTGCCGACGGCGAGCAGATCACGACAATCCTCCCCGACGGATCCATCTCCTCGCGAGTAGAGTGTCCATGATGGCAAAGGAACCGAAACTGCCGGACCCTGAGACGCTCTCATTTGAGGCGGCGGCCGACGAACTGGATGCCATCGTCAAGCGAATCGACAGCGGCACACTCGGGTTGGAGCAAATGATGGCCGAGCACGCGCGAGGGCAGGCTCTTGTGCGGCGATGCGGGACATTGCTCGAGGATGCTGAGCAGCAACTCAAGAGCGTCGATGTCGATGACATCGAAGGTGCTTGAGCGGCGTGCCTCTTCTTGCGCAACTCTCGGCTGACGACTACCTCTTTCGAGCAGCCATGCTCGAACATCTCCCCACCGCCGTCTTTGTATTTGTGTTCGGCGCCTGCGTGGGCAGTTTCCTGAATGTCGTCGTCTATCGCCTTCCTCTCAACATGCGGCTGCTCATTCCACCGAGCAGATGCACCAGTTGCGATCATCGCCTGCGGTTCTTCCGAGAGAATCTCCCCATACTCGGTTGGATTGCCTCGCGGGGCCGTTGCAGGTATTGCAGCGAGCGGATCTCAATCGAGTATCCCATCATCGAAGCTGCTGTCGCCTGCATGTTTCTTCTTGTCTACGCGCTGGCGTACTGGGTTCCCATCGGCACACCTTTCTTCGGTGAAGTGTTTGGGCAGTGGTGGCATGCAAACGGGCTCATCCGATCCCTGCCCCTGTATATCGCACTGATGAGTTTGCTCTGCGGCTTGCTCGCGATGACGCTCATTGACGCGCGGACCTTCACGATCCCCATACAGATTCCGATTGTGGTGACTTTCGTTGCCCTCGTGTGCAGCGTGTGGCAGTCGTTGATCGACACCGCGCATACGACTGCACAGACCTGGCCCATTCCCGGGGTGGATTGGACATGGGCCGGTGCGGCGATGGGTGGCTGGGTCGGCGTAGTGCTCTCCACGCTGCTCTTGCGAGCGGGGATCTTCAAGCCGAGCTTTGCCGACTACGAGGACTTCGTCGACGAGGGCGAGGTGTTGGGCGAATACCCTCACGCACGGCGCGAAGTTCTCCGCGAGTGCCTCTTCCTTCTGCCCGCGGCCATTGGATTCATTGCCGGATGGATGCTGGGCTACGAAGGGGGGGCTCCGCCACTGGTGCTGCAGGCACTCTGCGGTAGCCTCCTTGGGTATCTCATCGGCGGCGGGCTTGTTTGGGCGATCCGCATTCTTGGGACGCTTGCCTTTGGCCGCGAGGCCATGGGCCTCGGTGATGTCCACCTGCTGGGCTGCGTCGGGGCAGTACTGGGATGGTGGGATCCGATACTCATCTTTTTCATTGCCCCTTTCAGCGGGCTCCTGTGGGCGGCAATCTCGGCCATTCTCGCCTCTGCGCTGCGGAGGCCGCGGCGAGAGATTCCTTACGGTCCGCACCTGGCCATGGCGACGGCAGCGGTGCTCTTCCTCCATCCGTGGGTCACGGATGGCTGGCACATTCTGCTTCCGGGAACATCGATGCCCGGCGACGGTCTGGTCGAATCCCAAGATTCGGGTGAAATTGAGAGGCGGGATGACTGGACAAGCGGAGCATTGTTCGATTCAATGCGTGAGGTAATCGTTGCCGCACGCAGCGGCAGGGCTGGACACGAGGTCCCGCCTGATCACGATCCACGGTCCTCTGACACGGAGAAAGGACACGCATGATGCGACACAGATGGATGATGACATGCACGGGGCTTGCACTGGGCTGCGCGATGGTCGGGTGCCAGGACAACATCAAGAAGGAAAACTCGCTGCTCAAGGAGGAGAACACCGAACTCCGTGCGCAGTACAGCGAGGCGACAGAAGCGCTGAGCGCCGCCGATCAGGATCTTCAGCGATCGTATGAGGATTTGCGTGCCGAGCGGGAACTGGCCGAGTCGTTGGCCAATCGACCCCCGGAGGTGACCATGACGATCTTCGAGCAGATCGAAGGTGTCGACGCGTCACTGACGGACAAGGAACTGACACTCACCGTCGCGAGTGATCTTCTCTTCAACTCAGGCAGCGCATCCCTGCGATCGTCGGCCAAGTCGACGCTTTCAGATGTCGCTGGCGCCCTTCAGTCTCGTTATCCCAACAAGTCGATCGTGGTCAAGGGCTATACGGATACCGATCCGATCAAGAAGAGCGGCTTCAAGAGCAACTGGCATCTTGCGTTTGATCGCGCATGGGCTGTTCGGAACTACCTTGTGACCAAAGGCATCAACGAAGATCGCATGGCGATCGAGAGTTTCGGCCCGACGCATCCGTTGGGAACCAAGGCCGCCAGCCGCCGCGTCGACATCGTTGTCGTCGACAACTGAGGTCGTGATGCGCGTCCCTCAGACGCGCCGTGGTACCCTGAGGCGTCATGGGCGTTCATGACCGAGACTATGCCCGCGCCGGCACCCGTCGCGTTGGCCCGGACGGGCCCGGAGCCCCGCGCGGCCGTGGTTTGCGGCGCCCCGGATGGTCCGTCAATACATGGCTCATTGCCGCCTGCGTAGCCGTCTTCGTGATCGGGGGTTTCCTTCCCTTTGGCCTCATGGCGGATGGTCCACCAATCGCCGCAGGCGATGTCGTGACGGTGCAATCAAAGTCACTGCAAGGAGTTGTCGGCGGTGATGACACGAGTGTGATTCACGATGCGAGCGGCGAACGGTTCTTGGCGCTGCCGCTGACGGATCAAGGCCGGACTGTGGGGTGGCAGCCCGTGCTTCCCACGCCACTGTTGCAGAAGTGGCTCCACTTCTCGACTGATCGGGGGTTTCTGGCCGTCCAGTTCTGGAGGTTTGTCGGCTTTCAGTTTCTGCATGCCAACCTGACGCACTTGGTCTTCAACATGATCGGACTGTTCTTCTTTGGCCCGCTGGTTGAGAAGTACCTCGGGGGCAAACGGTATTTGGCGTTCTATCTGCTCTGCGGCATCTGCGGCGCCGTGCTCTACCTGGCGTTGAATCTTGCCGGGTACGTCGTTTCGGATGTCATGCAATCCAGCGCGACGATTCCGGGATTGTTGTTCAACGACACGGCAACGCCACTCATTGGCGCATCGGCGGGCGTATTCGGCGTTCTCCTTGCAGGGGCCTTTCTTGCCCCCAATGTTCGCGTGCTTGTGTTCTTCATCCTGCCGATGAAGTTGGCAACACTCGCATGGGCGCTTGTTGCCATCTCCGTATTCTCAGTACTCTTCGGGGGCCAGAACGCAGGCGGCGAAGCGGCGCACTTGGGCGGCGCGATCGCAGGTTTTTACTTCATCAGGCATCCGCGGCACTTGCAGGGGTTCTTCGACTTTCTTGGGAGGGTCGATCCGAGTTCCGAACACTTTGCGCTGCGACAAACACCTGCGGGCCCCGGGGATGTCGATCGCATTCTCGACAAGATTCACCGCAAGGGCCTGAACAGCCTCTCCGCCAAGGAGAAACGCCTCCTGCACGATGCATCTCGGACACGACGCGGGGACTCCTGATGCAGGCGATTTCTTTCGAGGTTGAACACCGGAGCGGTGCCGCCCGCAGCGGTCGCGTCACCACACCGCACGGTTCGTTTCAGACGCCCGCCTTCATGCCGGTAGGTACCAGGGCAACGGTGAAGGGGTTGACTCCGCAGCAGGTTCGGTCCACCGGCGCCGAGATTATTCTTGGCAATGCCTACCACCTCATGCTGCGGCCGGGTGACGAGTTGATTGCCGCCCAGGGCGGACTCCACGCCTTCTCGCGGTGGCACCGTCCCATGCTCACCGACAGCGGGGGATATCAGGCATGGTCCATGGCTGACATCAACAGCGTCGACGATGACGGTGTGACATTCACGTCGATTGTCGACGGGTCCCGTATCCGCATGACGCCAGAGCGATCGATCGAGGTGCAGAACAATCTCGGCGCGGACATCATCATGGCGTTCGATGACTGCCCACCGAGCGTCGAGCCGCAGACGATGAATATCGCCCGCCGCCGCCATGCGATGACAACAAGGGAAGGATCGATGAGCCCGTCCGATCACCGAGATCGGCTCCTTGTTTCGATGGATCGAACCGCCCGCTGGCTGGAGCGGTGTGCAGCGGCACATGCCCGAGGAAGCGAACAGGGGCTCTTCGGCATCGTGCAGGGTGGGACGGATCTCGACCTCCGATCCCGCAGCGTGGAGCAGGTGTGTTCCGTCGATCTCCCGGGCTACGCCATTGGGGGTGTGGCCGTCGGCGAGTCGCCGCAGCAGATCGAGTCCGTTGTCGCCCATACCGCCTCCTTGATGCCGCAGGAGAAACCGCGGTATCTCATGGGTGTCGGCTACGAGCGGGACATAGTCGCGGCGGTGGCCGCCGGTATCGACATGTTTGACTGTGTGCTACCGACGCGGAACGGGCGAAATGCTCAGGCCTTCACCCGCCGCGGTCGCCTGCACCTTCGCAATGCCGCCTTCAAGGAGGACGATCGCCCCATCGAGCACGCCTGTACCTGCCCGGTGTGTCGGGGGGGCTTCAGCAGGGCGTACATCCGGTTTCTGCACCAATCGAAGGAAATGCTGGGGGGGACACTGGTCAGCCTCCACAACCTGCACCACTTCCAATCCCTCATGCTGGACATCCGCGCTGCAATACGGGATGATTCGTGGCTCTCGCTCGTCGAGGCATGGCCCGTACTGGGCGGCGGCGGCGACTCCTCCCTCGAAAGCCAACCCGGATTGCACTACTCATGACAGGTACCACGCCAGTATTGATCTTCCCCTTCCTTGTCGGCCAGGAGCCGGCAGTCTCAACGGGCACGCCCAGCGGCCCGCCCCCACCGGGATCGGAATCCGCCGGCACGCTTGCTGGCGGTACGGCAGAAGGGGTTGCTGGCGAAGGACCTCCTCCATCGCCCTTCGGTGGCGGCGGTTTCTTCTACTTTCTGATCATTCTCATGGTCGTCATGATCGCCTTCAGCGTGTTCGGCGGTCGCAAGCAACGGAAGCGCCGCGAGGCGCTGCTCCGCAGTCTCAAGAAGCACGACTCAGTCCTGACCCGCGGCGGCGTGTTTGGATCTATCGTCGATATTGACGAAGATCGAGTTGTGCTGAAGGTGGACGAGGCATCGAATACCCGGATCACCGTCGTGCGTGACAGCATCGACCGTGTCTTTGGCGAGCAGGCCTAGGAACCACCGAGCGAACCCATGCAGAACCTTCCCTGGAAGATCCTCCTGATCCTGGTTGTCCTTGTCGGTTGCGGCCTGGCCATCGTGCCGCCCGAGCAGAAGATCCGCCTCGGTCGCGACCTCAGCGGCGGTGTCAGCCTGATCTATGCGGTTCGCATGGACGAAGACGCGGACAGGCAGGCCGTCCTCGCCCAGACCATCGAGGTATTGAAAGAGCGGGTGAATCCAGATGGCGTTCTGGACATCCAGATGACGCCGCTGGGCACCGACCGCATCGAGGTCGTCATGCCGCTGCCCAACGACGAGGTCAAACAGTTGGCGGCCGTTTGGCGGGGACATCTGGAAGATCTGCTGGACGAGGCGCAGGTCCGCCCCGGCACGTTGGACCGCGTGCTGGGCGAGGGTACGGCTGTTGAAGAACTCGGTGGAAGCACAACGGCTCGCGGCACGCTGATTGTCGATCTGCAGGCCGCTTGGACTCGTTACATCGCAGCCGAGGCATCTCTCAAGGAAACCCCCGGCGACGCGACACTGGAACAGGCGGCGGCGGACCTTGAAATCGAGGTCGAGGATCTGCGGGAGCAGGTACTGGCCATGAGTCTGGAACGGGGTGCAGTGACTCGTCTGCTGCAACTGGATGCAGTGGGCGAGGTCCTCAGGGACAGTCAGGGACTGATCGAGCGAGATCCGGCCACGGGCGAGCCGCTCCGCGGTCCGGCCCCGAGAGCCGCAGCACTTGCTGAACTCCAATCGTCCTATCCGCTGCTTGGCGAGCGGCTTCGCAGCCTCGTGACCGCATTCGACGAGTATCAGATGAGGCGGACGGGCTTCGACGATCCGGAGGATCTGGTCCGAATGCTCAAGGGTGCAGGTGTGCTCGACTTCCGCGTCGCGGTGGAGCCGGGCAAGTCTGAGGGTATTGATGTCGAGGATCTTCGGAGGCAGCTGGCCGAGGTGGGCCCGGAGAACACCGACTCCACCGTGGCTCGCTGGTATGCGGTCAACAGTCTTGAGCAGTGGTACGAGAAGCCGGATCAACTGGCCTCTCTGCTTGCGAATCCCCGGGCTTACTTTGCAGGAAGCAGGCTTGAGGCCGCGGAATACGACAGCGACATCTATCTGCTGCTCTACGACGACGACACTCGGAGCATGACCCACAGAGCCGGGAAAAAGTGGTCGGTGACGGCGGCCTACCAGTCCGCAGACCAGTTTGGCCGCCCGGCGGTGGCATTCAATCTCGACCCCAGCGGAGGCAGTCTGATGGGCCGCCTGACGGGGCCGCATGTTGGCCGCCTCATGGCGATCGTCCTTGACGATCAGGTCTACTCGGCGCCAAACCTGAATTCCCAGATCAACAACAGCGGCCAGGTCATGGGTAGTTTCTCGCAGGAGGAGATCAGTTACCTGCTCCGTGTGCTTGCCGCCGGCTCACTTGAGGCGCGGCTGAGTCCGGAGCCGATTGCCGTCAACATCATCGGCCCGACGATCGGTCAGGACAACCTCGGCCGCGGCCTCCGCGCATTTGGCTGGTCGGTGTTGGCCGTTGCAGTCTTCATGTTGCTCTATTACTTCTTTGCCGGGTTGGTCGCGGACTTTGCGCTTCTCGGCAATGGCCTGATCATCTTTGGCGTGATGGCGTTGATCGACGGCACATTCACGTTGCCGGGACTTGCCGGTGTCGTTCTCACGATGGGCATGGCAGTCGATGCGAATGTGCTGATCTACGAGCGCATTCGCGAGGAGATGGCTGCAGGCGCGCGTGATTTGCGAGAGGCCGTGCGAGAGGGATACCGCAAGGTGTTCTCAACGATCATCGACGCCAATGTCACGAACCTGATCGTGTGCTTTGTGCTCTACCGAACAGCCACGACGGAAGTGAAGGGATTTGCGGTCACGCTGTCCATTGGCATCATTGCGACACTCTTCACAGCGCTCTTCGTTACGCGGGTGATCTTCGCCATCTATGCAGAAGTTCTGCATCGGCGCAGCTTGCCGATGCTGCCGATCGTCGTGCCTGCCATCGGGCGAGCATTGCATCCGAACATCAACTGGGTCGGACTGCGCAAGGCATTCTGGACATTCAGTTTGCTCGCATGCCTCCTGTCTGGTTGGCTCATGTACAGCCGCGGCGTGCAGATGTTCGACACCGAGTTCCGAGGCGGCGTGACAGTGACGATGCGGACGCGTCTGTTGGAAGGGGACTCGCGGCTGTTGCTGTCCCATACCGGCGAGGGGTCCGTGGAGCAGCGGGTGCACGCCATTGGAGAGGCGGTGTCGGGCGACACGGTGAAGGATCAGGTACTTGCGGAACTTGGGACTGCTACGGTGCTTACGCTTGGCGAGCCCACGCTGGATGAACAAGGCGTTTTGGTGGCCGACGGATTCCAGATCAAGGTCGCAAACCCGCCGGGGCTCGATGACGAGCAGGTGGCGACGAAGGTGATCGTCGAGGCGATTACGGAGGCGTTTGGTGATGATCTGGATGTGCCGCCTTCGTTGACCTTCCGTGGAAGCGGCAGCAGCGAGTTTGAGAAGTTCACGCATCAAGTGCCTTCGCAGGCATCGAACATCGAGGATGTGATCGGTAGAGGTCGTGGTGACCTTGCGAACTATCGGGGCGGCGTACTCGTCGTCGTCGAGGAAATCGAGCCGGCCATCACGCTCGCGGAGGCAACGGCTCGCATCGACCGCATGCGGCAACAACCTGAGTACGCGCGGGATGCGGCGGGGCGCGATGTCGAAGTGTTCGGTCTGCATCGTGGAAGCGGCGAGTCGTACGACAGCATTGCAATTGCGATCTACGACCCGGACATGAATTACCTGCGAAACAACCCGGAGGTCGTGGACGAACGACTGGCGGCGGGCGAGTGGTCGCTCATCGCAACGGCACTTGCGCAGCCGGAGAGTCTCGAACAGGTCAGCAGTTACTCTTCGCAGATTGCAAGGACGATGAAAGCGAATGCCATCGTCGCCGTCATCCTTTCGCTGCTGGGCATTCTCGCCTACATCTGGCTCCGGTTCGGCTCATTACGGTATTCGCTTGCAGCCATTCTGGCGCTGGTGCACGATGTCATACTGACCCTTGGCGCACTTGCGCTCGCCGGGTTTGTGGCCAGTAGCGTCTTCTTCGGCGACACGCTCATGATCGAGGCGTTCCAGATCGATCTCGGTGTCATTGCCGCATTGTTGACCGTGATCGGGTACTCGCTGAATGACACCATTGTCATTCTCGACCGCATTCGCGAGAACAGGGGCAAGCGGCCGCTACCGACCATGGAGATCGTCAACAACTCGATCAACCAGACGGTCAGCCGGACGGTCCTGACCTCGGTCACCACGCTGATTGCCGTGGTCATCATCTACGCGGCCGGCGGCAGCGGCATTCGCCCGTTTGCTTTCTGCCTGATCGTTGGCATCATCGTCGGCACCTACAGTTCGGTCGCCATCGCGGCACCGCTCGTCTTCAAGGGGCACAGCAAGCCAGAGGGTTCTTCGGAACCAGCCATTGGGGATGGAATCGAGGAGGTTCCGCTGCCGGGTGTCGCGTCCTGATTTCAAGCGTCGGGCCTCCTTCGGCCGATGCCTGTGATACGAGCACGGAGGCTCAAGAATGTCTGGAACAAGTAAAGCAGTATTGGCTCTCTGCGTCCTTCTCTTGGCGGCGCTGGTTGCGTACTACGGGATGGCGCCACAGCCACCGGTGGATCTCCCGCCGGTTCCGAGTGCTGCCAAGCCTGTGGAGGCGGTGCCAATGTTCGGTCCGAACCTGGAGCGGTCGATGGAACGCCTTGGCATTCCACCCGCTGCTGTCGCGATCAGCGAGGCTGAGCCCACAGTATTTGATGCGTTTGTGATGGAGCCGGAGGGATCGAGCCCGACCGAGGCGGGGGAGACTGAGGCGGCGGAGTCGGAATTGCCGCCCGTTGGAGCACCGGCGGTTCCAACAGCACCGGCCGCTCTGGCGACATGGACTATCCGTTCCGGTGACACGCTGAGCGAGATTGCGGCGGAAGTTCTGGGGAGTTCTTCGATGGTTCAGGCGATCATCGACCTGAATCCAGGCGTAGATCCGATGCGGCTGAAGGTTGGTGCCGAGTTGCAACTGCCGCCGAGGGAAGCGGCAGTTGCTGGTGAGGCGGTTGTGGAGCCGGATTTTCCTGACGATGTGGTGACGCATGTCGTGCAGGAGGGCGAGACGCTCAGCGAGATCGCCAAGGCCTACTTCGGGAGCAGCGCCAAGTGGAAGTTGATCTGGAACGCCAACCGCGATCGAATGGCTGGGCCGGATCGGATTTCGGTGGGTACGACGCTGCTCATCCCGCTTGCGGACTGAGCGAGGCCATGATCTCAAGATTCTGCTGCATCCGGGCGATGCTGCTGCTGCCGATGACAACGCTGTCGATCGCTGTGGCGACGGGACTCTCCTGCAACAGAAATCGCAGTGCTTCCTCGCCGTCAAGGTGACCGGACGCGAGTCCCTTCTTGATGAGGACGATTGCGCCGGTTTGGAATGCTGCTGCGATGACCTCTTCCTGATCGCGGTTGTCGATGTTGTATTCGACCATCACCGAGTCGGCCCAGTCGAGGGCTTGTCGTTGTCCTTCAACGGTCTTGCCGCTGAAACCAATGAGGCGTGCCTTGCCTTCGTCCCGCAGCGTATGCAGGGTTTCGACAGCATCACTCTGCGTAAGAATCGCCAGATCATCGCCGCTGGAGTGCACCAGGAGGATGTCGATGACCTCGGTGCGGAGGGTTCGGAGGCTGTTCTCCACCGTTGTCCGGATTCCACCTGCCGTGAAATCGAAGCGGGAGTTTCCTTCCTCAAAGTGCTCGCCGACCTTGGTGGAAAGGATGAATTCATCGCGGCGGTTCGCGAGTGCGTTGCCGATGCGTTCCTCCGCGAAACCGTATGCCGGGGCGGTGTCCAAGAGCGTGATGCCGAGATCCAGAGCGGCGTTGAGCAGGGCAGCGGCCGCATCTGCACTTGGCAGGTCATAGGGGTCGGGATATTTGGCCCCGGCGGTGCGGCCGATCTTGAATGTGCCCAGAGCAAGGCGGCTCAGGGGGCGGGGGAGCTGGCTGGCTCGAGCGTCATCCATGGCTGATCGATCTCCCAGGCGGGCAGTGCAACGGCCGGGCGGGGCCAAGTCGCGATGGCCGCGGACTCAAGCGGTCCATCGTACACGGGCTCGCCGAGGTGTTCGACGACGGCTTCGGCAAGGCGGGGTGCGAGCGCCATCTTGGTCGGCCAGCAGGTCAGGACGGAGTCCTCGGCGGCGATGCCGATGTCTGCAGGGCGGCGGCCGTGATGGGATCGTTCGGCGCGGACGGAGTGGCGGGTGGAGTATTCGCACCCGGCGAGGTCGATGCCGGGAAGTACAGCCGCTAGTTCATTTGCTGCGTGGCGAGAGAGGGCCATTGCGTCCATGGTGACGCCGTCCTCGGCAATCTGACCACCGAGTTGCCAGACTTTGCGGTCGGCGTAGTCGGTGGTTGTTGTGATTGTGATGCGGGTTCGTGCGCCGTCGACGCAGTGACCGTTGACTGTGGGGAGATCGCCTCGAACCAGCGGTGTGTGCAGTGGTCGTTCCTGCTGGACATCGGGTGGGAGGCCGAGCTCATCGCGGAGGGCGGCGTTGCCACTTCCGGCGCAGAGGATGATGGTGCGAGGCGCAATGTCCAGCGGTTCACCGGTATCAGGATTGATAAGCCGCACGAGGATTGTGCCGTCGTCACGGTGGTCGAACTCGAGTCCGCTGCCGGGCGTGATTCGGAGGAGTCGTCGCTGGTGTTGGTCGCCCAGCACTTCGAGTACGGAGCCCGGTTCCACGACCTGTTCGTTGAGGCGGGCGACTGCACCGGGGCACCCCCGGAAGACTTTCGGTCGCTCATCCTGCGCGAGCAGGTCAGGCTTGATCCGCAGGGCGAGGCGGGCGCCGAGCCATCCGAGGCGCGAGCGGACGGAGGTTGTGTGCCAAATGGTGCAGGAGTCGGCTCGCAGGTGGACGGCGGACAGATCCGGTTTGCTTTCACCGGCGAGGCAACGACGCCAGACCAATGGCATGTCGGCAATGGCTGATGCGGAGCGGGTGTTGATGCCGTCGAGGGCGTACTTGAGGCCGCCGTGGATGATGCCCTGTGCGTCGATGGTCTGCCCGCTGCCCAGGGCGTCAGCCTCCAGCAGAAGGACTCGGTGGCCGCGGCGGACGCACGCATCGAGCGTCCAGAGGCCCGCAATGCCACCTCCCACAATCAACGCGTCCAGTTCAATGACATCCGCCACCATCCCATCCTCCCCGCCCGCCTCTCCCCGGTCAACCAACCGCCCTTTTTCCCAGTCTCAATTCGTAGGATGGGGGGATGGACTGGGTGATTGAGGGAAGTGGTGGAGAGGCGGTCCACGGCACGACGCATGAGGCGGTGGGGGCATGTCGTGGGAGACTGGTGATTGCCCATGGTTTCAAGGGCTACAAGGACTACGGGATGTTCCCCTGGCTCTCGGAGATGCTCGCCCGTAGCGGCATCAAAGTGCATCGGTTCAACTTTTCGCACTCGGGGATGCTCGGAGATGACGGCCCCTTTGCGAGGCCGGACCTCTTCGAACGGGACACGTGGAATCGGCAGGTTGAGGATCTCAAAGCGGTGTGCGACCACATCGGGGGCGAGGTGCCACTGACGCTGCTCGGTCATTCCCGTGGAGCGGTGGCCTGCTTGCTCGCCGCTGGACGCGGTGCCGTGGTTCCGGACCGCGTCATCACGCTGTCCTCCCCATCCAATTGCAACTCACTGGACGAGGAAACACAACAGACGCTCCTTCGCAACGGGTTCATCGAATCACCGTCCTCTCGAACCGGGCAGATGCTCCGGGTGGGCGCACCTTTTCTGCAGGAGCAGATTGACGATCCAGCAGCCCACAATCTCTTGCCGTTGGTGGCGACCATCCCATGTCCCATCACCGTGATACACGGCGAAGATGATCCGACGGTATTTGTATCGGCGGCGGACCGCATCGCTGGTGCTGCACAGCGCGCCACGGTGACGCGCATCCCGCAGGGCGATCATGTCTTCAATACGCCCAACCCATTTCCGCTGGACGGCTCCCCCTCGCCGCAGTTGGCGGCGGTCCTTGCTGCGATCAGGTAGTCGTTGGGGTCGAAGTAGATTCCATCGTCTGAATCAAGGGTGGTTCGGCCTCATCGGGGTTTCTCGCCGCAGCCTCCTTCGCAATCCGCCCCTCCTCACCAACCTCCTCGACGGTCACCGCAACGCGCTTCGACACACCGCGCTCCTGCATCGTCACGCCGTACAACTTGTCGCACCCAAGCATTGTTCGCTTGCGGTGGGTGATGACGATGAAGTGGCTCTGGTCAAGAAACTGCTTCAATGACCGACTGAACCGTTCCAGGTTCGCTTCGTCCAGCGCCGCGTCGACCTCGTCCAGAATGCAGAAGGGTGACGGCTTGGCGCGGAAAATGCTCAAGAGCAAGGCAACTGCCGTCATTGATTTCTCGCCACCGGAGAGCTGCGAAATGACACGCGGCTGCTTGCCCGGCGGCTTCGCCTTGATCTCGATCCCCGCTTCAAGAAGATCAATGTTGCCCTCTTCGTCCGGCAACAACATGATGTCCGCACTTCCGCCACCGAACAACTGCCGGAACAAACCCTGTGGCCCAGCGAAGTGCTCGCGAATGGCGTTGAATGTCTCCTCGAACCGAGTGCGACTGACCGTCTCAAGTTCAGTGATCAACTCAGCAAGCCGCCTGTGGGCATCGTCGATGTCTGCGACTTGCTGAGCGAGATCGACATTCCGCTCCTCCAAATGCTTCTCTTCTTCGATCGCGTCGATATTGACATTGCCCAGGGCGCGAATTTCCTCCCGGAGTACTTCGGCCTCGGCATCCATCGCCTCGCGATCCTCCGCCGGCCGATCAGCATCGGTGCGGGCTATCCACGCCTCGTACTCGGCGCGAATGTCCAGTTCGAAATCCTCCAGCGAGCGTTCTTCGAGGTTCTCTCGCTTGATCTCCGCTTCCCGGCGGCTCAATTCCAACGCGTGAAGATCGCGCTCCAGATGTTGCGCCTGACTGCGGCGGGCGGCCAGCACCTCGGCAGCACGCTCGACCGCGGCATCCGCCTGATCGACTCGCCCCTGAAACGACGAAAGCTCTTCGCCACAGGCCTTCGCGTCGGTGGCCGCCTTCTCCGCTTCCTGCTCCGCGTCAGCAACCGCTGCTTCGAATTGATCGAGTTGGGACAACCGGCGGCCAACTTGTCCCCGCAGCAACTCGCGTTGCCGCGTGACTTCCGACATGGAGGCTTCCACATGCCGCAACTCGCGGCGATCGGCCTCGTGTTTCTCGCCGACAGTTCCCAGATCCACGCGGCAGGCGGTGAGTCTCTCCGCCGTTGCCTCCGCCCGCGATCTGGCTGTTTCCAGTTGATCTCGCAGCGCCGCTCGCCGAGTCGAGAGTGCTTCGACCTGGCTCTGCAGTTCCACCGCGCGCCCCGCAGATTCGTCTCTCAGTTTGATGCTCTCTTCGATGCGCGTCTCCAGTTCGCCGTTCTCCTCCGCCACCGCCAACAACTGTCGCCGCGTTCGGCGAAGGTCGTCGTCGATGCGTTCCATTGCATACTCCGCTTCCACGACGGCGTTGCGGGCTGCGCGGACCTGTTGCACCGCTTCCTTCTGCTGCTGCCGGGTCTGTTCGCCCTCGTGGAGGAGTTCGCTGAGTTCACCTTGTCGCTGCTCGATCTGTTGATCGATGGCGGCGACTTCGACGGCCAATGCATTCTGTTCGATGCGGCGGGTGAGCCACCCGTCCTTGCCATGCGCGGCGGACTGGCCGACAAAGATCCGCCCGTCTTCCTCAACAAGTTCGCCGCTGCGGGTAACGAATCGCCACGCGGGCATGGTCGAACGCAGTCGAAGTGCGGCGTCCAGTGACGAAACCACCGCGGTGGTGCCGAGCAGTGTCTTGGCGGCGGCGGCGGCATGGTCCGCCACGCGCACCAACTGAAGGAGGGGCGTTGCCTGGTTATTCGGAGGATTCGCGGCGGGCGTGCTCGGGGGCGGAGCGATGAGGCCAACCCGCCCATGTCCTTCGCCGAGCGCCTCCTCGATGCGCTCGGCGGCGGCCGAGTCATCCACCAGCAACAGCTCGATGTTGGTTCCTAAGGCAATTTCGACCAGATGGGCATCGGCATGGTGGGCATCAATCGCCTCGCCAAGCATGCCACGGACTTCCGGGAAGAGTTCGTCATTGTCGAGCACATACTTGACCGCGTCGGTCAAACCTTCCCGTGCGTGCTGCATTTCCTCCAGGAGGTGCAGGCGGGAGCCAGACCCTGCCCGTCGGTGGCGCAGGTCGTCGAGATCGGCCGTCAGTTCCTCGGCCTGCTCGCCCAGCGAAGCGGCGGCGGAATCGTGTGTCGTGAGAATGGACTCGTGGTCGTTGACGACGCGCCGGGCACTTCCCAACGCCGTGTTCGTTTCGTCCCGGCTGTGTGTCAGCGTCGCAAGTTCCGCTCCGAGTGTCTGTTGTTGTTCGGCGAGACGATCATGTTGCTCCCGAAGGGATCGAAGTCGCTCTGCCGCAGAGTCGGCGGCGGCGGTGCTCTGCGATTGCCGGGCCGATTGGGATTCAATCTCGTCCTGCAATTCGCCCAGACCGCCCTCCAGTGCAACCACCTTCTGCTGGCACTCTGCGTGCTCCCTGCCGATGGCTTCGACCTCGCGATCGATATCGGCCAGACGCTCCGCAGACGCGGCGATTTGCTCCGCAGCACCTTCTCGCTCGCCTTCGAGTGCGGTGAGCCGGCTCGACATGTCATCCAGCCGCTGTTTCTCTTCATCGACCTGTTGCCTTGCTTCGCCGATGGAGCGTCCGAGCATCTCTTTGCGCTGCGCGGCGTGGCGGATGACACCCTGTGTTTCGGTTTGCCGTTGGAGGAGAAACTGGTGTCGCTGTTGCAGGTCGTGGCGAGCAACCTCGGTGGCCCGCTTGCCGTCCTCAATGTCGACGAGCGTCTCAGAAAGCGCGCGCCGCTCGTCCTCGAGTTTGGCAAGACGGCTCGTCAGTCCCGTCAACTGCACATGCAGATCGTGGAACTGGTCGAGCGCCAGATGCGTTCGCAAATGTCGGTATCGACTGTCGAGTTCCTGAAAGCGACGAGCCTTTTCGGCCTGCCCGCGGACGATGCGCAGCCGCCGCTCCGTGCTTGCGAGTTGTTCACGAACGCGGACAAGGTTGATTTCGGTGCGTTCGAGTTTGCGTTCGGCTTCCTTGCGGCGAACCTTGAAGCGTGCGATACCCGCAGCTTCTTCCAAAATTCCGCGACGCTCCACGGGGTTGGCCTGCAGCATCGCCGCAACCCGGCCCTGCTCGATGATCGAATATGCATCGGTGCCGATACCGGTATCCAGAAAGAGTTCCTTGATGTCGCGCAGGCGGACTTTGTTGCCATTGATGAGATAATCGCTGCGGCCATCGCGGTAGAGCCGTCTGGTCACGGCGACCTCGTCTGTGTCGACTGAGAGAAAGCGGCGGTCCGCGGGATCGCTCGCTGCGGCGTTGGTGATGGGATTGTCGAAGGTCAGGGTCACCACTGCCGCGCCGAGGGGCTTGCGGGCGGCGGAACCTGCAAAGATGACATCCAGCATCGCCTCGCCGCGGAGGCTCTTGGCGGACCGCTCGCCGAGGACCCACTTGACCGCATCGACCACATTGGACTTGCCGCAGCCGTTGGGGCCGACGATGCCAATGACCGGGGCATCGAGAGTGATGTCGGTGGCGTCCGCAAAGGACTTGAAACCGCTGATTGAGACCTTACTGAGCCGCATGCGGCGGGACCTCCTGTCTACCTTCGCCCGCCTCCATCCTGAAGGGGGGGTTCTTACGGGTGGGTGCTGGCCTTGCCCATTACACAGGTCGGCATGCGGCCCCACGGCACTGGAATGCAGGCCATGGTAGCGTCGAAACGGGGGAATCGGAAGAACTATTCCAACGCCGTGGGCTCGAGAAAGCGGGTTTGCACCGGTTCATCGGGCGGCGTATCGAATTCGGGTCGTGAAAGCGGAGCGCCGCCCTCGGTCAGTCGCTGGATCGCCGCGAGGAGGCGGTCCTGCTCGGCCTTGAAATCCGCTGCCACATACTGCTGCTGCCAGAGTTGATGGAGCGCCCCGACGGTTCGGCCGTAACTGAGGCCGAGGCCGGCGCGGGGTTCTTCGGGAGTGGTGCTGTGCGCAAGGAAGTCGGTGAACTCAGCCAGATCGGGCGACACATCCTTCAAGATCGCTTCGCCGTCGTCGGGTCGGTAGAACACTTCCAGCACATCCGGATTGGCCTTGGAATCGCGAACAAGCAGGCGGTTGGACCATGCCTGCAGAGTGAGTGGCCGTTCAATCTCCAAGTCGCCGAAAAGCACGATTCGGGGGATGCCACGCTGGGTGACATAGATCATCGGGAAGGTCGAGTCGATGGCGACAAGCTCGAACTTGCCGTCGATGTTCCAGCGGCCGACCAGCGGATCGCGGCGATCGATGAGTGCATCGGCCGCGCGGAGCCTGATCTCGGGATCATCATCGCTCAGCAGTGGTCGAAGACCGGTTTCAATGCGGGGGTCGTGCGGCATGAGGGCGAGCAGGTCGATGGCTTCGAGTCGCCCGGCCAGCGATGGATCGCTTGTGGCGGCGGTCATGAGGTGAGGGATCACCATCGGGTCGCCGTTGCCTGCCCCGGCTCGGAGGGCGGCGACGCGCGGGAGATCTTCCGGGGAGTCATACAACTGGCGAATGACGGCCAGTGAGCGATCGCCGATGGCGAGCCACCGCCAAGCGGCTGCATCTGCATTGCGTGGACTTGGGTCTTCCAGCAGAATCCGCTTGATGGTGAGGGCGACGGCCTCGGGGTTCTGTTGGCGAAGCGTGGCGTGGGAAATCAAGTCGACGAATCGATCGACATCCTCCTGTTGGGTGGGTGGGACATGGATGTCGACCATGGTGTCGTTCATGGCGCGAGCGGTCGGGCCGCCTTGTCCCGGCTCCTGCGGGAAGCGGCGATTGATGGCGGTCTGGATGATCGCGGCTCGGGTGTGGCTTGGTTCCAGCAGGACGAGCCGGAGCGGCATGTCCTTCATGGCTTCTCCGCCGTCGAGAACGCGGCCGACTGTGCGAACGACCGAGTCGCGGCCGACCGCGCCCGGTTCGGCGAATGGATTGATGAAGATGGGCCCTTCGGCGATGGCGATCTCGCGGCTTTGCAGGCGACCGGTGACGGGACCGCCTAGACGCAACATCGCTGGAATGAGCAAGCCGCCTTCGAGGCTGGTCGTGCCACTGCTGGGTTCGGTTCGGACGCGGACATCGAAGAGCGTGCCGCGGAGGGCGGGGTGGTTGATGCGGACGCCCGGTGGTGCGGTTCTTCGTCCTGTCGCCGCCTGGGGGACGATGCCCTCCACAATGACGATGGCCGTGTTTGGCGAATCGATGAGATCTTCCGGCTTGAGGGCACCCCAGCCGCGGCTCATTTCGCCGATGCCTCGGCGGGCGAGGTCGGCAATCATGGTGGCCCTCACCTGCGGGGGGACATCTCGCGAGCCGGTTCCATCGAGGTCGACGACGAGCCCGTAGCCGCTGGCGATGATGGGCTGGTAGTTCTCGGTGAACTGTTCCGCGTACCCCATGAATGCCACATGTTGCTTGACCGTACCCCGCAGCATGTCCGGTACTTCGCCGTCGTAGGCGATGTTCGCCCGTACCGGCTTTGACTTCCGATCGGCCCGCTCGATTGTTGAGCAGCTCATCAGGATCACCCCAACCATCATGCCCGCGACCCATCGCATCCCCACATTGTAGCCCCCATAGGCGAGGCGGCACTCGCCTCCTGACGAGGCAGTGACTGATCTCCAGCCAAGGATCCGGTTTATGGTCGAACGCAAACGAGTATTCACAGCACGTCAAATGAAACAGCCCCCAGAAATCCGGGGGCTGTCGTGGTTCAGGGATGTGCGTGTTTTACAGACACGGACCCCAGGCGCTTATAACCGCGAGCAAGTCTTGGATGTTCGTGTCACCATCACTATTGATGTCGGTTGTGCAGGCAACTGGCGGCGGCAAGATGTTCTCAGCGTAGAAATACAGGTCACCATCGACCTGGATGATGGCGTCGACCAAGCCATCGGCTGTGACATCGATGAACCCGACACACCGCATGTCATATGTATCGCCAACCGTGTAACCAGCGTAGGTCATCGCGTTTGGCTTTACGTCCACGAGAGTGGTTACGTGGAGTTCGCCGATTGATGGACCGGACTCAACGAGGTGCGATGGCATGGCGTAGGTTATCCAGGCGTTAACCGGCCCCTCAAACATGCGATATGCAAATGCGTGACCCCTGATGAACTCGGGTGCGCCATCCCCATCAAGATCCCTGTACGCCGGGGTGTGTGAAACGCTAGCAATCCAGTTGACATTTTCGCAATCAACGACCAGTTGGTAAGCGGTGTCAGCGAAGACTCCCGATGGCGGGCAGGGCGGGGGGCAGGCTGCGTCAGCACATAATTGCCCTGCGTAATAGGTCCCCTGTGACAGCTGGCACTCTTGTTCGTACATTTCCTCACAACCACCGGCGGGCAAACAGCAGGCGTAAGTTGGCTCCGGTACGCAGGTGACGTTTGCACAATCCTCCCAGTAGTGGCAAGTGCCCCCCATCATGTCACACTCAAAGCACATTGTGCTGGGAATACAGGAACCATCGGGCAAGCAACACGCTCCCCAGTCTCCGCGTGTGTTTCGATCCTCTCCCGTTTCGGTGCCAGAGGTGTCCATGAGCCTCGGCGGTGTTCGGTCGCCGCCCAGAAGCGTATCTCCACTAGCAACTACGGCCATTGTTCCAATTATTACGTACAGCATTTTCATTAATCTTCTCCTCAACTGAACCACTTGAGATATTAAGAAACGCCCATCCTATCGCGGAGGCGGCTACGAGCATCATGGGAATTCTGCGAATTCTCGGCATAGTTGTACGCTGCACGCCATGAAGGCACCCATTGCCCCAGAATCCGTGCTGCACGTGCCTGGCCATGGTCACCAACCAATCCTTGTCAGAACACGGTCTCCACATGCTTGTTTGGAGGAATTCCGATGACGCTTCGTATCGCGATGTGGTCGGGGCCGCGGAACATCTCGACGGCCATGATGCGTGCCTGGGAGAACCGCGAGGACACCTGTGTCATTGATGAGCCCTTCTATGCCCACTACCTCGATGTCACTGGCCTGGCACATCCTGGCCGTGACCAGGTTCTCGCCTCGCACGAGAGGGACGCTGATCGCGTTGCTGCTGAGTTGACCGGACCTATTCCAGGCGGCGCGGACATCTTCTACCAGAAGCACATGGCCCATCACCTTCTCCCCGGCATGGATCGCCAGTGGATGGAATCCGTAGCCAATTGCTTTCTGATCCGTAATCCAAATGACATGCTCCTCTCACTGCATGCCAGAACACCCAACCCTTCCATCGAGGACACGGGCCTGCCCCAGCAGGTGCAACTCTTCAACGACACCCTGGCATCCACGGGCAAAGTGCCGCCCGTGCTCGATGCACGCGACGTGCTTTGCGACCCAGGGCAGGTCCTTGGCGTGTTCTGCGATCGACTTGGCGTGGACTTCGCCCCAGCGATGCTTGCCTGGCCATCAGGTCCTCGCGAGAGCGACGGGGCGTGGGCGCCCTACTGGTACGATGCGGTTGAGGCTTCGACGGGGTTTAGTCCATGGCGAGAGAGGAGCGAATCTGTTCCACCAGATTTACTGGGGCTACTTGAGGATTGTCAGGTCCTCTACCGCCAATTACACGCCCATCGCTTGATCGGTTGAGTCATTGGGTGATCTAGAAAACAAGCCATGCTGCAATCCTACGACCCACGCAACCGCGACATCTTGATCAACATCAACGGCGTGCTGACGCACCGAGACGAGGCTCGCATCAGTCCATTCGACTCGGTGGTGCAAGGCGGCGATGCTGTCTGGGAAGGGCTACGTGTTTATGACGGCCGGATCTTTCGCCTGCAGGAGCACCTGGCGAGGCTGCGTCGTTCCGCAGAGGCTATTTCGTTCACGACCATTCCCGATGATGAATCGATCATCGAGCAGATCCGCCGGACCCTGGAGGCGAACGGGATGCGTGATGGAGTTCACATTCGCCTGACCCTCACCCGCGGGGTAAAGATCACATCGGGTATGGATCCTCGCCTGAACCAGTCTGGGCCAACCCTCATCGTGCTCGCGGAGTACAAGGCACCCGTCTACGACACGGGCGGGCTGAAACTGGCTACGAGTTTGATTCGGCGGTTCCCGCCACACATGCTCAACCAGAACATCCATTCCTGCAATCTCCTCCAGTCGATTATGGCCAAGAGCGAGGCGACACTGCAAGGTGCAGATGATGCCCTCATGCTAGACCACGCAGGGTGCATAGCGGAGACCAATGCGACACATGTTTTCGTAGTTCGCAACAACGTCGTAAAGACGCCGCGTACGGAATCGTGCCCGGATGGCATAACTCGCGGAGTTGTTCTGGAACTGTGTGATGAACTAGGAATCACACGCGAGGTTTGCGATATGCCGCTGGAGCAAATATATGAGGCAGATGAAGTATTTGTCACGGGAACGATGGGTGAACTGGCGGGAGTGATCAAGGTCGATGAACACATGATCGGTGACGGAGTCGTGGGCCCCATGACCACTCGCCTCTCGCACGCCTTTGCCGAAAAGACAGCGAGCGAAGGTTTCGTTGTGTGTTAATACCTTCTGTGCTGGTAGGATTTGATCATGGCAATCACGCGGCGAACATTCATTGCGGCATCGGCTGCAGCGGCGGCGATGCCACGCGTGTCGCTTGGTAGTGATGGCGAGTCACCGTCCACCGACCGCGTCCGCTGGTGCGCCAACATCGAGATGTGGTGGCGGCGATTTCCAGTTGCGGCCCGCATCGCTGCTGCTGCGGCCGCGGGATTTGACGCCGTAGAGTTCTGGCCATGGCGAAACAAGGACATTGATGAGATTGCCGCGGTGGCGAAGGACCATGGCGTTGAGATTGCCCAGTTCACCGGCTGGGGATTTGTGCCTGGCCTCAACGACCCGAAAAACCACGATCACTTTGTCGAGGAAGTCCGCGCCGGGTGCAAGACGGCCCATCGACTTTCGTGCACGCGGATGACGATCGTCGGCGGCAATGACCAGCCCGGGATGACACAGGAAGAAATGCACGGGCACATCATTGACGGCCTTCGGCGTGCAGCCCCCGTCGCTGAGAGTGAAGGAATCATGCTGATCCTCGAGCCAATGAACATCCGGGTGGATCATCCGGGCCACTGTTTGTACGGCAGCGAAGATGCCGTTGCCATCTGCCGGGCAGTTGACTCGCCCATGGTCAAGATCAACTGGGACCTCTACCACATGCAGATCAGCGAAGGCGACCTCTGCGGCCGCCTGCGAGGGGGGTTCGATCAGGTTGGGTACATCCAAGTCGCAGACCATCCCGGCCGCCACGAACCGGGCACCGGCGAGATCAACTACGGCTACGTCCTTCAAGAACTCCACACCCTTGGATATCGCGGGCCGATCGGCGTTGAGGCATCGCCACAGGATGATGAGAAGATTGCCACGAGGCGGCTTGCCGCAGTCGCCCGCTGGGATGATGATCCCTGATCGCCGTGTTCTCCATCGTCATCCCGGCGCATAATGAGGCGGCAGTCATTGGCCGGACGCTGCAGGCAGTGCAGGTCGCGTGCGACGCAGCCACCGCGCAGTTCAACATGCCCTACGAGATCATTCTGGTCGCCGATGCATGCGATGACGGGACCAACACGATCGCCGAAAACGCCGGCGTGCGGGTCGTGCCGGTGGACCTCCGCCGCATTTCCGCAGTCCGCAACGCCGGCGCCGCTGCGGCCAGCGGCGAGTACCTGGTGTTCGTTGACGCCGATACGGTCGTGCCTCCAGAGACCCTCATCGCGGCGATCGCAGCCATGCAGGGCGGCGCGGCTGGTGGCGGGGCGTACATTTATTTCGACCGGCCGATCCCACTCCTTGCGCGCATGCTGGAGCCGGTAGCAGGCCTGCTCTTTCGCCTGTGCGGCTGGGCCAGCGGATGCTTCACCTTCGTTCGCCGCGATGTGTTTGAAGCCATCGGGGGCTACGACGAAACACTCGCTGCTGCCGAAGAACTGTTTCTCAGCAAGGCGATCAAACGCCAAGGTCGCCTGGTCGTGCTGCGTGAGCGAACGATTACCTCTGGGAGAAAACTTCGCACCTACTCCATTTCCGAATTGTTCGGCCTCCTGTTTCGCGTACTGCGACATCCCGGGAAGTCGCTGCGGGAAACGGAACGGCTCGGCATTCTCTACGACGAACATCGCCCCGACCCCCGGAATGACGGCTAGTAATACAGAGCTCTCTCAAGGGACATATCGAGAGGGTCGTGCGTCTTGTCCGTAAGTTTCGGCATGCTATTGATGCACTCGTACCAGACGCGATCTGGATGTTCGAGCCGTTCGATGATGTGGGCAATGGCCTCTCTTGCCTGTGTATCTACCTCATCCGCATGCTGCCGAAGCAGTGGCAGCGCGGGCGGGCCGAAGCGAAAGATCGCCGCTGCCGCAACTTGCCCATCGCCGGGGATCCTGTTGTCGCGGAGGTGTGAGATGAGGATCGGCACCGCGGCATCCATTACTGCGGTGTCACCCGTATACCCCGCGATGGCCGCGGCGTAGAACCGCTGCTGAGGATCCTCGCTGAGCACCGCATCCCGAATGTAGTGCGGTGCGATGTGCGACCATGCTGCGAGGTAGATTACCGAGGAACTCGCATTCCCCATTCTCAGGTACCCGCTGCCCTTGACACCCCGATCATCGTGAAGGTCCGCTATGCAGGCCTTGATCAGCGCCTCAGATGGCGGCGTCGGCCCTGCTTGTCGCAGGATGGAGGCGGCCGCTCGCCAAGACTGCGGATCACCGATGACGAGTTCCCGCTCGAGTGCGTCCCGTCCCTGCGGCAGGAGTATCCGGAACATCATCCACGCATCGTGGGCATTCCACCGTTCATTGTCGTTCCGCAGATCCGCAACGAGTGTCTCCGCGAACATGCGGGCAGAGAGTCCGGTGACTTCGCCATCCTTCACTCGTTTCTCCATCTCTTCACGGAGCGGCGTGCCGTGGTCGCCAATGGGCGAATCAGAGAGCATGACCAGTGGCAGCGTGGGAATTGCTCGCGGCCAGGTACCCATGCGAATGGGTCCGAGGATCAACGCGGTGACCGCCAGTGCGGTGATCGGCAGCGCGATGAGGCCCGTCCGCAGTCGGCGACCATCGCGGAGCATTGTCGGGGCTGCAGTACCGCACTCCGGGCATCGAGCGTTCGAATCCGAGTGCCCGCTCAGGTCATACCAACAGCGGCCGCGGCGAATCCAATGCCACGAAGGAAGAAACGCTCGCCAACGTGTTGCGGGCTTTGATCCAGAGCACCGGCAGTTGTGGCCGCGCGGCCAGGTCAGCGCGGTCAGCAGCCAGAGCGCGGCGGCCAATCCGCCGGTGGCGATCCAGGCCCAATCCAAGACATCCTCAAACACTCCATGAGCGCTATCGGACGGCTGTAAGGGTGTTCAAGAAACTTTATTACCACCGGAATTGACGCAGCAGCCGCGTTCTGTTCAAGTGGTGCCGTGCCTGAGGAGTCCAACAACATCCGCGGACACGACGAGCCGACTATCGACCCAAGTCCCCCGTCATCGGGCGGGGCCCGTGACCCCTTCATCGGCCGCAAGATCGGCTCGTGTACGTTGCGGCGGGTGATCGGCCGTGGCGGCATGGGTACCGTGTACGAAGCAGTGCAGGACAATCCCCGACGCGCGGTTGCCGTCAAGATGATGCGACGGGGTATCGCGTCGAAGAAGGCCCTCCGCCGATTCGAGTTCGAAGCACAGATCCTCGGGCGACTGAAGCACTCAGGTATCGCGGCTGTCTACGACGCGGGTTCCCATGATGATGGAGAAGGGGCGGTGCCGTACTTCGTCATGGAGTATATCCCCAACGCAACACCGCTCACGCAGTACGCAATCGATAAGAAGTTAGGGACACGCGAGCGACTGGACCTTTTCACGAAAGTCTGCGAGGCGGTGCAGCACGGACATATGAAGGGGATTGTGCACCGCGACCTTAAGCCTGGGAACATCATCGTTGATACCAGCGGGCAGCCGAAGATCATTGACTTCGGTGTCGCTCGATCGACGGACAGTGACTTGGCGGTCACGACCCTGCAGACGGACGTTGGTGCCCTTATCGGCACGCTGCAGTACATGAGTCCTGAGCAGGTCGCTGCGGACCCCCATGACATCGACACCCGCAGCGATGTCTACTCGCTCGGGATGATCCTCTACGAGTTGCTGACGGGAAAAACGCCTTACGACGTGAGGACACTTGCCATCCACGAGGCTGTGCAGATCATCCGAGACGAGGAGCCGACGCGACTCTCCACAATCGATCGGCACCTGCGGGGCGACATCGAGACCATTGCGATTAAGGCACTGGACAAGGAGAGGAGCCAACGCTACCAGAGCGCGGGGGAACTCCGTGATGACATTCAACGCTACCTTTCGGGCGAGGCCATTGCTGCGACACCGCCCTCGGCGTGGTCCCAGTTTCGTCGTTTCGCCAAGCGGAATATTGCAGCGACTGTTGCTGGGGCAAGCATCTTCTTTGTGATCATTATCGCCGTAATTGGGATTTCATGGTTCGCAGTTAACGCTGCAAATGAGCGTGCCATGAACGCTCGTGCACAAAGTCAGATGCTTGAAAAGGAGGAAGCAGCACGTGTGTCGGCTGAAACTGCGGAGATAGCAATGAACTTCGCGGCTGACATGACCAACGCAAGTCAGATTTCACTTGCTGCCGCTGATCTTGGTGTTGATGCTGATGCGTTCGTTGACAACTTACTTACTCGGAAAGAGCAACTTGCTCGCGTGCGTTTTTCCTCTGATGATCTGGAACATCGACGTGCTCTGGGCGAGGTTCTCCTGCAGGTTGGGTACGGGCACCTTGCCCAGGCAAGCTGGGATCGTGCGAGCGAATTGCTTCTGGAGGGTGTTGAGATTCAACGCAACGCTTCCGTTGGGTTTCGTCGAGGCGGCAATAGCCTCCAGAGT
>CAZJIB010000014.1:0-37634 GCA_964546085.1 uncultured Isosphaeraceae bacterium
CATCGCCACAAGAAGCAGACCGGCGGTGCGGGGCAGTTTGGCGAGGTGTATTTGCGGGTCGAGCCGCTTGTCGATGATGGGGAGCAGGATGTTCGCGACGGTCTGCTCTTTGTTGATGACACATTTGGTGGATCGATTCCAAAGCAGTTCCTGCCGGCGATCGAAAAGGGGATTCGACAGGTCATTCTGCACGGCGCTGTGGCCGGATGTCCGATGCAGGACATCAAGGTGAGCGTCTATGACGGCAAGCACCATCCTGTGGATTCGAAGGAAGTCGCGTTTGTCACTGCTGGAAAGAGGGCGTTCATTGACGCAGTGAAGAAGGCGAAGCCAGTGTTGCTTGAGCCTGTTGTCACGATGCACATTACGATTCCGACCGACATGATCGGCGACATCTCGTCCGACATCTCCGGTCGCCGCGGTCGAATACTCGGCACCGAGATGCTGCCGGGTGATCAGGCTGTGCTGGAAGCTGAGGCACCGCTCGCCGAGGTCATGTCCTACACAAGCCAGTTGCGTTCAATCACGGGTGGTGCGGGTTCCTACGAAATGGAATACGCCCGTGACGAAAGAACGCCTCCGAATGTGCAGGCCGAGGTCGTGGCCTCCTACAAGCCGAAGGACGAAGACTAGAGGCAGGCGTCAGGCGCCTCCGATCACCGCCGGGTATAGGACAGAATAAGGTCGCAGCAACAGGAATTGGCGAGCGACGGCGGGGTTACCGAAGATCGACACCGACTTCGGCCGAAAAGACTCCGTCCGGATCGCCTCGCTCGGCCATTGTTGCCTCGATGACTGAAGCGCGGCGTGCCACAAGACCTTCGAATAACACGCGGCCGTCTTCGTCAAGAACGCGGATCGGCTCATCCAGATTCACCATCCGATCGTCCAAACGAATTCGCAGGTTCTTGGGCACGCCTGCCTCGACGATGGTGATGTCCTGGCGGTTCCTCTCCACGACCATGCGATCTCTCGCAGTGGGTTCATCCACGGCGAGCCAGTAGAAGCGACTGCGCAGCACATCATCCTGCAACCACACAATGCGCCTGGGGCGAAGGTTGCGGGTGTGATCGAACATCCACCGCACGCCCTCGGCATCCTCGTGGTCCATCCAGTGCGACTTGCCGTCATGAATCTCGACCCAGTGAGGGTAGCCCCGGGGATCGTCTGCCCGCATCCGCGCGAGCCACGCCTTCCACTCCGATGCCTTGAGGTTGCGGTCGTAGGCTCCATCCTCGGCGCCCACATGAATTGTGAAGGGGAGGTTTCGCAGGCCGTCGGGTTTGGTCTCGTTGGGATGCCCCGCCATCATGGCCGCAGCGGCAAACCGATCGGCCATGCGCGGAGCAAGTTGAAAGACACCGTCTCCTCCGGCGCTAAATCCGGTGAGATACACGCGATTCGGGTCCACGCCTTCGGCGAGCACCATGGCGGTGATCAGCGCATCGAACATTGGGTCGATATGTGACTGGTGCCAGAGGTTCCATGTATTGGTTGGTGCGCGAGGTGCCAGATAGATGCCCTGATCAATGTCGTAGAGGGATTGCTGGTTGCGCCATTGGTCGTCGTTGACTTCTGCCGGCGCCCCGCCGCCCCCATGCATGGAGATGACCAGCGGCCGGGATCCCGCCGCCGTCTCTCCATGCCGCGAATGGGAAAACGGCATGGCGTGTTCGCCCATCACGAGCTCGCCTCGCTCAAGCAGGGCGATTGCGGCGGCTTTGCCCGCCTCGGACCACTCCGCAACTACGGCCGCAACGGCTGCCGCGGCCTGTTCCCGCGTCAACTCACCCGCGGTCAGCGTGAGGAGTTGTTGGTCGCTGTGGACTAGGAGGCGTGTTTGCCGATCGCCGGCTTTCACCGTGACGGTAGAGTCAATCGGCACGACCGCCGTCCAATGGTCATTGGCATCGAATCGATCGTCTCTTGTCACGCCTTGTTGTGAGTTGCCGGCGTGTTCGACTTGCACCGGCGCTGCGATGCGGCGGCCGTTCTCGCCGATGACTCGAACACGAAGGCGGGCGTGCCCTTCGGGCAGCGTTTCGGTGCTGCTGGTGTAAGTACGCGTAACATCAACCGCGCCAACCGATGTGTCGTCCGCGAGCCAAGGCAGGGGAAAGTGCCGGGGCACATCACGCCATGTGACGGCCAGAATTGCGTGTTGCGGATCACCTTCAACGGCCCCGCCGGCGCGGTCGGCGAACCATGCGCGGTTGAGTTCCATGCCCCTCGGTTCGGCGGCGCCGGTGAACTTCCACTGGCCTTCGTCCCAGACTTCGACCCAGGAGTGATTGCCGCTCTTGTCGGACCAGAGCGGTGTGCCGACGAATCGGGCGGGAACGCCGACGCTGCGGCAGGCGTCCACGAGCATGATGCTCAGGCCAGTGCAGGATGCCATGCCCGCTTCAATCGTTTCCAGCGGTGATTGATCGGCCTTTGGGCGATCAGTGGAATAGATCACGCCCACTTGTTTGAAGATTTCGTTGTTGAGGATGGCAGCTGCCTCGCCGGGCGACTTCGCATCGGCGACGAGCGGCGCGAACTGCTCGTGGAACATCGCTCGCCAGTCATCGCGCCGCTCGTTGATGCTGGCATAGGGGAGGATCGCATCGAGAAAGACATCGTGCGGTACCTCTGCGTGCCACGCCGCATCCTGCCATGCGTTCCAGGCCAGATCGAGATTCTCAATCAGATAGGCATCGGTGAGATGTTCTCGATCCCCCGGTGGCATGTGCGAGAGCATCCACGCCATCGATGGCTGCTGTTCCTCCGGTGTGCTCGCAATAATCTCGGTATCCACCGACTGCGACAGCACAATCATCAACGCGGCGACCTGCACGCCCTGATAGTACCACCAGAGGTGTCCGACACCGTGGGCTAGAAACCGCTGAGGACGAAAGGGTTGCTGGAGCGTTCGTGACCGATTGTGGTTGCCGGGCCGTGACCGGGATACACCACCATGGCATCCGGCAGTTGCATGAGCACCTCGAAAATCGAGTGCCGCAAGTCTTCGACCTTGCTCGTAGGGAAGTCGTGTCGTCCAATGCTCCCGGCAAAGAGCGTGTCGCCGACTATGGCCTGCCCGCTTTCATCATGCACGAAGCAGATGCTGCCGGGACTATGCCCCGGCGTATGCAGCACCCGCCAAGGAGAGCCTCCGATCTGGATGTCCTCGCCAGGCGTGATTGTCCCCGAAGGCGGGCTCACCACAATGGGCAGCCCGGCGAGGCCGGACAGATTCGCCATGGGGTCTTCACACCAGCCCTGTTCTGCGGCATGGCAGAGCACGGGAACATCACCAATCGCTCCGCGGAGTTCGTCCAGGCCCGCAATGTGGTCGGCGTGGCAGTGGGTGAGCAGCACGCCGGTCGGGTGCAGATCGTGATCCTGCAGGTGCGTAATGAGCGAATGAGGTTCATACCCGCAGTCCACCACCCAACATTCGTCTCCTTCGGTCACGATGTGACAATTCGTCATGTAATCGCCGAGAACGAACGGGGTGATTGTGGGCATGGTTGCTGCTACTCCTTGTCGCGTACCGTTTCGGAAAGCCAGGTGGCGATGATCTCGCACACCGACTCATCGATGGGGCCTATTCGTCCTTCCAACTCCGGGCCGAGCTGATGACCCAACTCCGGCAGAACGCGAACGTCCACCCACGCCCAGCGGTTTGCCAGATTTGGGGCATGGTACGCCTGCATGTCATCAAGCGTGCCATACACGGCCAGCGTCGGACGCTGCAATTTCTCAAGCACGGATTCGCCAAACGGAAGACCGAACCGATCGTGGGTCGGGAGGGTTCCCGCGTGCGATCGCGCCTCTGCCGCAAGAGCGGCGCTTACTTCCCAGTGCCGCAGGATGCCGTCATGATCGAAGTCGTACTCACTGGGGAATTCATTGCCTGAGACAACCTGATCACCATCGGCATCGAGAGATGCAAGCATCTTCGTCGCCTCGACCCTGTGCATGTTGCCACCGGTGTCGTCCGCACTTGTGGCAGTCAACTGCGCACCCGACAGCAGCACAATCGCCGCGATCGCATCCCGCTCGCTCGCCAGTTGCACGGCCCGCTGAGCGCCCATGCTGAAACCCAGTACGACAAGTGGCCGCTGGGAGGCGGCCGGGTGCGCCGCCAGCGCATCCATCGCCGCCCTTGCCAAGTCCATGATCTCTTTGGGATCGGTCAACCCGAGTTCATAGGGGTACCGATCCCGTTTGGGATCTTCCCGGGCGATTGTTGAATACTGCATCACCACGCATCCGGTGGCGACCAAAGGCTTCACGAGGCGAGGAGCATCGGCATGGTCCTTGCCGGTGATGGTGATCTGTTCCTCGCTTCCGCCGATCGACAACGTGCCGGGGGCTGTCCAGTCAAGGTCATTGCCTATGCCACCGCCGATGAGCAGGACGGCCGGACCCGTCACCTCCTCTGGTACATGCACCCTTCCATCAAAGGTCCAGTCATTTGGACCCCGGAATGTCAAAGCCTGCGGCGGGAGGTCGGCGGGCAACAGTGCGAGGAGGAGAACTGAGAGCATCGGGGAGCATCCACTACAATCCAACGGGGCAGGAGCATACCGCACATGATCAAGCGCAGTGTCGGCGACATGCAGGGACGCAGGATCGAAGGCGAGGGCATTCGCGGCGTGACCATGCGGCTGCTCGTCGGCCGGGAGGACGGCGCGCCTACATTCGCCACACGACACTTTTCGGTGGATCCCGGTGGATTCACGCCGAAACACTGCCACGACTGGGAGCATGAGGTGGTCATCCTCTCCGGAGACGGGGAACTTGAGCACGATGGTCAGGTACATTCGATCTGCGGCGGTGATGCGCTCTACATCGCTCCGGGAAGCGATCACCAGTTCAGAAACACTGGCAAAGGACCGCTGAAATTTCTCTGCGTAGTCCCTGTGACCTCGCTCTGCGGGGATGAGGTACCCGGAAGTTGACAAACATGCCCAGCAATTCGAACACGGCCGCCCGTATACGCCGATGCGCCGCATGGGTTGTCCTGTTGGCTCTTGCCATCGGCGGTGTCATCGCCGGGAGCATGGGGACCGGTGCCTGGGCATCAAGTGTGTTGAGCGGTTCGATTGTCGCGGTGGCAGTTGTCTGCGTCGGTGCCTTGTTGCGGGGCACTGCTTCCCGAGGCAGCAGCGGGCAACAGGCACTCATCGAGGCGATTCGGCTTTCCGACAGCGCAAAGCGTGTGCTGTTTCGGGAGCACGAAGTGGAACTGCTTCGCCGCACCATTGAAACGGACATTGAAGCGGGGGAGTACAACGCCGCATTGGTGCTCTGCGAGCAACTCGCGAGGGTCTTTGGTGCCGTGGAGGAGGGCGAACAACTCCGCTCTCGGATTCAGGCCATCCTGCACCAGCGACACGAGTCAACAATTCGCGGCGAAGTCGAGAAGTTCGACAATCTGCTTTCGGAGCAGGAATGGGTGGCCGGGTACCAGGAGGCCGCCCGCCTGCGGCGGCTGTATCCCGACTCGCCGCTCTTGCACGATCTGGAACAACGGATTGCCGATGCCCGCGCCGCATACCGCCACGGTTTGGAGGATCGTTTTCTTGCCGCGGCGCAGCGTGAAGAGGTCGAGGAGGCGATGGTCCTGCTCAAGGAACTTGACCGCTATCTGACACCGGACGAGGCTCGTCGATTTCGTGACACGGCCAAGGCCGTCGTTGATTCATACCGCGACACGTTGGGTACACGCTTCAGCATGGCAGTGAACGACCACCGTTGGACCGAGGCCATCGAATTCGGTGACGCCATCATTCGCCAGTTTCCAAACACAAAAATGGCGCAGGAGGTTCGTGGTCTGCAACCCACGATCAACCAGCGCGCCGCTGAGGAGGCCAACGCGTGAGACGAACATTGCTTATGACTGTGTGCGTCGCTCTGCTCGCCGGGTGCGTTGCTGAGGATTTCAACGCCATCTCCGACAGTTTCTCTCCGCCGACGCCAGGCGAGGCGGCGCGGATGGCATCGAACAGGTACGACGCCGATGAACGTCGCGAAGGACTGACATTGCTCGCCAACGCGCCGTTCGGAGGAACACCGACATATGTCGAGTACTACCGCATGTATGTCGTTGAGGAACACGACCCACTTGTCCGCGCCGCGGCCATCAAAGCGCTCGGCCGATTCGGTGCGCCTGAGGATGCGATCATCATCATCCCCTGGCTTTCACGAGTCACCAGCGAATCAGTGCAGGTTCGCCGGGAAGCAGCGCTTGCGCTGCAACGACTTCACAACCCAACAGTCGTGCCCGATCTGCTGCGATCGCTTGCTGACGAGGGCGAGGAGGGCGGGGTGCGTTCACCGGTCGCGACCGCGCTTGGCCAGTACCCCGAAGGTCGTGTGCTCTCGGGGTTGATGTTGGCATTGCAGGCGAACAAACTCTCGATCAACCTCTCCGCGGCGGAATCGCTGCACCTGTTGACCGGCCAGTCATTCGGCATCGACGGGTATGCATGGGTGGATTGGTATTCGCTGCAGGCCAAGGGCGGCATCAACCCCTTCACCGGGCAGTTGGCCTATCAATACCCGACCTACCAGCGTCAAGAGCGTTGGTGGGACAAACTCGCCTTCTGGGAGCAACGGCCCCGCGAACGACCCGGTGTGCCGGCCGGCCTGCGAGAGTCAACTCGTCGAAAGACCTGGGATGAAGAACCAGGGATCGTGGAGATCATCGAGGTCAATGAGGTCATCGAAGAGGCGCCACCCGCGCCGCCCCCGCCACCGACAACACTTCCCCGGCCGGTGGCGAAACCGGCCGTAAAGGCAAGAGACGACAGTGAGGCGACCTTCATCTACGCGCCTGATTTGGACGCGTGGGTGCCGGATGATCAGCCGACCGCTTCCCCGTGAGCCCGCGCGACAACTCCGATGAGACCCGGCAGCGGCTCGCTTCGATGCAGCCGATGCCGGAGGATCTCCCCGAGGCGGCCGCCGAGCCGCCCGGTGCCATCAAGGCGGGCTCGCTTGTCGGCCGCAGCCTCCCCATGGCCATCTGGTTGCTGGCAGCCCCGATTCTGGTGCAGCAGTTTCTCGCTGCCTGTGTCGGCCTTGCCGACAAGGTGATGGCCGGCGGATTGCCGGATTGGGTGGTGCTGCCCGCCATGGACGCCATCGGTATCGGAAGTTATGTCGGCTGGTTCATCGCCATTGCCGCTTCGGGCATCGGCATAGGCGGCCAAGCACTCATTGCAAGGGCCATGGGCAGCGGCGATCGCGACTTGGCGCATCGGGCGCTCGGGCAGTCGATGCTGTTGGCCGGCGGGTGGGGCATCCTCGTCGGCATCGCTCTGTGGTTCGCTGCATCGCCGCTGGCGGTCCTCACCGAACTCTCGGATGAAGCGTCGGTCTATCTCGTGCAGTACATTCGCGTGCTGTCAATTGCCATGCCCGCCTGTTGCATCATGAACGCGGGCGCCATGGCACTGCACGGAAGCGGCGACACGCTGCGACCAGCACTGGTCACTGCCGCTGTCAATGTCGTCAATGTCATCGTGTCGCTCGTACTGTCTGGAGCGGACATTCGGCTGGGCGAGACCACGGTGATCAACCCATGGTCGTGGGATCTCCATGTCATCGGGATCGCAACTGGCACGGCCGCTGCGTACGTCGCGGGTGCAGTGCTGATCGTGGTGGTGCTTTTCCGCGGTGTCAAGGATCTCCGCTTGCGGTGGGCCGACATGCGACTGGACCTCTCCGTCATTGGACGCGTGGCCCGAATCGGCATTCCCAACTTCCTTGAAGGCATTTCGATGTGGACAGCCAACCTGTTCGTCCTGCAATTCATTGGGCAGGTATCGGCCCAGATGGCGGTCCGCATGGGGAGTGACGAGCCGGTGATGGAGGGATTGCAGGGCGCGAACATTATTGCGGCGCAGTGGGAGTCATTCAGTTTTCTTCCCGGGTTCGCATTCGGTGTCTCTGCCGGCACGCTCGCCGGGCAGTTTCTCGGGGCAGGCGATCGCCGCCGCGCGAGGCTTGCCGTGCTGGCGTGCACCGGCATTGCAATCATCGTCATGGGAACGCTTGGCATCGCCATGATGCTCTTTGGTCGCGACCTGACGCTGGTTATCTCCGACATGCCGATCCATCTGGCAATCGTGCCTGCGCTTCTGCTCATTGGCGGCGCATCTCAACCTGCCTTTGCCGTGATGATGGTGATGCGACAAGCCTTGCTCGGGACGGGCGACACCACATGGACATTCATCCTGACGACCATCTCAAGTTACGGGGTGCGTCTTCCGATGGCGTGGTATCTCGGCATCCATCTGGAATGGGGACTCATCGGGATCCAGTTCGCCCTGTGCGGCGAGATCCTTGTGCGGGCGACCTTCTTCTTCGGCCGCTTCATGCAGGGCGGCTGGGCCAAACGCGCAATTTGATCAGGCGCCCATGGTCAACCGGTCGCCGAGAATCTGCGGCAGCCCCGCAAGTTCAGTCTCATTGCGGGTTGCTTCCACATCGTAAGGTGTTCGATGCAGGGTGAAGATCGCCTCGGACTCCGGTGAGGTGTACTCGAAGATGGCGAAACTGGCCCGGGGATCAGCGTCACGGGGCTGACCGATCGATCCGGGGTTGCAGAGGTAGCGACTATCCGGAACCAGCACGATCGGCTCCCCCGGGACGGGTATGCGGAGTGTCGTGTTTGACGCATCGGCATCTCCCGGTGGCGTCTCGAAGATCGATGGCAGGTGGGTGTGTCCGTGCAGGCAGATGCCGCGGTCCAGGCCGGAGAAGGCCGCCGCGGCATTTTCGATGTCGTTGATGTAGGCGGTCTCGTGCAGCACCGGCGTGTCATGCACGAGGAGGAGCGCATCGCCGAGCCGAATCCGCGTCTTCATCTGGCTGATGGCGTGAAGGTGATGCGCGCCGAGTTGTTCGCGTGTCCAATTCAGCGCCGCGAGCGCGGCGGTATTGAAGTAACGGCCCATGTCGGGGTCGAGCACCGCCTCATCATGGTTGCCGCGGACCGCATCGTTGCAATACCCCAGAACCAGATCAAGGCACCTTGCGGGCGACGGGCCGTATCCGACGATGTCACCGAGACAAATGATCTGGTCGACGCTCATGTCTCCGATGAGGTCATACACCGCCATCAATGCGTGGGCGTTTCCGTGAATGTCCGAAATGATGGCGTATCGGGCCATGGCAGGGGACCGCTAGGCGTCAATCCGCGGCGGAGTCCGCCGTGTCGTCCGCCTCAGCAGACTTCTGTTCCTCTTGCATCGCCTTGACTCGCTGGACTTTCGATTTGTCCGGAGCAAGCAACATGGTCTGGCGGCGACCGGCCATGCGGGGCGTCATTTCAACTTTGGCGATATCGCTGAGAAGATCGGCTACTTCAGTCATTCGCGCCTGCCCCTTGTGACGATGCACCATTTCTCGCCCGCGGAAATTCTGGACTATGAGGACCTTGTGCCCGTCCATCAGGAACTTGCGGGCCTGCTGCATGCGGATAGCCACATCGTGGGGATCAATCTTCATGGAGCGGCCGAGCCGCACTTCCTTGGTCTCCGCCGTCTTCGCCTTCGCACGGTTGGCGCGGTCCTTCTTCGACTGTTCGTATCGGTACTTGCCGAAATCCAGAATGCGGCAGACGGGTGGATCCGAGTCAGGCGAGACTTCAACAAGGTCGAGATCGGCCTCCTGGGCCATGCGTATCGCCTCGTCGGTTTCGACAACGCCGATCATCGTGTCGTCCTTGTCGACCAGACGAACTCGGGGCACCCGGATACGGTCATTGGCTCTGGGGAGTCGGCGAACATTCTCGTTTGGCCGGAAGTAACGTCGTCGGGCGATAGGTGATTACCTCCTGAAATACCGCGATGCGGCACAACTACACGCGAATACCGAGCGGCGTCCAGTCTGCGACTGGCTCTGGACGGACTGTGTTGGAAGGGTGCAGGTGCGAATCATGCGGTCGCAATACGACGACGCTCCGCAGCAAAGGCTGGAAGGAGCAACATCGAGATCATGTCCTGCATCGTCATGCTTAGATGCGGTCTTCGGACCGCGGCCGTTCAGGATAGGGTCTGGTAGTCCGGGAAGCAAGCCTTCAAGGCCGATGCCTCGCCTCGGGTTGTGATTTCCTGCGACACCGCATCGACGAACTGTTCGAGAGCCACAGCGCCGAGGTCCTCGCGAATACCACGCATGCGGATGCTGACCGATCCTGCTTCTGCATCCCTCGGCCCGACTACGGCCAGATACGGCACCTTTCGCTCTGCACCTTCGCGGATTTTGGCTTGAATACGGTCATTTCGGTCATCGAGCGTTGCGCGGATGCCGCGGTCATGCAACGCTGTCAGCACGGTTTCCGCCCATGCATTCGATTTCTCAGAAATCGGAAGAACACGCACCTGTTCAGGAGCAAGCCATGTGGGAAAGGCGCCTGCGAAATGTTCAATGAGAACACCGACGAACCGTTCCATTGAACCGAATGGTGCGCGGTGAATCATCACCGGCCTGTGCTCCTGGCCGTCCGTGCCCACATACTCAAGTCCAAACCGCTCCGGAAGGCTGTAGTCAACCTGCACCGTGCCGAGTTGCCACGATCGGCCAAGCACATCCTTTACGATGAAATCGATCTTCGGTCCGTAGAACGCAGCTTCGCCCGCGTCTTCCGAAAATGGCGTGCCAAGTGAAGTGGCCGCTTCCCGGCATGCGGCTTCGGCCTTGTCCCAATTGGCCGAATCTCCGACATACTTGGACCCATCAGGGTCCCGCAGCCCGAGGCGAATCTTGTAGTCGGTCATGCCGAGCGTCTCAAAGATGACCTTCACCAGTTCCAGACAACCGGCGATCTCCGATGCCACCTGATCTTCGGTACAGAAGATGTGCGCATCGTCCTGCGTGAAGCCTCGCACGCGCGTCATGCCGCCCAGTTCACCTGACTGCTCCCGTCGATAAACGGTGCCGAACTCCGCAAGCCGCACCGGGAGATCGCGGTAACTGTGCGGCCGGCATGCGTAGATGCGAATGTGGTGGGGACAGTTCATCGGCTTGAGCAGGTACCCGTCGATGTCACCGTCTTCCATGCGGTTTGCAAGGTCGCCGCAGGAACATCCTTCGTCGGCCAGTTTTTGCAGGCAGTCCTGGTCGATCAACGGCGGGTACTGACTCTCGCTGTAGTAGGGGTAGTGCCCCGATGTTCTGTAGAGATCCAACTTGCCGATGTGCGGTGTGAATACCTGCTCGTATCCCTGCCTCCGCAGTTCATGCGAGATGAAGTTCTGGAGTTCCTGCCGGACGATGGCACCGGCGGGCATCCAGAGTGGAAGTCCCTGTCCAACCTGTTCATCGATGTGGAAGAGGTCGAGTTGTCGTCCGATGATGCGGTGATCGCGAGCCTTGGCCTCTTCAAGTTGTTTGAGATGTCGTTTGAGTTGCTTGCGATTGGCGAACGCTGTTCCGTACACCCGCGTGAGTCGATCGGAGCCCGCATCGCCATGCCAATAACTGCTTGCAAGGCTCAGGATCTTCGCGGCCCCAATCCGTCCGGTGGAGGGAACATGCGGGCCACGGCAGAGATCCTCCCAGTCGCTTCCCGGTTCACCCGTGGCGTACCAACTGAGGGACGTTGAACCTTCATTGATTGCCCGCTCTGCATTGTCGATCTTGTACTTGCTGCCTTCGGTACGGAGTTTGTCCATGCCAGCGTCCGGCGGCATGTCGAAGCGAGTGAATGGGCGGTCCTCCACGATGATCGCCGCCATCTCCTTCTCGATCTTCTCAAAGTCATCGCTGCTGAGTTCATGGCCATCCGGGAAGGCGATGTCGTAATAGAACCCGGTGTCCAATGGTGGGCCGTACACGAGCAGTGCTTCCGGGTGAAGTCGCATGATGGCCTCGGCCATGACATGTGCCGCGCTGTGGCGAATCAACTGCAACGCGTCGGCGGAACTTTCCTTTTCGCCGGGGCGGGTTGTGACCAACTCGACCGTTGCATCATCATCGATCACGGTGCCTATGTCGCAGAGCAATCCGTTGACGCGAGCGCCGAGCGCAGCGTCCGCGAGGTTTGGCGAAATGTCAGCGGCGACCGTCAGTGCGGAAACCGGACCGTCGTGCGTACGAACGCTGCCATCGGGAAGAGTGATGCGGGGCATGTGTATCAGTCAGGTATTGAAGAGATCTGTCTGGTCTGCGATGCTCGGTGGTTCATCCTGCAATCTCGTAACTTCCTCCGACAGTTCGTCGATATTCTGGAAGTCGAGGTACTCGCTTGCGAACCGAATATACGCGATCTTGTCGATCGGGCGCAGGAGTTGCGCGACCAGCCGCCCGATCTCGCCGCTGGGAACTTCCCGCTCGTGCAGGCGTCGGAGCTCCTCCTCAACCTCGCCGACGAGGGCAACTTTCTGGTCTTCCGGAATCGGGCGTTTGCCGCAGGCAGCCTGCAGTCCCTGCAACACCTTGTTGGCATCAAACGGCACGCGTGAGCCGTCTCGCTTTACCACAGCCAGGCGGGCCGTCTGGTCGATGCGTTCGTAGGTCGAAAATCGCTTGCCGCACTTGTGGCATTCGCGGCGGCGGCGGATGGCGCGGCCGCCTTCAATCCCACGACTGTCTACCACACGGTCATCGTCTTTTTCGCAGTATGGGCAGAGCACGAGGATCGCATTGTGGCCGGAAGATGCCGTATCGTCCAGCGGCGGGGAATTACCCCTTGGGCGACACGACTTCGCGGGTCTCGGTGCCGATGAAGAGAATGCGGTCGCAGGCGGTACAGCGGGAGAGTGTTTCGCTGCTGCCCAGAAGACTCGTCACCAGATCCAGCGGGAGCATCAGGCTGCAGCAACCGCAGGCGTACTCTCGTCGCTTTTGATCCATGACTTCGATCGGCGCCATCGCCTCACCCTCGTAGTCGTCGGCGATCTCGTCGAAAATGGCCAGTGCATCTCCGGGGACCTTGTCTGCGGCGGTTGCCCGCTCCGATTCCAGTTCGGCAAGTTGCTCGGCAATCTCCTCGGTCCGCTCCTGAAGTTCCGCGTCCGCAGCATCGCGAAGCTTGGTTCGCTCAGCAGCCATCTCGCGAATGTCCTTTGCACTGGCGTCGAGTACTTCGACCGCCGACATTTCAGAGAGTTCTTCGTTTTCGAATGCCGACCGTTGATCTTTGTGGGTGTTGATCTCCGCGAGCAGTGCTGAATACTGCTTGTCGGTTTCCGCCTTTGCCAGATCCTTGCGGAGATGGTCGATCCGATCATCGAGACTTCCCGTCTCGGTCTCGAGTGTGGCGATATGGGACTGGTGCTGCTTCTGCCGTTGTACATTCTCTGCGAGCCGCGTCTCGACTTCGTCAAGTTGTCGCTGTTGACTCCGGAGATAGATCTCGGCCGACTCGACTCGCCCTCGCAGTCCCCGAACTTGTCGATCGAGGTGATAGAGCGCCAGGAGGTCGTCAATCAAGGGCATTCAGATCAGTCTAGCAGGTCAGGAACTTGTTGGCAGTAGCCAATAGGCCAATGGCGCAACAAGAAGCAGCGAATCAAATACATCGAGGACGCCACCAAGCCCCGGCAGAACGGATGAAGCGTCCTTCAGCCCACTGTCGCGCTTGAAGACGCTCATGACAAGATCGCCGCATTGCCCCGCGAGGCCGAAGAGGAGTCCGAGCAAAACAGCGGTGCCGATGGGAATGACAGGCTCCATGGGGAGCCAGCGTTCGCTGGCCAACGCCAACAACACGGCGGTGCCGATCGCGGTGAGAAGTCCGCCAGCAAGTCCTTCCCATGTCTTTCCCGGGCTGATCCAGGGGATCAACTTGTGGCGGCCGATGTTGCACCCGACGAAGAAGGCGCCGGTATCGCACATCTTGACGATGGCGATGATGCCCGCCACCCACCACACTGAGTGTTCGCGGCGAATCAGCAGCAACATGCCCAGTCCGATGGCGAGGTACGCAGCGACGCCGACCGTCAAACCGCTGCCAGCGAGTACGCCGCGGAGGTCTCTGTTGCGAGAGAGCACAAGAACACTGATCGCCATGGAGGAAATGACAAGTGTTCCTATCAATCCCAACACTTTGGAGGCGGGAGTTGATTCTGGAAGCAGAAAGAACAGCAGGATCCAGGCTTCGATTGACAGCAGCAATACCGGCACGCTGCACCGCTCGTGAATCCCGCGGCAGAGCGATCCGAATTCAATGGCGGCGAGAGGTGCGGCGAGCAGGCCAAGCGCCGCAAGCAGGATGCCGGGCGGTAGCGAGCCACAGCACCACTGGACGGAGCCGATGTTCTGGTCGAAAGCGAACAGCACCAGCAGGCCGCCGACAAGCAGGAACCCCGTGATGAGCCGAGCTCGCAACACGTTATTCCAGTGCCCCGTTCCACACATCAATGCCGCCGGCGAGCGACTGGCAATTCGGGAACCCCGTGGCGCGCATGTAGGCGGCAGCTGTCCATGATCGATTCCCGACTCGGCAGTAGATCACGATGTGTCGATCCTGCAGGTGTCGAAGTTCGTCGATGCGGACGCTCATGTGCTGCAATGGGACCAGCATCGCCCCGGGGATGTGTTGTTCCTCATACTCCTCGACACAGCGGCAGTCGATGAGGAGCGGCGCATTCGGATCATGAAGATCCAGTTGTTCCTGCGTGATCTCCAGCGGAAGAGGCGCGTCGTTCATGGGCGGCATGCTAGCCGAATGCGGCATCAATGGCGGCGCGGGTCGTCTCCGCATCAAAGCCGCGGCGGCGAAGGGCGGCGGCAACGCGTCGCCGGGCTGTTTCCTCTGGAACACTGGCCATCTTGCGCAGGCGATCGTGTGCAAGACGCTCGGCTTCAGTTTGTTCGTCTGTTCCCGCCACCAAGTCTTCGACGACTGATTCGGCCAACTCCCGGTGAACGCCTTTCTCAGCGAGTTTGTGCAGCAGCCACCGACTCCCCGCCGGTGATCTTTTCAGCCACGACCTGCACAGTGCCTCGGCGAATGCTCGATCGTCCATCCAGCCGTCCTCGACAAGTCCGTTGACGACCCCCAAGGCAACATCGCGTGCGAAGCCTCGCCGTTCCAGTCGGCGACGCAACTCGGCAGTGCCCCACGGTCTGCGGGAGAGGAGTCCAAGCGATGTGGTTCTCGCCTTGGCGATGGCGGCGCAGTGTTCAAGCTCGGTCGCGAGTTCTTCGGTCCACGGCATTCCGGATGTCAATCCCAGAGACTCGGCATCACGGGCGAGCAATGTACGGTCGGGTTGATCCTGCACAGCGACTATGCGCAGGTTGGGGTCTCTCGGGTCGACCCGAATCGCCGTAATGGTCGTATCGTGGGGAACAGTCACGACAGGTCGCGTGCGAGTGCGATGAGTTCTTCTTCCGCGTGGGCATCGCCGCACTCGCGAGCCTGTGCAAGTCCGGTGTCGATGGTTGCGAGAGCCTCCTGGTTCCGTCCCGCGTCGCTGAGGCAGCGGGCCTTGTGGTAGTAGGCATAGGTCTGGCCGGGTTCCACCTCAATGGCCTGATCGAACCATGCGATGGCTTCGTCGCGGCGGCCATCCCGTAGGTGTTCCATGGCGATGCCGTACATGCAGAAGGCATCTGTCGGGTCTTGTTCAAGCAGGTTGCGAAGTTGGCTGAGACGGTCACCCATGCCCGACATTATGATGGCTTGGATGCGAGTTGTCATGTCTGCCTACCTTCTTGCGATGGTCATGTGCACCAATCTTGCCAGCGGCGGCACCGTGAGGCTGGATCATGTCGCAGGGGGGCCGCCAACGGCGCTTGATGTTGATGAGGGGCGGCTGTATCAGGCACTGGGCGATCGTCTTCTTGTCATGGACAGTCGATCGGGCCAGCGCCTTGCGGATGTGTCGTTGTGTCCCCCCGCATCATCGGTCTGTACGGATCTGCTCATTGTGCATGGCCGGTTGTTCGCATTGATGGACACTCGGGAAGTCGTACTCATGCATCTTCTGGATGGCGAGGGGAGGATGCGGGATCGCCCGGTCATCGTTGACAGGTGGGGCGCCGAAGAAATCGGCATCACACCGCGGAGGTTGGCGACAGTGTCGGGCTGGCCCGTTGTCATGGGAGTCGGAGGCGTGGTCCGATTGTCCGACGGCATGTTGCTCTTGGCGGAGGAGCGGGATGTGACCGGTGTCGCGGTATCGCTGGGCAAGGGTCTGGTCTATGCCGCCGGTCGAGAACTCCTTGATGCTGAAGGCGGGGAGATTCTCGGTTTGGCGACGCTGCTTGCCGAGGTCGGTGTGGATGCAAATGCCGACGCTGGAACGCTGGTATTCGCGTCTGATCGGGGTGATTCCACGGAAGTAGGCCTCTTGCGGCCGTTTGCCGGTGTGACGGACACAGTTTCCATCCCCGGGGAGCCGCGGAACATGCGCGTCGTCGGGAGCAGGATCCTGTTGTGTACTGATTTGGGGATCGCGGTGCTTGGGATTTCTCCCGAGGAAGTTCGTCTGTTGCATGAGATTCCGCTGGCGGGCGCGAGGGATGTGGATGTCATTGCGGCCAACTATCTGGCGGTCTGTGGCGAGAGCGGGCGCGCCATGTATCGCATTCGAACGGACAAGGGTGGAGAGGGTAGGCAGATGTTCCGTGTTGTTGCAGCGGCGACTGAGTTGAGGCCCGGTCGATTCGATCGTCGGGTGTTGGAAATCCCGCATGCGTCTGGAAGTTGGCGATATGACTTCGAGGCTGATCCGGAGTATCGCCGTGGAGAGGTCCCAGGGGCGGAGTCGCGGACGCGTGCGGTTGTCTTGGGCTGGTCGCTGGCCATTGATGGTGACGGCGGTGCTTCGTTTGAGGGGCCGGGTGGGATTGCCGGTAGCCTTCGGCAACGCTCGTCGCCTGCGACGACCGTGACTGCCATTGGCGGGCGATTCTGGGTGGGTACCGTGGACGGCATCGAGGTGTATGAGCCCACGGACGATGGAATGATGGTCCTTCGCGGCCGCATTGCGCTGGCCGGCCCCATTGTCCAGATCGTCCCGCTGCCCGACGGCTCCGCCGCCTTTGTCGCAAAGCCCGGCTTCGTCGGCCGCCTGTCCCTCCCCTGACGGTGTCCGGTGTCAGACACCCTACTAGATGCTGTAGCGTTGGCAGATTGAGTCGTCTGCGCAGAGGGCGCCGCGTGCTTTGCACACCTCCCGACCGTGGCGAATGAGGAGGTGGCTGAGCATGGTCCACCGGGGGCGGGCATAGAGGTCCATCAGATCTCGCTCGATCCGCTCAGGCTTCGTTTCAGTGGTCAAGCCGAACCTCTGTGACACGCGGGACACATGGGTGTCGACGACAACGCCTTCGTTCTTGTTGAACGCATTGCCGAGCACCACATTGGCCGTCTTGCGGGCGACCCCTCGCAGCGAGACCAGATCCTCCATGGTGTCGGGCACCTCGCCGCCGAATTCCTCTTCCACACGCGTCATCGCCGCGTGAATGGCCTTCGACTTGTTGCGATAGAAGTTGATGGAAGAGACGAACGGCTCGATGCCCTGGGGGGATGCGGCCGCATAGTCGCTGGGCTTCGGAAATGCGGCGAACAGCGCCGGCGTCGCCTTGTTGACACCAACATCCGTAGCCTGCGCAGAGAGAATCGTCGCAATCAACAGTTCGGAAGGCGAAGAGTAGTCAAGTGCGCAGTGTGCATCCGGGTATCGCGCCTTCAGTGCGTCGTAGAGACGCCGCGCCCGTGCCTTCTGACTTCGTGTCGCAGTCAAATCGGCACACCGTCCCTCCATGTCGATCCGTCCGACCACACTTCCCGCTTCCAGATCGGCACCTTTGACTTGAGCGTGTCGATCAGGAACCGGCAGGCAAGAAAGGCCTCGTTTCGATGGGGGCAGAAGACATCGATGCGAACGCTCGCTTGGCCGACATCGACTCTCCCGACCGAGTGGACAATGCTGACCGCCACCACTCCGAATCGGGAGGCCGCTTCGGCGGCGAGGCGTTCCAATTCATCACGAGCCATATCCCGGTAGCAGTCATAGTCCAGACAAAGGAGTTCGCCATGCACAAGGTGCTTCTCCGCACGGGTATACCCGGCAAATGCGCAGTGCCCGCCACCCTCGTGCGGGGGAAGGAGATCAGGGGCGGCATTGCCGACGGCGCCTTCAACAAGATCAATCATGATGGCTGCGGCGGAGCACATGCCGTCGATGGTAGCAGGGGGGTAGACTGTCCAGCATGAGTCACCAGACGCAAATGGAACAGGCTTCGGTAGCCGTTCTCACCGTCAGCGATTCGAGAAGCCGCGAGACGGATCGAAGCGGCGACATCATTGTCGAACATCTGGAACAACACGGACATGTCGCCGCATCGAGGTTGCTGGTGGCAGACGATGCTGTGGCGATCGCCGAGATCGTCAGGGCATGGTCCGAAGACTCCAGTGTCGATGCCATCATCGTCACTGGTGGCACAGGGCCCTCTCGGCGGGATGTGACTGTCGATGCCGTCTCGCAACTCATGTCGGCAACGCTTCCGGGATTCGGCGAACTATTCAGGCAGCGAAGTTACGAGGAGATCGGTCCGGCCGCCATGCTCAGCCGCGCTGCCGCGGGATGGTGTGACGGCGCTGGCGGCAGAACGCCGATCTTTCTGCTCCCCGGCTCCCCCGCGGCCGTGGAGCTTGCCATGGGTCAACTCATCATGTCGCAACTTGGTCACCTGCTTGCTGTCTGCGCGGCGGAGGCAGCGCCGTGAACGTATTGGTCCATGGGATTGATCTGGTGCCGGTTTGCCGTATTGCGGAGATGGTTGCTGAGCACGGCGACCACTTCATCGAGCGGTGCTTTACCGAGCCGGAGCGGCAGGCCGCTGCCAACACGGCCCCCGAAGTTGCCGCACAGAAGTACGCCGCCCGGTTCGCCGCCAAGGAGGCCACACTGAAGGCGCTCGGGACGGGGCTCACGGGTGGGATCACCTGGCAGGATATCGGGGTCGTACGGAGCGATGGTGCTCCGACCGTGGAACTTTCCGGCCGCGCTGCCGAGGTGGCCGATGCGGCAGGTATCGACACATGGCGGCTGAGTCTTTCGCACACGGCTGACATGGCTATCGCGAGTGTCATTGGTTTGGGAGGATGATGGAATGCGACGAAAGAAGGGACCGGCCCTTTACGAGTTGATTCGCCCCGGCCCGTCATCGTCCAGCGATGGGCAGGGGACGCCGGGGAGTCCAAGCGGGGGAGGCGGAGACGGCCCGGATCTGGAACGCAATCTGCTGACTCCGGGGCGGAGCATTCGCATGTCGATTGGTGGCCTGGCCGTGGCCGGGGCGTTGATCGTGGCGATCATGGTGGTCATCTATGCCATGGGGTATCAACGGGGCGAGGCGACGGCCCGTAGCGACTATGCAAACAGGTTGCTCGCCGATCTCCCTGTCGATCCAGTGCAGGCCGCTGGAGGCGTTGCGACCCTTCCAGACAGGCCCCCAGCACCAATTCGGCCCCGCACTTGGGGCCCGGTGGAGTCCGACCCGCGGCAAGGCGGCCAGTATTACTTTGTCGTCGCTCAGTCGCCCAGAAAGTGGGCCTTGCCGCTGGTGGACTTCTGCCGCGACCGAGGGCTTGAAACCTATGTGATTTCCGGCAACAATGCGGGGTCCAGCAGGGTCATTGCCTTGCCGGGACTTCCGTCGGACAACCGCAGCGACGCGGCCGTTCGGGAGTTGGAGGATCGGATTCGCGCTGCCGGGCGGCTCTGGAAGGAGCGGGGTGGCACGACCGATCTGCACGACGCCTATCTCAGCCTGTATCGAGGCAGCTGAGCAACCCAGAGGATTTTGCCATGAGCCTTCATTCGAGCCTGCGAACAAAGCCATCCGGACTCAATCAGCATCGCAATGTGCTGAAGCGGAACGAGCGAATCGAGTCGCTCGCAGGCAAGGACGAATTTGATCTGACGGAGGATTCACCGCTTGGCCTGCCGAAAGTCGCTTCGCGGCTTGTGAAGGTGGCGAGCAAGAAGAAGGATGAGGAAGGTGTCGAGGGCATTGAAGGCGGCACGGCCGAGGATGCCGCGCCCGCCGAGGGCGAAGCTGGCTGAGTGTTGTGTGAGCGGCGCACCTGACATCGACCGGCTTCTCTCCAGCCGCGTTCGTGGCATGGAGGCTTCCGGCATTCGGCGAATCTGGCAACTTGGTCAGGATCGCGACGATCCCATCAATCTCTCCATCGGGCAGCCCGACTTTCTGGTCCCCAAGGAACTACAGGAGGCTGCCATTGATGCGATCCGCGACGGATGTCACGGATACACCCTGACTACCGGGGACGAGGCACTTCGCCAGATCATCGCGACCCACCTGCATGCAACTGTGGGGTGGCCGAAGCCGGGCGAGGAAGCATCGGATGTGCTCGTTACAAGCGGAACTGCCGGCGCATTGACGCTGGCCGCGCTTGCCTTGTTGGATCCCGGCGACGAGTTGATCATTCCGGACCCCTACTTTGTGATCTACCCCAATCTTGCGAAGATTGCCGGTGCGGTTGCGGTTCTCTGCGACACGTACCCGGACTTCCGGATGACTGCGGAGAGGATCGAACCTCTTCTTACTGATCGAACCAAGGCGGTCTTTCTGAACAGCCCCGCCAATCCGACCGGCGTTGTCTTGGCCGGGGAGGAACTTGCGGACATCGTCGCGTTGTGTCAAGAGCGAGGCGTTCTGTTGATTACGGATGAAATCTATGATCGCTTCGTGTTCCCGCCGTCGGCGGATCCCTGTCCTACTGCTGCATCGCATACCTCCGACATGCTCCTGGTTCGCGGCTTTGGCAAGACGCATGGATGTACCGGGTGGCGGCTTGGCTATGCGGCGGGGCCGCGGTCGTTGATTCAGGAGATGGCGAAGATTCAGCAGCACACCTTCGTCTGTGCGCCGAGTATGGCGCAGAGGGCCATGTACGGCGCATTCGAAGTTGACCTTGAACCACTGGTTCGTCAGTTCACGCATCGCCGTGACATGGTTGTTGACGCGCTGGGCGATGTCACTGATCTGGTGATACCTGAGGGCGCCTTCTATGCATTTCCAAAGGTGCCTGACCATCTTGGGCTCTCAGCGACAGCATTTGTCGAGGCTGCCATCGAGCGGAATGTGCTCGTGATTCCCGGCGATGTCTTTTCCGCCCGCGACACGCACTTCCGCCTGAGTTTCGCCGCCCCCGAGCCGCGACTGGCCGAAGGCCTCGCGATCCTCCGCTCGATGATCGCCAAGGGTGTCTGACACCGGTGCTTGACACCGGTGTCAGACACCCTGTTGCGAAAAAAAGCCCCCGTCGACAACGACCGAAGCCGTGCCGACGAGGGGGAGGGGAGAAAGATGTTGTGTTCTCGACCAGCGGAACGCGGCTTCGCCAGAAAAATCAACTCAACGCCCGGGTGAACGACTCGACCTGGGCGGTGGAACTGTAGTGAGAGGCAATCAGTTTGGAGGCAGCCTCGCCCAGTCGCTGCCGCAGGGCAACATCCTCAAGAATTCGCCCAAGTGCTTCTCCCCACTGATCTTTCACAACCATTGAGGTTTCACCATCGATCAGCATGTCCAGCCCCGGGATCGGTGGCGCAAGAACCGGCACGCCGTGCAACATTGCCTCCAGGAGGACGGTGCGAATACCACACTGGCGGGTGGGTAGTACAACCAAGTCGCATTCGGCGATCAGCGATCGAACAGCGGCCGCTGAGGCAATGCAAGAGACATGATCAAGCAATCCTGCATCCCGCACCGCTCGCCAACAACGATGCTGCCCGGCTCCCCGCAATTCCATGAATACCCGAGTGTCATTCGGCGCGATGACCGAACGCAGCCCCTGCATCACCTCCCGCATCGTTGCGACATCGCCGCCGCCATCCAGCACCGCGATGGACACTGGCCCGGCTTCCCCGTGCGGCGCTCTTTCCCCACCGGTTGCCACGCCCATGGGCACAAAGGCAGTCCGCTGCGCGTCGATTCTCTCTGCGAGCCGCCGATGGATCGACGGTGATGATGCCAACCAGACATCCACCGGCGCGGAGCGCCGACACCGCTCCGCCGCCGCCATCGAAGCAACTTCCACGAGCACTGCCGCCCCTAGAGCCGGCGCTACATCCGTCGCCAACTGCTGGGCCGCTCCACCAAAGGCCACCAGTTGATTTACTTCCAGCGCAGCGAGTTCTTCTGTGACGAGTCGTCGCCGCCGGCTTCTCATCAGCCACGACACCGGTATGTCAATCGACATGCGAGGAACCAGAGACGATCGCTGCGTATCCTGGCTGCCGGTCGGCCAGATTGATGTGATTGCCACGCCTTCATTCATGAGGCCCACAGCGAGCCTCTGGAGCATGGCGGGCTCTTCAACACACCGGGTTGGCCCACACAGAAGTGCGACGCTCATGCGGGCGTGTCCCTGGCCAATCGTGGCGCCTCCAGCGGATCAAACGCCCGTGCCATCGCAAGAGGCACGCTGCAAGGGCGGCGTGTTGCAAGATCCACGAGTACCCAGAGCGTGCGTGCCTGACAGACCGGTATGGGTTCACCCGGCCCAAGACGGTGTATGACGGTTGAGCGCCACGACTTGACCCGGCGCACATCTTCAACCCATGTTGTCAACAGGAGGTCATCGCCCGCACTCGCTTCGGCGAGATAGTCGACCTCGTGCCGCGCAACAAACCACATGACGCCCTCGTCCAACAACTGCTGCCGGGTCCATCCGCATGCATCGCAGTGCAACTCGGCGCCGCGATCGATCCACCGCATGAACTCGATGTTGTTGATGTGTGCTACCTCAACGCTCTCCTGCCCTGGAGCCACCTCAACTCGGCATCGAAATGGCCTTGGATGCGCGGCGGCCGGCCCATCAACAATGACCGGATGTATGCAGAGATTGCTCACGATGACTCCCCCCTTGGATCAATCTGCCGCAGGTAGTCCCATGAATAGATACCCGACGCGTGCCCATCGGAAAATCGGATCCTGACCGCGTAGTTGCCCACAAGTTCTGCATCGACTGCATGGAGGTCCTTGCTGTCTTGTGCTGCGGGCGGCAACACGGCCAGTGGATTCGATTCCAGATCCTCGCGGAGTTGCCGGGAGTCGATCGATGGGGACATCCGCCGAAGATAGGCCACTGGGTAGAAACTCCGCGACCCGTCCTGCCATTCGATCTCCAGCCCCTTTGTCCGTTGAAGGTCGAGATGTCGGGGTGCGGCGTCCACGGGCAGCGATTCTACTACCATGCGGGGCGATGGCTGAGGCATCACACCCCGCCGATCGTCTGATCGCCGCCGTTGAGCATATTGGTTCGCCGGTGTGTGTCGGCATCGACCCGGTGCTGTCGCGGCTCCCACCGGCACTCTCGCGGGATGTTGAAGGAGTCGGCGTATTCTGCAAGGGCATCATCGATGCCGTGGCCGGGCAGGTAGCGGCGGTCAAGTTTCAGTCTGCATGCTTCGAAGCGCTCGGATGGAAGGCCATGTCCGTGCTTACGGAGTTGCGAGAACTTGCCCATCGTCAGGGTTTGCAGGTCATCCTGGATGCCAAGAGAAACGACATCGGCATTTCCGCAGGCCACTATGCGGCGGCAGCGACCGCCGACGGCGCGCCATGCGACTGGATCACCGTCAATCCGTGGCTCGGCGAGGACGGCATTGTCCCTTTTCTTGAGGCGGGGCTTGGCGTGTTTGCGCTGGTCCGCACCTCCAATCCATCGGGCGATTCCGTGCAAGCGCAGCAACTGACCGACGGGCGATCAGTAGCCGAGTCGGTTGCCGATCTCGTCGCCGATCTCGGGAGGTCATGGCTTGGGAAGCGCGGATACAGCGCGCTCGGGGCAGTTGTCGGCGCAACGAAGACCGACGAGGTTGCTGCGTTGAGATCACGCATGCCGCACCAGTTCTTCCTCATGCCTGGCTTTGGTGCGCAGGGTGGTACGCCGCAGGATGTGGTGCCTGCGCTCGGGACTGATGGCTTCGGGGCACTTGTCACAGCGAGCAGAAGCGTGATCTACGCAGAGGGCGAGGACTGGCAACAGGCGATTGCCGACGCGGCACGGGCCATGTCCGCCTCCCTTCAGTCGCTTCCAGGCGCAGCACGATGAATCGCCGGGCCGCAGTGATTGTCGGAGTCTGTCTGGCAATTCTGCTCGGCGTGCCGTTGTTCTTCCGCGGCGATCGGCGGCCTCAGTTCGAGGATGCTCCGCGCGTCATCATCATCACGCCTCACAACGAGCAGATTCGCCGCGAATTCGCCGAGGGGTTTGCTGCCTGGCACGAGAATCGATTTGGAGAAGCAGCCGAGGTCGTCTGGTCGGTGCCGGGAGGCACAAGCGAAATCCGGCGGATGCTTCTGTCGCAGTACCAACACGCCCGCGAGAGCGGTGAGACGCTCGGCGGCGATGCGGATCTGGTCTTCGGTGGTGGGTCTTACGAACACGGTGTGCTCAAGGATGGCGGCATCACCATTCCCGGTGGCATGTCTCAGGAGCATCTTGACGATCTGTACGGTGTGAACTCGGTGGGTGCAATGACCCTTTACGACCCGGACGGGCACTGGTACGGCACGGCGCTGTCCGGTTTCGGCATTGTCTCGAACACTGAAGTGCTGCGTGACCTGGGACTCGAACCGCCCATGGGCTGGGAGGACCTCTGCGACCCCCGTCTCGTTGGCCGCCTGGCGCTGGTCAATCCGGCGCAGAGTGGCTCAGTCACGACGGCCTTTGAAGCCATCCTCCAGAACCTTGGCTGGACCCGGGGTTGGCAGGCGCTGCGGCGGGCCGCCGCGAACGCTCGCTACTTTTCCGCAAGCAGTTTGAAACCCCCCGCGGATGTCAGTCAGGGCGATGCGGCCATGGGTGTGTGCATCGACTTCTATGGGCGGTACCAATCGCAGGCGATCCGCAGCCATGGCGGCGGCGATCGCATCGCTTACATCGATCCTCCCGGCGCGACCATGATCGATCCCGATCCGATCTCCATGTTGCTGGGAGCGCCGAACCCGGAGATGGCGAACCGGTTCATCGAGTTCACGCTTTCGCAGGAAGGGCAGGCGCTCTGGCAGTTCCGGGCAGATGACGAAGGCGAGGATGGCCTCGGGCCACAGGAGTTCGAACTGCGGCGGATGCCGGTGCGGCGGGCTATGTACGAGCAGCACATGCCACGCATGGTCGATCAGGTCAATCCATTTGAGACGGCCCGCGAGCCACCGTTTGCGGAGCGATCGATGCGTGCGTTCATCGCGCCCATTTTTTCCGCCATGGCGATGGACCATCATGATGCTCTGGTGGAGGCGTGGGAGGCGATCATTTCACACCCCGCCTACCCTGAGGGTGGAGGGATTGTGACGGCTGAGGATGTGGATGATCCCGTGCTTGCGGCGATGCTTGCCGATTTCGACGCCATGCCCGCCTTTGCAACTCCGGAGGGGTCCATGCTTTCCATGGGCACGGTGGAGAACCGGGCGATACTCAAGAAGGGGTGGTTGCGAAACGGCTGGAGTGACGCGCATCTCTGGCATCGGGAGGAGAGCGGAAGCGGCGCGGTGCGCCGCTCGGCGGCGTCATTCTTCGAGGATCAGTACGATGACATTCTGGAGATCTCGGAGCAGTGACCGCGGTGGCAGCCATCCTGACCATCGGCGATGAACTCCTGCTCGGCGATCGGATCGACACAAATGGTCCGTGGCTTTCGCGGGAGTTGGCGTTGAGGGGCATGTCCACTCTTGAGCGTCGCGTCTGTGGTGACGGCGTGCAGGAGATCGCTTCGGCGATCAGATCGATGGCGGAGCATGTTGATCTCCTCTTGATCACCGGTGGGCTTGGGCCGACTGAGGATGACCGCACGCGGGCGGCGTTGGCTGTGGCGATGGGCGAGGATGTGATTGAAGATGCTGATGCTCTGAGGTCCATTGAGCGGTGGTTTGCCGATCGTGGGCACGAGATGCCTTTGGCGAACCGGCCGCAGGCCATGCGGCCCTCGGGTGCGCGTTGGGTGGCCAATGCCCATGGGACTGCTCCGGGACTGACGGCGGCATTTCGGGGGCGGGAGCAAATCCGGGGGCGGGAGAACATCCGGGGGGGGTGTCGCATTGCTGCGTTTCCGGGGCCGCCTTTGGAGATGCATGCGATGTTTGCCGGGCTTGTTGGGGAGTTGTTGGATGGGCTTGCTGTTTCTTCGCCGCTTGCGAGCGTGGAGGTGCACAGTTGGGGGATGCCGGAATCCAGAGCAGGTGAACTCATTGCCGATCTCATGTGCGGCGGTGAGGTGCGGGTCGGCATTCTGATGAGTGTTGCTGTCATTACTGCGCGTGTCATTGGCGATGTTTCGGACGCTGCTGCGGCGGAGATCGAGCGGCGATGGTCACCGTGGGCCTTTGGCCGCGGAGATGCGACACTGTCGGGGGCGGTGTGTGAGCTTCTTGCAGGTGGTGGGCATGTGTTGGTGACGGCTGAGTCGTGTACTGGTGGCATGCTTTCGGCAGATCTTGTTTCGCACCCCGGTGCAAGCGATGTCTTCGCCGGGGGCTGGGTGACGTACAGCAACTCCCGGAAGGTGGCGGACCTCGGTGTACCGGAAGCGGTGTTGGATGAGTTTGGTGCGGTGTCGGAGCAGACTGCGGAGGCGATGGCGCGCGGCGCTGCGGACCGTGGCGGTGTTGATGCGGCGATCAGCATCACTGGTATTGCAGGTCCGGATGGCGGCAGCGATGACAAACCCGTCGGTACCGTCTTCATCGGCTGTCTGCTGGGCGGTGAGGTTCATGTCCGGCGATTCCGCTTTACCGGCACGCGAGAACAGGTGCGGATGCGTTCGGCGCGATCGGCGTTGCAGATGATGCGGTTTGTCTTGCTCGGGCGGCAGGAGGTTCCGCTCTGTTGGCAGTGTGGGGAAGCCGCGGGGCCATGACCGTCTACCTTGGCCTCGGCAGTAATTGTGGGGACCGGGCAATGCATCTGACTGACGCTATCAGCGAGTTGGATGCGATTGACGGGATCACAGTTTCTTCCCGCAGTGTCTTTCTGCAGACAGCGGCGGTCGGGCCGGTCAAGCAACCGGACTTTCTGAATGCCGCTGTGGCGATGGAGACAACGATGTCGCCAAGGCGATTGCTGGAGACCTGTCTGGATGTCGAGCGACATCACGGCAGAGATCGATCGGTTGAACAGCGTTGGGGGCCGCGGACGCTTGACCTGGACATCCTGTTGTTTGACGATGTGATTGTGCGCGAGGAGGGACTGATGATCCCGCACCCGGAACTGGTCCATCGTGTCTTCGTTCTTGAACCGCTGTGCCAAATCGCACCTGATGTCGCGCATCCTGTGTCGGGAGAGACGATCGCTGCTATGCTCAAGTGTTCACTGAGGAGAACCCCATGAAACTGACCGTCGCCGTTCTTGCCATGTCATTGTCCGGAGCCGTGTTCGCACAGGGAACAAACTTTCCCGCCGCGATCGACCCAGCGGTCCAAGAGGCTACTGGCCTGCTGACCAAGGTGCATGAGGCGTACCGTGATGCACCCGGAATCACTGAGACGTTGACGTTGCGGATGAAGGATAACCCCTCCTTCCCAGCGCAGGTCTTTGAGTTGGCCGTCGGCAAGGACAGTGGTCGCATCGTCGCCCGTGATTCTGCCGAGCTCATCTGGAACGGCACCGTTGTTGATATCACCTTTGAACAGGTAACGGACGGGTACATCGAGGCTCCTGGCAAGGGCGGTTTCGCTGCATCTGTAATGAGTGCCCTCGAGAGCAACGGTGGGCTTCCAGGTTTCTGGACCATCGTGCTGCGGGAGAACGACGACCCTCAGGCGTGGCTGGAGGCATTTCTCATGGGGGCGCCGGATGGGACGATCAGTGGGATGTCTTCCAAGGAATTGGACGAGGGCGAGCGGCTGGATGTCGTCGAGATTGACTCGGATTTCATGAAAGCGCGGGTCGGCATTGACAAGGAATACCACGTTCGCGATGTCGAAGTCACCATGACAGGGGCACCCGGACAGGTGCAGGCCACGACGCTGTTGATGCGGGTCGATACCACATTTGGACCAGTGGACATTGCGCCGTTCGAGGCGGGTACGCGCAAGAAGTACCCCTCGCAGAGGGCGATGATGGAGGCGGCGATGAAACGGGAATTCGGAGGTGGCGTGGCCGCCCTGAACGGCAAGCCCGCGCCCGACTTCACGCTCAAGGAACTTGGCGGCGGAGAGGTGACGCTGTCGTCTCTGAAGGGCGAGGTTGTCGTGCTCGATTTCTGGGCGACTTGGTGTGGTCCATGCAAGGTGGGGTTGCCGTTGCTCGACGAGTTTGCCAAGTGGGCGGCGGATGAAGGACTGAAGTGCCGCGTCTTTGCAGTCAACGTCATGGAGCGGGCCAGCGGCGAGAAGTCAACGGAGGTCGTCAAGGGTTTCTGGGACAAGCAGGACTACACCGTCCCGGTCCTGCTGGGATCGCTGGATGGTGCCTTGCAGAAGGCCTACGGCATCTCGTCCATACCGATCACAGTGATTGTCGGTACTGACGGGGTCATTGCAGCAGTTCACCGCGGCTACAGTCCGGACATGGTCGATCACCTTCGTCGCGATGTGACTGCCGCGCTTGCCGACGGCTGAGCGGCGATTGCGGCGACGATCGCTTCCTGCAGGCGCTTTGCTCCGCGGACTGTGCCGTCTACATCATTGACCAGGATGCTGAAGGCGATGCAATCGCCATCGGGGTCGATGACGAATCCGGTCAATCCACTGACGCCGCGAAGGTAGCCGCTCTTTGCATGGATGCTGCAGTCGTTGAGATCAACACCGCGGAATCGATCATCGAGCGTCCCCGTTTCGCCGCCGCGGGCCATGGACTTCAGCAGCGACTGGCCGATTGGTTCATGTGGGTCGAACGTTGCAAGCCACTGCGCAAGAGTGCGTGTGCTCACGCGGTTTTCTCTGCTCATGCCCGAACCATCTGCCGGATGCAGTGAGCGGTCGTGCCGCCCTGTTCGTTGTTCGACGGCATGGCGAATGATCGAAGCGCCGTCCTCGTAACTCCCGGGCCTGCCCGTGACTGCATGTGCGATTCGTTTCAACAGTGCCTCGGCGTACATGTTGTGGCTGTCAGTATTGGCGCGGTGAAGCGAGGTGGCGATGGGGGAGGTGACTTCCAGAAGTACTCGGCCCGTTGGGGGTGGATCTTCTTTGCCGGCAGTGCGCACATCCGCGACGGCAATGCCACGAGTTCGCAGGGCATCGGCCAACACCTCACCGAAGAGCATCGCCGGATCATGGATGGCTATGCGGACCGGCTCCTCGTGCGTTGATTTGACATTGCCACGGGCGGTCAGCCGATTGGTGTTCGGAAGCCGTGCTACCCAGAAACTGGACTTGTCCTTTGCGCCCCGCCGCGATGTTGTTCGGTTCTCGATGGAATAAAAAGGGACTGCCGGCGCGATTGCGCCGAGGTTCGCCCTTCCGTTGCTGCCGGGTGAGGGAAAGAAGTGCAGCACATTGCAGTGGAAGTTCAACCCGGAAACCTGCGCGCAGTACCAGTTGTTGATCTGGTTCGCGGGCCAGGATGGATGGATGAAATTGCGATCGAAGATGCGGTCATCGACGACCAGTTCCTGTACCGAGCGGACGCCCTGGCTCGCGACGGCGTCGGCCCATTGTCCCATTAGTTGCTCCAGCAGAGCCTGTTCAGTTGTGCTGCCGGCGCCTTCCAGGAGTGCCGGGTCTCCAAGGGAGGGGTCGCCATCGCCAACCACGATGAGGCGATCGCCATCAAGCCACAGCCGCGTTCGAAAGGTGAACTTGGGCCCAAGGACATGCAAGGCGGTCCCTGTCGAGAGCAATTTCTGGTTGCTGGCGGGAACGAGGGCGGCATCGGCATCGATGGCGACGAGTTCTCGTCCGTTCTCGAGGTCGATGACGCAGACCGCCGCGTGGCCGCCGTTGAGTTCGGCAGCCGCAATGAGCCGCCTGACGGTGTCCTGCAGGTCCGCAGCGGCGGATGTGCAGAGGAAGAGGAGAAGGGCAAATGCTCGTGTGATGCGAGGCACCCTCCACCTATCGGCAGGTGACGGGCCCACTCCTCAACAGGAGCGGGGTATCCTGCAATGAGCATGCCGGATGCCAAGTCGAGGATTCTGGAACTCCGCGGGCTGCTCGATCAGGCCAATGCGGCCTACTTCGTGGAGGCTGATCCGATCATGCCGGATCGGGAGTATGACGAATTGCTCGCGGAACTGGCTTCGCTGGAGCAGGATCATCCGGCCATGGCTGATCCGGCCAGTCCGACCCAGCGGGTCGGCGGTGGTCCGATCGACGGTTTCGAGACGGTGGAACACGCCGTCTCCATGCAGTCCATCGACAACACCTATTCGGCGGAGGATCTCGCGCACTGGTATCAGCGTGTCTCCGAGCAGTTGGGCGATACGCCGCGGTGTACTTGCGACCCGAAGATCGACGGCGTGGCGGTGTCACTGCGGTATGAGAAGGGGCTGTTGGTGCGGGCGCTCACCCGCGGAGATGGCGAGCGGGGCGATGATGTCACCGCGCAGATCAGGACGATGCGGTCCGTGCCGCTGCATTTGCAGGGGAGCAATTCGCCAGCGGTCCTGGAGATTCGCGGCGAGGTGTTCATGCCCAACAGCAGTTTCGAGGCGGTCAACGCCCTGCGGGAGCAGGAGGGCGAGCCGCTGCTGGCCAATGCCCGCAACGCCACCGCCGGTACGCTCAAGAGCCTCGACCCCACGCTGGTCGCCGATCGAGGATTGCGGTTTCTTGCCCACGGCCGCGGCGAGGTTGACTGGCCGCATGGGCCCTCATCGTGGTCGGACTTCGTGCAGGCCATCGCCGCAATGGGCGTTCCGGCGAGCGACCGGATCACGATTGTGGAGGGGATCGACGCCATCCAGCAGAATGTTGCGGCGTTTGAACCCTTGCGAGGATCGCTGGGGTTCGGCGTGGATGGCATGGTGGTCCGGGTGGACAACTTTGACGAGCAGGCCATGCTGGGCGCCACCGCAAAGTCGCCGCGGTGGTGCATCGCGTACAAGTACCCTGCTGAGCAGGGGCGAACGACGCTCTTGAGAGTGGATTGGCAGGTTGGCAAGAATGGGACGCTGACGCCGCGTGCCACGATGGAGCCCGTGCATCTTGCCGGGACAACCGTCCAGCATGCGACGCTCCACAACATCGAGGAGATTCACCGCAAGGACATTCGCATTGGCGATCAGGTGATCGTAGAGAAAGCTGGTGAGATCATCCCACAGGTCGTCCGGGCTGACGAGTCGGCCCGCACTGGCAAGGAGAAGAAGTTGAAGGCCCCGCGGCGGTGCCCGGAGTGCGACGGCCCAGTCGAGCAGGAAGGGCCCAAGGTCTTCTGCGTCAACCCCGAGTGCCCCGCGCAATTTCGCGAGCGAGTCAAGTGGTTTGTTGGCCGGGACCAGATGGACATTGATGGCATGGGCGAGAAGGTCGTCGATCAACTGGTGGATGCCGATCTGGTCCATCATTTTGCTGACATCTACGACCTGACCGTCGACGATCTATTGCCGCTGGAGGGGTTTGCCGAAAAGTCGGCCGAGTCTCTTGTGGAGGCCATTGCGGAGAGCCGTGATCGTGGCCTGGCGAGGGTGCTGTCCGGCGTGGGCATTCGGTTGATCGGGCGGGCGACCGCCCGCACTATCGCCGCCCACTTCCCCGACATCGATGCCGTCACGGCGGCGTCTCGGGAGACGCTCCTGGACCTCCCCGATTTCGGCGAGATCACCGCCGATACGCTTCTGGCAGCACTCGGCAGTGATCAGGGACAGGAACTCGTCGCCCGGCTCGTTTCTGCGGGCGTTGACATGACCAGCCGGGAGTTCCAACAGGACCGCCGTGGACCCTTTGCGGGAAAGACGATTGTCCTGACCGGCACGCTGGAACAGTGGAGTCGCAAGGACTTGACGCAGATCCTCGAGCAGGGGGGCGCCAAGGTGTCCTCCAGCGTGTCCGGCAATACCGATCTGGTCATTTGCGGTGAAAAGGCGGGCTCCAAGCGAGCGAAGGCGGAAGAGCTCGGCCTCGAGGTCTGGGACGAGGATCGCCTTCGAGCGGAGATGGGGGAGTAGAATCCTCCGCTCATGGGTCAGTTGGCACTGGGATTTCGATCGCTGCTGGTCAAGGCTTTGGTCTTCGTCGTCATGGCGGGTCTGCTTGCCTGGGCTCTGGGTGGAACGTTGTTTCCCCGACCGACCGTCGTGAGACTCTCCTCCGACAACGGACTGCGATGGCAGGTGGCGATCGGCGGTGACATTGAAGGCATGCAGTGGACGCTACTGCGGGGCGATCATGTGGTGTTGGAGGGGAACTGGATCAGCGTCATCGGTCCCGAGGAAGTCGGCGGCACTGTCTGGGTCGCCGCTGATGCAGGGAGTGGGGATTGGTCGTTCTGGAAGATTGAGGAGGCTGGCGCCATGGAGATGTCCTCCGGACCCGATGGGCTATTCCCGGGGAGCGACAGGACGCCGGAGTAGAGCCCGATGGCGATGACTGCGCTCAGCGTGAGGCGGTACCAGCCGAAGATCGCAAGGCCGTGTGAGGAGAGATAGGCGACCAGCCACTTGATCGCGATCGCGGCAGCGATGAACGCGACGGCGATGCCTACCAAGGAAGGCAGCCATCCCAGCGAGGTGAGCGCGCCGGGGTCCTTGATGATCTTGAAGACCGTGGCGCCGCCGAGCGTGGGGAGCCCAAGAAGAAAACTGAATTCCGCTGCGTGCTTGGGTCGCATTCCAACCGCCATGCCACCGACGATCGTCATCATGGAGCGGCTCGTACCGGGGATCATCGCGACGCACTGCAGGAGTCCGATCAGGAGTGCACGCTTCCATGTGAGGTGTTCGATGTCGATGAACGATCGGGCGTCATCACCTTCGTGAAATGCATTTCGCTGCCAGCGGGCGGCGAAGAGCATGAGCACGCCGCCGGCGGCGAGTGCAATTACGACGGGGAGTGGCTTCAAGAGGGCGGCCTCGATGCGGTCGTCCAGCAAGGGGCCAAGAATCAATGCGGGCAGGAAAGCGATGATCAGGTTTATCGCGAGTTTCAGGCCGGGGGCGTATCGGCCCATGAGGCCGCGGAGCATCTGCCCAACGCGGCGGCGATAGAGCCCGAGCACGGCCAGGATCGCGCCCCCTTGAATGACGATCGCATAGACATTGTCGTCATGCCCTTCCAGTCCAAGGGCCCACTGTGCAAGGACGAGGTGTCCCGTTGAGCTGATGGGCAGGTACTCAGTAATGCCCTCGACGATGCCCAGGATGACGGCTTGGAAGAGGTCCATGAAAGAGTCAATCGGCAGGCGGACGCCACAGGCTGCGGATTCCCTCGCCGATCGTGTCCAAATCGTGCGACGCAAGTACGCCGCGCCGCTCATCGAGGTTCGCGCGGCCTTCCTCGACGAATCGGCGGGCGAATGAACCGTCCTGCACTTCGGCGAGCATGGTCTTCAGATGGGACCGAAGGTGGTCGTCGTCGATGCGATCCATGGCCTCGTATGCCCCATGTTCGGCGGTATTGCTGATGGCCGCCATCATGCCCGCCATGCCCCGCTCGTGCAGAATGTCGGCGACTTGTTTCACCTCATGGCAGCACTCGATGTAGGCAAGTTCGGGAGGGTATCCCGCGGACACCAATGTCTCGAAAGCTGCGCGGACCAGCGCGGCGAGTCCGCCGCAGATGATGGCTTGTTCTCCGAACAGGTCTGTCTCGGCTTCGTTTCCGAAAGTGGTTTCGATGACACCGGTACGGCCGGCGCCAATGCCCGCCGCCCAGCCGAGTGCCATGGCTCGCGAAGGTGTTGTTTCTCGCTCTACGGCCAGGAGAGCGGGAACGCCGCTTCCCTCAACGAAACGAGATCGCACGAGTGAGCCGGGCCCCTTGGGCGCAACCATGACCAGCCCGACACCATCCGGCGGATCGATGTAGCCGAAGCGGACCGAGAAACCATGAATGAAACCCAGCACGGTTCCGTTCCGCAGCGAAGGAGCGACCAGTTCGCGGTAGACCTCGCCATGGACTTCGTCGGGCAGGGCCATGATGACCAGGTCCGCAGACGCAGTTGCCTGGGCAATGGGAGATACCGGAAAACCGTCCTGCTCCGCTGCTCCGTGGTGGCGTGCGCCGACGATGACATCAATGCCGCTATCTCGCAGATTCAGCGCGTGTGCGCGGCCTTGATTGCCGTAGCCAAGTATGGCAACGCGGCAATCCAGCAGGCCGTTGATCGGTACCTGCGTTGGACCTCGGAGGATGACAATGGGGTCGGCGGGCATGACCGCGCGAGCATACCATGCCCCCTACGATGTCGGTCATCGCACTCATCGGGTACCGCGGCAGCGGTAAGACCACGCTCGGACGCTTTCTGGCCGAAGCGCTGGATGTGCCGTTCGTGGATAGCGATGAGGCCGTGCTCGCCGAGACCGGCTACGGCCGGGTTCCCGATGCGTGGGCGGCCCTTGGCGAGGATGGCTGGAGGGAGCGGGAGGCGGTGATTGTGCCACGGCTTCTGCGGGGGGATGGCGTGGTGGCGCTCGGCGGGGGTGCGGTACTGCTGCCAGAAGTCGCGGAGGCCCTCGCCGGGGCGCGGGTGGTGTGGCTCAGGGCTTCGGCTAGTGTGCTGCGGGATCGGATTGCGGCAGGCGATGACAGGCCGCCGCTGTGCGGTGCCAGTGCCGTTGATGAAGTAGATGCAGTGTTGGCCGAGAGAGAGCCCCTCTACAGCGGGCTGGCCAATGCGACCATTGACACGAGCGGAAGCCTTGCGGATGCGTCAGATGCGATGATGCGGGCGGTCAGCTGATCTTGCGGCCGATGCGCCGCTGCCGGCTGATGATCTTGCGGCCGTTCTTGGTCTTCATGCGTGCGCGAAAGCCTATCGACCTTGCTCGCTTGATTCTGCTGGTTCGTCTTGGATAGTGAACGGCCATGATTCGTAGAGATGCGTATCCAGAGTCTCGGGAGGTGTGAAGTCCCCAAAAGGGGTGGTTTCGTATGCCGAGCCGCATAGAATAGGCCAGTCGGCCATGGCCCGCAAGCGGGTTCTTGACCGATGAAGATAGTGGCTCGCCGGAGTGCGGGCCGGGTGCGTCCACCTGCAGGCTGGTCCAGCCTGCTGGTCGACCCACTCACCTCCGTGAATTCCGTTGGGTTTGCTGTAGGCGTTCCCCTTTGAGGGGGAGAGGTGTGTATGGATCACGAGCGAATTGAAACGGCCGAGAAGGCCATCCGCTACACATTCAGGAATCCCGAGTTGCTCTGGCAGGCGCTGTCACATGCTTCGGCGGTCGATCAGCGGGATGACAGCAACGAGCGACTGGAATTTCTGGGAGATGCCGTTCTGGGGTTCATAGTCTGCGACACGACTTTCAAGATGTACCCCGATTACGAAGAAGGGGAGATGACGAAGATCAAGTCGGCGGTGGTCAGTCGCCGCGTATGCGCTGACATTGCCGAGAAGATGGGGCTGGGTGACCTGCTGCTCTTGGGAAAGGGCATGACCAGTCGCCACGAACTTCCGGGGTCGGTGACGGGTGCGGCGTTCGAGGCGATCATTGGCGCGATCTATGTGGACGGCGGCTTTGATTCTGCGAAGAAGTTTGTGCTCTGGGCGATCGAGGGGCGGATCGAAGAGGCGGCGGAGTCGGAGCATCAGGACAACTACAAGTCGGTTCTTCAGCAGGTTGCGCAGCAGTTGTCGGGGCGTGCGCCGCAATACATGGTTCTCGACGAGAAGGGACCCGATCACGCGAAGTGCTTTGAAGTGAGCGTGGAACTCGAGGGGCGGCAGTTTGCGCCGCGGTGGGGGCCGTCGAAGAAACAGGCGGAGCAGTTGGCGGCGCTTGCTGCGCTTGTTGAACTGGGCGCCGCCCGCGAGGGCGATGATGGTTCCGTCGAGCTGATCGAACCTACGGAGTGAATCCGCGCATTGGGCGCGTCTTTCGGGCGTTCTTGCCATCGGCATCGCGGACGACGAGTTCGCCACGTTGCATGAGGTCGGCGCCGAGCGTGACGACGGGCAGGCCGCGTTCGTTTGCGACACTCACTGCGCCAGCCGACCCATCTTCGCCGGTCGAGGCGATCACGACCGGAACGCCACGGCTGTTCATGAGGTTGAATCGGCCGCCGTCGGGTGCGGCGGCCAGCAGCACCATCTTCTTACCGTCCACTGTCTGCAGCACCACTGCGCCGCCGACATCCGGGAGGCCTCGAAGTTCGCCGATGACGGTGCCGTTTGCAGTGGCGATCTCGATGTGGCCAGCGCCATCGCTCGCCGAGAGTCCCAGGACGGGAATGGCTTGGGCGTTACGCAATTCGATGGCACCGGCGATGAGCGAGGTGCCGGCGTTGCCATCACTGATGTTGAGTGAAGCGCCGCTCAGCATCAGGCCGGTGGTATCGGCCCGGATGTGTTCGGTTCCCTGATCGTCCCAGAGCGTCATGGCGCCGCCGTTGCTGCCCGACCAGAGCCCGGCGACATTCGTGCCAGCACGATCCCAGAGTGCGATGTCGGCGCCGCGGGTGTTCGTTGAGAGACGCAGAAGGTTGACACCGTCGTTTGCGTAGAGATCGAGTCTTCCGCCGCCATCGGTCTTTGACAGCGAGACCAGCGGCGTGCCGGCGTCGCCGACCAGATCGAGGCGGCGGACAACGACATGATCAAAGATGGTGGGTCCGGCGTCGGCTGCGAGAAGCGCCCCGCCCGCCAGAAGGACAATGGCTGCGCCCCGCCAGCGGTGCGTGCTTCGGCGAAGGCGATGCAGGTCGAGTTCAAGTTGAGCCAGACGATCATCGATGGTCATGGTGTCATTCCTTGTTCAGGAGGTCTGCCCAATTGGCGGCGTAGAGCGTGCTTCGAACTGGAAGATAGCCCGGATAGTCAATCTTCGCCTGTTCGAGCCTGGATCGCTCGATGGTGAAGATGGAGATGGGGTCATCGGTTTCGATCAGGACCTCACCGTCTGGCGCGACGGCGATGGAACCTCCGCCGATCGGGACGCCGTTTTCGGGACCCGGGCGATTGACCGAGCAGACATAGCAGGCGGAGGTGATGGCATTGGCGATCCAGACTGGTCGCCATCGATCGTAGGTGGCTGCCTCGGTGGAGCGAGGTCCGATGACGAGGTCGGCCTCGGCCGCCGCGAGCAGGTGTGTGCCTTGCGGGCGGTTCATGTCGGAACAAATCTGGACACCCACCAAATGGCCGCGAAATGGGATGGGGGTGATCAGATCGCTGTCTGGAGCCGGTTCGTAGTGGCAGGTTTCCCAGAAGCCCGGTTCGTGGGGCACATGGTGTTTGCGGTAGGTGCCCTGCAGGGATCCATCGGATTCCCAGAGAAGGCAGGTGTTATGTCGGTGACCCTGGCTCTCGATGATCGCGGAACCGAGCAGGGGCATGCCGATGTCGAGTGCTGCCTGGGCCTGCATGGTGCAGCGGGGGCCACCGAGTGGCTCGGCATCGTCATCTCGGGGTGTCTTTGTGGCGGGCGACCAGGGGTTGCAGGCGATTTCCGGGAGAACGGCCACGTCGGCGCCGCCGTCCTTGGCCTCCGTCAATCTCGCACGCAATCGCTCCCCAGCCCCTTCCCCCACAAACACATCCCCAATCATCGCCACCCTCATCCCTCCACTATAGGGGTCACACCCGGGGTCACACCGGGGGT
>CAZJIB010000014.1:37734-53412 GCA_964546085.1 uncultured Isosphaeraceae bacterium
GGGGTCACACCGGGGGTGTGTCCCCCTTCAGGGCACCTGAGGGCGGGGGGCGTATGATGGGGGGATGCGATGGGCGTGCGGAATCGCGATGGTGCTGCTGTTTGGCTGCGTAAGTCGCCCGAGCGGTACGGTGCTCGGCAGTGATGTGCCGCGCATTCCGGGGATGACTGAGCGCATCAAACGGGTATCCATGCTTGGGGGCACCATGCAATCGGGGACCATCATGTTCAAGGGACCATGTGTTGACGCCATGGCGATGATGGAGACCATCGTGCCGCTCTTTGCCGAGCGTGGCTGGCATGCCGGGACCATGAGTGGATCCACCGAGACTGCCATTCAAGTGTTTTCCAAGGAGAATCGCCTTGCCTCGGTCCATATCCGCCATAACGAGGCCGTAATCGTGGTTGAATGACTTGGGGATCCGCACATCACCTCGTATAGTGAGGCTGGCATGAGTGTCACCACGGCGATCGGAATTGCGTGTGCCTTGGGTATGGGCCCCCCCGCCTCGGGCGACTGGTCATTTCCAAGATCCTCTGAAGGCGAGGATGTGGTCTGGGTATCCCCCACGGCGATCGATGCCAGCGGCCAACGGTACGAGTTCATCTATCACATCACCGCCGCCACCGTTCATGTGACCTACCTCGGCGTCGTGTTCGGTCCTATCGATGTCATGGACATGATCCCGGAGGGACACATCACCACATGGGAGTCGAGGGATACTACGACCCCCATGGCATTCTGCACCCGCACCGTTGTGACGCCTGATCCGCCGGAGAAGCCGTCCCTGCGTTACGACTGGCGGATCGAGGTCGGCGCCAAGGGATATGTGTCCTTCTTCATGGAAGATCTCTACTTCGGGCAGGCCGATTATGACCTCGGCTGGCCGTGGGGATCGGTGACGGTCGACATCATTGAAGGAACCATCACCGCGGATCTGCATGTGGAATCCCACGCCGAAGGATGCGCGGGCGACACCAACAACGATGATGTGGCCGATGTTGTTGACCTCCTCAACATCATCGCCGCCTGGGGCGTTGCGGACGACAGTTGTTATGCCGAGGATCTCAACGATGACGATCTGGTCGGCGTCAACGACCTGTTGATCGTCATCGCCGACTGGGGCGCCTGCCCGCCCTGATGCCATAACACGCGCGGAGGGACTCGAACCCCCAACCCTCGGCTTCGAAGGCCGATGCTCTATCCAATTGAGCTACGCGCGCTCAGGGAGAAGGGGCAGTATACCCACGCCTCCGCGGTCGATATCATGCCCCGCCATGACGATCATGCAAGGCAAACGAGGTCTCGTCGTCGGCATCGCCAACGAGCGAAGCTACGCCTGGTACATCGCACAGTCACTGCACGCGGCAGGCGCCACCTGCCTCTTCACCCATCTTCCCGGCGACAAGATGGAACGCCGCTGCCGCAAGGCCGTCGAAGCACTCGGTATCGAAGATCCCACGCTGACCTCCATGGATGCCGGGAGCGACGAGGATCTCGATCGCGTTTTCGGGGAACTCGGCGACATCGACTTTCTCGTTCACTCAATTGCATTCGCCGACAAGGACTGGCTCCGGGAAGGCGCCTTCGCCGCTACCCCCCGCGATGTGTTTGCTCAAGCACTCGACATCAGCGCGTACACATACATGGCCATGGCCAACCGCGCCGCACCGCTCATGAAGGACGGTGGCTCGATGATCGCCATGAGTTACTACGGCGCTGAGAAAGCCGTCCCCGGATACAACGTCATGGGCGTTGCAAAGAGCGCTCTTGAATCCGCCACCCGCTATCTGGCCATGGAACTTGGCCCGAAGAACATCCGGGTCAATGCCATCAGTGGCGGGCCACTGCGAACCATGTCGGCAATGGCCGTCGGCGGGTTTGCCTCGATTCTTGACTGGGTCGAGGAAAAGGCACCGCTTCGCCGCAATGTCACAGGGGAAGATGTGGGCGAATCCGCCACGTGGCTCCTGAGCGACATGTCCGCAGGCGTCACCGGCCAAGTTCTGCACGTGGATTGCGGCTACAGCGCCGTGGGACTGTAAAACCACCACGCCCCGCAGTGCGCCATGTCGGAGGGGGGGACCAGCACATCGCGGATCGCGATGACAAGTGCATTGACACCCTGCTCGGTCAATCCGCAGACGCCGCAATCGACATCATCTCGCACGCCGAGGTCGGACTTCGTGCCTACGCGCAGCGTCGCTTCGCCACCCAGTGGCGGCCAGGAACCCCCCGGCTCCGCGAGCGCAACAACACAATCCGCTGCTCCCAGCAGCGAGCGTCCGATGACAATCGCCTCCTGCTCTACCTGATCATCAGTGTCACGGAAGCCAGGAAGGTCGTACAGGTCCACGACAAGGCCAGCCATGTCCACCCGCGCCGCCACCGCGTCCCGCGTAGCGCCGGGTTGATGGTGCACAATGGAGGTTCGCTCCCGCGTCAGCGCATTCATGAGCGTGCTCTTCCCGCAATTGGGTTCACCGGCCAGCACGACAGTCGGCGGCGCGATGAGCCGGTTGAGCCGGCTGCTTCTGGCCAGATCCTCGGGTGTTGGCGATACAGCATGGTTGCGATGTGGTTGATCGAGCAGCAAGTCGATGGCCAAGGGGCTGCATGCCCTTGCCAGTGCATCAAGCATGTGCCGCTCAAGATCGTTCTTTCCTTCGGGCCACCCGCATGCTGGAGGAGCCTCTTTGAGGCCCAGTTCCGAGAGCGTTCGGACCAGTCGCCGCAGGACCTGCGCCCCACCATGCGGCATGATGGAGGCGACACGCTGCGAAATTCTCGCCGCAATGATCTCGTCCACTCCCGGGATGACCGCTCGACGGATCGCGCCAATCGGCCAATCCTCGCGCGATGTCAACTCGCTCAGAACTTGTTCCACATCTCCTTCGATGTGCAGGATGGCAATAGCCCCGGAGGTCCGGGGGGTGGCTACCGACCAGGTCGTTTCAACCGTCATCGTCGGCAGCATCGCGCATCAGCGCGTGGCGAACGGCGGCGATCATCCCGAGGATCTGCAGATCGGGAAGGACGCGCTCCACAAGTTCGTCATCCTTGAACAGGACCTCGGCATCGCCGCCGGTGGCAACAATCAACGGGTACGCGCCATACCGCATCGCGTACTGTTCGCTGAGTTGCCGCACCATGCCACGGATGCCATGAAAGACTCCCTGCAGCATCGCCTGCGCAGTGTTCTTGCCGAACGCTTCACGAAGCGGTGGTTGAAACTCAACTTCCGGCAGGGCAGCCGTTCCCTCGCTCAGAGCGGCAAGTTGCATGCGGGCGCCCGCTGCAATGGCTCCTCCGTGGAATGTCCCTTCGCCATCGACGAAGTCGACCGTGACCGCAGTGCCTGCATCCACGACGATGCACGCTTGCCGAAGCATGTCCCACGCGCCGGCGGCATTCAGGAGTCGATCGATGCCAGTGATCGTCTCCGGGTCCAGGTGCTCGCCGATTGGCACGGGTATGTCCGTGCCGATGCGCCAAATCTGCTGGCTGATCTGGTCGGTCAATGCTGCCTGCAGGGTGGCCGCAGCGTCTTCGTTGACCGATGCGAGAACCACGGTGGCTCCGTCATCCTGTTCGTGCAGCGGGGTCCACCATTGCAGGCACTGCTCGAGTACGCCACTCTGCTCGGCTGCCGGGAGAGCCGCGCGGTTGGCGATCTCTCCGTTGATGACGGTGGCAACCTGCACACGGGTGTTCCCGGTGGCAATGGCCAGGAAGGTGGGGCCTTCGGACATGCTCCTACTGTAACAGTGTTATCCTCTTCGCCCTCACATGGTTGATTGCCAGTTGATCGATGGACGGGCCTTGGCGGCGGAGGTCAAGGCGGACCTCACCACCCGCGTGGCGACGCTGCGCGGCAAGGGGCGGGAGGTCCGATTGGATGCGGTGCTGGTCGGCGACGACCGAGCGGCGGGTATCTATGCGGCCAATCAGCGAAAAGCCTGCAGCGAAGTGGGTATCACATACATGTTGCACACGCTGGACGGCGATGCCGACCATCAGGAAGTAGCAGCGAGGATTCAAGACCTCAACCAGGATCCGGCCGTCACGGCGATCATGGTGCATCTTCCGCTGCCTAGCCGAGTGGATGCGGATGAGATTCAGTCGATCATCGCTCCGGGGAAGGATGTGGAAGGCGTGAACCCTGCGAACATCGGGAACATCGTCTTCGGCAGACGCAGCCTCGTGCCCTGCACCGCGCTGGCCGTCATGGAAATGATCGAGTCCACGGACGTTCCGCTCCGCGGCTCACGGGCGGTCTGTGTAGGTGCCAGCAACATCGTGGGGAAGCCGGTTGCGGTCTTGCTCATGCAGGCAGAGGCCACCGTAATCTCGACCAATGAGTACACGCCCAATCAGGCAACGCTGACCCGTGATGCGGACATTCTGGTGACGGCTGCGGGTGTTCCGGGCCTTATCACGCCGGACATCGTAAAGCGCGGGGCAGTTGTCATTGATGTGGGCATCAACCGCCTTCGCGACGAGACCACCGGGAAGACGCGGACGGTCGGTGATGTGGATTTCGAGGCCGTGAAATCGGTAGCCGGATTCCTGACACCCGTCCCCGGGGGTGTTGGTCCGATGACGGTGGCGATGTTGCTTCGAAACACCGTCGACGCGGCAGAGTAGGTCAACTACCAAAGAGCCGCTTCGCAGCCTCACGGTATTTGGCGAGCGTGTTTGCTGTGACATCGCTCGGAAGCGATGGGCCGGGTGGTGTCTTGTCCCAGCTGCCGTCGGCGACAAGTGTTTCAAGGAAGTTCCGAACATACTGCTTGTCGAAACTGTCCTGATCGCGGCCCGGTTCATAATCCTCGGCTGGCCAGAAGCGTGAACTGTCCGGCGTCAGTACTTCGTCAATCAGAAGGATCTCGTCCGTGGGTTGCCCATCTGCATCGAGGGCATGGCCGAACTCGAACTTCGTGTCGGCAAGAATGATCCCCCGTTCCCGGGCATAGGCCGACGCGGCAGAATAGATTTCGAGCGTGAGACTTCGCAGCCGTTCCATGACGTTACGCCCGGCGATGGAACAGGCGGTTTCGAAGTCGATGTTCTCATCGTGTCCCTCATCGGCCTTGGTAGCAGGCGTGAAGATCGGTTCCGGCAACTGGCCGCACTGTTCAATGCCCGGCGGCAGTTCGATCCCACAGACTGTTCCCGACTGCTGATACTCCTTCCAACCGCTCCCTGTCAGGTAGCCCCGCGCAACACACTCGATGGGGATCACATTGCACGCTCGCCCGAGCATCATGCGACCTTCTATCTGATGGCGATGGGTGTCATCGAGCCCCGCAACATCACTGGCGTCACTGGAGAGAAGATGATCTTCGATCAGGTCAAGGTCGCGAATGAAATCGAACCAGCGGCAACTGATCGAGGTCAGTGCCCGGCCCTTGCCCGGCACCGGTGTCGGCATGACGACATCGAATGCGCTCACGCGATCGGTCGCGACGATGAGGACGGAGGCTGGTTGCCCGCCCGAGGCCGGGACTTGGTAGATGTCGCGGACCTTTCCTTGTCTGCGGCCGGGAAGCGGGAGATCCGTCTGAAATACGGCGTCGACGATGGTGTTCATGCGGGCAATTGTACCCCTTCCGGGTGCGCCTACAATGCTCGCTCCTGCGATGATCCGATTCAGCACAAGCGACACAGTCAACTTTCCCGATACGGCCTGCCTGTTGACACGGGACGGCCAGGTCGTCCGTGGTTCCGTGACCGTACAGGATGACATCATCGAGGCCTCCGCACCTGGCCATCCCAACATCGGGATCCGTCTGCTCTGTGATGCCGGTTCGGCGGGCCGTTTGGTGCTGCGGACTGCACTGCTCCCGCCGCGTGAAGAGCCCTATCTCTTGACCCTGGAACTTGCCCGCTTTCGCATCAAGATGTTTCTGGACAAGAGCGAAGAGTGGCAGATGTTTGACCTCAGCAACGAGCACCCGGCGCTTGAGGCATGGGAGGAGGCCCGGCAACTCTTCACTAGAGCGATCGTATGTACGGACCTGACCGAGATGGATCGACTCTCCCGCGAGGCACTGGAAAAAGCCATCGACGCTACGGAACGACTGGCCATGGCGCATGCTCAGATCCTGTTGCACCGCCGCTTTGGAAAACGCGCTGCGTCATCCTCGACATTGGGTGTTCGCATCTCGCCGTCGCGATACGACAAACCACTTCGCGATGTGGTGGAGAAGAATGTGGATCTCATCGCCGTCCCGATGCACTGGGCCTCGATCGAGACAACGGAAGGCGAGTACGACTGGGCGGATGTCGACCGCTGGATCGCGTGGGCAAGAGATCACGACAAGCCGATCATTGCCGGGCCGGTTCTGGACTTCTCCGCTGACGGGGCGATTCCACCGTGGGTTTCCAAGTGGGAGCATGACTTTCCTGCCTTCCGCGACCGCTGCTACGATCACATGGAGCGAGTCATACGACGGTACGGGCCTACCGTTGCCTTCTGGAACATCGCCGCAGGGATCAACACCAACCGCCATGTCGCACTCTCCGCTGGCGGCATGGTTGACTTGATTCGCACCGCCGCACTCCTCGCCCGGCAGGCATCGCGGGGGGCTCGAGTGATGATCGAGTTGACCGAGCCATACGCGGAGTATGTGGCATCACAGTCCGATTCCCTCGGCCCACTGGTCTTTCTGGACCGGCTGGTACAGGAAGGCATCCGCCTTGACGCCATTGGCGTTCGGTTGCTTGTGGGCAACGGTACCGGCATGGCGACACGTGACCTGATGGAACTGAGCGCCATGCTCGATCAGTTCTTTCTGGTCGAAAAACCGCTGCTTGTTTCGGCGATGGGTGCTCCAAGCCGGACACTGGGTGAGGAATCCGGGTGGTGGCGACACGAGTGGAACGAGGCACAGCAGGAACAATGGGCGGGGCAGATGCTGGGGATCGCGCTCTCCAAGCCCTATGTCGATTCCGTCATCTGGACGGATCTGTTCGATCACGAACACGCCGAACTGCCCTCGTCCGGGCTGGTGAGCCGGGATGGCAAGCCGCGACCCGCAATGGGGAAACTGTTCGGTATGCGAAAGCGCCTTCGAAAACCGTTGGGGCCGCTGCAACTGCCGAAGAAATCCACCGAGGAAGCATGAAACCCGCTGGCAGTGATGCCATCGCGTTCGGGTTGATGGTGCTTGGGGCGCTCATCATCGTGGACAGCCCCTACACCAAGGCGCCAGAAGGGGAGTTTCATCCTTGGCGCATCGACCTCAAGACCGCGACGGAGGCGGAACTCACATTGCTGCCACATGTGGGTCCGGTGATTGCAGAACGGCTTCACGACGCCATCGAAACCGGCGTTGTGTTGACGCCCGACGACCTCGCCAAAGTCCACGGCATCGGGCCGATGACGCAGGCTCGATCACGACACCTGTTCAAGGATGCGGAGCATGACGATGCCCCGCGGTAAGCGGTTGCAGAAGATCCTGAGCGAGATCCCGGCGCTGGACGAGTTGGCGGAAGCTCGTGGAAGTGTCACGTGTGGACCCGCGTGTGGATCGACATCTCCCTGCATTGCTGGGGTGCTTGCCCGGCACTGCTCGGTCCTGCTTGTCACACCGCACATCGACGACGCGGATGAGGCGGTCGCCATGCTGCGGGATCTCGGAGTCTCCTGTGGGCGATTCCCGGCCATGGAATCGCTGGCGGGTGATCGTTTCATGGCCGACTTGGCGGCGGAGCGTCTGGCACTGCTGGAGGGACTGGATCGCGGTGATCATCCCACGGTGGTGGTGGCCCCGATCGCTGCGGTGATGCAGTCGGTTCCCGGGCCGCACACTCTGGACGCCATGGTGCAGCGGCTCAGGGTGGACCAGCAGTGCGACATGGCTACGCTGCAGGCATGGCTTGTCGACGGGGGATACGAGCGGCGGATGTCGGTCGAGGAGGCGGGGCAGTACGCCCCACGGGGCGGGATCCTCGACATTGCCACCGCGGGCGGCGAATGTGTTCGACTGGACTTCCTTGACGATCGCATCGAGTCCATCTCCGAGATCGACCCTGTGTCCATGGGTTCGGATCGCCATCTCGATGAGGTGACGATCACCGCGGCATCCGGACCATCGCAGGGTGAAGCGACGATCATCGAGTACTTGGACGAACGCTGGCGAGCTGTTCTGGATGACATGGAGGAGGTCACGGCGCAGTCGAGAAGTTACATCGAGCGTGTTGTGGATGACAGCGGAGTCATCCACGGCGATGATGTCGCCGCATCGATGATCGCGCGACTTGCAGCCGTCGTGCAGGTACTGTCCCCACCGGTGACCGCCGTCGATGTTGCGCTGCCATTCGAAGCACTGCCCGCCTTTTCGACCGTGCCCGCCGAAGCCATGGAGGAACTTGCGGCCATGGCCCGCACTCGGCAGGTGCTCCTGGCGGCGCGGACCAGCGGCGAGGCCGATCGGATGGCCGAACTGCGCGGTGATGGACAACCACTGGCCAATGCCACCAGATTGAAGATTGAGCAACGGTTTGTCCACCGCGGATTCATGATTGCTGATGGACCGGCCATTGTGCCTGTCCACGAGGTGTTTCATCGATACGAGCGTCGTCGCCCTGTTCGGAAACGAAGCGTAGCGATGCGGGAGGCTCTGGCGGAGTTCAGCCCTGATGACTTCGTTGTGCACCGCGAGCATGGCATTGCTCGCTATCTCGGCCTCCAGCGACTGGAACAGGACGACCTTGAGGGTGAGTACTTCACGCTTGAATTCGCCGGCGGTCGCCGCATGCATGTCCCGGGAACGCATGCGCATCTGGTCCAGCGGTATATCGGTGCGTTTCATGGGCGTCCACAACTCTCCGCGATCGGCGGTGAGCGTTGGGCGCGTCGTAAGCAGGAGGTGGCTGGTGCGGTGCGTGACCTGGCATCCGAGATGCTGCGGCTTCAGGCCGTTCGAGAGTCATCTCCAGGCGTGGCCTGCGGCGGGCAGACCACCTGGATGAACGAATTCGAAGGCAGTTTTCCCTGGGAGGAAACCGAGGACCAACTTGACGCCATCGCGGCGGTGAAGCGGGACATGGAAGCATCGCGGCCAATGGACCGGCTCATCTGCGGCGATGTCGGTTTCGGAAAGACTGAAATTGCGATTCGGGCAGCGTTCAAAGCCGCGGAGTCGGGCTTGCAGGTGGCGGTGCTTGTGCCGACGACTGTGCTTGCCGTGCAGCATGAGCGCACATTTCGGTCCCGGCTGGCTGCCTACCCGTTTGTTGTGGAATCGTTGACGAGGTTTCACACGGCCGGAGAACAGAGGGAGATTCTCGATCGTCTTGCCGACGGCGCGATCGACATCATCATTGGAACCCACCGTTTGCTGAGTGCCGATGTCTGCATGCGTTCCCTTGGTCTTGTTGTGATCGACGAGGAGCAGCGTTTCGGCGTTGAGCACAAGCAGCGTCTTCTTGGGTTTCGTGCAGAGGCGGATGTGCTGACGCTGACAGCGACGCCGATCCCGCGGACGCTGCACATGGCGATGCTTGGCTTGCGCGATATCAGTGCGCTGCAGACGGCACCAGTGGATCGGCGGGCGATCGTCACCGAGGTCGTGCAGTGGGATGCCGCTACGATCACGCGGGGCATTCGGCGGGAACTTGCTCGCGAAGGGCAGGTGTTCTTCGTTCACAACCGCGTACATGACATCGAGTCTGTGGCCGCGGAGATCCGTGGACTTGTTCCGGAGGCCGAGGTGATCGTGGGCCATGGGCAGATGTCGCCGCGGCAGTTGGAGCGCATCATGCTGCAGTTTGTGCAGGGGAGGGCGGATGTCCTTGTCAGCACAACCATCATCGAGTCAGGTATCGACATCCCAAGCGCCAACACCATGTACATCGACGATGCCGATCGCTACGGGCTTGCGGATCTACACCAGTTGCGCGGCCGAGTGGGGCGATCGAGGCACCGCGCATATTGCACGCTACTCCTTCCGCGATCGCGACTTGTGAATCCGAATGCCCGCAAGCGATTGCAGGCGATTGAGCAGTTCGCTCACCTCGGCGCCGGCTTTCAAATCGCGTTGCGAGATCTGGAGATCCGCGGGGCGGGAAACCTGCTTGGCCACGAACAGTCGGGGCACATTGCCGCGGTTGGCTACGAGATGTACTGCCAACTTCTGGAAGAGGCTGCGCACGACATCCGCGAAGGTCGGCCGGTTGTGCGTGCCGAGCCGGTCATCGACATCGGTGTGACTGGTTGGTTGCCGGAGGCGTGGATCGCTGTTCCGCAGCGTCGAGTGCAGGTCTATCGAAGCCTTGCTACCGCGTCGACGCTAGCCGAGGTGGCAGCGATCAAGCGAGATATGGAGTCCGCATGGGGCGACTTGCCGGGTCCGGCACAGAGGTTGACGCGATATCACGAACTCCGCACCGCCGCGGCTGCGATGGGCATTGCATCGATGATCACGACGGAGGGTGATGTGGTTTTTCGAACGATGGAACCCCCTGCGCTGGACGAGGCGTTGGGAAGCACTCCAGGATCACTTCGATCGGTCGGGACGCCATCAGCTTCCGGTCTGGAGGCCGTGTACTTTCGGCCCGGGGATGAACTTTCCGATGCGGCCGGCGTGTTCGACGCCCTGCACGATGCGCTCGTGAAGGCGAGTGCTCAAGTCGATCGCCTGAGGCGGCCGATAGGGTCTCAGCCTGCGCGAGCCCATGCCCACAACGACCGGTAATATTCGACAGTCTCTTCCTCCGACGCATCGATCGGTTACGCACAAGTTCTCGATCGCTGGCCACGAGGGCTATCTGACTGTCGGGTTGCACGGGGACGGCATGCCCGGGGAGATCTTCATCAAGATGAGCAAGGAAGGATCAACGCTGAGTGGCCTGATTCAAGGCTTCTGCCGCGCGTTCTCGCTTGCCATCCAATATGGGCTCTCCCTGCCCGACGCGATCGATCGATTCCGGGGTATGCGGTTCGATCCGCGAGGGGCGACATCGAACCCCCGCATTCCGGAGGCCGAGAGCATCCTCGACTATGTCGCAAGGTATCTCGAGACCGAATTCTTGAGGATTCCCACGCCGGAGGCATCGGCCGCCTGAGCGCCGTCGATCCCACACCGGAACTTGACTCGTGCCCGCTGCCTTGGCAGCGGGCACGACTCTTTTTGAGATACCTGTCTCTTCAGCCTGCGACTTCGTCTTCCGCTGGGACTGCTTCCGAAGTCGGAGCTTCGGCGGGAGCCTCTGCGGGGGATTCTGTGGCCGGAGTCTGCTTGATGACGAGATTGCCTTCGTCATCGAATTCCATTTCATCGCGTTCTTCGAGGGGGCGATCGGGGTTCACAACGACTTCGATATCCACACGGAGATCCTTGTCGAACTGAATGGTCACCGGATACTCGCCGATGCGGCGAATGGCCTCGTGGAGGCGAACCGCGCGAGTATTCACGTCAAAGCCGTTCTCCGCAAGGGAGTCGGAGATGTCTCGCTGGGTGACTGAGCCGTACAACACTCCATAGTCGTTGGCGCTTCGGGTGATGGTGAGCGCCACGCCTTCGAGTTGCTCGGCCAGGCCCAGTTCGGTTTCCCTGCGAGCGGCGAGTGACTTCAGGGCTTCGTCGCGTTGGGCCTGGAGGGCCTCAACCTTCTCCGGTGTCGGAAGATCCGCGAGGCCCATGGGGATGAGGTAATTGCGTGCGTATCCGGTTCGCACGCGGACAACATCTCCTACGATGCCGAGATTGTCCACGGAGTTTGTAAGCAGGAGTTCAATGCGTCGTTGGCTTGCCATGTGCTGTCCTTTCAAAGCCTCTTGTCGAGGCCAAAAGTGAGGAGCTGCCGGCGCCAACCCCAACGGTAGTGTGTATGCGACGATGCCGGTTGCATCGCATGTAAGGTCAGTTAGAACGGGACATCATCGTCCGGGGGCGTGGTTGCGGTGGTTGTTGCTGTGGGGGCGGTGTCCGCTCCGCCGGGGCGACTGTCGACAAACTGGAAGTTCTCGATGACGACGCGAAGCTTTGATCGTTTGTTGCCCTCACGATCCTCCCACTGGTCGAGTTTCAGGCGGCCCTCGATGAAGACGGGCCGACCCTTGCTGAGGTACTTCGCCATGGTCTCGGCGGTGCGTCCCCAAGCTTCGCAGTCCACAAAGGTGGTCTCTTCACGGTCATCGCCATCGCGAGTGCGGAATTTTCGGTTGACGGCGATGCCGATTTCGGCCACCGGTTGATTGTTGGGTGTCTGTTTGAGCTCAACATCCCGAGTGAGATTGCCCATCAGCATGACTTTGTTGTAATTCGGCATCGTGTTCTCCCGATTCTGTCCGTGATTCGGCGGTCATTCTACCAGATGGGCGGGTATTTCAGGTATGTGAAGCCAAACGGCATTACGCATCAGTGGTGGCTTCTTCGACTGTTTCGACGGTCTCTTTGACGGGCGATTCCTGCTGTTCGGCGGCGTCGGCCTCATCTCGTCGTTCGACGGAGCTGGTCGCTACGCCCTCGGCATCAGCTTCCCTTTCTGCCCGCAGTTTGATCTCCGTCGCAAGATCAGCGGATCCTTCTGCTGCCTCAACGACCTCGCTGGGAATGTGGTCGGCATTCAGGACCATATGCCTCAGCACCTTCTCCGACTGGTTGCAGAGTCGCTCGATTTCACCAAGCACCGTGTGTGGGGCTGTGAAGTAGGCGAGGAAGTAGACGCCCCGTTTGTTGCCTTTGATCTCATAGGCAAGTCGCCGGTCGTCCCACTTTCTGAAACTCACGATGGTGCCGCCGCTGCGGGTGATCACCTCGCGGATGAACTCGGCGGCTTCTCCCAGATTCGCCATAGCGGCCTGGGGAAAGAGAAAGAGGCCTTCGTAGGTGCTGATTCGCTCGTTAGTCATTCTGTGTTCCTCGTTGTCTCGGCGGGTGTTGCCCGCGTGTTGAACATGTTCATGGCGGCATCGCAGTCCTGCTCTGCCCAAAGTGTTGCGGCGTGGACGGCTGTTTCCAGCGCCACGTCCATGTGTTCGGCTTGTTCCGCGGTGAATCGGCCCAGTACATAGTTGGACTGATCGATCACGCCGGGTTCATCAATGCCGATCCGCATTCGTGCCCAGTCGCTTGTGCCGAGCCGGGTTGCGATGTCCGCAAGGCCGTTGTGTCCACCGTCTGATCCGTCTGGTCGCAGGCGAACCGCTCCGCAGTCAAGATGAATGTCATCCATGATGACCAGGAGGTCATTGCGGACATCGGCTTTGTAGAACGCGATTGCTTCCGTTACGGATCGTCCGCTGCGGTTCATCATCGTCTGGGGTTTGAGCAGGAGAAGTTTCTCGTCGCCCAGCCGGGCCTCAATGACGACTGCCTCGAAGCGACTCCGCGCCACCTCGCCTGGGGCGAGTCGGCGTGCAAGTCGGTCAACCACATCGAACCCGACATTATGTCGGGTGCGGTCGTAGTCCGAACCGGGATTGCCGAGGCCGACGATGAACTTCATGGAGTTAATCGCTCTCGCTCTCCGGAGCCTCTGGCGCCGACTCGTCGGTAGATTCTTCGGCGGAGTCGCCGATGACCTCGGGCGTCTGCGCTTCGCCTTCCTCGATGCCTTCGACATCCAAGACTTCTTCTTCCTCTTCGGCCTTGATGGTGACGTGGGCGACATGGCGCTCCGAATCGAGCAGTGCGGTTACGCCTGGGGGCATGTCAAGATCACCAATGGTGAAGGCTTCTTTCACTGTGGAGAGATCGCCCTTGATGCTTGAGGGGATGTCTTTCACCATGCACTCGACCTCGATTTCCGGCCGCACGACTTCCAGCACTGCGCCAACTTCCTTGGAGATCGCCGGTGTGCCGGAGAGTTCGAGTTGAATGGTGACTTTCACGACCTGATCGAGATCGACCCGCGCGAAGTCCACATGAATCAGATCGTCGCCGAGGTAGCCGAACTGCAGATCCTTGACAAGACAGGTTTCGCCTTTGCCATCGGTCTCCACGGTCATGACATGGCTTCCGTGCCGAAGGTATTGGGTGACTTCCTTCTCGTCAACGCTGACATGTGCTGGCTCAGCCTCGCGGCCGTAAATGACCGCTGGCAGTCTGCCATCCCTTCGCAGCCGTTTGGCATAGATGGTGCCGAGCTGAGTTCGGGGCTGGGCGACGATGGTTGGAGTGTCGTGACTCATGGGTGGAACCTCACAATCAAGGTGAAACTGTTACTTCTTTGGTCCTTCTCCGTGCCGGAAGAGCGCCGAGATGGACATGTGATGATGAATGCGATGTACGGCCTCGCCGATGAGGCGGGCCACATTGAGGACTTCGACCGAGTCGCCGAGGCCGTCGAGGCGGTTTTCCGGTGGAATCGTGTTTGTTACAACGACCTTTGAGATCGGCGAGTTGTTGATGCGGTCAACTGCAGGACCGACGAAGACGCCGTGTGTCGCTGCTGCAACGATATCGTGTGCGCCTTGGTCCGCGACGAGTTTCGCAGCCTCGCAGATTGTGCCGGCGGTCGAGATCATGTCGTCGACCATCAGGACTGTCTTGCCTTCGACGTTACCGATGAGTCGCTTGGAGACAACCTCGCTCCCACTCTCGCGGCGTTTGTCGACAATGGCGAGTTTTGCGTCCAGGAGGCCGGCATACATGTTGGCGACCTTGACGTTGCCAACATCGGGAGACACGATGACAAGGTTGTCGCCGTGCATGTCATCCTGCTCGGCGAAGTGGTCGCAGAAAACCTTGGTGGCCGTGAGGTGATCGACGGGGATGTCGAAGAACCCCTGAATCTGGGCAGCGTGGAGATCCATGCAGAGAACGCGGTTTGCGCCGGCCGCCGTAATGAGGTTGGCAACCAGTTTCGCGGTGATCGGAACTCGACCCTCGTCCTTGCGATCCTGCCGTGCGTAGCCGAAGTAGGGAATGACCGGTGTGATGCGACCGGCGGACGCACGCCGCAGCGTATCGATCCAAATCAGGAGTTCCATGAGCGAGTCATTGACAGGCATGCAGGTCGGTTGGACGACGAAGCAGTCGCGGCCCCGGACGTCCTCATCAATCTTGACGAGGGTCTCTCCATCCGGGAATTGCTCGGAGTTGCCTGCAGCAAGAGGTAATTCGAGGTGGTCGCACATTGCGGTGGCAAGGTCGCGACCTTCGGTTGCTGCGAATACCTTCAACTTCTGATGATCGTCGCTGCTCATTGCGCCTCCTTCACTGCGCCGAGCCGATCCATCAGGATGGACTCAACTTCGGCAAGTTGTTCGGGCGTATTGATGGATAGAACATCCTCGGGTGGGACGGCGTCGACCACTTCGACTCGATGACCATCTTCTCGCAGCATGGCGGGAATCTCGGTCAGGTAGTACTCGCCGCTGAGTGCGTTTGGCGCAAGGGCGTCAAGTTCATTGAACAGCAGGGTCTTGTCGAAGACGGCGTAGCTTGGGTAGATCTCGTGGATCTCCAGCTGCTCGGGCGTGGCGTTTCGGTGCTCGACGATCGCGGCGAATTGGCCGTTGCCGTCGCGAACGATTCGTCCATATCCGGTGGGGTCGGGAATGGTACTTGTGGCGAGCGTGGCCGCCGCGTCGGTCTCCTTGTGGCGGTTCATCATGGCATTGATGGTTGCTGCTCGCAGCAGTGGACCGTCGCCGCCGAGGATCAGTACGTCGCCGTTGAAGTCTTCGAGGGCCTGGTTGCAACAGATCGCGGCGTGTCCGGT
>CAZJIB010000014.1:53422-53733 GCA_964546085.1 uncultured Isosphaeraceae bacterium
GGCTCTTGCGTCACGAACTCCACACCCGTGATCCTGTTGCGAACTTCTTCCGCGCCGTGACCGATGACGAGGATGACGCGATCGGCCCCGGCTTTGCGGACAGCGTCGATGACCCAAGCCACCATGGGCTTACCCGCGACGGCATGCAATACCTTTGGAAGGTCGCCCGTCATGCGGGTTCCCTTGCCTGCTGCAAGAATCACGGCGGCCAGTGGCCTCTGTCGATCGCTGTCGGACTGCATATCTCTGTACTATTGAACTGGCCCGCCAAGACTTGAACTTGGAATGCCTGGATCAAAACCAGGTGTGTT
>CAZJIB010000015.1:0-39087 GCA_964546085.1 uncultured Isosphaeraceae bacterium
TCTACGATGCCTGGGGCAAACCCGAGGAAGCGAAGAAGTACCGGGAAATGTTGCCGGAAGAAGATGCGAGTGAGGAGTGAGGGACATGAAGCACCCCGCCACGGATCACGATCCGGTGCTTCGGCACCTAAGGCAATTGCAAGAAGATGCTCAGCACGCGCACTACCTTCAGGTGACGGATGATCACATGCGAAGCGCAACAGAATGCGCAACAGTACCGGGCTGCACCGACCTGATTCGGGATGCAGACGCTTCTGATGACAAAGGCACAAGTAGTGTTGCTGCAGAACGATGCAACCCCCTGCACCTACAGGGGGTCACTGAACAGTGGGCCGGCCCGGATTCGAACCGGGGACCAAACGATTATGAGTCGTCTGCTCTGACCGCTGAGCTACCGGCCCGAAGCGCATCATAACCCCCGCCATCGGGTTGCACGCTACGGCTCGTGAACGCGAAGCGGCCGCTTGCGATATCGAACACACCAGCGGCAACACAGAGTTCGCCGCGTGATACCGCTGCAGCAATGGGACTGGAGCGGCGGGCGATTTCCGAGGCCTGGTGGACCGCGTTGTGTGCCGCGCGGGTAGCGTCATCGTCACCGTCTATAACGATGTGATCCAGCAGCGTCGCGATGTGCCCCTGTGCCGATTCGTCTGCCATCGCCGCGGCAATGGCACCGCAGGATGTGTGTCCCATGACAACGATCGCTTTGCAACCCAGGACCTGCACCGCGTAATCGAGGCTGCCGATGACTTCATCCGTCGCAGCATTCCCTGCGATGCCGCACACAAAGAGCGATCCGAGGGATTGATCGAAGACGATTTCTGGAGCGACGCGGGAGTCCGCGCATCGCAGGATTGCCGCATGTGGCGTCTGATCGGCAGCCATCGCATCGCGGTCGATGAGGGTGCTTTCCGCCTCCGTGCGGCCCTCGACAAATCGGGCGTTGCCGCGCAGAAGCTCGTCCAAGGCGTCATTGGGAGTATCAGTGTCTGAGTTTGGGTGAGACATGGCGGGGGGCGTGATCATACAATCCAATGAAGCCCCGGTAGCTCAGCTGGATAGAGCAGCGGTCTTCTAAACCGCAGGTCGCGCGTTCGAGTCGTGCCCGGGGCGTTTTTGAGTAGAGAGCCAGTATTGACATACAATGCAATGTTCGCCTCTTGGTAGAGCCTACCCATGTCAACTGAGTTCCCAGAACTACCCACATTTGAATCTATAGGTCTGCATGAACCGATGTTACAGACCATATCCGCGTTGGGATATGAGTCTCCATCGCCGATTCAATTGACCTTTCCCCCTAAATCCAGTCCAGCCCGAGACTATCACTCGGGCTGGACTGGATTTAGGGGGAAAGGTCAGTGCCCTAGGGCGTCTTCCGCACGCAAAGTGGTTCCTCAGTCTGCGACTTCTTCGGCCGGCTTTCCATCCACCGTGAGCCGAGCGGGATGCCCGTACCAACTGTTGATCGTCGATTCGCCGTAGTGCTTTCGCAACACCGAATCGACATCGGACATGCTCCCATCTGATGCAACCCATCCATTGAAAACATCAGGGAAATCGTGGTGGCAGTTCTCACACTTCTTCTCGTTGTCAAATCGGATCGGGCACCAGAACGATTCGACATTCCGCAACATCTCCGAACCGAGCGACCAGACACCGGTCATCCAATCGCAATACAGACACCAGATCAGATCGTGGCCGACGAGGTTCTTGAACTTGTGCCGCGACACGCGCACCCACTCATCCTGCCTGTACCTGGGAAACCGCACGAACAACACGAGCAGGGGATAGATGATGATTTCCGCCATACGCACGACCCAGAACACCGGAACCACAAGCGCCGTTACCCACACCGCGGCGTAGTGGTGAAGTGGACCGACGACCTCGTTGAGGACTTTCAGAACTCGCGGACCCTTGCGAGCGGCAGGATGCGCCAGACCGTGCAAGGCCGTCCAGATCACGACGGCCAACACCTGCCCGCACACGGCGGCGGCAAGGCCGATCCATCCCGCGACAATCGGGCCGACGATCAGCGGCGCCGCGGTGAAGTATGTCACCAGCACATCGAGCCCCGGCGCCCGCGAGAGCCAATCGCTGCAAACCCTGCCACCCGAGCCCAAGCGTGGAATGAGGTGCAGCACCGCCGCAGCCAGCAACAGGGCACCAAGAACGACCGCAGTCATGAAAAGGAAGGTAGTCATGCTGGGATCATACGCCTGCTAGACGCACCGGGGTGTCCATGGGAAGATCAGCGGCATGCAAGAACGCGGACTCTCTCAGATCGGCATGCTCGTGACACTTGCGTGTATCGCAGTGCTGTTGGCGATCATGCTGCCGACGATGCGATCGTCCGTCACCGGCGACGGAGCGGCAACGCCGGGATCGGCGTGGGGCTATCAGGACCAGATCCAGATCCAAACGATCGTGAAGGCGATGACCATTGACGCGATGTCCGGCAGGGAGTCGTTCCTTGTGCCGAGCGAGATGACCGGCTCTGACGATGTCTCGGAAAACACGTCCACGAGTTTCTGGTCGGCGATGATCATGCAACGATTGGTGAATCCGGAACAGTTGATTGCGCCGGGTGATCAGGGGTGGGTCGAACAGATGGAAGGCTATGACTATTCGGCATACGACCCGCGAAACCGGGTGTACTGGGACGACGCGTTTTCCACCGATCTCAATGAACTGTCGAATGTGTCCTATGCGCACATGCCGATCTGGGGTGCGCGGCAGGATCGTTGGTGGCGGCCGGGTGCCGGAGGGGCGTTCCCGATTGTCGGTAGTCGCGGCCCAGTTGACGGTGACGAAACGGCAGCATCCTTCACGGTGGACCAGGACGGAGTCTGGCGAGGATGGGTGTGCTTTGCGGACGGATCGATCAAGTGGATCGAAGGGGCGATGATGCCATCGCAATGGCGCCGCCGTGACGGCGTGCGCGACGACAACCTGTTTCTCATCGAGGATGAGCGGTCCGGCGATGACGCCATCCTCGGCGTCACGAAGACGATGGACGACTTCGGCCCCATTCTGCAGTGGGATTGACTACCCCCGGATCAGGGGGAGCATGTCGGCGGCGTCGTTTGCAAGCGATGCGGCGCTGATGCCGCTGCCCACGGCCCGCTTCATCCAGAGATCGGGCGTGAGCCGTCCGATCGAACAGATGCGACGCGTTTCGGCGGCGAGGTCCTTGCCGCGCATGTGCGAGCGAATCTGGTGGCTGATGATGTGGCCGAGCGTGTAGTCGGCGAGATACAGCGGGTACCCAACCATGTGTTGATAGGCGGCGAGGATGTGATAGGGATCATCGCCGTAGTACTTGGCGTAGTGGTTGGCCCACACATTGTCGGCAATTTCAATGGTGCGGTCGCGAAGTTGCTCGGGCGTTGCATCGGGGTGGTCATAGATCCACCGCCAGGTGTAGAGTTCGACCAGCGACGGACCGGCAATCTGGCACGCGGCGAGCATTGTCTCGATGGTGCTTGTAGCGAAGTCCCGTGCTTCGTCAGCATCGTCGGCCAAGCCGATCACTCGCTTCCCCTTGGATTGGTAGAGAAACGCGAACGCTTCGGTGCAGGCGGTGTTTGGAACATTGCGAAGCAGCGGTCTTGGGACGAAGTGTGTGGAGATGAGTTGTTCGAGGTTGTGGCCGAGTTCATGCATCGCCGTGTCGAACCCGTCCCAGCCGAGCCGGTCGGCCAGACGGTTTGTGCGGAGCCACGCCGAGTACTCGGGGATGCCCGGGCGCATGGCGTGGCCGGCGCCACGGGCGATCTCGACGCGGATGCGCTCCCCGAGAAAGTCGGCGTCGGCATCGCTAAAGCCGAGTCCGCGGAGCAGGGTGGGGAGCTGTTGCTGGAACGACTCCTCGTCGGGGAACATTGCGGTTACGCGTTTGTCGAGTTCGTCGGCGTCACCGTCGTCGCCGACATCTTCCAGATAGATGTCGTGAGATTCCAGTGGGCGGCCCAATCGTTCCGCGAGCCACTGCGCGATGTCACCGCGGACTGGCGCGGCGAGAAGTTCAAGCATGAGCGACTCGACATCGTCTTCCGGGATCTCTCGTTCCAGGCCGAATTTGCGGTCGATCGCCGTGGGATGTTCCGGATAGAGCGGATCCAGTTCGTCGGCGACTCGCTTGTGTTCAAGGATGTGCTCGTACCGCTGCGGCCCGACGATTTCGCCGGGATCACTGCCATCAATGGTGTTTGCACGCGGGTCCCACGGACCGTCGGCCGAACCGTCCATGATCGCCGTGGGAATTGTCCCGTCGATATGGCGAGCCATGACCCATGCAACGGCGCGCTGTTTACGGAGTCCGTTTTCAGCGGAGTACCCGGCCTTGATTTCTTCGCGGATGATCCAGTGGGCGATGAGCTTGCGGTCTTTTTCGAACCAGGTGTCACCTTCCTCGTCGATCATGTGTTCGACCGGGACGTGGAACTCGCTGACAAACATGTCGGCGGCGTGTTCGATCTCCCGCGAGAGTTCGTTGATTTCCGCCGGAATCCGGGGGCCGAATGCGCGGGCGGCGCGGACTTCGGCCCACTGATCGGATGACCAGTCGCCGCCCTCGGTGATCATCGTGGCAAGTTCCGGGCGATCGAAGTTGAGCAGGGCGACAAAGGCCAAGTGTTGCCGGTACAACTGATCGGAGAGATCGGGGCAGGGGTCGAATTTGGCCAAGAGGTCATCGACACCGGGCATGTCGTCGCCCCGGAGGTCTGTCCAGCGGCGGAGGTGGCGTCCAATCTCGTACAGGTGGCCCTGAAGGACTGTCAGTGCGGTTTCGAACCGATCGAGCAGCCTGCGGCGGTCATTCTCTTCGGTGACGAAGTACGTCTCGCAGAAGGTCCTGAATACCTCACCGTCGCCGTCGACATCCTCCTTCCACCGCTCCGCCACCCGCCGCACACCCCCCTGAGCCCGTTGCCCACCCCCCAGAGCGGTAATCGTCTCCTCCAACGGCATCGTTGTCAGTGTCTGCATGCCCCCATCCTACTTGTGACTGCCATATTCGTGGTTCTCTTCCTTCCCCTCTCGGAGCCACCCTCCGTCCAATAACGAAAGAAACGCTCGTCACAGACCGTAGGAAAACCGATAGGAACCTGTTGACCGAGGCGAACCACCTAGTGTGACAGTGCGTAGGGGCGGAAATGACGGCAGGAGGAGGACTTGCGCCTTTGGGGCGCCACGAATCGTGGTAAGATGCAATGCTCGCCTTGGTGGGCTGGCACCAATAGGCCGGATACGAGTATGACAACCCGAATCAACAGTCTGGGAATTCCCATGGCGACCTGCCTCGTAGCAGCGTGCCTGTCCGCAGCCGCATGGGCTGGGGAAATCCATGTTCCGGCAGAGGAACCCACCATTCAGGACGCCATCGATGTGGCACAGGGCGATGACGAAATCATCGTCGCTCCAGGCCGCTACAAGGAATCCGTCGACCTCAAGGGCAAGTCCATCACCGTCCGCAGCGAAAAAGGGCCCGCCGTCACCGTCATCGACGGCAGCGGCAACCCGGACAGCGTTCTCAAGTGCATCAGCGGCGAAGGCCCAAGCACCCGAATCGACGGCTTCACGGTGACCGGCGGTACCGGCTACGGCGGGCTCTACAGCCCCGAGGAAACCGTCGGCGGCGGCCTCACCTGCATCAACTCCAGCCCGACCATCGTCAACTGCACATTTGTCGAAAACACAGCGACCTACCACGGTGGCGGCATCTACAACGGGCGGCGTGCCAACACGGTCATCCGAAATTGCAAGGTGCAGGCAAACGAAGCCGAGCGTGGTGGTGGTATCTTCAACACCAACGGCGCGCCGGAAACACACAACACTGAAATTCGTGGGAATATCGCCCGGCACGGCGGTGGTGGCATGTACAACTACGCCTCCGACGCACGCGTCGTCGACTGCACATTCTCCAAGAACAACGCCCGTTTCAACGGCGGTGCAATCTACGACTACGACAGCAACGGCGAGGTCGTGCGATGTTCGTTCAACGAGAATGTCGCAATGCTCAGCGGAAATGCCATGTATCGCGGATACCGCAGTGCAACATCCGTCGACAGCGACTGCCGCTTCGTCACGGTCTACGACAACATTGCCGGATCTGGCGTCTACATGCTCGCCCGCGGTCGCCCAACCGGCGGTTGCTGCATCGGCGGCGGATGCCTGATCGTCGAAGAGTCGGCCTGCACGAAGGCCGGCGGACTTTGGCTCGGGTCAGGCTCGGACTGTGACGATCAATCCCTGCTGGATTGCCCGCAGCCGGTCGCCGGCGACATCAACAGCGACGGCGCTGTTGACATGATGGACCTCGTTCTGTTGATGACCAACATGAACGAGACCGGCAACTAACTCTCCAATACACGCAGGATGATCTCCTGAACTCCGGTTGCCGGAATCACGGCGGGCAGGTCGTCGATGCACGGCGGCGCGATGATGATCGGTGATGCCGCCCCCATCGCCGGTGTTCGCCCGTGTGAACCGCGGACGCGGCTCGGATCCATCGAAATGACGTCAAGCGGAGTGTTGATGCCGATGCTGCGAGCCAAGAGCTTCGCCGCAATTCGCACGCGACTACCTCGCCAACCGCGAGCGAGCAGAAGTTCCCGCGGGTCGTACCCAGGCTTCTTGTGAATGTCGACGGTCCGCTGATAGTCCGGCGCGGCATCAGGCGTGCGCCACCAGTCGTGACAGAACCATCGATCGGCAGATGCAACCGCGACGATGTCGCCGGACCGGCCGGTGTCGAGTCCATGTTCATGCAGGTCATCACCCTGCAGTACGAGATCAATGCCGGGCGTTTCCTCCAGCACTGCCGCAACCGCCCCTACATCGCCGTGGTCCCGCACATACACATGCGCAATCTGATGGTCGGCGACCGCGAATGCGCGGCTTTCCGACGTGTCAAGATGTTCACCACCTTCCTCGCTTCGAACGGCAAGCATCCCCGCATTGCGAAGCGCGAGATTGATCCGCACCGCATCACTCACAGCATCGATTGCGTACTCGCTGAGGATCAACACCTCCATGCCGCGTTTGGAACAGTGGGCAGTCAATTGGCCTACGACTCCATCGATGGCCCTGAGTTCCTTGGGAATCGACTCATGGTTCGGCCCCACTCGCTGCAATGGATAATCCAAGTGCGGAAGGTAGACAAGCAGAATAGTGGGCGAATACAACTGCTCCACTCGCATGCTCGCCTTGGCGATCCAGCGGCTCGAAGTGATGTCGGCAGCGGGGCCCCAGAAGTTGAACAGGGGGAATGTGCCGAATTCATCTTGAAGAGATTGCCGCAGTTGCGGGGGATTCGTCCAAATGTCGGGCAGTTTGCGACCGTCGGAAAGGTATTGCGGCCGCGGCGTCACCGCGACATCCGCCGTCGAGTCCATGTTGAACCACCAGAACATCGATGCGGTCGTCGCCGATGGATCGATGCGCTTTGCGGCATCCCACACTTTCTCACCTTGAACAATGGTATTGGCCTGTTTCCAGAAACGAATCTCGTCAAGTTCGCGCTCGAACCACCCGTTCGCCACGACGCCATGATCGCGTACGGGCAGACCGGTAAGCATCGACGATTGGACAGAACAAGTCACCGCAGGGAGTGGCGCCTCGAGCGGGGCCATGTGACCGCGGTCCGCAAGCGCCGCAAGATGTGGCGTGTGCGGTCCGATCATGTCGGGCGACAGTCCGACGACATTGAGTACGGCGATGCGGCGTGCCATGTCAGGTTCCCGAGAGGCGGCGATGCGCCGCGACCGTCAGTACGAAGCATATCGCGGCGACGACGGCAAGTGCGGGCTCATCCAGCGCAACAAGATAGACGACATCCAGAAGGCAGAATCCTGCAAGAAGATCATTGACCGCATCGCCGACATCGGCAGGTCGCGTCGTGCGTTGATATAGCACGAAGCCGATCCAGAGAGTGAACAGGAGCAGGGTGGCGACGACCCACGGGACCGCCGTTGACGGTGTCAGCGCAGCAGCCGGAATGGCCGCCGCAAGCAAGGTTGCTGCGGGCAGGAACCGCATGGAGGATTGATCTGATGCCTCGTGTTTCGCAACGACCGTGACGATGGCGGCATAGAAAGCAAGACCTCCGGCAAGCATCAGTGCTTCTGTCCATGCGATTTCCGAGAACATGATGGCCGCCGCGAGGAGATACACCAAACCGCGGCAGGTCGCCATCAGCACCACTCCGGCAACGGCGTACTGATGAAGGAGCGTATAGGCGATGACCGCCACGGCCATCGCAATTCCAATCAGAGCGGCCGTCATACCACTGGTTGCCGCGAGCGCACCGCCAGCAGCGACAAATGCAAACCCGGTCCACCACGCAGTGCGCCTGTCGATCTCCCCTCGGGGAATCGGCCGCTCAGGTCGATTTGCGCAGTCCCGATCGGCGTCTGCTGCGTCGTTCAGCACCATGCCGCCGAGGTAGAACGCAGCCAGAACGATCATGGCAAGGAAGAGCACACCTGCGGTCTGCCTTCTCGGTGCAACCAGTTCGCTGCCCCACCGATCGTGATAGGCAACACCTGCCAGTGCCGACCCGACCAACACATTGCTGATGATGGTGCCGATGTTGGAACACCGCAGGATCTGCAGCCAGTCGCGGGCTTCACTCATGGATCGCGACCTTCCGCAGTTGCGACGCTGTCCAGTCCAGTTCGCGGGCGATTGACTGCGGCAGACTCTTGCACCGCATCGAATCTGGAACGACATCCCATGTATAGGTCTCGACTTCCCAGTCACGCGCCCCTGCTTCGGCGAGCAGGGGAATGGACTCAATCAAGTCGCTCTGCGTTGTGCCGAGCGGCCCAAAGCGTTCGCTGTTGACCGGCACATGGAAATGCACCCGCCAGTTCCCGCGAGGACCTTCAGCCAGCGCAGCAGGAAGGTCGGCGAAGAACGATACGCGATCGCCATCATCGACTGTTGTTTGATGCAGATACCGGCCCTCGTTCAAGGTCTGCATGGCACTCCACGCATCATGATCCTTGCCGCCGAAGTCAGCAGCAACGGCAGCGGACACCTGCACCTTGCCGATCCGCAGCCCGGCCGACGCGTACGCCGCGATAGCCGACTCCGCCGGCTCCCGCATGACGGCGGCATGTGCCGTGTCATGGCACACGCGGATGTACCTGCGACTGGTGTCGTCATCAAACCACCGCAGCACGAATGCGGCGAGATCGCTTCCGCATTGAATCCTGCAACCCGGTTCTGGCTCGATATCCAGATGAACACAACGGCCGGTTCGGTCCTCGAGATCGACAAGCCCCTGCACGCATCGGCGAAGCATGCTTGCTGCTGCTTCGTCATCTGACCATCCCTCGCCCCATCCCAACGGTAGCGTCGAAATGCCCGCGGATGTTCCAGGCATCAGTTGCGCCAGAATGCCGGCGAGGCGGAGGGTGTAGTCAAGCCGTTCCTCTCTGCGCCAGTCGGGTGCATACACATCGCGTCCCACTTGCTTCTGATGGAAATCACCGTAAGGAAACCCGTTCATCGTGAACACTTGCAGATGCAGCGATGCAAGGCGATCAACCAGTGCAGGAGCATCTACTTCGCGGGAGGCCGCCTCCGAGAGCCAAAGTCCGATGGGTAGAACCTCGTCGGGTGCGTGCAAGTCACGGACGGAAACCGCATGGGTTTCAAGCGCCTTCATTGTCGCCGCGAAATCGCCGCCGGCGTGGACATTGGTGCAGTAGCCGAGCATGGCTCAACCGATCGAGAAGCGGCCGCTCTGTGAAAGGAACTTCAATGGATTGCCGAATGAAATGGTGTCGATGACCTCGGCTTCGTGTCCTCTTGCCGCCATTTCGACACGGCATTTCGGAACGGCCAGCGGATCGCTCGGTCCCCAATCGCCGGCGGAGTTGATCCAGAGGCGATCGGTCCCGTAGATCTCGACAATGTCGGCCGCCCGCTGCGGCGTGCACTTCGAATCGGGATAGAGCGTCATGCCCGCCCAGAAACCGCGGTCGAGAACCGCCGCGACAGTGTGCTCTTCCACGTGGTCGATCAGTACCCGAGCGGGGTCGAGGTTGGTATTCCCAATGGCGTCCATGATCAGCATGGTGCCCTTGAGCTTGTCTTCGAGATGCGGTGTATGCACGAGAACAAGTTGGTCGAGCCGCTCGGCAAGCGCGAGTTGTTCCTCCAGAATCAACAGTTCGTTACGACTGTTCTTGTTCAGCCCGATCTCGCCGATGCCCAGTACGGTGTCGCAATCAAGAAACGAAGGAATGATGTCGATGACTTCACGGGCAAAGGCCGGGTCCTCAGCTTCCTTTGGGTTGATGCAGAGCCAGCAGTGATGTTGGATGCCGTACTGGCGCGCGCGGGTTGGCTCGAACTCGGTCAACTGCCTGAAGTAATCATGGAAGCCCTGCACGCTGCTGCGATCAAATCCTGCCCAGAACGCTGGCTCGGTAATGGCGACGCAACCAGCCAACGCCATGCGTTCATAGTCATCTGTCGTCCGCGAGACCATGTGGATGTGCGGGTCGATGTAGGGCATCAATCCTCCGGCGGGCACGCGCCGGTGGCGCCTTTCGTGCCAGCCCGCTCAATTGGTTCGCTGGATGGATCGCTCAGAACACGAAGCACGCGCTCTGCGCGCCCGGGCTCATCTTCGAGAAGCACTTCGATGCACTGTCTGAGTGCCGCCAGCCTGAAGTCGCCGGCATCTTCACCCGCGCGATCGATGCGGTCAAGAAACGCCGCCACATCCAACACTTTCGCGCGGTGCTCAAGAAAGTACCGATCGATAACCGGGGAGTTCGACATGCCCCCGATTCTACAGGAGGCGATCGGCGGCTCGGGCAACGATGTCGCCGTCCAGGGCGTGGATCTCGCACGAACTGCCGATCCCGCTCAGCATGAGCAGGGTCAGCCGCCCGCCGAGATGCTCTCGAAACTCCTCAATCCCCTCCAACAATTGCGAGGTGTCAGAGAGGGCGGGGTGTGCGATTGGCAGCCGGAGTCGCTGCAAGACACCGAGAATCCGTTCAACGATCGTTGCGTCCAGGATTCCGAGCAGTTCCGCGCATACGAGATCAAGGGCGAGGCCAACCGATACGGCCTCGCCGTGGGTCAACTCGTTTCCCGTCATCTGTTCCAACTTGTGCGCCGACCAGTGACCGAAGTCCAGGGGACGGGCAGCCAGCAGTTCGAACGGATCACCCCCGTCGGTGATGTGTCTGAAGTGCAGCATTGCCGATCGACGAACGACATCCTCCATCACAGTCTGATCGCGATCGACAAGCCGGTCCGACGAGGACTCGATGTCGTTGAAGAGAACACTGTCCTTGATGACCGCAACCTTGACGGCCTCGCTGAGCCCGCTGCGCCAGTGCCGATCATCCAGCGACTTCAACAGGTCGAAGTCGTTGATCACTGCAAGCGGCGGATCAAATACGCCGGTGAAGTTCTTCTTTCCAAAGAGATTGATTCCGTTCTTGACACCCACGCCGGAATCGCACTGCGCAAGCGTCGTACTTGGAAGTCGCACGAGGCGAACGCCGCGATGGGCAATGGACGCGGCATAGCCCACAGCATCCAACACTGCGCCGCCACCGGCTACAAGTACGCAGGAACGTCTGCAGATACCGTGCTCCTCGATCGCATGCAGCACGGCACGCACGGTCTTGCCGCTATTCTTCGTCGCCTCTCCACCTGGAACCAGCAACGGCTCCGGGGCATGTGACTGTCCCATTCGCTTGGACCATGCGCACATATTCTCTGCGAATGCAGGGTTCTCGCCAGCAAGGCCGTCATCGATGACGCCGAGTACACGCGGCGGCGATTCGGCAGCAATGATCTCGTCCAACGGGCCTCCGCCGGAAAAGACACCGTGTGTGAATCTCAAACGGTGCGTCCAACTGACGGAGAAAGTTGCATCAATCGCATCGGTCATGTGCCGTCATCCTCAAGGTCGATGCGTGGCGACCACTCGAGCCAATCTTCATCAACTTTATCCGCAAGCGGAAATGCAAATCCGTCGGGTGCTTGATCGGCTGGCCGATCGGGTGTGGCAAATGAGACGCCGCCGCGAAGCAGCGAAGAAAGCGGGTCTGTCTGGAATCGCAGTCCAGTGAAACCGAGGTTCATGGAGAACCCGCCCGCCGCCCAGAACCGCGAGTTGGTGCGGATCAGGCGATCAAATGGTTCGGGAATAAAGATACGCACTTGCACGACATTCGCCTCGCTCGACAGATGTACTTCCGCAACAGATCCCACGCGGATCCCTCGAAAGAACACCGGCGCGCCGCTCTCGATTGAACCGGCATCCTCGGCCATCAACAGAAACGATCGTCCCGGTGTATCGGGAGACAGGGGAGGCGGGCTGGTGAGGCCCTCGAAGAAAGCGGCAGGTTCACCACTCCCCGGCTGCACAGCGAGGTATCGCGGGCCCATGATCGTCTCAAGCCCGGACACGCCTGACAGCGTGACCCGCGGCCTGACAACCCACCACCGGGAGTCCTCGCTTGCCAGATCGGCTGCCGACGAATGAAGTCGTACTGTGACGATGACCCGGGAGAGGTCGTCATCGATGCGAGTATCGACAACTCGCCCGGCCGACACGCCGCGATACATGATCGGCGCATTGACCTCCAGGCCGCTGGCATCTGAAAAGGCGATCTCGATACGCGGGCCGCGATCGCTCATCCATTGCAGAAACAGGACGGCCGCGACGAGGACCGCAATGACGGGCATGATCCATGCGACCGAGATCGAAGTCCGGTCATCCCGCACGCGAAGGCTCCTTGCCGGCACGAAGTGCATCCAGATCCAAAGTCGCCGAGGCGATCATCGTCAGCACTACTACGGCAGCGAATGCCAGCAGCCCCGGTCCGGGAGTGACGCGGGCGATGTCGCCAAGTTTCACAAGTGCAACGAGAATTGATACGAGAAAGACATCCAACATCGACCAGCGACCGATGATCTCAATGGTGCGGAGGAGTCTCCCGCCAGCCTTGGTCCGCCATGTCCCGCAGAGATAGAAGAGGCCGATGAGTTTCCCCAGCGGAATGACGATGCTGCAAAGAAGGACAAGCACTGCAACACTGCGGGTTCCTCCGTCCCAGAGCGAGACAACACCCTGCCAGATCGTGTCGCTTGTCTCATGGCCCATGGCGGTGACGCGAAGAATCGGCAACGTGTTTGCGGGGATGAACAGGATCAGGGCGGCCAGCGAGATCGCCATTGTCCGTTGAATGCGGGTTGGCATGGCTGTATTCCGTGACGAGATCAGTTGACCAGCCTGCACCCGTCGAGCCGGAACGGGCTTGATGAAAACATGCCCGCCTCGCCACATTGTCCCTGCACGGTCAGAGTCGCGCCCGCGCGTACCGGGCGACCGTCGCCGATCGCGGATGCGAGGGATGCATCGAAGATGCAGATTGCATCATTACTGCCATCATTCAGCGTGACGGTATAGAGCCCCTTTGCGGACAGCGAGAATGCGATCACTTTGCCGGTAACTTCCACGACGGCGCCTGTCCACGATTCATTGGAGGATTCGTTCAGATAGGCCGCATGCAGATCGCTGATGTTTACCTTCTTAACTTGCGATGCATCTGCCTGCAGCACCACGCGGTTTGCTCGCATGGTTTGATCGGCATTGCCACCAGAACTACAGCCTGCCAGCAGAACCGCGGGGACGAAGATGGACAATACAAGTGTTCTCATGAGACAGCCTCCTGCCAGTGGGATCATACCACTGGCAGGAGGCCGCGAATCTGAAAGGGCTGGAGAGTTGCGTTACGGGCAGGGGCCCCATGCGGCGATAATTGCCAGCAGGTCGCTGACATTCACCAAGCCATCATCGGTCACATCCTCGTCACAGGCCTTGCACTGGCCCCATGCGGCGATGATGGCCAGCAGGTCGCTGACATCGGTCATGCTGTCGCCGGTGACATCGGTTGCACACGGATCCGTGCCGCAACTGTCATTGAATTCGTTCTTCCCACCGTCCACATAAGGACCGTGGATGTTGGTCGGGGTGTTGCCGCAGAACATAGTCGAGGAGACGGTTACTCCAACCCCGCCGTTGGCCTGCTGGTAGATGCCGCCTCCGAAGGTCGCGGTGTTGTCGCGGATGACGCAGTTTCGGACGGTTGGCGTACCGTTGGAACGAACTCCGCCGCCAAGCATGCTATCGCCGTGCTGGAGAGTGAAGCCGTCGATCACGCTGCTCGGGCCCTCGCCCGAGTACATGTTGACAACGACATCGTTGCTGCCACCGTCAATGATGGTGGCTTCGGCGCCGTCTGTGCTGACAAGCATCACAGCCTTGCCCTGGAAGTCGATGTTCTCCATGTAAGTGCCTGGTGCGACCTCGATGATGTCGTTGATGCCCGAAGCAGCGAGTGCATCACCGATTGTCGAGTAATCGCCGCCTGGTCCGACGCTGAAGGTGTCAGCACTGCAGTCACCTTCGTTGTAAGGATGCCGCCCAGCCTGGTGAATCTCAGCAGGGCCGGAGGAATTAGGCGTCTGTGCCCATGCGATGAAGCTGACATCCTCGGTATTCGAAAGGCTTGCACCAGATAGATCGAAGTTGAGAACGACGGCAGTTTCCCCACCTGGTGAGAGCGTCACGTCTTGATAGTTTGATGCCTGAATGAAGCAGTCATAGTACTGACTACCAGTCGGGTAATCCGCCAAGAGTTGTACGCAGTGGATCCGCATAGTTTTGGGTGTGCCTGAAGCTTCGATGCCCACGTTCACGTCCACCTGATAGGTATTACTGTCGATAACAGCACCGCCGACGCACATGGTTACGTCGGTCGGATCACCGATGCGATTCAGGTACATCGTTCGGAGCGCGTTATAGTTTGCGCTGCCGCTACCGTAGGAACCAACCTGCGAGAGCACGCCGTCCATCCAGACGGTTGGGTAACCGCTCACATTGTAGAAGTTCAGGCGGCTGTTACCCCACGCGGTAGCGTAATTGTCGCCGCCATGGATCTGGAACCCAAGAAACGTGTCTGGGAACTCCTCCATCAGCAGGATCATGCCTTGCGCAACGGCGGGGCAGTATGTGCACCAAGTGGCGGTGAAGTTCTCACCAATAACCTTTCTTGGCGCCGCGTCAAGCGTCGCTGCAGGAAGGAAGGCAAGAGTGGTTGCTGTGGTCAGTAGCGTTATGGTTGTTCTTTTTATGGTCATCCTCTGTGATCCCTTATGCCGAGTTTCCTCAAGCGATCGATTCCTCTCAGTGTCATTCGTCGTCCCACTCCAGTGTGGGTACCGGTTGATCCGGTGACCCGGTCAGCTCACTAGCAATAACGAGCCAAGTGTCACCGCCCCAGAAATCGCAAACCCCGCTTGTGCAGTCAACATTGAAGAGACTATCAGGGGTTTGCCCGTTCGAGTCGCGGTAGATACAGTTCTCCGGAAACAGTGTCTCCTCGGTCGACATGTGGTTGTCCTGCCAGCAGACATTTCCGATCCACGACTTTCCGCCGCCGTGTATTTCGAAGGTCAGTGAATTTGTAATTGATGCGTCGCCCATCATTGGACCGCGATTGGAGAGGATCGCGTAGTCCGACCTGCCCGAATTACCCCATTCTGACTTTTTGCGATCACCGATAGGCACCATTGATGCATACGAAACATTGCATTCGTTCTGCAGATCGCATTCAAAGTCATCATCCCAGTAGACATCGCCGGCGATGTCGAGCTTCGCGAAGTCGTAATTCTGCATCGCGCCGACATTGCCGTTCGGTTCGGTGCTCGATACGACGGTGTCAGGCGAATAAAAGTTGTGCATGATCGCAACACTGTGAATGTTGCTGGTGTTGTTGGCGAGTTTGTCCTCCGGGCCGCGACCCTGCACATCGGTACCGATGAGCGGATCTGGAAGGCGATTCACCAAGCCAGGTGTCGGGTAGCGTTCGTGGTTCTCGGTTGCCCAGGTCATCCACGCCTGGTGAATGGACTTGATCTGCTGGGCGTCCTTGCGGAGCAGTGCCGATCGGCGGGCGCGGCCCAGCGAAGGCACCAGGATGCTGAGCAGAAGCGCAATGATCGACATCACCACGAGCAACTCGATCAGCGTGAATCCACGAAACTCTGTCCCTCGGTTTCGACTCGGCATGATAGTGGTCCTTTCAGAAGCCAGTGATGCAGGAAAGCGACGCGGCCCGCGTATCCCCGAGCCGCGCCGTCAAGTATATGTCCCTGTACGACCGCATCCAACTCAAAGATCGCGGGAAGGATGAAACACCGCCGTTCCTTACCCCGTCGCCCTCTAGAATCCCGGTTATTGGGTCGTGAGGAAGGTCAGCCAGTCGAAACGGGGAGGCGCACGGGCGAGGAGGATTGGTCTTCAAACGGGGGTCGTACCATCCAGGGGCGAAGGCCATTTCGTCTGCCGGCAATCCACCAGACCCAGAAGATGGTCAAGACGACGCAGAATACCCAGACCACTTGCGGTGGAATGGTACCGCTCAGATCCAGAAGCATGCCATCTCCAGGAAACGCACCGAAGCCGATCAATGCGGGTATTCGGAACCAGTAATAGGTTGAGATTGCTGCTGCGGCGAAGAGCCGATCGATGGTCCGCCTCCTCTGTAATGGCATGGAACTGATCAGCAGCGCGTATACCGCCAGGGTTGCGCCGGCGCTGGCGAGGGGCAACAGGTAGGTTCCCACGAGATTGGAAAGACCCTCGGCCGCTTCATAGTCGGGTACCTGAAACCATCCCCATATAAACCCGGGAAAGGCACCGATGAACACAAACACTGCGGCGCGTTTCGGCCGTGTGGACTCTGCAGTGTGCGGGTTCACCCCCGGTGTTGAGTCCGGGCATGCGGACACGCATCTGTTGCAGGCCAAGCACTGCGCATTCTCAACTGTGCAGGTGGGTCGTTGGCCATAGAGTTTCTCCACCTGATGGACCGGGCACAGCCCCGCGCACCATCCGCTCTTGCCGTCAAAGAGGAAGCCCGAGACGAGGGCGACCACGCCGATGGCAAGAAGAAGGATCGCCGTGGCGATGCCACTGGTGTTAAACATGGTGTGTCGAGGCGGAATGAGAACGAACAACAACACGACTGCTACGAGTATGAACCATCCCTGGGCTGCGGCAGTCAATCGCATCTGCCGGGAAAAGCCGAATCGTCTCGGTATTTGGGACGTCATGCCAAGTGGACAGATGTTGCGCCAGATGCCCGGTGTCAGGGCAACTACGGCCGGGGCAACCGGAATCAACACATTCCAGAAAGCGTGTAGCCCGATGAGGGGAAAAAGAATGAGTGCGATGACAATTGCCACCCCCAGAAACCACAGGAGGGTCTTCGCGAGATTCCACCATCGATGTTGTACGGACGACATGGCCATTGCACGAAACCGCTCGGCGGTTGATGTACCGTCGGACGAAACTGCATGGCTACTATTGCAAAACGTAATAGATGGTCTTGCGAGGTATTATGTGCTCAGGCGCAGGGCCCCCATGCCGCAACAATCGCAAGCAGATCGGAGACATTGACAGTGCCGTCACCGGTGACATCGCTCGGGCCACCTTGCTCGCCCCAGTTGGCAATGACTTCAAGCAGGTCGGTGACATCCACATAGGTGTCGCCGTTGACATCCTCTGTGCATGGTGGCGTGATTGGCGTCACATCAATTGCCCCGTCCATGTACACGCGATCAAGTTGCACTTCCTGGTCGCCGAACGGCCAGCCCATGTCCACGATGACCGTGCCAAGCCAGACATCCGTGACAGTCATGTGACCTCTGCCCTTGCCGTTGATCTCCATGAACATGTGTGCCGATATGTCGATCGACCCGTCACCATCACCATCACCCTCCAGACTCTGATCCATCAACGTGACTGGCAGAGGCCCATCTTCCAGACCTTCGCCGTGGCGGAACTCGGGATCGACATCGCCAGTAATGTCGTACGGACCCCATACCGAGCCGACGAAGACGACATCCACGGCGATGTAGGTAATGTCATAGGAATAGTCGTACTGGGCGGCAGTCGTCTCCACGCTTGTACTGCTGTACCACTCGACATCACCGCCACCTGTGGACTCGCTGAATGTCCAGTGTGCGGACTGTGCTGCTGCTGGCAGTGTTACTGCCATGGCAACTGCGGTCATGAACGGAGTTTTCATCGTTACTCCTCCTCTGTATGCCCGGAACTCCTGCCTGCACTATAGCCATACGAGGAGTCCGAGCAAACTGTTGCGGTATGCTTTAGCCCGTGCGGCGGATATTCCTGCTTCTGGCACTTGTATTGATTTCTGGCTGCGGCCCGAGAGCCCATCCGCTGGATCGTGTCGCGGTGGCGGGGGCGAGCGTCACGGCCGGGTTCGGGGCTCCGGCTACGATGCAGGCAGTGGTCGACACGGCTATTCGCGGCAATCACCTGCCGGTCATGTACGGTGGCGACACGATGTTTTTCCTCTCGCCCTCCCGCGCGGGGCATGATGTGATGTCTCTTGTCATCGCAGAGCGACCGACCATGGTGATCGGTGTCGATCTCCTCTTCTGGTACGCGTATGGACATCGATCAGGTCAGGATCTTCATCAAGAGCGCATGGAGTCGTTGGAGAAAGGCCTGTCGGAACTTGACCGGCTCGATGCGTACATCGTCATCGGCGACATTCCCGACATGCACCCGGCGATTGGCTACCTTCTCTCGGAAGAACAGGTGCCCTCGGTGGAGACCATCTCGGAAATGAATATTCGCATCAGGGCATGGGCTTCGAAACGGACGCGGGTTGCTGTGATGCCGTTGCATGCACTGGTGGAGAGGCTCTATGCGGACGAGCAGATCACGATTGGCCAGAACACGTGGCCGGCCGGTAGTCGGGGGCGCCTTTTGCAGGGCGACATGTTGCATCCGACACTTGATGGGATGATTGCCGTTGCCATCGAGGCGGCGTTGACCGCGTCGCGGGAGTTCTCCGATATCAGTGCGAGCGACTTCAATTTGAGTGCCGAAGCGATCGGCGCGGCTCTGCAAGCCCATTGACCACTTTCTGGTTGCCATCGGGAATCACAGTGCTAGGGTCAGGCAATGGTGGGCGCCGTGTACACATTGACCACTGCGATGGTCCTGCTGGGTGGGTCTGGCCATCCCAGACTCTTCTTTGACGAGGCACACATTCCCCAGTTGCGCCTGCAAGCGTCAACGACACACGCGGATCTGGCGCTTCGGCTTGAAGCGTACGCCGATCATGTGCTTACCCACAACATGCAGCCACCATCGCAGCCCCCAACCGGTGACGCGGAGGAGGGTACCTGGCGGACTTGGGGCGATCGACTGCCACCCATGGCCATGGCCTGGCTGCTGACGGAGGACCCAAAGCAGTCATCCGCCTGCCGCGACTGGTTGATCGAAGCGATGGACACGATGTCGGCGTGGACTGTTTGGGGACCGACGCCCGAAACCGATGTCGACCTTGACGCGGCGCACATCATGGCCGGATTTGCCTTTGCCTGCGACGTTCTGGATGACGCGCTGCCGGCAGTCGTGACATACCGCCAGCGGCTCGCGATGCAGGCGGAGCAGTTGCAGGCGGCAATCCTCTCTGCAGATCCGCCGTTCTGGGTGGGGAGTTTCATTCAGAATCACAACTACATCAACTACAACGCACTGCTCATGTCGGGACTGCTGTTGGACGGCGATCATCCGGACGCAGCGGCGTGGATCGACATGGCCGAGTCGAACATGGCGAGCGTGATGGAGTTCCGCGCGGCGCGTTCAGATGGGTCTGATTTCGAGGGCGTCATGTACGCGACTTACGGCGACAACTTTCTGTTCCAGTCGCTCGATCTTCTCTCTCGACATCGCGGTTGGTCAATGGAGAGCCATCCGTGGATGAAGAACCATCTGGATTTCTTCCTGCACGGCGCGCGGCCGGGCCTTGACTTGGTGGCGGGGTTTTCCGATGGCCTTGGCAGTTGGGGACATGGCCCGGCGAATCTGCTGTACTTCCTCGATCGCGTGACCGGTGACGGACAGGCAACTGCGCTGGCGACCGCATTGACTACTGCACTGGACGAGTCGTTCCCATGGGGCAAGCCGCCGGGCGCGACGCTGCCAACGGCGTTTCTATGGTTCGATCCGACACTTGCGGGCGGCGACTGGGAACCGCCGGCGAACACGCTGCACCGATTTGATGATCTTGATCTGGTGACTTGGCATGCGGGATGGGATGAGGGCCAGACCTTCTTATTCTTCAAGTGCGGTGTACCGCCGGGTCGATCGGCATGGGATCAATTGATTACGGGCGATCCGCTCGCTGCGGAATTGTCTTTCGGACACGCGAATCCAGACGCCGGGGCGTTCGCGTTCTATCCGGGTGGGCGGTCGTTCATCATGGACAGTCTGTACGAACGGCCGAAGCGCACGGCGGTCAACAACACGATGACCTTTGGACCGCCGCCGGTAATTGATCGGGGCATCAGCGATGACGAACTGGCGATGGTCTGGGACCTGAAGTATTTGGACCAACTTGGGCGGCTCGACGAAGTCGGCCAGGTCGGCGAGTGGTCGGTGTGGCTTGGCCCCCCTGACGATGTTGTCGATTCTGGGATGAATGCGTGGGTCGCTGCCGCGGCGGCGGGGCAGGGGGTGGTGTATGCGAGCGGTGAGGCGGGGCATGCGTATCCATCCATCGTTTCCGTGGAAGGTGGCGGCGAAGAACCATTCGGTCTGGATCGCTTCTTCCGCTCGCTTGTGCTGCTTCCAGGTGATGTGTTGCTTGTGGTCGACCGGGTTGTGACCGACGGCGTGCTGCCAAGTCACACCTACTTCAGATCGCTCTCGTCGCCGTGGTTCGATCGCGAGTTCACTGCGCAGGGCACTACTGCATCACTGCCGCTGGAAGACGGATCGACGGGCATTCTGAAAGTTGTGCAGCCGGTCGGCGCTGCGTTTGAGACCGGACGGCAGGTGACGGATTGGGATGCGGTGCATCCGGACCTGCATGTGGAGGACTGGACGGAACTCGACTACTGGGGCATTTTCGCGAAAGTAACCAATCAGCAGCAGGATGGTGAGACAACGGCGATTTATCTACTGCGGACGGATGATGTCGCGGCAAGCGTATTGCAGGTTGACGAGTCCGACCCGCGAGGCATCGCACTTGATGTTGATGTGGATGGCGTTCAGTTCGCGATCCAACTGGCGATGGATCCGGAACAAGGGGCCAGAGAGGGATTCCTTGGCTTTGACGGGTGGGCGTCGGTGCAAGGCGGTGCGGTCGTGGACTTCTGCGAACGAGGTCCGTGTCGATGCGACGGTGACTTGAATGCAAACGGCGCAGTGGATGTTGCTGATGTGCTGGCGGTCATCGCGGCGTGGGGTGACACGGGTGGAGATGCGGATATCGATGGCGACGGCGTCGTTGCGATCGGCGACCTACTTGCAGTGATAGGGCTCTGGGGACCCTGCGGATGAGTGTGGCTTCCTATTCTGCGTAGAACTGCCAGTCATCGCCGAATTGCTGGATGTATTCCAGCACATACGACGCAAAGAACACGGGGATTGGCAGCAGCAAGACCGTTCCAACATAGGGGATGGCTGTGATGCAGCAGGTAAGGCAGGTCGCGAGAACCACCACTACGCCGACACCAATGCCGAGAAGGAGAAGCATCAAGAAGAGCAGCAGAGCCGCGCCCATGTGTTGCCGGACGAGTTCTCGCCAGGCGATGCGCCAGCCTTCAAAGGCGCGCACGCGTCGCAGATACATGGTGGGAACGACAAACGCATCTACCATGAATGAAACAGCGATACACACGAGAATGTAGGGGATGAAGAGCAGTGCGGCCGTGATGATGGCGAGGATCGCGCCTGTGTCGAAGACCCCCGTTTGGATGTCATGAAGAGCGATGACAAACGGGACACCGGCGGCGATACCGAAACCAAGAAGCCCGATGAGGGCAAGAAGGATGCGGAAGAGGAACAGGCTATTGCCTTCTCGTCTGTATTCCCTCCATGGTTCTTTCACCGCGCCGCGGTTCTTGACGATGCCATCGAGGAACATGAACTTGCCCCGACTGGAGATCCATGTGACGAGAAGGCAGATGGCGAGAAAGATCAGGGCGAGTGTTGCAACCGACGCAATGAACACCACCAGATTCTCGTCGATCCAGTTGCGGACATCGTCAAACCGGCCGTCCCATGTAGAGTTTCCGGAGTCGCTGGAATCCTGTCCCCAGCCATTGCTGTAGTTTCCCCCTCCACCCCCGCCTTCACCACATTGCGCGAGGAATGCACAGAACCCCAGCAGCAACCACTTCTTGAACTTGAAGGGCTTGAAGAGAATCAGCACCATGCGGTTCCACGCCTTGCCGATTGGATCGATTGGTGAGATATTCATTCGCTGCTTCCTTCCAGTTGCCGAGGTTGGGTGTCTACCAGTTCGATTGACGAGAGTTCTTCGCCGCCCGTAGCCTGCAGTTCACTCAGTCTGCGAGCGGCAGGCTCCAGTCTACTTCCGAAAGAGCCGACAGCGCTATTGTAAGCCTCGACTGCCTGACTGAGTCGCCGGCCAGCCTTGTCCATGTGGTCGCGAAAGACGACGAGGCGGTCGAAGAGTTCTTGGCCGACACGAGCGATTTCCCTGGCGTTCTCGGCGACGGACTCCTGTCGCCATCCGTAGGCAGCGGCCTGAAGAAGGGCGAGCAGAGTTACTGGCGAGGTCAGCAGCACATGGTTCTTGAGGGCCCGCTCATGAAGAGCGGGTTTGCGATCGAGTGCGGCGACCAATGCCGATTCGACACGGACGAACATGACTACGAATGCGGGTGTGTCGTCAAAGGCCTTCCAGTATTCCTTGCTGCTCAGTGCGGTGACATGTCGCTCGACTTGTGTGGCGTGTTGTTCAAGTTGTTCGCTGGTGTCACCGGAACTTCCTGCTGCTTCGAGATAGTGTTCCAGAGGTACCTTTGAGTCGACAATGACGCGTCCGCCGCCAGGCATGCGGATGATCATGTCTGGTCGCAGGGATGAGTCACCGTCAGCGACCGGCTGTTCTTCGAAGTCACAGTGTTCGGTCATGCCGGCGATTTCGACGATGTTCCTCAGTCCGATCTCGCCCCACTTGCCGCGGTGGTCCGGGCGGCGGAGCACTGTTTCCAGTTTCGCCGTTTGTTCGCCCAGCGTCTGGTTTGATTGGAGAATCTGTTTAGAGAGTTCTTCGAAGGAGCCGTAGGCCTTCGATCGTTTTTCCTCGAGCACCTTGACGGCTTCACCCTGCTGGCGGAGCAGGTCCTCGAACGGCTTGAATTTGGTGCCTGCGAGTTTGAGGAATGTGTCCGTGTTGTGCTGAAGGGATTCTTGGCTGATCTTTGCGAAGACTTCGGCGAGTCGTTGTTGTGACTCGTCCAGCATCTCTTTCTGTTCGGTAAGGCGGCGGCGTTCCGCCTCGAGAGTGGCTGCGAGTTCGGTGGCGCGGCGGTCGGCCTCGGTAAGTCCGTCGCGGGCAGCCGATAGGTCATCGCCCAGCTCTTTTTCGCGATCCTCCAGACGCCGGACTGCTTCTTCGCCGGCTGCCGCCTTTTTTCCACCCAGCGCCCAGCCAATGAGCCAGCCTCCGCCCGCCCCCAACCCCAGTCCTATCGCCAACGCGATCCACTCCATCCCCACATCCTACAGGGGACACACCCGGGGACACACCCGGGGACACACCCGGGGCCACACCGGGGGTCACACCCCGGGTGTGATCCCTAGGACGCTCTATGATGCGGCGGAAACGCACTGGTCGTGCGAGAAGGGAAGCGTGGTGGAATACAGCAGGCAGTTCAAGTTCTTGGTGGTCGATGCGGGAATCGGCCAGGCAACCGTTGGCGGCGAATTGATCGGCCGCATTGTTGAAGCCATCGAGCAGCGGGGGTACGAGGTGCGAACCGCTCACAGCACCGACGGGGCGAAATTGGAGGTTGAGAGCGATGCCACCCTCGCCTGTTTCCTGCTCCAGTGGGGCGGCGAGCTTGTTGATGCGATGGAGATCATGGACTTCATCGAACACCGCGGCCTTGAGGCGCCCGTATTCCTTGTGACCGAGAAGAATCGGCTGACCGAACTTCCTTCCACAGTGCTGGAGCGGATCCGCGGAACGATCATTCCCCATGAGGACACGCCCGAGTTCATCGCCAAGTACGCGGTCCGCGCATACGACGAATATATCGAAGGGCTGAAGACCCCGTTCTTCGGCGGCATGATCGACTATGTCGAGGCAGGCAACGAGATGTGGCTTGCGCCGGGACACAACGGCGGGATGTTCTACCTCAAGAGTCCGATCGGCAAAGTTCTCTTCGATTACCTCGGCGAAACTTTCTGGCGTGCCGACTTCAACTTCGTCCCAGATCTCGGTGACATCTTCGGGCACACCGGCAAGTATCTGGAAGCCGAACAGGACGCGGCGAGGATCTTCGGCGCGGAGCGAACGTATTTCGTTTTGAATGGCACGACGACCTCCAACAAGATCGTGAACTGCGCGCTGATCGCCAAGGACGATCTCGTCCTCTTTGACCGAAACAACCACAAGTCGAATCACCAATCCGCGTTGATGATCAACGGCGGCATTCCGGTGTACCTGCCGGACGACCGAAATCATTACGGAATGGTTGGACCGGTCGACATCAACTCGCTTGACGAAGACACGCTTCGTCAACGCATCAAGGACAATGCCCTGGTTAAGGATCCAGATGCATGGAAGAAAGAACGGCCATTCCGCGCAGCGATCATTGAGAACTGCACCTATGACGGCACGATCTACGATGTGCGAGAGGTCGTCCGGCGGATCGGCCATCTCTGCGAGTACATCTTCTTCGATGAGGCGTGGGGCGCGTTCATGCACTTCCACCCCATCTACCGCGGCCGATACGCGATGGGAATGAATGAACTCACCGAGGACGACCCGGGCCTCTTCGTCACGCAATCCACCCACAAACAACTCGCGGGCATGTCGCAGGCTTCGCAGGTGCATGTCAAGGACAGCCACATCGACGGTCAACACCGGCGCATCAATCACAAGCGATTCAACGAGGTGTACATGATGCACATGTCCACATCGCCGTTCTATCCGATGTTCGCGTCGTTGGATGTCGGTGCCCAGATGATGAAGGGCCGAAACGGCGAGTTTCTGTGGGACGAATCACTACGACTGTCCATTGATCTGCGCCGCAAGCTCCGTCATCTCGCCGCAGAGAATCGGGAACAGGAACCGGATGCACGAAAGCAATGGTACTTCGATCCATTCGTACCCGATGTGCTGACAATCAACGACTCACTGCACACGCCTGACCTTGTCGATGTGCGGTGGGAGGATGTGCCGACGGATGTGCTCGTCAACGAACAACAATGCTGGATGTTCAAGGAAGGCGCTTCCTGGCATGGCTACACACAGATTGCCGGTGACTATGCAATGGTCGATCCGAGCAAGATGCTTCTTCTCACACCCGGTATTGATCGAAAGAGCGGCGGCTACACGGAGTATGGCGTTCCCGCACCCGTACTCGGTGCGTACATGCGTTCCAAAGGCATCGTCCCCGAGAAGACCGACCTGTACCTCATCCTGTTCCTCATCACGCCCGGCATCGAGCGAAGCAAGGCCGGAACCCTGCTTGCGGAATTGATTTCGTTCAAGGAGGCGATCGATGAAAATGTGCCGATGGAGGACATCCTTCCCGATGTCGTTGCATCATTCCCCGACACATACGCGGGCAGATGCATCGGCGATGTCTGTCAGGCGATGCACGAGCTGCTCGTAAAGCACGATGCGAGCCGGCTGCAACGGGAGATCTTTCAGTTGAAACACTTCCCCGAACTCGCCATGACTCCGCAGGATGCGCAGAATGCCCTCATCGCAAACAATGTCGATTATGTCTCTCTCGACGATGTCAAGGGGCGTATCGCCGCCACCCTCGCGCTGGTCTACCCACCCGGCATTGGCGTGATCATTCCCGGCGAGCGATGGGATGACAACGCCCAGCCGCAACTCGACTACTTCGAGATGTTCGAGGACTACAACACCAAATTCCCCGGCTTCGAGAACGAGGTGCAGGGATGTTATGAAGAGCAACAACCGGACGGCAGCATCAAGTACTACACATATGTCGTCAAGGAGGAGTCTGCATGAGCGACGCCGCACCGAAATCTGCGATGAAGACGCTTGGCATCTTTCCACTTGCCATGATCAATGTCGTGGCAATCATCGGCCTCAAGAATCTCCCGACCATGTCGGAATATGGATTCGGTCTGATCCTCTATGTTGTGATTGCTGCGCTGATGTTCTTCATTCCAACGGCACTGGTGTCCGCGGAACTCGCAACCGGCTGGCCGAAGACCGGCGGCGTCTATGTCTGGGTCAAGGAAGCCTTCGGCGAACGATGGGGGTTCCTTTCGGTCTGGCTGCAATGGGTGTCGAATGTCGTGTTTCTTCCATCCACGCTGGCATTTGGCGCCGCCACGCTTGCATACGGGTTCAGTCCCGAACTCGCAGAGAGCAAGATGTACACCATCGCCATCGTGTTGATCACCGTCTGGATCTTTACTTTCATCAACTTCCGCGGCATGGGGGTGTCCGGCATGATCAGCTCAGTCGGCGCAATTGTCGGCACCATCATTCCGGCTGCGGTCATTGTCTTCATGGGCATCCTGTGGGTTTCGCAAGGAAAACCAATGGCCATCGAGGTCAACGCGGAGTCCTTTCTGCCTCCTGTCACGACTTTCGGACAGCTTGCGATGATCACTGTCGTCATACTCGCATTGCAGGGTATGGAGATGTCTGCCTCCCACGCGGGCGATGTCAAGAATCCGGCAAAGGACTTTCCTCGTGCCATCCTGGTTTCCGCAATCATCATTCTGGCAATCCTCATCGCGGGATCGCTGGCTGTCGCGGTCGCCGTACCGGCCGGTGACATCAGCCTGACCGCCGGCATCGTGCAGGCGTTCGAAACATTCTTCGATGCCTACGGCGTTCGCTGGCTGGTGCCGGTTCTCGGCATCATGGTGGCCTTCGGCGTCTTTGCGCAGGTCAGCAGTTGGATTGCCGGCCCGCCGCGCGGCCTCTGCGAAACCGGACGCGAAGGATCGCTGCCGCCGTTCTTTCAAAAACTGAACAGTAACGACATGCCAGTCCGTGTCCTGTTGATTCAAGGTGCCATCGTCACCGTATTCGCATTCGTATTCCTCGTCATGCCGAACATCGGCAGCGCATTCCTGATCATGTCCGCGCTGACGGCACAGACATATCTCATCATGTACGTTCTGATGTTCATCGCGGCGCTGCGGCTTCGCTACACACAGCCAGGCGTGAAGCGTCCATATCGCATTCCGGGAGGGAATCTCGGCATGTGGATCGTTGCAGGACTTGGCGTCATCGCGTCTGTCGCGACCTTCGCACTTGGTTTCTTCCCGCCAACCCAGATTCAGACCGGCAGTCTGTTGATCTACGAACTGGTACTTGTCGTCGCGATCATCGTCATGTGCGTACCGCCGTTCCTGTTTTTCGCCCTTCGAAAACCTTCATGGCGAACGGTCGAAGACGATTGATTTACTCGATCAGCGTAAGGACCTGATCAGCCGGGACATCGGTCAGCGCCTGCACCTTGCCGGATGGCCATGTAATCGTCAGTGTGTCGATAGTCGCGGCATCGCCGAGACCCACATGCAATTCTTGCGCATTGGATGAGAAGTACCCTTCGCCGCTGATATGTTCGCGAATCTGCGTCTTCCCGCCTGCATCAACCTTGAGCTTGGTGCCGAATGCGTCACGGTTACTCTTGGTTCCCTGCAACCGGATCTTGATCCAGTGCCCGGCATCGGGGGAGGTGTTCCGCAGCAGCACGCCGCTGCGATCCGACTCGTCGTCGTAGGCTTCCTCACCGTTGTTGACGATGTAGACATCGACACGCCCGTCGCCGTCGTAATCGCCAAAGATCGCGGCGCGGTGAATGCGCTTTCCGGCATCGGTCGCGCCTGATGGCCCGGACACGTCACGGAACCGGCCGCGGCCAGTGTTCTCAAACAAGAGATTTTCATCGCGGTTGTTGCCGCTGACCGAGTTGAGGTGCCCATTTGCGATGAAGAGGTCCAGGTCGGCATCGTTGTCCATGTCCACGAACCCTGCGCCCCAGCCGACCTTGCCCCATGTCCGCTGCAACACTTCCGGCGAATTGAAATCAGCCTCGAAGATCGAATTGCGGACGACACCGTCGTTGCTGGACGTGTTGTCGATCATCGACAGCAGCAGATCCGCTTCGCCTGTGTAGTTGCTGACATACAGGTCCATGAGACCATCGCCGTTGTAGTCACCCCATGTCACACCCATCGAACCGTCGGTACTGCTGACGCCTGACGGCCCGGAGAACTCCTTGAATGTCCAGTCGCCGCGGTTGAGGTACAAGCCGCTTGGGTCCGTGTCGTTCGCAACGAATATGTCAGGGCGGTTGTCACCGTTGAAGTCGGCCAGCATCACCTGCATCGACTTGCGGAATCCGTCCGCTACGCCCGCCGACTCCGACACATCGCTGAACGTGCCGTCGCCGTTGTTTCGGTAGAGCGTATTTGGAAAGCCATCGAAGTCCATCGGAAATCGAAGTCCCGCGTTGCCGCGGGATTTCGACAAATCTACATAACCCGCCACATACAGATCCAACAACCCATCGCCGTCAATGTCGCCCCATGCCGAGCCACCGTACCACCGCTCTTCCACACCGCCAGGAAATGCCTTCTCGGTGACATTGGCAAAGGTGCCATCGCCGTTGTTGTGCAATAGCACAAAGTCGCCGAAGTTGGTGACAAACAAGTCAGAGAACCCATCGTTGTCGTAGTCGGCAACTGAAACCGCCATGCCTTCCCCGTCATCCAGTGCGCCGCAGCCCCGATCAACCGGCAGAAACGTTCCGTCGCCCTCGTTGGTGTACACCGCGTTTGTTGTTTCCGGTCCGCCAGCGCCATTGACCAGGTAAAGATCCCAGTCACCATCATTCTCAATATCGATCCAGGCGGCGCCCGATCCATTCATGCGAATGAGATGGCGATTGGCAAACTCGAACGGGTCGGCAAAGAGGCCCTCCGGTATTTCCTCGTTTGTCGCAATGCCCTGAACCTGCGGTCCGATCTCGCACCAGCGATGTCGCTCGCCATAGTGAAGGAAGTCGATGCCCGCTTCTTCGAGAACATCCTCCACGCGAATACCGGTTTGCGGGGCGGCACCGTCAGCGGCGACAGTCATCAGCAGCATGCACATCAGCATGCCTTGATTCTACTCTCTTCGAAGGTGGTTTCGAAATGAATCAGGCGTAACAAAGCGAGTCTGATATTCCTGCCAGTCACGGTGGTCATTACGCAAGGTTGCTGGGGTTTCGGCGGTGGGATAGGGGTAGTCGCTCATTGCGTGATGGGGAAGTGGACCGACAGTGCGCGAGGCAACCGTGTTCCAGTCGCCGTCCTTCACCCATCCGTCGCTGATAAGCACATAGTCGCGGACCAATCCCGGCGGGACCGGGGCGATAACCTGAAATGTCAAAGCAATTTCATCCCCGGCATTCATGATGACATACCGATCATCGACGTCGTCCAGCAACTCTCGCACATCGCCGAATCGCGTGTAGAAACCCTCAAGATCACGCCACGCGGGGCTCGTTTGGATGGCGTTGTAGTCCGGCAGATTCGGTGCGTCGGCCCCGGTTCGTTTCATCGCGGGGAAGCCCAGGAAGCGCAGATCGGCGGCTGCGGTTTCTGCAGCGCTTGACAGTGCCGGGTTCGCATCGGCGAGAGCAAACGCGATGCGATCCCAGTACACCTCAAGATTAGTCTCCATACGCACTCGATGATCACCTCCGGCGAAAGAGCCCGCCGGAAGCGTCAGCACAATGGTCTTGTTCTTCCCCGCAGGGAAACCTGCGTTCGGCAGTACTGCCTTCCACACCCCGTTCCCATCCGGCACTGACACCCGCAGTGGCACGGGGGAGGGATGGTCGCCCTGCGCGGCCGCAACGTTGATGCTCGTATCGGTTGGCCGGATCCATCCTTGGGCGATGATCTTGACGGGGTGATCGCCGCTCCAGCTTCCCAGATCCAGATCAACGAAGTGATTCTCGGCAATGCCCTGATAGCGTCCCTTGGTGAAGCCACCAAGCCGATCACCGTCTCTGGCCGAGAGGATGTCCAGCACATCACGCCCGCAATGATCAGTTGCTGAAACCGGACTCTTCAATCCGTCGACTGCATGCACCTGATAGGGCTGCGGCGGAATGGAGAATCGCTCATCGACGAAGACATCGACATCCGGCGGATGATCTACCGCTACCAACCTGACCATGTCGATGAAATGAGTCTCCCAGAGCGACGCGGTAATAGCCAGTTCCACCTTACCGTCGAGTTCCTCGACACGGCTGCCATCTATTTTCACCCAGTCGCGAGTTGTTGCGATGGGCGGAACTGTCTGGGCGTTGACCTTCATGCCAAGCGGGCTGCGCCACAGAAGATCGGTGACGAACTCAAGCCCGTCGTCGCCGCGCACGGCAAGGAAGGGGCACGAGCCCTTGAGAATCTGTTTCTCCACGAACACTTCGTTCCTACTCGGTTCGAGCAGGTCCTGCGGCACGCCGTTGGGCCAGATGACACGGATGTATTCGGCTGATTCGACGGGGCCAAGACCCAGATGGGTTACGACGTCGCGGATGATGCGCTTCTGATACGCGCCACCCGCTCGGGTCTCGATGGTGCCGCCAATGCCGAAGGCGTTGTTGCGCTGCCCGCCCTCCAGAATCGCTTCGAGCCGAATCAACTGCCACGCTTGGCCGGCCGCGCCCTCGTGTTCGAGCAGCACGACCCGCTGATTGTCCAGAATCAGCAGGTCGAGATCGCCGTCGAGATCGAAATCGACCGGCTTGGCATCCCTCCCGGAAGCAACATGTCGGGGCGGCGCGAAACCGCCCACGCCGTTGTTTCGAAGCACGCGCACTCCCTCGCCCGACGCGACCAGATCCATCCATCCGTCATTGTCGAAGTCGAGGCCGCGAAGTTCCGATGCGCCCGCGACTGTGCCGATTGAGGTCTCTTCGAAGCCACGTTCGTCCACTACGTTTCTTGCGACGGTGACACCTCCATCACCATCAATCCAGGCCAGATCGAGTCGGCCATCGTTGTCGAAGTCGTCGCTCGTCAGCGACACGAGCCCCGTCACATCGCCGATCGGGTTTCCGGCGGCAATCCTGCCGGCACGATTGTTCATGAAGAGGAACGGACGCCCACCCGGGCCGACAGCCGCAAGGTCAACCGCGCCATCGTCATCCACATCGAGAATGTCTGCATCCGTGATGGACAGGCCACTGTCAATCACGGCGAGTGTGGCTGTCGAATCGCCGTTGTTACGGAGGAGTTCAACCCCGCCACCGCGGCCGAGCAGGATGTCAAGGTCACCATCCTGATCCGCATCCCAAGGGGTCAGGACGCGGACAGGTTCGCCGGTCGCCTCAACAATCGTAGGGGTCATCCATGTGCCGCTCTCCATTACGATGACTCGCCCGTCCTCTGTGCCGGCAGCAACATCGAGCTGCGCATCATTGTTCCAATCGAGCGCAAGCAGTTTCACGACGCCCTCAATTGGAATCGTGGCGGCATATTCTCCCTGCTCAATGGTCACGCCGACTTCATCCGCCGTCACAAGAAGGGGCCCCGCCTCCGGTCGCTCGCGCAGCAGCATCGCCAGATGCGACACATGCTCGCCGATCGTTTCGGTGGCATCGTGCCATTGCACACGTGGCGGCGCGGCTGGCTGACCGGGCGGGATGTCGATTGATGTGAGTGTCCGAAGCGGCTCACCCTGCGGCCATGGGACACCTGCAAGATCGATCCACGAGTGCTGCCGAGTGCGGGTGGGTTTCAGGACATTGTCGAGTGCGATTGACTGAGATCGAGCCAGTCTTGCTTCACCTGAGGAGATGGCGGCGAGCACACCTGCAATCAACGACCGCGATTGTTCGTCCGGTGCAACACCACTCGCCTCAATCCACTCGACCTGTTTTCTGGCCTCGGCCAACCGCTCGGCACCGAGCAGTTCTCGCGTCAGAGCGAGGCGTGCTGCGAGATTGCGAGGGGCTGTATCGACGATGGCCTGTAACTGTTCGATAAGCGCATCACGGTTTTCTGGCGTGGGGTTTCGCCGGAGCACTTCGCAGAGTGCCCAGCGAAGACGAATGTTTGCCGGATGGGCGCGAACAGCTGCATCGAGCACTACCTGCGCGTTGGCAGGGTTGCCGCCGAGCGAAGCGGCTTCCGCCTGAAGAAGCGAGATTGCCGGCGTGTTAGGCGCACGAGCGGCGGCTTCTGCAAGAAGAGATGCTGCTGCGGGAATGTCATTGGCGCGGAGCGCGATGAGCCCGCGGGCCGCCGGGATGAACGCGTCGCTCGGTAGCAGTACTTCCAACTCCGCGAGCAGTTCGATCGCCCGCGCCGACTTGTCGTTGTCGAGCGAGGCGAGCACCAGATTGCGCAGGCGGGAAATGCGGGCTGCGTCTTCCTCGGAGACGGAAGGCTGGCGACATCCTCCCGTCAGAAGGAACGTGCATAGAAGGATGGCTGAGAGGAGGCGAAGCATCATGCGTAATCGTACATGTTCTTCTTGGCCGACTCGCAGAGCCCGACTCGGTTCCATGGGTCGATGGCGGATGCCACGAAATTGGCGAACGAATCATCGCCGGGGTTCGTCAGGAGTTCTTCGTAGGCCACCGAGACGGCCTGGCAAAAGGCCGGGTCATCGGCATTCAGGAAAGCATCACCGACCCGGTGCTCTCCCGCGCGTCGCCGTCGCTCGGAGTAATCGGCGCCAGCAAAGTAGAACATCGCAAACGCCGCAAAGAGGGGGAATCGATCGAAGCCCTGATAACACCCGTGGATGACTTGGTCGAGGAGTGCGACCTCGCGGAGTGTTGTCTCCTCATAGGCGGCCAGCATGGGTGCTCGCACCGATTGATCAGCAGCGAGAATCGGGATCAGACGCTCGATCCCGGCAAGCGTGTGGGCGTTGCCGCTGCTGTGCAATGGATCGACAAACGCGGCCGCATAGGGGAGCATCGCCCAGTTCTCACCGGCCATGCAGGATGCTCGGCGCTGCATGCGGCCGGTACGGTGAAATGGCATGACCGGCGATGCATGCTCGAACTGGCGGGCAATTGAGGGGAATCGGTTGAGAAGAGTCCGCCATTCCTCCTCCGGTGGCAGGTTCTCATCCAGAGGATTGCGATTGTTGTCGAGCACGAACCCGCCGCTGGTGATGCCGTTCTCGAACCGCAGTAGCCACATCCACCCGCCGTCGAAGACATGATGCAGCGCAGCGTCATCGCACGGGAAGGGGTGCTCTTCGGTGCTTCCACCAGCATCGCAGTAGATGTCCTGCCATCGGGCCACATCTCGAAAGTGGCTGTATATGGTGCGGGAATTGGTGAGAAGGGTGTCGCCGTCCTGCCGAATGCCAAGCGTGCTCAACAGCGGTGACGACGGGCCGGTCGCGTCAACGACAAAGTCCGCGGTGATGCGAATGCGATCAGATTCGCGGTGGCCTGTCAGGGTCCACGGCTCCCCCGGTTCCAGACGGGTCAGGGCCGTGCGGTCCAGATAGGGAATCCCCATCGATTCCGCCTCTGCGGCGAACAATGCGTCGAATTCCGCCCGGTACCAGTGGGTGTCGCTGTGCTCATCATCTGCACTTGCCGCGACAATCAGTTCGGTGTCCCGGTCGGACATGGGCTGAAATGGCGAGGCATCAGTGTGGTGGAAGTAACTGAATCCGCGTTTCAGACCGCATGTGACATCGGGATAGGTCCGTTTCCATGAACCGTAGGCAGCAAGCGGCGCGATGCTGGGAAGGTCGTACCGCTCGGCCAGTGCGGCGAGCACAATGTCACCCTGCGGCGTGGACGATTCGCCGATGGCGAATCGCGGATGGGCATTGCGTTCAACGAGGACTGGTCGAAGCCCCACCTGCTTTGCAAGCATCGCCGTGAGGCTGCCGCCAAAGCCTGCGCCGAGAATCGCAACATCCGCGTGCAAATCGATCATTGCGGAGTTTCCTGATGCAGATTCAGGGCGTGGATGGCCGCGGTGTCGCAACCGGTGCGATCAATGTCCCATGTGTCAGCGAATACGCGGCCGCGACGCTGTTTGATCCCCCACGAAAGTACCTCTTCAAGTGAGTCGATGGAAGGCGGTGTGAACTCGTCACTCTCCTGAAGTTGATCCATGATGCCGTTGCCGGCGCGGGTAGGAATGATCACGCAGCACTCAACACCGGCATCGAACGCCCAGTTGATGGATTGCTTGGCCCAGTGGGCGCCCTCTTGCTCGGTCTGCCACGGTGTTCGCAGGAGGATGAATGCGCGTATGCCGATGTCATGTTCGCAAAGGAGGTGACAGGCCTGTTCAAAATCGTCGAGCGTCATTCCCTTGTTGAGTCGCGGCAATACAGAGGGATCGACGGTCTCAAGCCCCATGGCAACTTCAAGACGCGGCGAGATTACGTGTGCGTAGTCGACACATCGCTGGTCGATGAGGCGCGGGTGGTTTTCGATGACGAGCGTGCTGCGATCGGCTACGAGTTCGGCAATGCGATCACGGTCAGTTGGCGAGACGGCTTGTTCGTCGAAGAAGTTGCCCGCGTTGTAGAACTTGACATGCGGCGTCCACGGAAGTTCCTGTAGCGCATGTTTCACCTGGCCCGCGACGGTACCAATGGGCGAACGTTGGGGAGTTGTGTTGCGCCAGAGGTCGCACATGAGGCATCGAAAGGGACACTCGCGATTGATGCCGATGATCGTCGTGACATCCTCAAGAGCGCCGCCCGCACAGTACTCCTGCTCGACGAAGCATGCATGCGGCAGCGAGGGGTCGACTGCATTGCGAGGCGGTCGTGCCTCCAGAATGGCCCTTGTATCAAGTGTCAAAGACCGCATGAAACGCCTTGCGGTACATGTCGGGCTCGTCAGGCAGCGATGCGGAAAGCCGGTCGTGTCCGACGGCGCCGTGTTGGAACCGGCGCTTTTCAAAGACCGGCATGGTGATGCCAGTGAGTGACTCAACACCCCGGCGGACGATTTCGCCCTTGAGGGCGTAGAGCCTCTCGTGATCCCAGTTGGTGAGTTCGATGAACGGGATGCCTTCGCTGACGGCGATGACCCGCGTCAACATGAACGGGCTGAAGCCGCGGAAACCAAACCGGGAAGTGGCGGCGTAGCCGCGTGTGCACCCTCGACTGAGTCCGCCGCTGTAGGTCAGGGAGTGCTTGATGGAGTCGACTCCCCAACCCTCGTGGTAGAGCATGAGGTTGTTGAGGACGCTGCGAATGGTCAGTTCCGGATTCTCCTCGATGGGGTAGTCCTTGAGGTTCTCATCGCCGCCATCGCCGTCGATGAGCCATGTCCATTCTGGATATCGCTCGCGGATGCCGCGGCAGACTGCCATGGTCATTGCGCCGGCTTGTATGTCGAGCGGTTTGTAATCCTCGATGGCCTCGACCGCGGCGGGCAGGTCGAGCCAATCCAGAGGGACTTCGATGGGTTCGTGGAAGACTTCAAGATCCGTGGCGTAGAGGAAGTCGCGAGCTTGGCGAAGGTCAGCGCCGAGGCCGTCGATGTCCAGTGTGAAGGCCTTGAGGCGTGCGGGATTCATACCCCGCTCGAGCATGGTCCAGTAGGTAAGCAGAAAGACGGCGCCGCTATCGATGCCTCCGGAGAAGAGCACGCCGATCGGCGCGTCGCCGGGGATCCGGTCGAGCCATTTTCCGATGCCATCCGCGACTGTTGCGATGTATGTCGAACCGATGCTGTCGAGGTCGGTACCGCGCACGTTTCTGGGGGGATCGAAGAACCGGCGGTATTCGGGGTTTGGGTCGGGACAGCCGAGCAGTGCGACTTCGGTCAGGTGGTGTGCCGGAACCATCCTCGTGTAGGAGGGATGGAACTGGTCGCCGAGCCCTTGTTCGTCGAGCCAAGTTTGAATCTGGTCGATCCGCTCCGCAATCAGGAGCGCCGGCCCGTCCTGTCGCTTGACGATGAAGTACCGCATCGGCAGTTGCAGCGATCGGGCCATGCGAACGATGTGTCCGCTCGTTGCGACGATGGCAAAGTGACCTTCGATTTCGCCAATGTCTGCCACGTCTCCACTTGCAACGCGCTCCGTTGCTTCCGCAAGCGACATATTGAAGATGAGGTTCCGATGCGCGTCAGTGAGGTCCACTACTTCGCGAACAATCGTCGTGTCATGCATGCTCGCGACTGTACCAAACACCCTCCGCTGCCTTTCCGCCGCCCCCAATTGTGGCTGCTGCTCTCTTGCGGCTTTGCAGCAGCGATTCCGCGTCAGCGAGGCGTCCTGAGAAAACGCCTGACCGGTCCAGGCCGGAAAACAGGGCAGAAAAACCACCACGAAAGTGACAGTCACAATGAAGGGCGGCGGAACGGCAGCGACGGGTGGTGGAATGCAAATGGAGTGTGCGGCGGGGTTTGTCGGAGGTGCCGGCGGGGTCGTTCGCAGGATGTCCACCGGTTGTCCACCGCGGAGGTGGTCGCTTGCACTTTCTGGCGGTGCGCGCGATAACACTCCAGTTCATGTTGCTGGCCCTGCTTCGGTCAGTTCGAAAGGCTCTTTGAAAACAGAGGTGATACACGCGTCGGACTGCGGCGGAAAGACCGCCTCACGGAAGTGGGCGGAACGCGGCGGGCATCAAGCGAGGTCGGGTCGGAAACGGCGCGGCGTCCAAGCCCGATCGTGCCGTCGTACGCTAGGCCCAGTCGTTCTGCAGACGACGAGTCGTTCCAGCCTCCCTCTTGGAAGAAGGGTCGGTTCTCGGATCGGTTCTTCTACCCTGGGCAAGTTGATGGAACGGTCGCGACAGGGATGCGGGGTGGTCTTCGGACCATGTCGAATCGTTGCCGTGACACTGGCGGTTTCAACCAAGGCGGTGATCGTGGGTCGGCCTCGTGTCGGCCCTCGGTGAACGACCATGGAGTTCGAGGGCGGCGTGTCTGCTTGGTCCTTGCGGCTTGCCGCAGGGGCGTGGCAGATGACGCCGCGACCTCTCCGTGCAGCCAAGCATGCACGGGAGCCAACCCTGCCCCGGAGCAGGGGGGTGGAAGCGAAAGCGGAAGCCAACTCCCGATCAGTCTTGCCAAGTCTGTGTGGAGGCCGGTATCGATGGGCGGAATGGCTTCGACTCCCGACGGGGAGCGGAGGAGAAACCGGCATTCCAGGCCGATCGAGACCAGCTCGAAGGAGTCGGAGACGGGGTTCGAGTTGCGGACTGAGAAGGATCGCAACACGGGTCAAGTTGGCCGATTCAAGAAATACCGGCGTGCCCGCGTGCACCGGGTAAGGCGGGGTCGCCCGCCGAGATCACCTATCAAAGAGGGCCGAGGACTTTCGGGTCCAGAGCCGCTGGCCGGAGTGGGACCAGCAACATTGCACAGGAAGCCAGGCATCAGCCTGGCTTCCTGTCGTTACTTTCACGCTTCTGCGGCGATCACTTGCGGCGGAAGCCCATCTGCCAGTCGCTCAGAATGACCAAGAGGTCACTGACATCGATGACATTGTCCGGTGGGGCAAGCGAAGCACCCGGTCCGTCCGTGCCCCAGCCAGCGATCAGCAGCAGTATGTCGCTGACATCCACCACACCGTCACCGTTGAGGTCGGATGACTGCACGCCGATGACAGCATCTGCTGTTTCCATCAGGTGCCCGTAGTGCGGAGCCTGAACATCCTCAAGAGGGTTCCCATGTCCGTCCTCGGTCCACTGCTTTGCGTCGACGAATGCCCGGAATGCTCGACGGTAGATGAGACGGGCTCGAACATGCAGATCCCCGCCACCGCTGGGAACCTCGAAGGTATACGCAGTGGTGTCGATTGCCAGTGCGGGCAGTCGCGTGTCGAAGATGATGCCGGTCGCGTCCGTGTAAAAGGTCGGTCCCGAACCGTCCTCGCCGTGGTTGCACTTGGCAAAGAGTTTGCCGGGCTGTCCGCCGTAGTACCCCTCGGCAGGATCACCAACGCCGCCAAGATCATGTACGACCTGATCGCCGGTGAAGATCAGCGGCTCGCCATCTGATTCCCGCCACGCTTCCACGAGCAGGATGACATTGCGGACAGTCACGCCGGTGGGCAAGTGATGGCCGACCTGGGAGTTGAAGACGTCGACCGACACATGGAGCGTGTCTCCATCGACGGAGGTATCCACGAACAACTCCGCCGAGTTGTCGAGATAGGTGTCGGTCGATCCGAGAATCATGTGCGATCGCAATGTGCCCGGTTCCCGCTCAAGCGGTGGAAACATAACCTCGCACGCCTGTGTTGCGTCGTTGGGAAGCATGTGGCAGTCAAGGCAGGTGGCGTAGTACGGGGAGTTCACATCGCCGTAGGGAGACTCGATCCACTCGATGTAGGTTGGCTCCGAAATGATGCCGTCAAATGAACCATCCTCATGAGGATCATTCTTGTCCTGATGGCAGGTGCCACATACTTCCGCCAGGAGTTGTGGCTGGTAGGACGGTCGCATCAGACCATTGGCGAAATCAGCATCACCGAGCAGCCCATACTGAACCTGCTGATCGTGAGGCCGCGTGAATTCAACCGCGCCGGGGTAGATACCCGGGTGGTTGATCTTCTCGACATCGACATGCGCAACCTTATGGCACACATCGCATGAGACGCCGTGCATCGCATGGTCTGATGGGTACCCCGGATCCGACGGACCTTCGAGTGCTGTAAACGGTTCAGGAATCCACGACTCGGGCTGGTGGCAGGAGGAACATTCAGAGGCCGGGTTTGTCTTTGCCCACACCGAATCTCGCAGGTATACGAAACCACCCATGCCACCGGGGGTTCCGTCACCACTGTAGATGTCATGCACCCAGGTGTTCAGCCCGGCCTGGGCCATCGGTGAGCCGGTCCATTCGTTGAATTGGTTGGGATGGCAGCCGCTACATCCCTCCGGAGGAGAAAACATATAATTCGGGTTGTCATCCTGGGGAACCGCATCCATCAGGATCTCTACGTCGACCGCCGGGGCGTCCGAATTTACCCAACCGTTAAAATAACCTTTTTTGGCC
>CAZJIB010000015.1:39097-52302 GCA_964546085.1 uncultured Isosphaeraceae bacterium
GCACGGGTGTTGATGCCCGCGTTGTTCATGGGTGAATTGGTCCAGTCTTCAAGTTGGTCTGGGTGACACATGCCGCAGGTCAGCGGCGACATCAACTCGTAGTCCGGGTTGTCATCCTGCGGAACTGCCGGGAGATCGATATCGATCCCGATGGTCGAACCGGTGAATGTGGTTGACGTATTGAAGTACCCCTTGTTCGCGGCCACGATGATCGAACCATCCTCGCCGGGGATGGTCAGTGCGTAGGAGCCGTCGGCGGCAGTCATAGTTCGGGTGCTTGTCGCCTGAAGCGTGACAACGGCCCCGGAAACGGGCGCGGCCGTTGTGGCATCGCGGACAGTTCCGGAAACGGTGACATCGGCTCCTGCAACAGATGACAAGAACAGGGCAGAGCCGACAACTCGCTTGAGACATTGCAACATGATCCCTCTCCTCAGATTCTGGCGAAGGCTAAAACAATATCAATATGTCTTCTTTACGGCAATAAGCCAACATTTGTTGCGAGACTTTTCACAATTGGTGGAGTCCGCAATGCTGGTGGACGCTGGGACAGCGGTGACCAATGCCCTTTGTCAGGTGGAGAGCGTCAACTTCCTACCATTCCACATCAGGCCTGTGGTTACGTCCGGAGCCCGTCGTGGACCATTCCACAAGCGTGTCGATGTCCTTCTGCGACAGGGCGGCATCCGGGTGCAGCGGCACATAGAACCAGAGCGGCATCTCGCCTTCCTCCACCATTTCACCACACTCCTTGATCTTTCTGGTGCGGCGCTTCTGCGAGTACTGGTCCCAAGTCGAAAAGTTCATTTCGTCCCGGCCGTCCTCGACATCGTGCGCTACCAGCCACGAGACCGGCGCGACATAGGAGTACCACGGCCAGTGTGTGTCATTGGAATGACAGTCAAAGCAGGATCGTTGAAGGATCGCCATCACGTCCTGCGGCGCCTCGATCACTCCAGTGGTGGGGGGATTACTGCGATCGACGGGGATGAACTGGATGCCGATGATCGCAACCACGACGATCCAGAAGATGCACCTGCAACACTTCTTGCACCTCTTACACTTCATGACAGCGACTTTACCAAGAGAAGGCATGGGTTGTGTGGTTGCCAGAGTGTCGGGAACACCTCGAGCGGCGCGAAACCCATCGCTTGATAGAACGCGAGTGTCCTGAGGTAGTACTCGTCCCCCTTCTCCGGTGAAAGCGTCTTGACTTGAAGAAACCGTGCTCCGTCGGCAATGAGGTGTTCCTCCGCGGCCATGTGCATCAGGCGGCCGATACCCTTGCGGTGGTGCGTGGGAAGAACGCCAACGCAGTGCACTTCCGCTGACTCCGGGAAGTGCCGGCTGATCATCAGGAAGCCAACTGCCCTGTCGCCTTCCATCGCCAGCAATGTTGGCATGGTCTTGGCTTGTTCGACATACTCAGCCAGCGACTCTTCGATGCCGAACCACTCCGGGAGCGACCGCAGAATGATCTCGACGGCTTCCTCGCAACCTGGTTCTGGCGGCCGGATCGTGATGTCCTTGGAACGTATGTGTTGCTGGGGTTCTACGGCCGCGGCTGATTGCCGATCAAAGTTGCGCCTCGCCATGCAGATGAATCGCTTGAATCCCCGGGACTCGTAGACTGGAACGACATTCTCGTCGCAGCAGAGGTCGATCATGTAGAGGTCTTGGTAGCGAGCGAGGAGGCGATCGATCAACACTCCTCCAACTCCCCGGCCCTGATACTTGGGCAGCACCTCAAGCAGCGGAATGTACGCGGCCATGATCCCATCGGTAATAAGGTTTATGAAACCGACGACCTGGCCGGTCTCTTCATCTATCGCGATCTCGAAGCCATGGCTCGCCGCAAGGATGTCAAGGTGTCGTTTTTGCGAGGGAGGGTCGGGCCAGTCGACGAAATAGCCCGTCAGATGCTCTGTCTTGATCCCCTCGAGGTCCGAGCGGAACGCGATTCCATTCACCGCCTCACTGGCTGTTGATGTTGCAGGCATGTTGGTTCCCTTGGGATTGGTCAAACATTGAAGAGGAAGTGCACGACATCGCCGTCCTGTAACTGATACCCCTTCCCCTCACTCCGCAACTTCCCTGCTTCCTTGATGGCCTTCTCGCTTCCGAAGTCGAAAAGGTCATCCACGTGGTAACACTCGGCGCGAATGAAACCTCGCTCGATGTCGCTGTGAATCGTCCCGGCAGCCTGCGGCGCCATCACTCCCTGCGGCACTGACCACGATCGGATTTCCTTGTCGCCAGCCGTATAGAAGGTACTCAGCCCAAGCAACTCATTCACCGCTCGGGCAAGGGCGGCGACCGCTGGTTCCGCAAGCCCCATCGACTCAAGCATGCCAGCCCGGTCCGCTGCGTCGAGTTCCGCGATCTCCGACTCCAGCCTGGCGCACAGCGCAACAGAGTTTGGTTGGGTGGAGGTAATGGCATTGGCCTCTGCGGAGTCCCCTGCGAGATCGTCCTCGCCGACATTGGCGACATAGAGCACTGGCTTTGCGGTCATGAGTCCGTAACTCTTCAGGACGCGGCGGTCGTTCACATCCCATGTTCCTTCTCGAACGGGTTGTTCGTTCTCAAGGAGCGTCTGCGCGCGGCCGAGTACATCCACGCGATGCTGGGAGTCCGCATCTCCGCCTCGCGCGCTGCGGGCGGCCTTGTCGAGCGAACCTTCGACTACCACCATGTCGGAGACGAGCAGTTCTGAATCCATGGATGCGATGTCCGCTACGGGATCGGCAGGGCCAAGTCCCGGGTCGTCGAAGCACCGCACAACATGGCAGAGCGCATCGACATTTCGAATGTGCGCGAGCACTGCGTTGAGCGCGGACCCGCCCGATGGGACCCCGGGGATGTCCACCACCTGCACCGTCGCATGGATAATCTTCTGGGTGTCGATAAATTCGGCGATGCGATCGAGACGGGGGTCCGGTATGGTGGCCACGCCGACATTCGGCTTCATGGACCCGGGCTGGGTCGGGACGGCGTGAGCTGTGAGCGCCTCGAACAGCGTCGTCTTTCCAACGCCCTGTAATCCAATCAATCCACATTCCATGGGGTGGGAATCCTACCCGCTGGCAAGGGTGCGGTATCCTGTTGGGATGAAGGAGACCACCATGCGACGAATTCGAACACTCTGTGCTGGCACTATCACCTTGCTCGCTCTATGCGGCTGCAAGAACACGCTGAACGCTGTTGGCGACACTACCGAGGGGGCTGTCCGCGGCACCGGAACCATCGTCAAGGGCGTCGGCGAGGGTGTCGGCCACATTGGCAAGGGCATCGGGAAGGATCTCGATGGCGACAAGACGGCTGGCGACGCGCCGAAGGAATAGACCGCTAGCGCGCCATGCCAATCTGTATCGCATCATGCAGGCTTGCCGCATCGCGGTGTACACATGTCATGGTCGCTGCATTGATCTGGACGCTCGTCGGCCTGGGTTTGCTGGGGTTCGGCCTGAAGTGGCTGATTCAATCTGAGACGAGTTGGTGGCCGCTCTTGATCTTCGGCGTGCTTGCCATCGGCTTTGCAAAAGGGTTCTTCGTCCTTCGCAAGACTGCAACGCGAACGGTTGATCGCATCATGAACCGCGGCGAAAACCGCTGCCTTGGCGGCGTGTTTTCCTGGAGCACATGGGTGCTGGTCATTCTCATGATGGTCGGTGGCCGGTTGCTTCGCGGCAGCGGATTGCCGCTGGAACTCCTCGGGTGTATTTATGCCGGCATCGGCGTAGCACTGCTGGTGGGGGCGTCTGTGTCTTGGGCCGCCTACCGCAATTTGCGTGAGGAGCCGCCAAGCATTGAGAGCGGGTAGGATTCGACGGTGGCTGATGGGAAAGTGACATTCGTCATGGCCGGTTGCCAGCGATGCGGGACGACATGGGTCGACGCGGCGCTGCGGGATCACCCGCAGATCTTCCTCCCCACAAAGAAACAGTCCTACTTTTTCGACGAGAACTATGACAAGGGGATCGATTGGTATCTGGACCATTTCAGTGACGCGACTGATCAACAGGCCGCCGTTGGCGAAGTGGCGACCGGGTACTGTCTTCCGCACGCTGTTCCGCTGATGGCCGAGCATCTGCCGGATATCAAGATCATCATGGCGATGCGGCACCCCGTGGATCGCGCGTACAGCAACTATCAGGTACGCAAGGCGGTCCGCAACTGGTCAAGTTTCGAATCGGCGATCGAAGAGGATCCGGACTTCCTTGCTCGGAGCCGATACGCCGAACAGATCGAAGCGCTGCTCGAACACTATCCACGCGAACAGTTGCATCTGATGCTCTACGATGATCTTCGCAAGAACGACCGGGCATACCTCGCATCGATGCTGGAATTTCTGGATGTTGATCCGACCTTTGTCAGTTCGCAGATCGGACAGCAGCGAAACGCCTCGATGTTCCCGCGGCTCCGCAGTGCGCTGTCCAGTATCGGCCTGCGACCGCTTGTCAAGGCGCTCAGCAAGAGTGTTATCGGTGACATGGTTCGCCGTCGGAACAAGAAACGAAGAAAACCCAGTTCAACAACCCTCAATCCGGAAACCCGCGCTCGACTCGTGGAGTATTTCAAGCCGTACAACGATCGGCTCGCCGAACTCATGGGGCGAGATTTGAGCCACTGGAATCAATGACGACACAATGCGCACCGGCCACTTCGTACCGTTGATTGCCTGCAAGAAGGGCTTTTCCAACAATGTCTCCGGACATGTGCAACTGCCGTTGCATGCGATCCGTTTGCTTGCGGACGCAGGCCATGATGTCCACCTGTTTACAAACGCTCCGACCGAGGATCGTCCCGACCCTCCAGACATCCTGCCTGAGAACATCACTCTTCATTATGTAGACGATGCTCGCAAACGAACCAAGGTTGTCGACGGTGTCGGTGGCGCGGGCAAGGGGACCAGCATTCGCCGGCTGTGGAAGCAGATGGGGCAGATCAAGTCGCTTGCACGCGAACTGGACCTGGAGGTATTTCACGCCTATGGGTACGGGCGCACTGCAACGCTGACGGCCATGCTCCGCGCGTCGGGGTTGCGTACGCCGATGGTGGTGACGCTCTTCGGCCTGGCCGCCGCACCGAGCGGCGGTCAGCAATTGATTCGGCGTTTCTGGAAAGGCATTCAGATGGTCGCTGCGACAGAATATGTCGCAGGGATCTGCCGGGCGAGTGACCTCGATGTCACATTGGTACGGCAGGGGGCGGTGCGGAACTTTGTCGCTGAATTGAACGGCGCGGAAGTGAAGCCGAGAAAGCGGGTGCTTTTCTGGCGCGACCCGACGATCTACAACGGCGCTGATCTGTGCATCGAGGCGTTCGGTGCATTGGCACCGCGGTTTCCCGATGTGACCTTTGAGATGGCAATTCGTCCCCATTGGAACGAGGTCGACGGCATCGAGGCACTGGACGCGGCGCACGGCAATGTCCTGATACATCGATTTCCATATGACGATGGTGTTTCGCTTGCCGATCTGGTGACCGGGTCGCTCTGCATTCCACTGCCATTCCGGAAGCACAGCATCAATCCGCAGTTGGCGATTGCCGAGTCGCTGGCCGCAGGCGTGCCGGTCATTACCAGCGATCTCGGATCCGCTCCGGAACTTGTTGAGGATGGCGACAGCGGGCTTGTTGTGCCAATTGGCGATGCTCCGGCGACGGCGGCGGCGATCGAGGAGTTGCTGTTGGATCCGCCTCGAGCCGCGAAGATGGGCCGACACGCTGCGCAGATCATGGCTCGTTACTGGGGGTGGACAACGTACGTCGATGACATCAGTCGCGTCTACGATCGGGCATCGAGTCGTGCATAGAAAAGGCATGAGTGAACAGGATGTGAAGCCGGAGGACATTCTCTGCGACTACTGCGGCGAGTCGGCGTGGGCTGCGGGGGAGCCATGCGTCGAAGGACACCGCGGGAGCATCGTGTGCGGTTCGTGCCTGACTCGCGCCTTCGAAGCAGTCGTGGGTGACGGCGGCTGCGGGTCGGTCGACGCGGCCTGCCGCATGTGCGTGGAGGTTCGCGACGATCCCGTCTGGTCCTCGGACTTTGATCCAGACGCGCACATTTGCCTTCGCTGCATCAAGCAGTCCGCAACGGTGTTGGAGAAGTCAGGGCACTGGGATTGGGTCAGGCCCGGAATCGACAAGAACTCGCCGGGTCTGTGAGAGGTCGATCAACGGCAGGAGGAAGATGACGGCAGCCTGTACTGCGCCGGCGAGCAGGAAGAGCATCGGTGTAGAGAAGTTGGCATCCAATACGCCGCTGACTTTGAGGCCGATCGTCGTCGAGAGATTCAGCAGTGCCATGTACGCGGTGAATTGTGTGGCGGCGACCTTCGGCCATGAGATATTCAGGTAGATGGCGAACAGCGAAACCGAAAGCAAGCTGCCGAGAAACTCGCCGGACAGGATGTACGCGGTGACGAACCATCGTGCGGTCCAGTCCACGCCGAGCACGCTCGACTCGGGCGAGGCAAGGCCGAATGCCACATACATGATCGCCAGCATGCCGCATGCGATGGCGGCCAGTCGCCGCGCGCCGATCAGGTCGGCCAGAAAGCCGCCTCCCACGGCGCCCGCGAGCCCAAAGAACACGCCGATGCCGCCAGTAATGTCCGTGTAGTCAGTTCGTGTCCAGCCGAGATCTTGAATGAGCAGCACCTGTGTGATGGGGCCAAGCATGCCGCTGGCGAGGAAGGCAAAGATTCCGACAAGTGCGCCGAGGATGGTTGATCGCAGCGAGAATGCTCGCAGAAGATTGCGGAGTACTTCGCGGGCGCTGCGCGCGGTACGCTCCAGCGTCGCTGCCGCAGCCTTTCCGGTGGTCCAAGGCAACAGACGCTCGCCCGGCCTCTCGCGAAGTAGAAGTGGGACCATGAAGATCGCGCCGAGCATGGCGACCTGCACGATGAAGGTTGTTGTCAAGTCGGATGCAGTGAGCACGCGGCTGAGTACTGCGCCGCCGAGGAAAATGCCGAAGTACTTGCTGCCGTACATCAAACCGCTCACGCGGCCTCGCTCCGACTCTCTCAGCAGGTCAACGGCCAGCGCATCGACGCTGACGTCCTGGAGAGAATTGAAGCAGTTGTGGACGAGGATGAGCCAGCCGAGCAGGGCCAGTTTGTGCGTTGGGTCGGGGACAAACGCCATCGCCGCGACGGTGATGATCATGCCGCCTTGCGCGAGGAGGATCCATGGTCGGCGGAGGCCCATGCTCGGGATGCCCCAGCGGTCGATGATGGGACCCCACACCCATTTGAAGGTCCAGGGCAGGACCGACATCGCAGTCAACGTGCCGATGGCCGCAACGGAAAGTCCCTGTTCGGCCATGTACGCGGCGAACGTGACGGTCACGAAGCCCCAGGGAATGCCCTGCGCAACATAGAGGATGCACAGGGTGAACAGCCGGAGCAACGGGCGGGTGGCGAGCGTCACAGGCCGGAGATGGTACTGCCCAGGCTACGAGATGCTGATCCTCATCGCCGCCTGGGGTTCTTGCCCGTAGGAGCCAGTCAGAGGCAGCGGGAATGGGTCATTTCCTTGGGTTGTTGGGGCGGCATGGTGTATCTTGGGGGTGGAGTCGTAGAAGCATCATGCTGATCACCATTGCTGTCCTGACAGTGGCATTCGCCACGCCGCATGAGTTGTCGATCACCCCAGCCTCGCGGGTGCCGACGGATGTTGCCCACTTCAACGGCACTGCCCTGACAATCGATCGCAGCAGTTTGGAGGACGTCGGGGTGGGCGACGAGGTCGTGGTCCCGGACTTCCCCCTGGCCCGCGACCGAACCGTCGATCTTCGCCTCGTTCGGTTCGACGTGTTCACGGACGATGCCGAGGTTGTCATCGCATCGACGGGCAGTGACGGGCGGATCGTGGGGCGAGCGGTCGCCCGGCCCGATGTCGTGCTCCTGCGCGGCTCAATCGTCGGTGAACCGGGGTCGCGTGTCTTTCTCGCGTTGGGCGAACACACCACCAACGGGTGGATCGAGAGCCGCGGATCGACCCTCGTCATCGGGAAGAACCCCGCAGCTGGCTGGACGGCTATCTACGATCTTGACGCGGTTGATCCGGACCTGATGCACTGGATCGACATTCGATGCGGCGTGGACGAACTTCCGCGGGCGGGCGAGGATCGCGAGGATTATGAGAATCGCGGCGGCTTCGGCGGGACGCCAGGGGACTGCGCGGCCCTGCGGATGGCCATCGAAACGGATTGGCAGTTTACGGGCAGCCTGTTCAGCGGTAACACCAATGCTAGCGGCGAGTACGCGGTGACCCTGATCGGTGCAGTGTCGACTATTTTTAAATCCGATGTGAATGTTGCGATACAGATGACCTACCTGCGTCTCTGGGAGAACTCGTCCGATCCATGGTCCGGCGGAGATTCCGGCGCACAACTCGGCGAGTTTCGGAGCTACTGGCAGGCCAACATGGATGATGTTGATCGACACCTCGCGCACATGCTCAGCGGTCAGAACCTTGGTGGCGGTGTTGCGTGGGTCTCTGCCGTATGCGGCAGTTACGGGTACGCCGTCTCTGGCAATCTTGGTGGCTCGTTCCCGCTGCCGATCGAGGATCACAACGGTAACAACTGGGACCTGATGGTCGTCGCGCACGAAACGGGTCACAATTGCGGCACACTGCACACCCACGATTACTCCCCGCCTATCGACGGGTGTGGGTTGGGTGATTGCACCGATGCCTGGGGCTCGACGATTATGAGTTACTGCCACCTCTGTGACGGCGGCCTTTCCAACGTCGTCATGTCCTTTCACCCGATTGTCCAGGACACGATCGAGTATTACCTTGCCAACAGCATCTCCTGCAGCCTTGGCGGCGATGGGTCACCGCCAGTGGCAGGGCTGGATACCGTGTGGGGGATGTTTGGCGAACCCCTGGATATCAACGTACTTGCGAATGACTACGCGAACGACTGCTCGGTGCTTGAGATCTTCGAGTACGACACGACATCGTATTACGGGGGAACGATAGAGATGGTCGGGTCGGATCCAAGCACCGCGGTGCTTCGATACAACTCGCCACCGGAAGAGTCCGATGTTGACCTCTTCCAGTACGTCGTTATTGATGAGAGTGGGCAGCAGGAAGTTGGCGGCGTGGTCGTGCACCTAGAACTCCCTCGCCCGCCAGATGAACCTCCAGCGACTGAAGCGGGTGTCGAGGTGAACTATTACTCCCTTGACACCCCATCTTCACTGCCGGACTTCGATGCACTCGAGCCTATCGGCAGCGAAATCGTTGTGCAGGTGAATTACCCATCGACCGGCGGAAACTTCGCAGGATCCGGACTCTCTGACGATGTCGGCGCTGTGTTCGAAGGCTACATCGAGGTGCCAGAAAGCGGTACCTACACCCTCTTCATCGATTCCGATGACGGATCACGGCTGTTCATCGGCGATGACCTTGTGGCGGACAACGATGGCCTCCATGGGATGCACGAGGAATCCGGTGATATCGCCCTTGCGGCGGGCCTTCATGCCATTCGCGTAGAGTTCTTCGAGCGGGGCGGGGGCGCGGGTTGCATCGTCCGGCTTGCTGGTGGGGGCATGTCCAAGCAAGTCATTCCCGAGGCCATGTGGCGACATGAGGTGACTGTATACGGTGATGTTACAGGTGACGGGGTGGTTGATATCCAGGATCTCCTCGTGCTCATTGCCGCGTGGGGGTCTTGTGACGATCCCTGTCCGGCGGATCTCGATAACAATGGTGTAGTCGATATCGCCGATGCCCTTGAGATGATCGCTGCGTGGACAATTTGATATCCCTTGTAACGCGGTAGTTCCGTGGAGGCGGTTGAGCCTTGCGTAGTTTCAATGCACATCAGTGGTTTGTCGCAACAGTCCTTTCCTGCGTGTCAGTGCTCTGCGTTCCGGGCTGCGCAACATCATCGGACTGCGGGCTGACTGCCATGACATGGAATATCTGGCACGGTGGCCGAGAGGATGGTGAGGTTGTTGGTCCGCAACGAGTCGTCGATGTCATTCGAGACAGCGGTGCCGACATAGTTGCGATGCAAGAGACCTATGGATCCGGGGAGACCATCAGTGACTCGCTGGATTTCCATTTTCACCCTCGCGGGACGAACGTGTCGATTCACAGTCGCTATCCAATTATTGAGGATGTATCGGTCTTTCACGAGTTCAAGTGTGTAGGCGCAGTCATTGAGTTGCCCAAGAAGAACCTGATCGCCTTCTATTCGATCTGGCTTCCCTATGGTGGCGAGATATGGGCTGCAGGCACTCGTGATGGCAAGACGGTTGAAGAACTACTCGCGGCATGCGATGTTTCTCGTAGCGATCTTTCGGCGATCTTGGAGACTATTACGCAGCGACTTGGAGAAGCCGGCTATGCGGATATTCCAATCATCATCGCTGGCGACTTCAACAGCATGTCGCATCAGGACTACACGAAGCAGATGCAGCCAGAGTACGGGTATGTCATTGATTGGCCGACCAGTCACGTCATGACGGATGCTGGATTTCGCGACACATATAGAGAAGCCAACACTGAAGTCAATCGCATGCGAGATCGCACTTGGACACCCAGGTTTCCAGAGCAACAGCAGGACCGCATCGATTTCATCTATATCAACGGCGATGATTGGTTGGTCGAGTCAGCAACAGTCGTTGGCCAGCATCCAGACGGTTTTCCGTCGGACCATGCCGCTGTTGTGGTACACCTGGCGAACTAGATCTCGCGTCCAAGATCCATCAAGATTTTTCGCGTGAATGGACTTCCATGAGCACGACTCCGCTTCTTCTTCTCGATGGTGCCACGGGCACAGAGTTTGACCGCCGTGGCGTGGACATTGGCATGCCGCTCTGGTCGGCGCAGGCGATATTCAATGCGCCGGATGTGTTGAAGGAAGTCCACGCCTCCTATTTCGAGGCAGGCGCAGACGCGATCATCACCAATACTTTTCGTACGCACCAGCGGTCGCTGGCGAAGGTGGGCATGGGCGACCATGCGGAGGAATTGACGCATCAGGCTGTGTCGATTGCCTGCGACGCTCGGGACGCCGTTAAACCAGAAGCAATGGTGCTCGGCAGCAAATGGGTTCCAATACTGGACACCCACCAATTGCCTTTTCGCAATGCGATCAGGAGCAGCCCCCAGCAATTGGTGGGTGTCCAGAATTGGAAGAGATGGTGCCAAACAGCCGCTGCGGTTCCGCAGTAGTACGTTATGTCCTGATGCCAGGGAGTCGCCTTGGCCGTGCCGGCATCTTTCATGACAAGGTGTTCATGAAAGAGACGGGCAGAACATTTCATGGCCCGCGAAGCAATTTCGGCGCACGGAGACTCGTACGCAAATGCTCGGTAGGAATCAATGCGCTGCTAGTTGCAGTAGTCATCGAAAAACCGCCCACCCTCATCATCCTTTGTATTGTCGGTGCAGAAGGGACCCGGGGCCGCGAGGTTTGCGGATACGCCATCACGAAGTTGTTCCACCCACTCGACAAACGCCCCCGGCAGCAAGAGCACTCCGTCACGCTGATACGTTGCGACCTGATCCGATGAGAGCGTCATTCCGCCCACTGTAACAACGGCAGGGGACGGATGGTTGCCGCTGACACCGGCACTCGACCGGCCGTCAGGTTTCCGCCGCCCTTGGAAAGAGGATGTTGTTTTCGAGGTGGATGTGCTGATGGGTATCCAGTTCGAGTTGGGCGAGTCCTGCCCAGAGTGCTCGCCACGTGTTGCAGGCGCCTTCCGGTGGAGTGTAGTCATCGGTAAGTTCGCGAATTCGAAGGAGCGCCGCGCCAGCGTTTTCGTGTTCGTGCTCCATGGCTGCGATCGGTCCGCCGGCCTGTGAACCCTCACCGCGCTGAATCATCGGGAAGAGAATTCGTTCTTCCTTGAGCATGTGCTCAGTGAGTTCAGTTTGGAGTCCATCAAAGACATGGACGAGTTCGGCCAGACGTTCGGGATCTTTCTCGCCGTGCACGCGGTGGACCTTGGCGAGCATGCTGCTCAGGCGGGGGAGTTCCTCACGGAGTCCGGTGTGATAGGTACCGACGATGTGGTCAATGAGCGCTTCTAGCGGGGCGTCTTGCCAGCTCGCGTCGTCGGACTGTTCCTGCTGGAGTTCCTGTTGGAGTTCAAGAAGGGTGGACCGGGGATCTACTCCGACTGCTTCACACGCTGCGTGGAGTTGTTTGCCGCCATCGCAGCAGAAGTCGATGCCGCGGCGGGCGAAGACGCGAGTGGCCAGGGGATGGCGCGCCGCGATTTCACCTACGGGAGTGTCCAGTGTGAGTTGGATTTCCATGGTCGAGATGAACTCCTAGTTGGTAGTTGGGGGAAACCAACAATTATAGAGGATAAAGAGATACGGAAACGAATGCTTGATTGCCGGACACCCACCAATTGCGTTTCCGCAGCGATGATCCGGCGTGGTGTGAATGTTGGACACCCACCAATTGCCTTTCCGCAGCGACGATCCGGGGTCGCCACCAGCATTTGGTGGGTGTCCAGTAATTGCCCAGCTCGCGAAGAGGTAGTGACCGACGATGCAGGCAAGCCCGTGATGGTCGGGAAGCGGCGGCAGCGACCAAAGACTCGAATCATCACAGCGACTACCGCACGACGCTGGAGCACTACACGGTGCTTGGGCTGGCCGACACGGCCGCAGCGATGGATCAGGTGCCAAGTGTCGGGAGGCCGGATCAGGGGAATCTGGCAACCGGAACCGCTGATGAGCGTGCAGCAGTAGAGACAGCAGTAGCAGCGCGAACTGGTGCGAGTCGATGCAACACTGTGCGCAAGCAAGATGAGACAAGCCACGATCCCGACGAACACAAGTCCTTGTCTTTCACCCCTCAACGCCACCGCGTGCAGCCAAGTGCCACGGCGTGCGAGGAAGCTGCAAGCCCTCTGCGCAAAGTACTGATTCAACAGTGGTTTGCAACAGCGGGAAATCAACCCCCGCCAGTAACCCCGACAGTTATAGCAGTAAAACCGCGTGCGAAGACCGACTACGTGCTGTGATCGACGCATGGCCATCGTTACCACAGCACATCCGCGAGGCAATCCTCGCACTTGTACAAACAGGGGGGAACAGGCAATGAATACACCGACATCAAACGGCGATGACGGACGCGACAGGAACGGCAGGTTCACCAAGGGTAACCCCGGTGGTCCGGGGAACCCCTACGCACGAAGGGTCGCAGAGCTCCG
>CAZJIB010000016.1:0-49061 GCA_964546085.1 uncultured Isosphaeraceae bacterium
AAGGAAAAGAAGGCCCGCGTCGAAGATGCGTTGCACGCCTGTCGCGCTGCCGTCGAAGAGGGAATCCTTCCCGGCGGCGGCGTTGCGGTCATCCGCGCACGCCGCGCACTTGAGAGTGCCAGAAAGAAGGCACGCGGCGACGAGAAGGTCGGCATCGACATCGTCTCTCGCGCTGTGGCCGGCCCCATTCGGCAGATCGCCGTCAACTGCGGTCTCGACGGATCGATCGTCGCCCAGAAGGTCGAGGAAAGCGACGACGATGCGTTTGGATTCAACGGTCTGACCCGCACCTACGGCAATCTCGTCGAGTCCGGCGTGATCGTGCCGACGAAGGTCGAGCGAATCGCACTGCAGAACGCGGCGAGCGTGGCTGGCATGTTGCTTACTACCGACTGTGCCATCTCCGATGTGCCGGAGGACAAGAAGGCCCCCGCCGGCGGCGGCATGGATGACATGGGCTTCTGATCCCGAAATCACAGTCTTCCGCCCGAAACAGCATCGCCGGTTCCTCCCCTCCGAGGAACCGGCGATGTCCATCCGGACTTTCCTGTCTTCCACCATCCCGATTCGGCCAGAGGATTGCCGAGGTTGAGAAGAACCTCCTAATTCGTTCGACCTTCCTCCACCGGCAAGTTCTCTATAGTGACGGCGATGGGCCGCCGGACCTCGCATCGCCGAAAACACCGCCGCAGAAGCCACCGGGACTCGCACGCTGAGGGAGGCGCCCCGAGGCCCATTCTCAGCCACCCCCTCGTCCCTGGTGAAGATGCGGATTGGATCGACACACCCACAGGTCTGTCGTCGCTCTGCGAACACCTGGAGAAGACAGGCATCTTCGCCTACGACACCGAGTTCATCGGCGAGGAGAGTTACTACGCCAAGACATGCGTCCTTCAGGTAGCCACCACGGATCGCGTTGCGCTGGTTGACCCGCTGGCGATGGAGGACATCTCGCCGTTGCTTTCACTGGTGGCGGACCCGAATGTCGTCACGATCGTCCACGCAGGCCAACAGGATCTCGAACCGGTAGTTCGGCACCTGCAAGTGGCCCCGCAGAACATCTTTGACACACAGATCGCTGCCGGGCTCGTCGGCTACCCATGGCCCATCTCGTTGACGAAACTGATCACCGCCGTCCTCGGCCACGACATTGGCGGGAAACTCACTTTTTCGGAGTGGGATGCCCGGCCGCTGACGCCGATGCAGATGCGGTACGCCGCAGACGATGTCAGATACCTCCCCGCCGTTCATGTCGCGTTGAATGAGAAACTTGAGGAACTTGAACGGGTGGACTGGGCCCAGTATGAGTTTGCATCACTCACGCGGGCCGAAGCATTTCGATTCGATGTGCAAACCGCCACCAAGCGAGTGTGCCGTAACAAATCGCCTCGAAAGAAGGAACTGCAACGCATTCAGGCGCTGGTGACTGTGCGTGATCGACTTGCGGAAGCAGCGAATGAGCCTCCGCGGACCATCATGCCAGACGACTGCATTCTCTCGCTGGCTCGCAACCCCCTCGAAACCGCCGAACAACTCGGCGAGTTGCGTGGGTTCCCGCGTGACATCGCCCGCGCCCACGGGGACGACATCATCGACGCCATTACCACCGCGGCGGACCTGACACCTGTCTCGATTCGCCGCACATCCTTGGAGGAGAGCGAAGCCAACTGGCGGCAGGAACTGGACGGCGCATGGGCGCTCTTTTCCGCATGGTGCGTCGGAAACGATCTCTCCCCAGGGCTCGTGACGAGCCGCCCGGTCTTTACCGACTGGTACCTTGCCTGCAGAAAGGGACAGGCTCCGAAGGACGGGCCAATGACGACCACTTGGAGGGCGGAGATATCTGCGGCGATCGCAGACCTGTTGGACCGTAACACGACGCTGGAGTTCTCCTTTTCGGACAAACTTCATGGCAGGCGAGAGGTCCCGTGAGTTCTCCCTTCGATCCACAACAGGCCATTGCGGATACCCGCCACGAGTTCGGCGAACACGGCGGGGTCAACATGTCCATCGAGGCCAGCACAACCTTCACGGTCATGACACCGGAACTCATGCCCGAGATCTTCGCCGGGCATCTCGGGCCGGATGACGGAGGGTGCTACCTCTATGGACGCCACTTCAACCCGACCGTATTCGTGCTTGGCAGAACGATGGCCGCAATGGAGGATGCCGAAGCCGGATACGGCACCGCGAGTGGTCTGTCCGCGATATCGTCGGTGATTCTGCAGCGATGCGCGGCAGGCGACCGCGTCGTCGCGTCGAATACCCTCTACGGCGGGACATGGGCGCTGCTTGGGGAGTATTTGCCCAGCCGAACGAACATCGAGACAAATTTCGTCGATGTCACCAATCTTGAAAGTGTGGAAGCAGCCGTCTCACAGGGCGCGAAGATACTGTTCGTCGAGACGATGTCGAACCCAACGCTGCGGGTTGCGAACATCCGAGGCCTTGCGGATATCGCTCATCGTCACGGAGCGATGCTGGTCGTCGATAACACCTTCACGCCGATGATCATCAGTCCAGCCCGGCTGGGCGCAGATGTCGTGGTGCATAGCGCTACGAAATTCATCAGCGGCGGATCTGACATCATTGCAGGCATCGTGTGCGGTTCGCAGGAGTTCATCAACGAGCTGATGGATCTGCATCAGGGATCCCTCATGCTGCTCGGTCCCACAATGGATCCGATGGTTGCATTTCGGCTGTCGCTGCGTCTGCCGCATCTGGCGATCCGCATGATCGAACATGGCCGCCGCGCAAAGGTATTTGCGGAACGGCTTGAAGCCAAGGGACTGGTTGTCTGTTACCCGGGCCTCCCTTCTCACCCGGACCACGCATTGCTGCTGGAGGTGTCCAACGATGGGTATGGCTTCGGCGGCCTGTTCACTGTAGATTTTGGGACGCAGGATCGAGCCAATCGCGTCATGTACGAATTGCAGAACGACCATCGATTCGGCTTCCTCGCCGTCAGTCTCGGGTACTTCGACACACTCATGTCCTGTTCGGGAAGTTCGACATCCAGCGAGATGACCGACGAGGCGCTGGAAGCGGCCGCGATTTCACCCGGGCTCGTGAGATTCTCCATCGGCATCACCGGCGATCTTGAGGAGCGATGGTCGCAACTTGAGGAGACCATAGACTCGCTGGAGGGCAATTGACATGGCACGCGAACGCATCATCTCGCCCGAGCAACAGCCGACCGACGAGGCGACACCTACGCTCTCGCTGCGACCGCAGCGCCTCGAGGAGTATGTCGGTCAGCCTGATCTGCGGGAACGACTGGACATTGCGCTTGAAGCAGCCAAGGGACGTGGCCAGCCCATGGAACATGTCCTTCTGTACGGACCACCGGGCTTGGGGAAGACCACGCTCGCCCATGTCATCGCCAATGAACTGGGAACACGAGCCTGGGTCACCTCCGGCCCGGCCCTGACCCGCGGAAGCGATCTGGTCGGCACACTGACGCGAATGGAAGTGGGCGATGTTCTGTTCATCGACGAGATTCACCGTCTTCCACCTTCCGTGGAGGAGTACATCTACCCCGCGATGGAGGACTTCAAGATTGACTTCACGCTCGACTCGGGAACGCACGCGCGGGTCGTGACCTATGCCCTCAAGCCGTTCACGCTCATCGGTGCAACCACCCGGGCAGGACTGCTGACCGCAGCTCTGCGCAGTCGGTTCGGGATCGTGCACAACATTCGGTTCTACGATCAAGACGAGTTGGCGACGATTCTTCGGGCGGCGGCCGAGCGGCTCGGTATGTCTGTTGGTGACGGTCCGCTCACCACCATCGCTTCCCGCAGCCGCGGCACGCCTCGCGTGGCACTGCGGCTCCTTCGGAGAGTGCGGGATTTTGCCGATGTTCGGCGGGACGGGGTCGTGGACGAAACCACCGTTGCCGAGGCACTCACGTTGGAAGGGATCGACGAAGCGGGACTGGATGCGCTCGATCGCAGCTATCTCGCCACACTGATCGGCACCTACGATGGTGGTCCTGTCGGTGTGGAGGCTATTGCCGCAACGCTCGGAGAGGATCAGGGGACGCTTCAGGATGTCGTGGAGCCCTACCTCCTCCAAGCTGGATATGTGGCCAGAACCCGCCAGGGACGACAGGTGACGGCGGAGGGCCGCCTGAGGGCCGGTGAGCGGGGAATCGAGCGCAAACCGGGGTCCCAAATGGACTTCGAGTCACTTTCATAGCCTGAGAGCAGGTGAGCAAATTCGAAAAAATGGGGTTCTTGACCCTTTCGCCTTTGATTTTTTCGCCTATTTCGCCAATCATGTACATGGTTGACCGAACTCGCGCAGTTCGGGATCGGTAAGCAAGCGTCAGCCGCATGTCTTCCCGCTTGCGCCCGCAATGCGGTTTCTCGTTGAAACCGGTCACGTTGATTCGCGGTTTTTCGCTCCCTCTTTTTTATACAGAAAAGGGGAGCCGCGAGGCAGGGTCTCCCGTATCGTCCAGTAGCGCAACAGAAGGAATCGAATCCCATGGCTCACAACAAGACAAGAGGCTTCACAATCGTCGAGCTGCTGGTGGTGATCTCCATCATCGCCCTGCTCGTGGGCATCCTCGTCCCGGCCGTCAACAAGGCCCGCGACACCGCCCGCACAACTCAGTCCAAGAGCAATCTGCACCAGGTGACGGTCGCAATGACCAACTACCAGTCGGATTGGAACGGCGACCACTTCACTTCCGCACCGCACGACCTTTCCGCGGGCAGCCGTACCGGAACGACTTGCTCGTCGGCCATCGGACAGTGGACATCGGAAAACAACTACAACGTTGATCCAAACTACGCCCAGTACCCCGGCATCCGCCTTGGCCAGATGGGCAGTTCCATTGCCTTCCTGAACAGCGTGGACGGTGTAGCTCCCTACGCCTTCACATCGGGCAACACATCAAGCAACAAACCTGGTTACGGCACATGGCGGCATCCAAATGCTCTGCAGTGCGCGGAATACATGGATTCCAAGCCACTGCACAAGGCCTACTTCGCTCCGAAGGATACGGCCGTCGTCTCCGCACTCGAAGCCTGCTTCGAACTGCCGGACAGTTACTGCCCGCCCACCGGCGCTCCTCCGCACTGGGGAACCACGCCGCTGTGGACCTCCAACCTCATCATGGCACCGTCCAGTTACGTCATCTCCCCGGGCATGATGTACAACGCGACCGTATATGCGTATGACGAAGATGCCAACATCACCTTCACCGATCCAATGGATACCCCCCGTGGCTTCCAGCCCTCCACACTCGATCAGGCTCGGCACCCGAACCTGAAGGGTTGGCTCATGGAGCACAGTTGGCTGCAGAATCGTCCTGGCAACGAATGCAGCAACCAGATGGATGACACATGGTTCATGTCTGGCGATGGCTGCTTCGACGGCTGCGAGCCATACCACTTCAATCACTCCTACAAGTCCGCCCCTGTGACCTCCTTCGCTGATGGTCATGTCGCGGTCATTGAGATTCAGAAGGCCCAGCAGGCAGACCGCAAGATTGCTGGTCAGTTGGGTACCGACAGCGGTCTCTGGCACCGTGACAGCGGCGACGGCGGTAATGGCTACTACGCCGGCAACTCGCAGGACTGGACCGTTTGGTCCGGCTTCACGCACGACATCGATGGCGTCAAGGGCCGCACGATGCTCGGTGACGGCTGAGTAGAACAGATTCGATTCCTTTCCCGACAGGAGGCCGCGTCAGCGACGCGGCCTCCTGTCTTTTTTGGGGGGGACACCCAAGGTCACGCCTCCCGAAATCCCAGACGAAACCACAGAGTTCACGGAGGACACAGGGGATGGAGTCCCTTGGAGTCTCACTTGGGGTGTGACCCCCGATACACTGTCTGTCATGACGGAAACGACGCCGCGATCGCTCACAACGCACACCAGCGTGCTGGAGATGATCGGCGGCACCCCGATGCTCAAACTGCACGCCACGGACACCGGGCCATGCGAACTCTTCCTCAAGATGGAGTCCCAGAACCCCGGGCAGTCCATCAAGGACCGAATCGCCGTCACCATGATCGAGCAGGCAGAGCGGGACGGCCTGCTCCAGCCCGGCGGCCGGATCATCGAAGCAACCGCTGGCAACACCGGCATCGCACTGGCACTCGTCGCAACTCAAAAGGGATACCAGACCACGGTCGTCGTCCCAGACAAGATGAGCCAGTCCAAGATCGCTCACCTGCGGGCGATGGGCGCGTCGGTCGTCATGGCTCGTTCCGATGTCGAAAAGGGACACCCCGAGTACTACCAGGATATCGCCGAGCGACTGGCCCGCGAGAACGGGTGGTTCTACACCAACCAGTTCGCCAACGAAGCGAATGTTCGGGCCCACCGCGAGACAACCGGGCCCGAGATCTGGCAGCAGATGGATGGCCGCATCGACGCTGTGGTCATGGGCATCGGTTCAGGTGGGACAGTGACCGGCGTCGGCGGATTCCTGCGATCCCAGGATCCCGACATCGAAATCATCCTGGCCGACCCGGAAGGTTCGGTGCTGACACCGCTGATCAACGATGGGGAGACAATCACACCCGGCGCGTGGCTCGTCGAGGGAATCGGCGAGGACTTCGTACCCCCGATCACGGATCTCAAGCTCGTCACCGAGGCCATGTGGATTCCAGACGCTGAGAGTTTCGAGACGGCCCGCGACCTCCTGCACGCCGAAGGAATCCTCGCAGGATCGTCTACGGGAACGCTGACTGCGGCCGCGATTCGCTGGTGCCGCAGACAGACGGAACCAAAGCGAGTCGTCACCTTCGCCTGCGATCACGGCTCGAAGTACCTCGACAAGATGTTCAATGACTTCTGGATGCTTGACCAAGGGTTCATCGACCGTCCCCAGCACGGGGATTTGCGGGATCTCATCGCTCGCCGCCATGGGGCTGCGGAAGATCACACCCTTTCGCCTCAACTCCCCATCCTGCAAGCCATCAAAACCATGTGGCTCTATGACATCAGCCAAATGGCGGTGCTTGATGAGGAAGGCCAAGTTGTCGGCATCCTTGACGAGAGCGACATCCTGATAGGTGTGCACGATGATCCCAAGAGTTTCTCCAGACCCGTTTCAGAATTCATGACCCGAAAACTCGAAACCCTGACGCCTTCCGACCCGATTGAAGCACTCGTCCCGCTCTTCGCAGCGGATAAGGTCGCCATCGTCGTAGGCGATGACGGTTCGTTCCACGGATTGATTACCAAGATCGATTTCATCAACCACCTGCGGCGGCAACTTCCCCGCTGAGAACCATCTCTTCCCATGGATCACACCCACTTCGATTCCAAAGTCGTTCACGCCGGACAGCACCCCGACCCAGTGACCGGCGCGGTCATGCCGCCAATCTCTCTGGCCAGCACCTACGCACAGGAGTCACCGGGCGTCCACACCGGATTCGAGTACACCCGAAGTCACAATCCCACGCGTTACGCGATGGAGCGATGCGTCGCGCGGCTGGAGGCATCCACGCTGGGCGACGACGATGACGCGTCATGGGGCGGCTTCGCATTCGCCAGCGGTATGGCCGCCATCGGCAGCATGCTTGAACTCCTCGACAGCGGCGATCATGTGGTGGCGATGGACGACCTCTATGGGGGCACCCACCGCCTCTTCCGCCACCTCCGCGAGCAGTCGTCGGGGCTGCGGTTCACTTTCGTGGATCTCACCGACGCGGAAAAACTGAACGATGCGATCGAAGACGGTACGCGCCTCATCTGGGTCGAGACACCAACCAATCCAATGTTGAAACTCGTCGACCTGGACGCCGTCGCATCCATCGGTCAAGAACGCGGCATCCTCACCGCTTGCGACAGCACTTTCGCTACCCCGGCGCTGCAGCGGCCCTTGCAACACGGATTTGACATCGTGATGCACTCTGCAACGAAGTATCTCGGCGGCCACAGCGATGTCGTCGCGGGCGTTCTTGCCACTGGCGACGCCGAACTGGCCGAGCGTATTCGATTTGTGCAGAACTCGGTTGGCGCCGTGTTGTCACCCTTTGATTCCTACCTTGTGCTTCGCGGCATCAAGACCCTCGCGCTGCGCATGCGGCGGCACTGCGAGAGTGCGCAGCGCATCGCGGAGTGGCTCGAAGCCCATGCCGGTATCCGCAGCGTCATCTATCCAGGTCTCCCGAGCCATCCACAACATGAACTCGCCTGCCGCCAGATGCGGCTGGGTGATGCGCCGGCCGGTGGAGGCATGATCACGGCAGTCTTGGACGGCGGCATCGACGCAGCAAGGGAGTTCCTCGGCAAAGTCCGCATCTTCAGCCTCGCCGAGTCCCTTGGAGGCGTGGAGTCGCTCATTGAGCACCCGGCCATCATGACCCACGCTTCTGTCCCACCGGATGTGCGGGCGGAGTTGGGCATTGACGACGGCCTCGTGCGATTGAGCGTTGGCATTGAAGACTGCGATGACCTCCTGAACGACCTCGATGAGGCGTTGCGATGAGCAGGATTTCAATTGACACTTCCGCCTGTGAAGCGTCGCGTCTCACAACCGACGACGTGATGGCGAGGGCTGTCGACGCCGCAGAACTCGATGCCTCCCGCTGGGCTGGGGCGTGGCAGGAACCCCTTCGAAACCACACCATTGAGGTGGTGGGCGAGTTGTGTGATCGCCTATGCAAGACATGGTCGAGCCTGCTGGTGCTGGGCGTTGGAGGATCGGCCCTCGGCACGCGCGCGTTGCAATCCTCACTGGCACCCGACTCGAACATGACCGTACTGGATGCGATCGACCCGGCTTCCGTTGAGCGGGCCATGATGGCGCATGCAGCAAGCGCAGTTGCCGTGGTGTCAAAGTCTGGAACCACGCTTGAAACGCTTGCCCTTCTCGGTGCCGTTCGCGAGCGACTCTCACCTGATGCAAGCCGCGTCATCGCGATCACAGGCGACAGGGGCACGCTTCACGATGCGGCGATCGCCAAGCAGTGGAACTTGCTGCCGATCCCCGCAGACATCGGCGGGCGTTTCAGCGCATTGACGCCAGCGGGTCTGTTTCCGGCAGCTTTCTGCGGCATCGACCTCGCAGCGCTTTTAGAAGGCGCTGCCGACATGCACGCGGCATGTACAGGAGTGCGGGACAACCCAGCGGCTGATCTGGCATCGCTGCTGGTTGCGTCCATGCAATGCGGCAGAAATACGCAGATCCTCATGCCGTACCACGCGATGCTCAAACCACTCGCAGAGTGGTGGGTGCAGCTGTGGGGCGAGTCACTGGGCAAAGTCGACAGCAACGGATTGCGGGTTGGGCCGACAGCTGTCGCCGCACTTGGCACTGCGGACCAGCACAGTCAACTGCAACTCTGGCATGACGGTCCACCGGACAAGGTGATTGGCATGGTCAGCATTGCCACACATGCGGATCCCATGCCGTTGCCTGAGGACTGGGCGGGCCGTGAAGGTGGCGCCTCGCTTGCAGAGGTACTCGATGCCGAGCGAACGGCGACAACCGAGTCGCTTCTCAGCGCCGATCAGCAGGTTTACACGATAACGATCCCCGCGCTCGATGAGCAGTCCATTGGCGCGTTCATCGCCCTGTGGCAAGGGGCAACGGCAATCGCCGGCCATCTTCTGGGCGTTGACCCGTTCAATCAGCCGGGCGTTGAGGACGGAAAGCGTCGGGCCCGCGCACTGCTCTGGCCCGACGCCTGACCCACCGGCGACGCTACATGCCAGCAACACGCGGCGGGCGGACAGAGCGAAGATCTGCATCGTCGAGCGATGTCGCCTGCTCGTTTTCCTGCCGGATGGCGTCGTAGACTTCCTTCCGATGGACCGGCACCGCGGACGGCGCCTTGATGCCGATTCGGACCTTGTCCCCCCGAATGTCCACGATCGTCAACTCGATGTCGTCGCCGATCATGATCGTCTCATCTCGATGCCGTGACAGCACCAGCATGTTCGGATCCTTCCTTGGATTCGGCGCCGGAGCGCCTGGCGAGCCCTTCCCTGAGCCCGCCGAAACAACATATCAGGCCGTCACTCTCTGCTCAGCGGCGAGATGGACAATCTCCTGTCGCGTCGTCCATCGCTTGTCGGCGAGCACCAGCTGCATGGCCCTGTGATTGTTCAGATTCACGATAATCGGTCCCTGCAGATTCACTGTCAGCGCCCGATCGTATTTGTTCACAATTGCGAAGACCTGAGCCTCGTCGAGATCCCGGATACCCAGATCCTTCATCTGCTCGTCTCGAATCGTCGCCTGGTAATCCGGAACCCATGTGGCGGGGTCGGTCACGACGAATGCCAACTCGGGAGCTTCGGTAGATTGGAGCCAGTAGAACAGCCCGTCGTCATCCGGCTGAAGCAAAGCGTACTGCGTGTAACTGGAGAACCCGAGCAACCCCGAGGGGAATCGAATCAGGCGGCTCTCGTCGACTTCGACCAGTCCGAATCGCGTGGTCTGTACATTCATGAAACGTGCTTTCCCGGTGACCCAACTTCCAATCCTTGGTTCCCGCCGATTCCAACGGCGGACGAACATCCTGTTCCCAATACCACCCTGTGGGGTCACGCTCACAGCCCGTGGTCCGTCTGCCATCGGCAGGATGGGCGTGACTTCGACAATACTCCCCCGCTGTGGTCCGGTAACAGGAAGGAGGTATGCTCTTGTCGAACCATGAGAGTCCTGTTGTCTACCCTTGTGGCGGTTTCTCTTCAGGGCTGTGGAACCACGCCTGAAGCACCCGCCTCGGCGCCCATCGCCGAGCCGGCGGAACGCCCTCTGGCCCTCATTGGTCATGACCGCATCACCCAGGCCGACCTGTGGCCTCGGCTGCTTGAAGCGAGCGGAAGCGAAATCATTGACGATCTCGCCCTCTCGATCGCGGTGGAGCAGGCGCTTCGCGATCAAGGCATTCACCTCAAGACCGAGGACCTGGCCGCCGAACGGCTCATCCTGCTGGAGACGATCAGAGCCGATTCCCCGCCTGCCATGTTGGACGAACTCCTCGCTCGCCGTGGACTGGGACCGAATCGAGCCGATGATCTCCTCCGGCGAAGCGCCGGACTCCGCAAACTGGTGCAAGGCGATGTCAAGGTCACTCCCGCCGCCATTGCGGGCATGTACGACATCACATGGGGTCCCCGCACACCTGCAAGGATCATCGTGACCGCCAACCGCGAGGACGCCGTTTCGGCCGCCCGGGAGATCCGCGGTGGTGCGGCTTTCAGCGATGTGGCTGTTCGCTGCTCCATCGATGCAAGTCGTGACCGCGGTGGTCTGGTGGAGCCTATCAATCAGGCTGACCCCGCCTGGCCCAAGGCAATCCGTACCACGCTTGCAGCCCTGCCGAGCATGGGTGTATCGCCGCCCATGCTGGTCAACGGTCGCTGGGTCATGATTCAGCGGACCGGCGAATCAGCGATGGAGAGCGCTCCACCGCTTGCGGACATCGAACCTGAAGTAAGACGCCTTGCCCGTCTTGCGCAGGAACGGGTGTTGATGGAAAGGCTCGCCCATCGGCTATCAAGTGCGATCGATGTGTCGATTTACGACGAAGCTGTTCGCACTGCGATCAGGTCCGCAGGCTCGCGAGCCGTACAAGGGCGATAGGAAACAAGACCACCGCCGGTAGAAAGACGCTGACCATTGCCGGAACGCCGGGCATGGGCAGCATCATCGTCAGCGCGCCGCCAAACATCATCGTGATGGCTGCCCCGGCACACCACATCGCCCGCGTCACCACAGACATGACATCGCGGGTGAGGAAGAATGGAATCACGATCAGCAGCGACAGGATGTTCAGCAGCAGCATCGCAAAGCGTGCGTACCAATGGCGGCGAAGGAGCGGACCATCGAATGTCCCAGCGACATCGAGCATCTGGTCCAACTGGGACATGCTCAGCATGCCGAGATACTGGCCGTATCTGTGCAGCGTCAGCAGGTGGGGAGAGAGTTCAGTTGCGTAGAAGCTGATGGGTACAGGTGGCGACGGCGTAACTGCACCCGTCTGTTCGTCGAGTGCAATGGCGATTGCCGTTCCACCCTCCAGCGCCCATCCGGGGGGATCTTCTGTCCAGATTCCGCGAGAAGCAGAAATCCTGCGAATCATGCGCCCACTCTCGTTTCTCTCAAGAAACGAGGGGTCGATCAAAGTTCCGCTGCCGGGGTCGAGTTCCCTTGCCAACAGGAGTGTGCCGCGGCGATCGGGGGTAAACGGAACGCGGAATCCTCCGGCCGTCGCGCTTCCGGACTCGCCATGTCCACGGAGAAGAAGTGGGGCGACGCGGGGGAGCATGTACTCCTGATTCGCCAACTGGACGATGCCAAGCGCAGTCATCACGAGAAAGAGCGGCACCGCCAAACGGTGAAGTCCAACGCCCGCAGCCATGATCGCCACCAACTCGCGAGACCGATACATCTGCGCAAGTGTGAACCCCATTGCACCGACGGCGACCAGTCCGTACAGGTAGGCGTACATCTGGAATACACGCGGCCCTTCGAACCCGATTCCAACCTGAACAATGGCAACAGCTTTGGACCACCAGCCCTCATCTTCAGCAGACATCGTGGCGACCTTGACGAACTCGTCGAGGTTGACGACCAGATCGATCAACGCACCTAGAAGAAAGAGGATTGTGAACAACAGGATGAAGTTGATCATCATCCGCTTCATGATGTACCAGTAGATGCGCTTCATCAGTTTGTTCGAAGCCTCCACCATTGGCAGAGCACCAGCGCAGACAGCGCGGCATTGCCGGACCACATCACAATGAACCCAGAGGCCACGCTGCCGTCACGGACCATCTGCCCGCCGGTGAACACGAGCAACAGGTCGATGACTGCGGGAAGGAATGCCAGAAGATAGGTCGCAAGAGGCGGTCGTTCTCGCAGCCGGATCGCAAAGATTCCACCGAGAAGGACGATGAAGATCCCGGACAGACTCAGCGCATATCGCTGGGCAATTCTGCTGGTGATCTGATGATGCATGGATGTCAGTGCCGACTGAACCGACTTCACAGATGCGACCACCCTTTGATCCTCGGATGGCCCGGCCATTTCAAGGAGCCGGTCCACTTCCGTCGGAACACGTGGAAGTTCACCGATGTTCACGGGGACAAGATCGGGGCGGGCAATCTCATCGCGTCGGTTGTCGCCGCCTTCCGTACCTTCGACCCGCACATCTCTCATGACAAGCGTCACGGCCTCCACACGGCCTCGCGAAGAGGGGTCGGCGAGCAGGTTTGCGTGGCGCGGTTGCAGCAGCCTGGTGTCCAGCGTCTTGTGGCGCATCGTGACCTGCACCGATCCGAGCAGTCGCCCGCCAGCGATCCCATCGGCGGACACCTCGAATGTTCTTCCGCCTGACGCGGCGCGGAGAGTGAGCGGTTGCCCGCTCTGCAGCACTTCGTTCATGCGCGTCCAAAGCACGTCATGCCGCAATACATCGGCGAGTCGGTCTGCATCGCGTGCGACCTGCGCGTACTCCCGAGGATGTTCGTACAGATCCATGAGTTGTGGCTGGGTCAGCGACGATGGCCTCCCTTGCGTCAGGGAAGGCAGGGAGACGGGGTCGGTCAACTGCCCCCTTTCCGCACCGTGCAGCATGCCAGATCCATCGGACTCTCGCTCCCATGACACGGCGTTCTTCGTTTCCACGAACACGGTGGTCACACCATCCGCTCGACGCACATCCACGACTGCTGCACTTGCGGTGAGATCCATGATGGGTTGGCCGGACTTGTCCAACTTGGCTACCGCGACTTTCTCCAATCCAAGCCGCTCGCCACCGTTCTCTCCTCCCGGCACGACGATGATGTCCTCTGCCCAGATGACCAGATCCCCCTGGACAAATGGCGTGTGTTGCTGGATTGATCTCGCAAGAAGCCGCGGAAGGTCATGCGTTACTGCCTGCCCCATCATGCCCACAAATCTCGGCACAATCCACTGGGTTAGAACCGCGAGCGTGATGGTCAGTGCAACGCCCAACGCCACCATCGGGGCGAGTATCCGCACATACGAACTCCCGGCGGCGGCCATGGCGATGATCTCATTGTCCTGCGACATGCGGTGCAGGCTGAGCGTCGCTGCAAACGCGGCTGCGAAGGGCAGCGCGAACTGGAGCATGGGTACGATGGCCAGCCCGACATACCTCGCAATATCAAGCGGCGAGAGGAGGCTGTCGTTGGCAAGAGGCTTGACCGCCGCCCCAAACGCAATGACGACCACAAGGACGACCGCCGTGATGGCGAACTGCCTCAATACATCGCCGAGCATGTAGCGATAGAGCCGCCACGGCATGGTGGGCATTATCGCCGTGATGCCCATCAGACGCCACTACCACTCCCCCGGTGGCCTATCGGACCTCTGTTTGGAAGGATGGGGTGACCCTGCCGAGGATGCAGGCGTCAAAGTCGTGGATCCCTCTTCGTTCTTTGTCTCGTGAAGGAGATGCAGGGAGGAGTTTTCGATTGTTATACAGCGATGCACTCTCTCGGCACCAAAGGACATGTTCGACGCGGATTCACGCTCCTGGAGGCCATGATGGCCGTCGGTCTCCTGACCCTTGCAGTTGCGAGCGTGACCTCAGCAATTGTTGCAGCCCAGCAACAGAGCATCGAGGCCCGAAGGCAGATCGTTGCGTCGGTGGCAGCGGAGTCACTGATGGCCCGTGTGGCGAGCGAACCATGGGCCACCCTGTCTGATTGGGACGGGTATGGCGAAGAGGGCAACGGTCTGCTCGATCCGTGGGGCGACGCCATGCAGGGCGATTGGGCTGCACTGCAACGGACCGTTTCCGTCAAAGAGGCTGAGATCGAGGTTCCCGAGCTGGAAGTGATGGTCACGGGGCGGTCGGTCACTGTTGTGGCCTCGCTGCATGATGGACGCGCTCTTGCGACGCTGGAGCGATTCATCCCGGAGCCCCAGCCATGAATCGCCGCGGACTCTCCCTTCTAGAGACGATGTTCGCCATCAGCATCACTGCGCTGATTGGCGCCGCGATCGCCACCATGATGGTGGCGGTCTCCGGCGGACTGACATCCCGCGATGATGGACGCAAGTCGGCCGTCAGGTTGGCCATGTCACAGGTGCGACTCGGGGCATACATCGCTCCTTCGCGGTGCCTCTTGAGCAACGAAGACAGTGAATTGGCGTTGTGGTTCGAGGACTCGCGTGAGAGTGGAACGGTACATGCATCGGAAGTTCGTTGGATCAGGTTTGATACCAGCGATGAGACGATTGCGGTTCACTTCGTCGACTTTCCGGACAACTGGTCGCAGTCAATGATCGATGCGGCTGACATTGAGTGCACGGCCATGACGGACTACGCCGCATTGCTGAATGGGCTCTCCGCGCAGGATCTCATCGGAGTGCTTCCACTTGTTGATGGCGTGGACAGCTGCACATTCTGGGCCGAGGGAAGTGAACCGCTTGCGTCGCAACGGCTCGGCGCGTACTTCACATTGCAGACGACAACCTCCAATCAAACGGAGGCGCTTGTGGACGAGACGATTCGACTCCACCAGCCGCCGCAGGCCTGACTTCATGAACGCAGCAAATCCATCCCGACGCGGAATCGCGATGATGCTCGTCATGGTGGCCATTCTGATCACCGGTGGCATGGCGCTTGCCTACTTTGGAAGCCGCGACAACTCGATCGCCATTGGTGTGAATGTCGAGGCTGCAGCGAGGGCGCGCGTTGCTGCTGAGTCAGGGCTTGATCTGGCTGTTGTGATTCTGGAAACCGATTCGGACTGGCGAACATCCCATGTGGACGGCGTAGTCGCAAGTGACATCTCGCTTGGAACCGGCACCGTGTCCATCACCGTCATCGATTCGGAGACCGATGCGCCGCCGACCGAGGAAACGACGGAGGTGGAGATCACGGTCAGCGCCTCTGTCGACGATCTGGTGCAGACGGCGGTGGCAACGGCCACGATCATCGAGGATGAGGACGAGGTAGATGTCGATCTCAGCGAATTCGCGATCTTCGCAGCGTCGTCCATCGAGATCAACGGCGCAGCACGCGTGGCGGCATGGTCGGCTTCGCCTCTGAGTGCAAATGTGGGACCGATGCGGATTGGCACGCTTTCTCACAGTCCGATGTCGGTCGTGGTGCGGCCCGGTGCCAGATCGAACCTAGTTCTGCATGCGGATGAGACTGCATCGTCGATGCTCACCACTTCTGCAATACCGCAGGAAGAGTTTGTTGACACGCCACGCTTTCCGGACGCACCGACAGCCCCTTCCTCTGGACGATCCTGGGAGACCGATCGACAGGTCGATCATGAGACGAGTGGCCATGGTTGGTCATCATGGTTCGCCCGTGGCCGTCATTCTTCACCATGGCAATCCGAGCCCACACGGATCGAAGGTGGCATATACGAGGTCGATGAGATTCATCTCGGCGCAACTGATCGGGTTGAGATTCACGGTGATGTTGTGGTGAAGGTGCATGATGATGTCGAACTCCATGCAACGGAAGTCGTGCTGATGGAAGATGCGTCCTTGACGATATATGTCGGCGGCGACCTCCAGATTCTCTCTTCCTATGTGGGCGATGCAAGTGGATCCCGCCAGAGTTGGATGGATCCGCAGCGTGTGCAGTTCTATGGCACTGGAGAAGATGCTGAGTGGAATATTGGCGGCGCATCAACGGTGAAAGCAGAGATCTACGCACCGGCGAGCAGTGTCGAGGCATCCGGAGCGACGACGATCTGCGGGCGTATCGCAGCCGACGATGTGACGCTGAGGGGTGCTTCGCGGTTGTTGTATGACCCCCTGCTCGACAACGGCGGCTATGTCGACTCGGATAGCCCGATGTTCGATGAGTACGGCAATCTTCACGCTGCGTTGGATCAACTCACCGATCTGGATCCCGCAACGATCGCTGAGTTGCTGCAATCGCTTGATCAGGATGACGATGACAATGACTGGAACTCCCCGCATTGGAGAACGGAGCCAACCGCGCGGCCCCACGATGTCATCTATCTCCTGCTCGTGTACGGATCCGATATTCGTCACTGGGAAAATATGCTTCGGAAGGCGCGGCGAAGCGGCGCGTGGACGGTGGCAAGTGGGGACATGCAATGAGGCGCACCGGATTCACGCTGATGGAACTCATGATCACCGTCGCGGTATTGGCGGTTGTGTCGGCAGTAGCCGTCTCTGGATTCGGGTCTTGGGATACGGTCGGTCTGGATTCGGCGAAGCGGCTGTTGATCAGTGATCTTGAGCACGCGCAGATTCTGGCGATCTCACGGCCGGGCGATAGCATCTCGCTGCGTCTGGATGATGACGGCGGCGGCTGGATCATCTCTGATGGCGCAGCCCCCGACACGCCGTTGCTCGACGCGTTTACTGACGAACCACTTTCCTTGCGATTCGGCGAGGGGCGCGGCCGTCCGGCAGATGGCGTGCATGCATCGACAAGCAGTGGCGAACCGGTGACCTTCGATCACCATGGCGGGCTCGCCAACTTTTCTGAGAATGCCGAAGTCACGCTGCAATCTGGCGACGCTACAACCACCGTCACCATCTCCCCCGCCACCGGCACCATCCGCTAGGGGTCACACCCAGGGTCATGTCCGGGGTCATGTCCGGGGTCACACCTGGGGTGTGTCCCCTTTTGCGGTGTCGGGACGTGGGTTTTTGGGCCGCGTTTGTGCCGCGGAGCGAAGAAGGGCTATTTGAGCCCGAATTCCTTCAGTTTGCGATAGAGGGTTCGCTCGCCAATTCCAAGAAGACTGGCTGCCTGCTCGCGATTCCCACCGGTCATCTGCAGCGTTTGGCGAATCGCCTCTTTCTCCAACTTGTCCAAGCCGACGCCGGCAAGGCTGCCGATGGACTGCGACTCATCCCCGTCACGACTCCGAATTTGATCCGGCACACTGGAGAGTTCGATCCTCCCGCCACCGGCCATGACCGCCATCCTCGTAACCACATTGAACAACTCGCGAACATTCCCCGGCCAGTCGTACGCCACCAGCCGCAACATGACCGGTTCGGAAATCGCCGGCACGGGAACTCCCGAATCCGCAGCATGCACACCCAAGGCGTGATTCGCAAGCAGCGGAATGTCCTCTCGGCGATCTCGCAATGGTGGCACCACGATCTCCGCGCCATTGATCCGGAAGAACAGATCCTCCCGAAATGTTCCTTCATCACAGAGTTCGCGAAGGTTTCGGTTGGTGGCCGACACGAATCGAACATCCGTCTTCTTCGCGTCATTTTGGCCGAGCCGAACCACATCCCCGCTTTCGAGAACCCGCAGCAGTTTCGCTTGCATCGACAGCGGCATGTCGCCGATTTCGTCGAGAAAGAGCGTCCCCTGATCGGCATACTCAAAGACACCCTGTCGATCGCGGTCGGCCCCCGTGAATGCCCCCCGAACATGCCCGAAGAGTTGATCCTCCAAGAGTGACTCGCTCTGCCCCGCACAGTTGAATGCGACAAATCGTTTCTTCGCACGATTCGACTGGCTGTGGATTGCCGCCGCAACAAGTTCCTTACCCGTCCCCGACTCACCCGCAATGAGTACCGGCAAAGAACTCGGTGCCACCTGACGAATCATGTCGACCACGCGCCTGATCGCCTTGGATTCCCCCACGATTCCCTCGAATCCGTATGCCGAATCGACCTGCCCGCGGAGCGATTCATTCTGCTGACGCAACATGACCGTCTCTGCCGCCCGCGTGACGAGATTGCGGAAGACATCAAGATCCAGCGGCTTTTCAATGAAATCGTAGGCCCCGCCCTGCAGGGCGGCTTTCGCCGTCGGAACATCACCATGCGCAGTCACCAGAATCGTCGCGGCATCCGGCTGATGCTCAATCGCCAGTTCGAGCACCTTCAGCCCGGCGGTCTGATCTTCCATCACCAGATCGGTCACGATGACATCAAAGGAACCAAGGGCAAGTTCTTCGCGCGAGGACTCGAGCCCGTCGATCACCGTGCAGACATGTCCAAGGCGCCGCAGAGCCTCCGCCATGACCTCGGCGTGCTCCGGCTCGTCATCGATGATCAGAATCTGGGCGTGCAATTCCTCGGACATGTTGGCGCGGATTGTACCCCTGTCGCCGATAGAATCGGTGCATGCCCTCTCCTCGATCCGCGCTCCCATTCACCCTCGATCGCCTTGAGGAGCGGCATTTTCACCTCACAGGCATTGGCGGATGCGGGATGAGCGGGCTGGCTCGTCTGCTTCACCGCATGGGCGCCAGTGTCGCTGGCTCCGACTGCACATCCTCGCCGATCACTGAATCGCTGATCGAAGACGGTATTCCCGTCGACAGCACTCAGGACGGTCTGGAGATTCCGAACCACTGCGACGCCGTCATCTGCTCCGCGGCAATTGCGGCCGATCACCCTGAGGTTCTTCGCGCAGAGGAATGCGGTATCCCCGTCCTCTCGTATGCTCGGATGCTCGGTCTGGTGCAACAACATCGCACGGCAGTCTGCATCGCCGGCACACACGGCAAGAGTACGACCGCATCCATGCTCAGCAACATATTGATCGAAACCCAACTCGACCCAGGTTTCATTGTCGGCGCCAACTGCCCGCAGATCGGCGGCTCCTGCCGCGTTGGTGGACCGACCATCCCGCACGGACCCATGGCCGACCGAAAGGGCATCCTCATCAGCGAAGCGTGCGAATTCAACCGGTCATTTCACGATCACCACCCTGCCATGGCGATCATCAACAACATCGAGGAAGACCACCTCGACATTTACGACTCGATCGACGCGATCATCGATGCGTTTCGGGAATTTGCTCGCCGCATTCCTCATGCAAGAGATGACGGATACCTGCTCATCGCCCATGACGGCGCCCATCGACAACTCGTCACGCCTGGATTGGACTGCCGTGTGGAAACTTTCGGCTTTCACCCCGAGGCCGACTATCAAGTGATCTTCGATCCGACCATTCGCCGTGTCGGCATCCTCCGTGACGGCATGTGGACGATCCAGTGGACCAACAGCATGCCAGGGGCACACAACGCAATGAACGCCGCCGCTGCTGCAATCATGGCCGCCAGGCTGGGCGTCGATTGGGAAGACATTGTGCCGCCGCTCGAGTCGTTTGAGGGACTGGACCGCCGGCTGCAACGACTCGGTGAAGTTCGCACGAGCGACGGTGGATCCGCCGTTGTCTACGACGATTACGGTCACCATCCCACCGAAGTCGAAATGACCTTGAAAGCACTACGGGCTGCCGAACTTCCCAAGCGGCTCGTCTGTGTCTTTCAACCCCATCAGCACAGCCGAACACGGTTTCTACTCGACCAGTTCGCGCAGAGTTTCTCGTGCGCCGACGAAGTCATCGTTCCACACATCTACTTCGTACGAGATTCCATCGCAGAGAAACAGCGAGTCTCTGCGCAGGATCTCGTCGATCGCCTGATCGACAAAGGCACGGCCGCACGTCACATCAACGACTTCGATTCCATTGCTGACCACCTTCGACACTCGATTCGGGACGGCGATCTGGTCGTCATTATGGGAGCCGGCCCGGTCTGGACGATTGCCCACGATCTTCTCGCGTCAGAACGCACGGTATCCTGAGTGGCGATGCCTGCACGTTCCAGATCAAGCCTCTTCGGGGACATCGATGTCTCCGTCGAACTGGATGTGCATCTTGGTGCCATGACCTACTTCGTGGTCGGCGGCCGAGCCGACACGCTCGTCCGCCCGCGATCGCCAGAGGCGCTCACGACCTTGATCCGCCGGTGCAGGGACTCAGATGTCCCGATTCGAGTCTTGGGCAAGGGCGCCAATCTCCTGATCGATGACATTGGCGTCGGCGGCGTTGTCGTATCCCTCAGCGAACCCTGTTTTCGAAAGCGGCTATTCAACAAGGCCGGCTCGGTGGACTCGCTGAAGGTCATGGCCGGCGCCGACATGGCTAACACGCTCATGGACTCAGTCCGGGCGGGACTCGACGGATTGACTGCAATGGCGGGCATTCCCGCCACCATCGGCGGCGCGATTCGCATGAATGCGGGCGGGAGGTTTGGCTGCATCAGTGATGCATTGAGCACGGTGACCTGCGTGACATCGGGCGGCAACACGGTCACCTATCCTCGAGAGGAAATCACCTTTGGATATCGCGAGAGCCGTATCGCCGAACCGATCGTGCTGTCGGCGACCTTCTCCCTGCATGGGGAGGACCCCGTCGCCATCCGATCGAAAGTGCAGGACATCTTCGCTTGGAAGACGTCTCGGCAGCCCCTTGCCGACTCCTCCGCCGGGTGTGCCTTCAAGAACCCACTGGATCCCGAGACCGGCGAGCGTGTGTCGGCCGGGCAATTGATCGACTTGGCGGAACTCAAGGGCCTGGCCGTCGGCGGCGCCATGGTCAGTGATCAGCATGCAAACTTCATCGTGACCAGCGCCGATGCAACCGCGCGGCATGTCATGCATCTCATCGAGGAAATACGCACTCGCGTGCAGGAACACTGTGGCGTTCTCCTTCAGCAGGAGGTCGTCGTATGGTCGCGAGACGAGGATGTATGTCCATGATCGATGTCGCGGTGCTCATGGGCGGCCCAGATGCGGAGCGGGATGTGTCCATCGCTTCCGGCACTGCCATCGCCGACGCGTTGGAGACTTTGGGTGAGTTTCGCGCCGCCCGTCACATCATCGGCCGCCCTCGCATCGAGGATCTCACGGAGTTCGCTGCCGATGTAGTTTTTCCTGCGCTTCATGGACCATTTGGTGAAGGTGGCGTTCTGCAGGAGCTGCTCCAGGACGCAGGAATCTGTTTCGTCGGCAGCAACGCGAAGACATCGGCGCTGGCCATGGACAAGATCGCCACCAAACAACTGGCCTCGTCCCTCGGCATGCGAACACCGGCATGGAGCAGCGTTGGTGCAGGTCAATCGTGCGACATCGAACCGCCGCTGATGCTCAAGCCCGTCGCAGATGGGTCGAGTGTTGACATGCGCCTCTGCAGAACCACGGAGGAAGTCTCCAAGGGGATTCGCGACCTTTCCCATCGATCATCCCTCATGGCCGAATCGCTGGTCTCCGGCCGCGAAGTAACGGTCAGCGTGCTCGAAGATGAGGCGTTGCCCGTATTGGAGATCGTGCCCGCCACAGGGTTCTATGACTACTCCGCGAAGTACGACCGGAACGACACCAGATATGTCATCGATCCGGACATTGACTGTCGTGACCTCTGTCAGGAACAGGCTCTGCAACTCTGCAGAAGCATGGGTGTGCGAGATCTTGCCCGCGTTGACTACATCATCGACGACAGCGGCCCGTGGCTCCTTGAGGTCAACACCATGCCTGGATTCACCACGCACTCCCTGTTTCCCATGGCTGCAAAGGCGCATGGTCTTGACCTGCCTTCGCTTCTTTCCAGGCTGGTGCTGGCGGCCGCGCGGCGGCACACACCGACGCATCACTGAAGTCAAGACGCCGACAGAACCGATGGCATGTGTACGCCATGCCTCGCACAAGACACAAACGATCCTCCGGACGCGGCATCATCGCCGCCATGGCATGGCCAGCACTGCTCGGTGGATTGTGCGCGCTGGTGATTCTTGGCGTCCCAAGGCTTCGCACACCGCGAACTGCCCCCCCGACTGTCAGTGTCGCTTTCACTTCGCTGCCGGACTGGCTCGATAACAGCCTTGTGACTGAACTGGAGATCGTCGTACGGGAGAGCCTTGTCGGGGTCCGGATTGAGCGATCACCCCTGCTTCACACCGCCGAAAGTCTCCGCGCAACCGGTTATTTCGCAGAGGTTCGGCAGGTGTCATGGCAGAGCGAGACCTGTGTGGCGGTCGATGCCACATTTCTTGCTCCATACGCGAGAGTCCTGCATGGAGAGAGTGAGTGGTTCGCCGATGTCGAAGGACATGTCTTTCCAAGGCGCGCGGGGCCGCTGGTTCGCGGAAACTATCACTTCATAACGATCGTCGGCCTGCAACATGCTCCGCCGTTGCGCGCCGGAGCACAATGGATGGGTGGCGATCTGGCCTCCGCGCTATCGCTGCTGCGGGCAATCTATGCCAAGCCATGGGCAGTGCAGGTGAAGCGCATGGATGTGGGCATGTGGCGGGAGAACGGGCACATTGCTCTCTTGACCGACGCTCCGTGCAGAATTGTCTGGGGATCGGCGCCCGGAAGAGAGCAGGCGCTTGAGGCGCTGGCTGCGGAGAAGATGCGGCGGCTGGATCACTTCGTCGCGTCACACGGCCGAATCGATCGCGGAAAGAGTGAAACGCTTCAACTGACCGATGGCGCCGGTGTCGTGGCATGGCGGTAGCATGCGTCTATGCATGATCTGTCTTGGCCCACAGTACTGCTGATAATTGAACTCTCGCTGAAGGCGATCATGATCGCAGTTGTCCTGCTGCGAAGAGGTCGTCCGCCAGCGGTACGGCTGGCGTGGATCGTGCTCATCATCGCACTCCCCTTCATCGGATCAATTTCCTACTTGCTTCTCGGAACAACCAGGCTCGGTCGCGAACGCATCCGCCGTCACGCAAAGATCGTCGCGGAGATCCCCGCAAACCTGGAAGCGCACACGCCCGACCTTGAGAAGATCATCGGCCGCGTACCGGAGGCGTACCAGTCCATCGCAAATCTTGCCGAGGCGGTGGGGGCATCCATGGTTGTCGGTGGTAACCATGCGGAACTCTTTTCCGAAACGGAGAAACTGATCGAAACGCTCGTCGCCGACATCGATGCGGCGAAGGACCACTGCCACCTGCTCTACTACATCGTGCTTGACGACCATGCGGGACAGGTGATCTGCGGCGCACTGAAGCGAGCGGCAGAACGCGGCGTGACCTGCCGGCTGCTGGTCGACGCAGTCGGCTCCAAGGCATTCTTGAAGTCATCGCTCCCCGGATCTCTGCGTGCAGAGGGTGTGGAGGTTGTCGCTGCTTTGCCGGTCAACATCCTCCGATCAGTGTTTGCCCGCATGGACATTCGCAATCATCGAAAGGTGGCGGTTATCGACGGGCGGATCGGGTATCTCGGCAGCCAGAACATCGCCGAGGCGTCCTTTGCGCCCAAGCCGGAGTTCGCGCCATGGGTGGACGCATCAGTCCGCGTCGAGGGCCCCGTCGTCCACGACCTGCAGGCATTATTCGTGCAGGACTGGTACATGGACACGGACGAATCGCTTGCGAATATGCTCGGTACACCGGTCTGCAACTCGGACAGCACAATGCCCGTGCAGGTCATGGCGACCGGGCCGAACTTCGACAGCCTCGCGCTGCGGGAGTTGCTGCAGACGGCCGTGTTCGCGGCCCGGGAGGAACTGGTTCTCACCACCCCGTACTTTGCGCCCGACGAGGCAACGGAGGGGGCGATCTGCATTGCCGCCTTGAGAGGTGTGCAGACGCATCTGGTTGTGCCTGCCCGGAATGACTCGAAGATGGTCGCGGCCGCCAGCCGCAGCCGTTATCAACGATTGCAGGATGCTGGCGTCAATATCCACGAATTCAAGGGCGGCCTGCTGCACGCCAAGACCATGACGATTGACAAGGCTACGGCGATGATCGGATCTGCCAACCTCGATCGACGAAGTCTGGACCTCAATTTCGAGATCAGCATGCTGGTGTACGACTCGGATTTCGCCAGTCAGCTGCGATTTCTCCAGAGTTCCTACATGACCAAGAGCACCGTCGTTCCTCCGAATGCCGCGGCAGATTGGCCCCTCCACGACAAGCTCTGGAACAACGCCATGGGCCTCATCAGCCCACTGCTGTAATGCAGGGTGTCTGACACCGGTGTCAGGGACCGGTGTCAGACACCCTGGCTGTTAATTTGGGGCGTTTGCGGGCTTTGCGGGCGGTATCGGTCGCGAATCGCGATCAAATGGCTAGGGAGAGGCGTAGAAAGGGTCGATGATTGGCCTGAACATGCCTTCGAAAGTGCAATTCATGCTGGCCCTCTTTGGGGCCGCTGCCGCTGCCGCAAGTGCGGGAGCGGGCTATGTCAATATCGAAGGTGGCGGCACGTCCTACGAACTGCGGGCCGGAGCCGCACCCGGCATACTCTCAAGCGACTCGAATGTCTTTTCCGCCAACGACGCCGCTGTTCTGAGCGCGACTCTGCAGGACGATGGCATCGACACCGAGGGTCGCCTCTCCTTCTTGCTGGCCACAACCGATGCAGGCCTGTCAATTGTCGGACTGTTCGATGGAATCCAGACCGGCAGTCCCACGGGAAATGTCGATTCTATTCTCGGGTTCTCCTCCACCACCGGACAGGAGACCGACTGGTTCGCCGGCGGCGACAAGGGTAGTCAGGTGGACTGGTACGACCTTGGCAACGGCAATCAACTGGTCACCGCGTTGCTGCAATGGGAACACGGTCAGAGTTCCGCGGGCGTTGCATGGGGGGACGTCGAATCGGCAACTACCGGAACAGTCAACATGTATGACCTCGGGCTGAGCGAACTCGGAGGCGAACCGATCCAGTTCGTCACCCATCAGGCGGGGGGTTGGGAGGTCGCCGGAACCGCGGCGTTCTCCGTCGTAGGCCAATATGCATTTGCCTACCAGTTCGTCCCCTCCCCCGGTGCGCTGGGCCTGCTCGCCGTCGCAGGCATGTTCACTCGCCGCCGCCGCCGCTGATCTCATCCCCTACAAGACATACGACTTCCTGGGCGAAATCCGTATATGTCCGGTAGGTGCCGCGGAGCCACAAGAGCACCGGTACATCGCATCCCTCCGGCATCATGGGCCGCAGGTTGTCGAGCGTGGAGTTTCTCGTGATGGCAGTAATCGCCCATGTGCTGCCACCATCGTTCGTACGTCCTCGGAAGATCTCCCAATGCCTCTCTCCGTCGGCGTCGCTGACCAGCGGTGTTCCCGTTCTCGGATCGGCATTCGTCGAAAAGTACACGGTTGAGGTGTCGCGGGGGTCGAGACAGATCAGCCCCGTGTAGTCGTCCTCGCGGGCGTAGAGCCTCGTACCAGCAAACGCGACTTCGTGATTCTTCCACGCGGTGCCGTTCCATCTTGCGTACCGGTAGCGATGATCGACTCCACCCTTCCCCACAGGCAATCCCTCACCGTCCTTCTGCACGCTGTAGACAATCACCGGCCTGCCCTTTCGATCGATCTGCATGTTGCTGCACCACGCGACATTCGACGCATCGCCTTCGAATACTTGTGTCAGCGAGTGCGGAGCCGGAGGCGTTTCTCCGGGCCGGCCGGCCAACTCTCCGCTGCTGTTTCGCACGGAATTGCCGTCGAAGTACCCGTGCCACAATGAATTGTCAGCGTCGCGCGGATGCTGCTCCGTACAGACAAAATGTAGATTCCCTCGACCATCTGTGGCGTATCGAACATAGGGCCGACCCGGCCCGCTGAGCAGCCGACCGCCACGCCGCCACGAACTGCCATCGTCGTCGCTGAGCATCAGGTTGGGATCCCACCCGGCCCCTCGGTATGCGTTGACCAACCGATCCCCAAGTCGGTACAGATTGGAGTATGTCGCGCCGTGCCCGTCATCAGCGGATGCATTGAACGTTTTGATCGGTCCGACCGATCCGTCCGCGGCAGTTGTCCGGCGGCGAATGTCCCAGTCGCATCCGTGGGTTGTCCAGAGGGCGAGCGTGCCGTCCTCGCAGGCCACGAGTGCAGGAGCGTTGTGGTCATCGACCTGCAGTTGATCGTCCAATTCAATGACCTGCGTTTCCCCGGAAGCCAGATCGTGCAGCAGCAGGTTGACATCACCGCGCCGCTCGGCGTCGGTGACACCACTCGAAACCGTGCCGACGTGCAGCATGCCCTCCGCCACGATGCACCGCTCGTCCTGAAACCAGCACCAGGAGCCATCCGTGTCCAGAACACGGGGTTCGGATGCCAACGATGCCATCATCAGCCATGGAAGCATGGAGGACAGAATACGGTCCGATGGGCGTGAGGAACCCCCGTCTTGGCGATTGTCTCGACCGCACTACCCCACTACCGTGTGCGACATGGACGGATCGGGACGGGTCATGCACGGCGATTGCCTTGATGTGCTGCAGGCATGGGATGCCGGGCCGATCGATCTGGTCTACGCGGACCCACCATTCAACACAGGCCTTGTTCGATCGGCGAAGGAAGGAAGTTTCTCCGACTCGTTCGATGACTATCTGGGCTGGATCCGCCCAAGGATCGAGGCATGTATCGCCAATCTGGCGGGGACGGGTGCCATCCTGCTGCACTGCGACTGGCGAACGGTTCACCATCTTCGGCTGATGCTCGATGACTTGTTGGGTGCAGATCGATTCGTCAATGAATTGGTGTGGTCCTACGGGCTGGGCGGTTCGTCACCGCGCAGATTCGCCCGCAAACACGACTCGATTCTCTATTACGAACTCGGCGACGCGCGGTGGTTCGAACCGCCAATGATCCCCGCAACGAGCAATCGAATGAAGGGCGGCATGAAGAAGGCGACGGATGTTCTTGACATTCCCGCCATCAACAACATGGCCCACGAGCGACTCGGATACCCGACCCAAAAACCCCTGGCGCTGCTCCGTTTGCTTGTAACGGCCTGTTGCCCACCGGACGGACTGGTGGTGGACCCTTTCTGCGGCAGCGGCACGACGCTGGAGGCCGCCGAGCAAGAGGGCCGCCGCTGGATCGGCATCGACCGCAACGATGAAGCGGTGCACCTCAGTCGGGCGCGGTTACATCGGTCGGCAGTTCGATCGTCATGACGGCGCGAATGTAGGCGGTGAGCGCCTCGCGGTCTTGACTGTCCAGTTTCGATTCGTGGCTCATCTCCGGCAGAATGTCGCCGAACCAGTCACTCTTGCTGTACCTGCGGATGTTGACCGGGCTGTGACAATCGGTGCAAACGCCGAGATACACCGCCCTACCCCGCTGCAACAGCGCCGCATCCAAGTGGCCAGTTGAAGCCTCCAGCAGCACTGGTACCTCCGGGGCAAGCCGCGCAGTGTCAAGACAGCCCGTCAAGAGCAGGCAGGTGATGATCGCGAGGCGTTTTCGCATCAGAAATCGATTCCGGCGAGCAATCGTACCTGCAGGTCGGGCGCAGTGTCGACATCGGTCACTTGAAAGAGTGGCGAGACACTGATCCACCATCCGCTTCGCTGGTAGGAAAGCGACGGTCCAACATACAGCACGCCTTCGCCGCTGCCGGCCCAGTCATCAAACTCGACTTCATACAACGCCTGAATACCCACGGTCGTTGTCGGCTCGAGTTGCCAGCCAATGGCCACTGCATTCTCAAGTTTGCCCTTGTCCTCGTTGTAGTGGCGTCCTTCCCACTCCGCTTCAAGCGTAATGTTGTAGAGCAACGTTGTCTGCCCGATGTCCCACTGAAAGAGCCCTTTGCCTTCCAGTTCGATCAACTCGTCGCCCACCTTGATCTCACCGTACACGGCGATATCGGGATCGCCTTCGGTACCCTTCTGCAGCGAGTAGATGGCCTCGAATGCCACATCCCGGTATTGCACCTTGGTGCGGGAACTGTCCTGCTTGTATCGCCAGTCGGCCAGATAGATGGCTAGTTGCAGGTTCTCCGTCGCGCCCCACTCGATCTCGTGCCGAAACTTCCACTCCTCGTAATCTGAGTCCGACTGCTTGTCCCGCTTGAGCGTAACCCACTGTTCGTACTCAACATCTCCTACCGGCATGATTCCAGGGTCATACAGCCAAGGGAACTTCCGACTCGATGCCGCCGCAGGGCTTGCAAGCACCACACCGCAAAGACAACTCAGCATGATCCGATACATCAGGTTCGCCTCCTTGGATTCTGTATTGCGACTGAGAATCATTCTCAATCATGAAGCATAAAAGACGCCTCTGCCCCTGTCAAGGGAGTGGTACGATTCCGCCTCGGAGGTCCCCATGACGCTTTCCCTGACCTGGCACGGCCACTCGACAGTCCAACTTGACGACGGCACACACAGCCTTCTCATCGATCCCTTCTTTACCGACAACCCCGTAGCGACGATGGCGGCCAGCGATGTCTCTTGCACCCACATTGCGATCACGCACGGCCACGGCGATCACTTTGGAGACTGCCCGCAGATCGCCAAGGCGTGTAACGCAACCGTGATCGCCGCCTATGAGATCTGCGAGTACCTTGCTGAACAGGGACACGCGGCCTGTGAACCAGGAAACCCGGGGGGATGCATCATCACCGACTTTGGCTCCGTCTCCTTCACCCATGCGTTCCACTCCTCGAGTTTCGAAGGACGGTACATGGGCATGCCGTGCGGTCTGATCATCACCATGGGCGGCTCGACGATCTACCACGCCGGCGACACCGGACTGTTTGGAGATATGCAACTCATCGGTGAAACATGGAAACCCGACCTTGTGCTGCTTCCAATCGGCGACCGGTTCACCATGGGGCCGGAACTGGCAACAACTGCGGCGGAGATGATCGGCGCACCTGCAGCACTTCCGATCCATTTCAACACCTGGCCACTCATTGAAGTCAATCCCGACGCGTTCGCTCCTAGGAATGTCGAAGTCCTCAGGATGCAGCCGGGTGAGACCATCGATGTCGGCGCCGTCGCGAGCACCCAGTGAGGCGCACTGATCCCCTACTCATGGAAGTCGCCCGCGGCGATCGTGAGGCGGACAAGGTCCTTCGCGGAGGCCGCGTCATCAATGTCTTTACGCGGTCGATTGATGAGGCGGATGTCGCCATCGTCGGCGATCGCATCGCCGGCATCGGCCGGTACGACGGCGCCGAAATCTTCGAACTGGACGGCGCGTTCATCGCACCGGGGTTCATCGATGCCCACATGCATGTGGAGTCCACGATGCTCCCGCCATCTGGCTTTGCGGAACTCGCCCTCCCGCACGGCACGACGGCCGCGATCTTCGATCCCCACGAAATTGCCAATGTCCTTGGAATTCCGGGCATTCGCCTCCTGCTGCAGGACGCCGCGGATGTGCCGCTCGACTGCTTCTTTGCCGCTAGTTCGTGCGTTCCCGCGTCGCCGCTGGAGACCAGCGGCGCGGTTCTCGGCGTGGAGGCCCTCAAGGAACTCCTGAACGAACCGGACATCATTGCGCTGGCCGAGATGATGAACTATCCCGGCGTTGTCCACGGGGACGGCGAAGTGTTGCAAAAGGTGGCAGCGGGACTCGCCCATGGTGTCGTTGACGGTCACTGCCGCACCGTTGCAGGCGTACGTCGCTGCGGGAATCTCCTCCGACCACGAGAGTACGCGTCCGGAGGAGGCGATGGAAAAACTCGCCGCGGGCCTGTGGCTCTATATCCGAGAGGGAAGCGCAGCGCGGAATCTCGAGGCGCTCTTGCCGGTGGTTTCACCCGAGAACGCTCACCGCATCTGTTTCTGCACTGATGATCGCCACCCGGCGGACCTTCGTGACCAGGGACACATTGATCATGTCGTGCGAAAGGCCATCGGACTGGGGCTCGATCCAGTTCTTGCGATCTGCATGGCATCGCTGCACCCGGCAGTCCACTTTCGACTTCCCGACCACGGCGCCATCGCGGCCGGCCGATTCGCCAACCTTGTCGTGTTCGACGATCTGAAAGAACCTTCTCCACGAGAGACTTGGCACCACGGCACTCGCGTCACCGACTGGGCCGCGCCGAGGCCGGGAACAGACTGGTCATCGGCACGTGGCACCGTCCATCTTCCGCCAGAACTCAATGAGCGTTCATTCCGGATGGAGGGCCATTCCGGGACAGCGAGAGTCATCGGTCTTGTCACCGGTGAACTGGTCACTGAGGATTTGCGGCGGGAGGCCCCGGTAGACAACGGCCTCGTCATCGCAGATCCGGACCGGGATTTGCTCAAGATCGCAGTCATCGAACGGCACGGCCACGGTGGCGACATCGGGCTCGGGCTCGTCGAGGGATTCGGTCTGCGGGGCGGCGCGATCGCGTCAACTGTCGGGCACGATGCCCACAACCTTGCTGTCGTCGGCGACAACGACGGTGACATGCTCATCGCCGCAAAGGCGCTGGGCGAGGTCGGCGGCGGGCAATGTGTTGTCGCGCAAGGCGAAGTTTTGGCGGTGCTGCCGCTTCCGATAGCCGGATTGATGTCGGATGAACTTCCGGAGAGGGTCATCGAGCAACAGAGAGCCCTACTTGCAGCGGCCGCATCGCTCGGCTGTTCGCACGGCGACCCATTCATGCCATTGAGTTTCCTTCCGCTCTCGGTCATCCCTCATCTCAAGGTGTCGGATCAAGGCATCGTGGATGTTGACCGCTTTCAGATTGTTGACTTGCTGGTGAGCGACTGAGGAATGGAAACCACCCGCCAGTTCGTTCGCGACGAGTTGGCAACGGTTCGACAGCTCGCTACCGAAGCTCGCCGCGGCCTGAAGCCGTGGATGTATTGGATCGTTGCGGCAAGTTTCTACCTGTACGAGTTCTTTGCCCGCGTCGCTCCTGGTGTCATTGAAGGCACACTTCAGAAGGAATTCTCGGTCGACGCCGCAGAGGTCGGGCTCCTCATGGGGCTCTACTACCTCTCGTATGCGCCGATGCAACTTGTGGTCGGCATGGCACTCGACAGGTTCGGGTCTCGGCGACTGCTCGCCGCAGCCGCATTGACCGCCGGGCTCGGCTGCCTTGTCTTCGCCACGGCACGCAGCACGGCGGGCCTTGCGGGCGGCCGCCTGCTTCTCGGCGTGGGATCAGCGTTCGCATATGTAGGCGCGGTGTATGTAGCAACGGTGTGGTTTCCCCGCAGCAAGTTGGCGCTCATCATGGGAATGACGGCCGCACTCGGCACGCTCGGAGCGGCGCTCGGCGAAGCGCCGCTGGAAGAGGCCGTACGGGCATTCGGTTGGCGCGAGGCCATGTATGTCGCCGCAATCGGCGGCCTTGTGATTGGTGTTCTGGTCTATATCGTCGTGCCGCGGCGACCAGGTTGGTTTCTCAAGATGGCAGAGCTGGAAAAGAAAGAAGCCAGCAAAACAATGTTCCGTGGGCTCGTGGAGGTCGTGTCGTCCGGTCAAACTTGGCTGGTCGCCATCATCAGTCTGTTGACCTACCTGCCCCTCTCGGCCTTTGGCGCACTGTGGGGTGACTCCTATCTGATGGCCAGTACTGGCGCTTCCGAGGAAGCGGCCGCCTGGACAATGTCCATGCTCTTCTTCGGGTTTGCCCTTGGTGGTCCGGTTCTTGGACATCTCTCCGATCGGTTGACGAAGAGGCGATCGCCAATCCTGTTCGGGGGAATGATGACGGCGGTATTCATGGCGATCCTGATGGCCGCTGAATTCTTGCCGCTCTGGATGAGCGGAGTTGTTCTTGCCGCCGCGGGATTCTTTGCAGGCGCGCAGACCATCACCTTTGCGGTGGCTGTCGAGCAGCACTCGCGATCCTGCCGCGCAACCGCCGTCGCCTTCGTCAACTTCTTCGTCATGCTTGGCGGTTTCCTTCTGCAACCCGCATTTGGCGCAGTGCTCGACATCACATCCGCCGACGCCGACTATTCGCCCGCCGACTATCGCAAGGCGCTTCTGCTCCTGCCGATCGGGATTGCCCTCGGCGCGATCCTCTGTCGATGGTTGAAGGACCCGGAGTGGGAGTCATGAGCTGCCCTCGCATTGCTCTTGCAACCTGCCGTGATCTTCCCGATTGGGAGGTCGATGATCGGCCACTGGTCACCGCGCTGGAGTCGTTGAAGGCAGAGGTTTGCGAGATTCCGTGGGATGACAAGGAAACGGACTGGAACGAGTTCGATGCGACACTCGTCCGAACGACATGGGACTATCACTGGCAGCTCGATGCGTTTCTCGCTTGGGCAGGCGAAGTACCCAGACTTCACAACCCGGCATCCTTGATCGAATGGAATACGCACAAGCGATACCTGCGGGACATGGAGGCTGCCGGCGTTGCGTTGGCGCCAACAGTGTGGCTCCCGGCGGGATCCGCAGCGGACATCGAGGCCATCCTGCGGGACCTTGGCAGCGATCGCGGGTTCATCAAGCCTCAGGTCGGTGCCAATGCTCGCCATACGCTGCGGTTTGACACAAGATCACTCGCCGACGCTCAACGGCATGTTGATGAACTCATCGCCGATCATGACCTGATGGTGCAACCCTATCTGTCCTCAGTTGAGAGGGAAGGCGAACTGTCAGCCATTTTTGTTGACGGCGAGTTCACCCATGGCGTGCGAAAGGTCCCTGTACCGGGCGACTACCGTGTGCAGGACGACTGGGGGGCCACTGACGAACCCTACGACTTTTCGGCCGACGAAATTGAAGCCGCTCGCTTCGCTGCCAACATCAAGGGCGACCTTCTCTATGCCCGCGTGGACTACCTTCGAGGTGATGACGGCACGCTGCTTCTCAATGAGTTAGAGGTCGCAGAACCGTCCCTCTTTTTTCGCCACGCCCCGCACGCCGCCGATCGACTCGCCGAGTGCCTTATCGAGCGATGCAGGGCCGCAGGCCGCCTATGATGCCCGCAGTGTCAAGAGCGATGCCCATCATGACGACAGGAGTCTGTGCGGCTATCGCCGGGTGCGGTGAACCGCCCGCCGAACCATTCGTACAGGATGTTCCCGGGACGACAGCGGTCTTTGACATGATTCCGATCGACATGGACGGCGGCACATTCTGGATGCAGGAGACTGAGGTCACCTGGGATCAGTTCGACGCATTCGTGTACGAGGATCCGGGTGGTGATACCGATGCCATCACGCGGCCAACACAACCCTATGTCGCCGTGGATCGAGGGTATGGACACAGCGGCTATCCCGCCCTTTCCATGTCGGCCCGTGCCGCGCAATCGTATGTTGACTGGCTGTCAATGAAGACGGGCCGAGCCTACTCCCTGCCGACGATTGCGCAGTGGCAGACCGCGTGCGGGACCGAAGGTGGTGCATGGCATCGCGAGAATGCAAAGCGGCAGTCACATACCGTTGCTTCGATGGAACCAAACGAGTTCGGGCTCTTCGACATGCGGGGCAATGTCGCCGAGTGGGCGACCGGAAGTGATGGACCAGTCATCATCGGGGGCAGTTTCCTCGATGGCCCGGATGAAGTCGGACCTGAGAATGTCCAACTACCGACACCTGCATGGAACGACAGTGATCCCCAGATTCCCCGCAGCCCATGGTGGCTTGCCGATGCACCATTCGTCGGCATGCGGGTCGTGTGCAAGGAGAAAGTGCCATGAACAACGATGTCACCCGCCGGGATTTCGTCAAGACAGCTACAGCAGCAACAGCCATGGTGGCAACATTGCCCGCATGGGCAACGCCGGAGGACCGGTCACCTGTCAAGGTTGGCCTGATCGGGTGCGGAGGGCGGGGAACCGGCGCAGCGGGACAGGCGCTGACGGCATCACCTAGCGTGACCATGTGGTCGATGGGAGATGCCTTCTCCGATCGACTCAAGAGCAGCGCGAAGAATCTCGAAGACCACGCTGGTGACCGCGCAGTTGTTCCGGAAGAGCGACGGTTTGTCGGTTTTGATGCGTTTCAGCAGGTCATTGACAGCGGCGTCGACATGGTCATCCTGACAACGCCGCCGCACTTTCGCCCGCAGCATCTCCGCGCCGCGGTTGACGCGGGGAAGCATGTCTTCTGCGAGAAACCGATGGCGGTGGACGGCACTGGCGTCCGCAGCGTCATTGCGTCAGCGGAGATCGCCAAGGCCGCAGGAACGAATCTCGTTGCAGGATTCTGCTGGCGATACAACACGCCGGAGCGGGCGACCTATCAGCGGATTCATGATGGCGCGATCGGCGATGTTCGAAGTGTCTACACCACCTACCTAGCCTCCCCGCTCAATCCACAGCCGAGGAAAGAGGGCTGGAGCGACATGGAGGCGCAGATGCGAAACTGGCAGCATCTGGCCTGGCTCAGCGGTGACCACATCGTCGAACAGGCATGCCACTCCATTGACAAGATCAACTGGGCGATGAACGGTCAGACTCCGCTGCGAGCGACAGCGGTCGGCGGCCGAGGATTGCGGGAGGGCGAGGAACGCGGCGACATCTTCGACCACTTCGGCGTTGTCTTTGAGTACGCCGATGGCATTCGATGTCACCATCTCTGCAGACAGGTCGCCAACTGCGACTTCGAAAACAACGACTACGTCGTCGGATCGACCGGCACATGCACGATCAACGGCTGGGCACCGACCCACCGAATCGACGGGCAGAACGCATGGGAGTACGACGGACCGAAGTCGAACATGTATCAGGTAGAACACGACGAGTTGCAGGAAGCCATTCGCGGCGACCGAGCAACTATCAACGATGGTGAATGGATGGCTCGCAGCACCATGATGGCGATCCTCGCTCGCGAGTCGGCCTACGCCGGTCGCACATTGGCTTGGGACGATGTACTCAATAGCGACATGCGGCTGGGTCCGCGGGAGTACGTGTTCGGCGACCTTGCCATGCCGGAACCCGCTGTGCCGGGCATTACGACACTTGAGCGATCTTGGCCGGAACCCGCTGCGCTGGGCATTACGACACTTGAGCAATCTTGACGCTTCGCCTCGGGTAGATCAGCAGCAACAGCACGAAGCAGACCAGCGCGCCGTACATCGGCAATCGGAACAGGGGCGCGTACTGCATTGCGCCATCGACCGTAGCCCACTGGCCAACCCACCCGGCGATCAGGCTACCGACAATGATGCCGATGCCGACGATCACGAGGTTGAATAGATTCTGGCCGCTTGCCTTCACATCCGGTGTCATTTGTTCGTCAACGACCATGAAGGCGACGAAGATGAAACAGCCGAAGCACAAGCCGTGCAACAGAATGCCGCCGATGACCAGCGCAAGCTCCCCATCGCTCGGTGTCCCCGTGACGGTACCAACCTGCTGGAAGAGGAAAAACCGCAGCGCATACGCCGCGAGACCTACGGACAGAAGGGCTTTCCGGCTGAACTTCACGGCAAGAACAGGCATCAACGCGAGCACGACAATCTCGGACATCTGACCGAGCGTCATGAGACCACCGCCACCGACCCCAAAGATTGTGTTGATCCAGGCGGAGATGCCGACCTCCCCACCCAGCCCCGCCTGCACCTGCTGTACGAATGGGGCTGTGTGGACAAAGTAGAACTGATGAATGCAGCTGACCGGTACGGCCAGCAGGAAGAGTGTGATCAGCGGCTGATAGCGCACTTCAGAGAGTGCCTTGGCAGCCGCGTTGGATGACTCGCCGCGATTTGGCGGCGTCGCGGGCAATGTAAAGCAGTAGAGACCCATCAGGATCCCCAGCGTGCCGCTGATCTTGAATGCCATGGCGATGCCGGCGTTCTGCGCGGACATCGCAACCTGCTTGGCTTCTTCGAGTGCAACTCCGGTCAAACCGGGGTCGATCGCTGGCGTCGCGGCATGCAGCAGATACTGGCCGATGCCGATGCCGACGACGATCCATCCCACCGTCCCCCAGAGCCGGACCTTGCCGAAGTCACGATTCCGATCCGGGAGATGATGGAACGACAGCGAATTCGTGAGCGCAAGCGTCGGCGCATAAATGATCGAGTAGATCAATGAGAAGACGAGGAAAGCGGTGTACGTGTCAATCCAGGAGAGTTGCCAGACGAGGATGCCGCCGAGAATGTGGCAGATACCGAGGAACCGCTCAGTATTGAAATACCGATCGGCAATCTGGCCTGCAATGAAGGGGCCGAGGATGGCGCCGACGCCACCGACCATGAAGATCACCCCAATACGCGACCCGGAGAATCCCAAGTGTCCACTCAGGTAGTTCCACAGAAGCGGAAGCCACGCGCCCCAGATTGCAAACTGCAGGAACATCATGAACGACAGTCTGGAAAGCAGGCACATGCTGGCCTTCGAGGCTGTTGCGGTCGTGTCGGTCATCAGGAATCTCCGTTGGCGTTCATCTTGTCTTCGCTCAACAACCATTGGAGCGCGCCGCGCACATGTGCGCGAAAGGCCGGCTCGCTCCAGGCGGCGATAGTGTGTCCGCCGCCAGTGTAGAAGGAACGGCCTTTACCTACTTCGCGGCACCACGCAATCGGGTGGCGGTCCTTCATCAGTGAACCCTCATAACTGTCGACATTCAGTTCAAGAAGCACCTTCGCATCTGGAATGCGGTCGTAGTCGTACCACTCATCGGTGCGAGTCCAAGTGCCTGCGAGGTCGGCCGTTGCGGGGTGCGAAGCGTCCACCACGCTGATCGTCGCTTCCTGAATGCGCGGATGCCGCAGGAACCACGCACCGACAAGTTCCTCGCCGTACCACGGCCAGTCGAATTCAGTGTCGGCTGCCGCGTGCGCGCCGAAGTAGCCGCCGCCGTTCTCAATGACTCGCTGGAATACCACCTGCTGATCAAAGTTCAGGACATCGCCGGTCGTGTTGATGAACGCGGCAATGGCCCAGGGATGGTCAACAAACACTGCCGGGTCTTCGGTGACGATGACGTCGCAGCCGAGTTCTTCGGCAATGTCCTTCACTGTGGCGGTTGCGGCCGGGATCGAATCATGTCGAAAACTGGTCGTGCGGCTGAAGACAATGACGGTCGGCCGGGCCGTGCAGCCTGCTGCCATCAACGCCATACACACAAGGATCAGACTTCGACCCATTGTCCTGACTCCGCGCTTCGAAGCACCGCATCGATGAACTGGATGCCCGCAAGGCCATCCCTGTAGTCCGGCACCCTCGCGTCAGTACCACGCATGCACTTGGCGGCTTCGGCGTAGATGTTGGCGAATGCTTCGACAAATCCCTCGGGGTGGCCGATCGGCACGCGGGAGTCGCCGCGGTGCAGAATGTGCTGTGAAGCGTCTGCATCAGTATGCACCAGTTGATCGCACCGCTCGTGGCTCCACGCAATGGACCCGCTGTCTCCCCAGATGCGAATGTTCACATCGTTTCGCTCCCCCGTGCACACCTGGGAGACGACCATGTCACCGGGAATGTCGTCGGTGAGCCGCAACTGCACTGCGGCGTGGTCATCGACACTGCGGCCCTCAATGAGGGTCCGCACATCTCCTCGAACTTGTTCGATGGCGAGGCCGGAGACGAAACGAACCATGAATTCCGCGTGGCACCCGATGTCGCCGAGTGCACCGGCACCGCTTCTTGAGGGGTCGGTGCGCCACGACGCTTGTTTCTGTCCCTCTTTCTCGACGGCCGTGGCGAGCCAACCCTGCCGGTACTCGGCGGAGACGGTCCGTACCGCGCCGATTGCTCCAGAGGCGACGAGTTCCGCTGCCTTTCGAACCATGGGGTAGCCGGCGTAGGTGTAGGTCACGAAGAGGTTACGATCACTCTCCGCGGCCACGGCGGCGAGCAACTCCGCTTCCGCCAATGTTCGTGTCATCGGCTTGTCGAGCATGACATGAAAGCCCTTGTCCAGAGCCGCCGTGGCGATTTCGGCGTGCGAGTCGTTCGGGGTAACGACTGTGATGCAGTCGAGTTGACCGACCTCTGCGTCAAGCATCTCCTGCCACGTGCCGTACCCGCGGTCGATGCTGATGGCCTCTGCGCTCGCGAGGCTCCGGTCGGGGTCTGAACACAGCGAGGCGGCTTGAAGGTCCCAAAGTCCGTCGAGTCGCATGGCGGCGCGGTGGACGCCACCGATGAATGCGCCCTCTCCGCCTCCGACCATGCCGCAGCGAATCGGCTTGGTCACGCGGTCGACTCCGTAAAGGCAGAGTCAAATGCGGCGCCCGTTGGAGGTGTGACGTCGATGGACTGGAGGTACTCCAGCGACTCGGCGGCGCCTTGCCGGCGATCCATACCCTCATCTTCCCATTCGACGGAAAGAGGTCCGGCATAGCCGATGCGATTGAGTGCGCGGATGATGTCGTCGAAGTCAACGTCGCCGCGGCCGACGCTGCGGAACTCCCACCCACGGCGATGATCACCGAAGGGAAGGTGGGAGCCGAGAATGCCACGGGTTCCGTCCGTTCGGACGGAGACATCCTTTGCGTGCACATGCAGGATGCGATCGTGGAATCGGTCGATGAACGAAACGGGATCCATGCCCTGCCAGAGCAGGTGACTCGGATCGAAGTTGAAGCCGAAGGCGGGGTGGTGATCGATGGCTTCCAGAGTTCGCTCTGCCGTCACGATGTCGTAGGCGATCTCGGCAGGATGAACCTCGAGCGCAAACTTGACGCCCTGCTCGGCGAAAACATCCAGGATCGGTAGCCAGCGGTGTGCGAAGTCTCGGTATCCGGCATCCACCTGCCCCTGCGGCATTGGTGGGAAGAAGTAGAAGTCGCCCCAGATGGATGAACCGGTGAAGCCGTTGACAACCGGCACTCCGAAGGCCGCCGCTGCGCGGGCGGTTTGCTTCATCTCCTCGGCTGCCCTCTGCCGGACGCCTTCGGGGTCGCCGTCGCCCCAGACCTCTTCCGGGAGAATCGCCTGGTGCCGGGCGTCGATGCGGTCGCAAACGGCTTGTCCTACGAGGTGGTTGCTGATGGCCCAGCACTGGAGGCCGTGGGCCGCCAGTTCGGCGTGCTTGGCCGCTGGATCAGTGGCGTGCACATCGAAGTGGTCGCCCCAGCAGGCAAGTTCCACGCCGTCGTACCCGATGTTGGCAACGAGTTCCGCGACCTCCTCCAGCGGCAGGTCAGCCCATTGTCCCGTAAACATCGTGATCGGCCGCGGCATACCCACCCATGGTACTTGGGGTCACATCAGGGTGTCGGACACCGTGTCCGACACCATGGGGATTACAGCGGCCGGATGCTGATGTTTCGGTACCAAACGACATCGCCATGATCCTGGAGGGCGATGTGGCCGCTTCGGGCACGCCCGTAGTTAGGCATGCCGTCGAACTTGCTCGCAGCTACCCGAGCCTCCCAGTCCGGCGACCAGAGGTCGTATTCCAACAACAGCACACCATTGAGCCAGTGCTGCACATGCGGCCCCTCCACCACAAGGCGGACATGATTCCACTCCCCCGCCGGATTGCTGACATCATCAATCGGAGCGTGCAAAGCATAGTTGGCCCCTGCGCTCGTCCGCGGATCCAACCCATCTTGATGGGCCTCGTTGTCCAGCACCTGCATCTCGGGTCCGGTCTGCCAAACGTACTCATGATCCTCGGTCACATGAAAGAAGATGCCGCTGTTCCCCCCAGGAGCCACCTTCCACTCCAACTCCAACTCGAAGTCCTCGTACTGATCCACCGTCACGATATCCCCACCACTGCCCAGCCTCGACAACTCGCCATCGGCCAACTGCCAACCGCCCGGCAGGTCAGCCTGCCGAAAACCCCGCCACGCAACCGCACCGTCCTGGGACCGGGAAGCACACCCAACCATGAGGAAAACGAGCAGAAGAAGGTATCGCATGGGACTAGAGTAACACGGCACTTGACAGCGCGGGGGAGGCTGGCGTACACCAAGATTGCATGGAACCTGACCGATCGCGACAAGTTGACGATCTGTGCCGATCCGCTTCTGACCTCGATGCGGGAGAGCAGGCCGCATTTCTCGAAGAAAACTGCGGCGACGATGTCAACCTTCGCTCCGCCGTCGAGGCACAGTTGCGATCCGATTCCGCCCGAACAGCGGAGATGAGCGGCGCTGAGGAGACGCCCTTGCCCACATTCACCGGCCGCGGCTTCATCGGCAAGACAATTGGCCAGTTCGAAGTTACGGGCATCATCGGGCAAGGTGGCATGGGCTGTGTGTTCGAGGCAGTGCAAGAGAAGCCTCGCCGAACAGTCGCCCTGAAAGTCATGAAGTCCGGCGTGGCCTCGGGCAGCGCCCTGCGACGCTTCGAACTGGAGTCACAGGTCCTGGCACGCCTGCGACACCGCGGCATCGCCCAGGTCTACGACGCCGGCACTTGGGACGACGGCACCGGCGCCGTCCCCTGGTTCGCCATGGAATACATCCCCGCCGCAAAGGAACTCACAACCTACGCGGAAGAGAAGAGCCTCTCCCTTCGCGATCGTCTCGCACTCTTCGCCGAGGTATGTGACGCTGTGCATCACGGCCACCAGAAAGGCATCATCCACCGCGATCTCAAGCCGGGCAACATACTTGTCGACTCATCGGGCCACCCCCGCATCATCGACTTCGGCGTCGCCCGCAGCACTGATTCCGACATGAACGCAGCCACACTGCAGACAAGCGTCGGCCAGCTCGTCGGCACACTGCAGTACATGAGCCCGGAGCAGTGCGAGGCCGATCCTCACGATATCGACACGCGAAGCGATGTCTACGCGCTCGGTGTCATCCTCTATGAACTCATCTGCGAACGGTGGCCGTACGATCTCTCCCGAACCTCGATCTACGAGGCAACGCGGATCATCAAGGAACGTTCGCCCCTGCATCCCCGTCGGCGTGAAAAGAAACTTCCCCGCGATGTCGAAACCATTCTCCTCAAGGCGCTCGAAAAAGACCGCGACCGCCGGTATCCATCCGCCCAAACGCTCGGTGAGGACATCCGCCGGTATCTGGCCCACGAACCCATTTTCGCACGCCCCCCAAGCATCGCTTACCAGGCGCGAATGTTCTGCCGCCGCCACCCCACAGCGACAGTCGCTGCGGTCATCGGCTTGCTGGCAATCGGCATTGGCGTGCCCCTGCTGGTATACGCGCGCGGCAATGAACGCCTCGCCGATGCAAACCGACTTGCAGCCGAACAACTCGCCGACGCCGAACACAACCGCCGAATCGAAGAGGTTCATGAGATAGTCGGCCTCGTCAGCGGTCTGGACGAGGACATTCGCCACCTGCCGCTTTCAGAGGTGATCCGTGGCGCCCTGCTGGAGCGGATAATCATTCGCCTCAATACGCTCTCCGACCAGACCAATGGCGACCCCGTCGTCTTGGAAGAACTCGCCATGGCGTGGGAGCGTCTGGCCAACCTGCCGCTCACAGCCGACGCAGACTCCTCACTTGATGATCGATTCGCCGCCTGGGATCAGGCCGTTGCGCTGCGAACCTCGCTCGGTGACCATCTTTCCCTGACCGGCACTCGCTACAGCCTCGGCGGGTACGGACTTGACCACGCGATGTCCCCGGACATTCCAGCGAAGCAGCGGCTCCAGGCGGCGCACCGCGCACGCGAGGCGTTCCTCTGGTGCCGCGACAAGGGTGACTACACCCTACTTTCGGGCGCCCCGGGGCCCTACCGAGAACTGCTTGATGAGGAAGTCGCCGCGTGCGATGCTGCGATCAAGGAAATCCGCGCCTCGATCACCCCCGCTCAATAACGCCGTCGCTTTCCCTTCGGCTGTCCGGGCCACGGCGGCAGTCGCCGCGTTCGCAGCACAAGCCCGCTGCCCATCAACCGCACATCAATGGCGTCATCAAGCCACCGCGAGCGATCGAGCGGGAGGACCAACCGCCTCGCCTCATCGCTGCTGCCCTCCGCGAGGAGTGGTTGTTCGGCCAGAATCACCAGATGCGTCGCACCCTCTGCCTCCCAGACCGCCCAGTGGGGATCGTCTGCGGCCAGTGTTTTTGGGGCCTTATCGTCAGCGGAAAAGTGCGCTCGCCAAACCGCCGCGCCATCCCGCAGCACATCGCCCTCTGCGGCAAAGTATTCGTCCAAGTCGCGTTTGAACCATCCCTGCACGCAATACTGCTCATTGGTCAGGGCGATCACATCGATCTCGATGTCTCCATCCGCAGCAGCCTCATCAGCGAGCCGTCCGGGAGAGACAGTGACCGCAAACTGGCCCATGACGCACTCTGGGGGGACACTTCCAATACAGGGCCCCAGTACCCGCGGCCGCTGCATCCACCCATGAAGGCCATTCCCACAAGCACAAGAAGTCGCACGCCCTCAGAATAGCACCCCCGAGTACATTACCCAAATTCACAGATCGAAAAGAATCAAGAAAATCGCTGGCTGAATGTCTTGACACACCTCGCGTTACGACGCATTCTGCACAGTGGCGGAAACGCCCCAGGGTGCGAGGAGAGAAGAGAAAACCCCCTCGCGACAACCAAGCTCTTTCTCAGGCGGTCAGAGACCGTCTTTGCGAGTTTTCGAGCGACTCTGATGGCTCGGTCACTTCGTGGTGCGCGACAGGCATGGCGAAGAGAGAAAACGCACGCGTGTTCAATATGCCCAGCATCTGTCGAGGTTGGGCTGAAGAGAGAGAAGAACCTAGAAGAGGATCTTTGTTATGAAAAAGCGATTCATGCTTTCAGCAGCCGGTCTTTCGGCTGTCGCGATTGCTGGTGTCGCCACTGCGGATATCTCCGTGAGTGACAGTGGCGTGTACCTGCTTGGCGGCGAAGGGGCCGGCTATGGCTTGGGCGCAGTCACTGGCACACTTACGGGTATCACGTTCTCCACATACTGGCAGAACACCGCAGGTGACTCCAGTTGGGCGAGCGACATGCTCATCGCTGTCAGCGATGGCGTAAGTGCCGTGTCCGCTGGTGGCTACAACCTGTCGTTCGGTGGCAGTAGCTGGGGCGCCCTTAGTGGTTCCCCGTCAACTGGTACCTACACCACCGTTCTGAGTGGCTCCGTAGCCATGAGTGGTTCAGCTGCTTTCTACCTGATTAATGGGTGGAGTGCCTCAGGTGGTACGACGAGTGACTTTACGGTAACCCTGCACGGTCTCAACGCTGGCGCCATCCCGGCACCAGGCGCTCTTGCGCTGTTGGGCCTTGCTGGCATCGCCGGCACCCGTCGTCGTCGCTCGTAACGAGTGATGTCGACCGGCTGAAAAGCCAAACCGAACAGGCCAGCCCTTTGGGCTGGCCTGTTTCTTTGGGGTGTCGGACACCTTCGCCTGTCAGAGGTAGTCGGCCACAATATCGATCAGTGGCCCGAGGTGCTTCTCGTAGTTTTTCCACCGACCGGACGATGAGGTGTACATCTTCTGATTCACCTGATCGTAACTGATGGTCGCGGCCACGCGGGTGGACTTATGGAACTCCATGCACTCGTCCTCCCACGGTAGATCCAGAAACTCCAGCAGCCGCCGCGTTTCGTTCTCCTGATCCACGACGAGCCGGTCATAGTGCAACTGCATGACGGGAGTCTCCACAACATCCGTCCAGTAATCCTGCATGATTCGGCGCGTGACCCAAGTCCGCCCAAGGGACTCAATCGACCGCGTATACGGGTGTCCGGAGTGCACAAGGTTGGTGGTGAAACAGGAAAGGCAATTGTCCAAGGGGTGCCGGTGCAGCATGATCACACGCGACTGTGGAAGCATCAGCGAAAGAAAACCAACCTGGGCCTGAAGGCCAATGGACTTGTTGGTCACCCGCTTCTTGCCGACCGAGAACCACTGCGTTGCATCACGGTATTCTCGACTACATGCATTGGCATCCTCGACTCGCATGTCGACGACGCAATCGGGCCATGTGTGGAATGAATCCGTCATCGTCTGTAGCCGCCTCTGGATACCGAGCGTCACCATCATCTCGCCACCGTTACCGACATCGGGGTGCATGCTCAGAATCTGTTCGAGCAGGCTCGTGCCGCTACGGGCGTTACCGACGACGAAGACCGGTTGTTCAAACGGATCCGTCGCGTGGGCAAGAGATGCGAGCGTTTCGGCTGTGAAAAACTCGCGAATGCTGGCCATATCGTTGTCAAATCGATCCTGATCCCATGTCTGGTCAGCGATGTCGTGCGCGTGCGAGGCCGCGGCCCAAGCCTCGTCGTACTCGCCGACCTTGTTGTGCACCTTGGCCAGTTGAAACCAACTGTCAATGTAGAAGTCGTCGTCGGGTGGATGGGCACTTCCCCGGGCCTTTTCCGCCCAGGCGTGATAGTCCCTGATCATGTCAATCGACTTGCCATACTCCTTGTCGGCGTACAGTAGGCGGGCTTCGATGAGGGTGAGGATCTCCATATAGGCATCTGTTCTGGGAATGTGACCCATCGCCTCCCATGCATCCTCCACCCGACCGGTCTTCTCATAGATGTTTCCGAGCAACTGCCAGGCCTGTGGACTGGTTCCGGAGACCACCTTGTACTTATCGGCCAACTCCAGACCGCGATCGACGATGCCCGCCTGCGCCCATGCCAGCGAGGCCATGCGAATGAACTCCGGCTCCTCCGGCGCAATGGTGAGAGCCTGCTCCATTGTATTTGCTGCCGTCAGATAGTCCTGCCCGTCGTAGCAGACCTGTGCAAGAATGACCCGTAGATCAAGGTTGTTAGGCGACTCTGCGAGCGCGTCGAGTGCCTGCTCTCGCGCAAGCACGAACAGTTTTCGCTGAAGAAGATCCCTGATGTTCCGGACCACGCGTTCGACGCTGCTGAGTTGAGCCATGGAACGGGATAGTACCGCGCTGGGAGATCCTCCGACCTACCCCCTCTGCTACACTTGCTACCCCGTGAGCGACCCGTTGCCGATCGATCCGGCGGACATTCCGATGGACCTGACCGAACTGGGTACATGTGAACGCCGCATTGTCATGACAGTGCCCGCCCGGCTGGTGAAACGATTTCACAAGAAACTGAAGAAGGCCGGCGAGGACGCGAGCCAAGAGAATGCCGGCCGGATGCTCGCCAACTTCTGCGTTGAACAGGGGCTGAAGCGTTTCGACATCAATCCGGTCTGGGGCCCTATTCCAACAACAGATAAGCAGCAGTTCAAACTTGGCAGCGACTTCGAGATTTCGGTCGATGTGGATGATGCCCCGCCAGTGACCTGGCCGGACTTCGCCACACTGGAAATCGTCCGGCCGACCCGGGACATCACGGATGAGTTGATCGACAGCGAAATGGCGGAGCAACAACGGGACGCGGGTACCCGGTCACCGCTCGCGGGACCCATCGAGGCTGATGACGAGATCGTCTGCCGGGTCGAGGTTGGGGAACCGGACTCGGACATACCGCTCCATGCCACAGAGGAGGTCACCATCCGCGTGCGGGGGATAGATGGTCCAGCATCGTTCTTCGGAATTCCCATTGATCGCTTTGGCGCTGCGGTCATTGGGGAGACTGCGGGAAATACCATCCAGATCAATGCCCACCTGCCTGAGGACTATGTGGACCCAACACTCGCCGGATCCAACGTCATTGTTGAGATTAAGATCTGCGAGGCTCGCCGAATCCATCCGGCCACCGTGGAGGAAGTCGTGGAGCAATACGGCAGCCCCAGCGAGGCCATCTTGCGTAGGCAGATTCGCCTCTCTCTTGAACAAAAGGTTAAGCAGGATCAACTCCGCGCGCTGTCCCAGCAAATCTTCGCCCGCCTCGGCGAGATCATCGATGTGCCTTTGCCACACTGGGCCGTTTCACAGTATCGGAATCACCTCACTGCGTCGATCCGCACTGCGATGGAGAAGCGAGGCTACGACGAGTCCGCCATCGCCGCTCGGCTCGCAGATCAGGAGGATCGCATCACAGAGGTCGCCATGATGCAGGGGAAGCGGCGGGCGTTGTCCAACCTGCTTGGGAGGCACCTCGAGATGCGGGCAGATGAGCAGGCAATCATCGGCCAGATCGCAGAAATGGCCGCCGCCGCGGGGAGACGGCCAGAGGATCTGCGAAAGGAGATCATGGCCTCCGGACGGTTGCAAGGTGTTGCCATTGCCGTGATCGAGGGAAAGTCGGTGGACAAGATTCTAGAGTTAGCGAACATCACTGACATGCCCGCCGATGAGTGGTCTTCGGAGCAAATCAACCGGGCGTAATTGTGTGTACCTGTCCGCCGGCGAGCGGACCGTGGTCTGTTTCTTCGCCGGTCGGCCACCTAACCTGCACGCGTTGCACTTCTCCTGCTTCTCCGAGGCCAATATGAATTCGAGGATCGTGGGCAGACGCATAGCCGCGGGCTGTGCGAACAACGCGCACGAACTGCGTTCCATCTGACAGTCGTACAGTGACAATGGCACCGATTGCCGGGCTACCACTGGGGCTGCGGACATCGAGCATGATCCAGTTCCCACGGTGGGCAACGACATTGTGGAGTACACCCAGAGAAGCGTCCTTGTTGATGACGATCAGATCGATGCCGCCATCGCCATCCAAGTCGCCGGAGGCAACGCCGTGTGAGGTCACGATCTGCGGCGTGGCCGTACCGCCCAAGGGTTGCACTTCCTCAAAGCGGCCAGTTCCACTCTGTCGGTAGAGCACATTGGGCTCGGCGAGTGGGTCGCCCTCGCTGTGGAGGTCCGGTTGCCACCGCACGCGGCCGGTGGCGACAAACAAATCGTCGCGGCTATCGTTGTCGAAGTCGGCGACCGCAGTACCCCATCCCGTGTAGGGCCTCGATGTGGCCGCCAATCCCCATCGAGCGGCGGCATCGACGAATACACCGTCCTGATTGAGAAAGAGCGAGTCGGTTTCACCGAAGAGATTCGTCACGAGCAGGTCGAGATCGCCGTCACCATCGATGTCGTGGAGATCGGCCCCCATCCCAGCCTTCTCCTTGCCTGAGTCGTCAACCGCGCAGCCCACCTGCATGCCCTGTTCGCGAAACTGGCCGCCGCCCATGTTTTCCCAAAGTCGATCTGGCATACCGTCGTTGGCCACGAATATGTCGGGCAGTTCGTCGCCTGCAACATCTGCGATGGCGACGCCGAGGCCGGTCCCGGGTACCGATGCGATACCGCTTGAATCGGACGCGTCAAGGAATGTTCCGTCGCCTTGATTGAGGTACAGGGCATCGGGTACCGCGGCGTCATAGACCTCCGGATTGCAGTAGTCGCGTCTGGACTGACTGTCGAAGCAGGGTTGTTCGGTTTCGGGTGTCCAGTCGAGGTAGTTGGTGACGAAGAGGTCGAGATCGCCGTCACGATCGAGGTCTGCGAAGGCGGCGCATGCGGAGAATGTGTCGCCGCCTACGCCCGCAAGATCTGTGACGTCGCTGAACACGCCATTGCCGTCATTTCGAAGCAGGGTGTTTCGCCCGAGATTTGTGACATACAGATCCGTGTGGCCATCGTTGTCGTAATCGCCAGTAGCTACACCGATGCCGTATCCAATGTCGCTGGCGCCGCTTCGCTCGGTGCGATCAACGAATACGCCGTCGCCGGTGTTCTCGTACAGGCGATTGGGTAGCCCACCGATGTCGCCGCGTAGCGATCCGCCCTGCACGATGTAGAGGTCCATGTCGCCGTCATTGTCGTAGTCGAGCAAGGCGGCCCCGCCGCCCATGGTTTCGATGATGTTGTAGGCACCATCTGCGCCGGACTGATATGTGAAGTCCACGCCGTTGGCCGCCGCCTGGTCCACAAACCAGGGCTGTTCCATCTCCGGCTGCTCTTCGGGTGGCTGAGCCGTGCAACCGACAAGCAGCCCCATGAGCAACGGCAGTTGTGTCCTCATGGCGTTCCAATGGCCGGGTTGAGGCGAAGGTCGTTCGCGACACGTTCATGCTCCTGCGCGGCCTCGGGCATGTCCATGAAGAGTGAGATGCGAGCAGCAGCATCATGGAGTTCCGGGTCGTCCGGGTCGCTTTGAATCGCCCGCAGGATGCACTCGTAGGCCTTGGGGAACCATGCCTCGCCATCACCTTCCAGCGCCCGGACAACGGCGATACTCGCGTACTGTTTCCAATAGTTCGTCGTTGGTTCAGCGTTATCGCTGAGTCCGTCCAGCACTTCGACCGCCTCACTCGTTTGCCCGGTACTCTGCAGTGCGAATGACATGGCGGCGCGAAGATCGGCATTATTGGGATTGGCCTCGACGGCCTTCCGCAGAATGGGAAGTGCCTGCTTTGGTCCTCGCGTTCGCAGCATGTCCATCGCGTTCTGGGCGAGCATGCGTTTGCCGGTAGCGAGCAGTGCAATTTCATTGAGCCATGGATCAGGCCATCGTTTCGGAAGCGGACCGGCCTTTGCCAGCGAAGCCTCCATGTCAGCTGTGCGTCCGAGTCGCCGATAGACCTGCGCAGCGATGTGGTACAGATAGGGCGGTACATTGGCTACTTCGAGTCTTGGTTCCAACAGCAAAGCAGCTTCGGTCGGACGATCCTGTTGGAGGAGCACTTGGATCACTGCTACCAACGAGCCGGGCCTTCCGGGGGCAAGTTCCCAAGCCTTCATCGCCGCCGCCTGCGCGCCTTCCAGATTCCCCTGCTGCAGGCGCCAGGTAGACATTGTTCGCCAGCCGGGGTCGTAAGCAGGCTCGGCCTCCAGCACCGTCGCTAGATCGCTCATAGCCTCGTCTTGTCGATTAAGCCGCCACAGGACTGCGGCCTGCCTGTACCGAAGGTGCAGGAAGTTCTCGTCCATGGAGAGCGCCGCTTGGGAGGCGGCCAGCGAGTCTTCGTAGTATGCGTTGG
>CAZJIB010000017.1:0-48528 GCA_964546085.1 uncultured Isosphaeraceae bacterium
ATCTAGCGAATCATCCTTGCCCTGAATGTTGATCGTTCCTTCAAGGCCATCACCGACGACGGTGAATTGACCAATCAGAACGCGACCATCAATCTCGTGGACCTGACCGTTGTCGGGGGTCGCAAACCACGAACCGTTGTCCGTGAAGATAGAACCGCCCGCCTCAAACGCGCCCCAGTCGATGCCTATTTCCAGCATGTGGTCGTCCGTATCCGTCAGAAGACCGATGGAAACAAAACTGTCGAACTCAAGGCTTGGGAACACCCCGAACAGAGCGGCAGACGGCGGCGTGTTTCCACCAAAGAAATTTTGGTAGAAGGTGCCGTCCACTGCATTGATCTGCAGCGCAACGTTGCCGTCGCCGTAAACCGCGTTGACCTGGTCGCCGGCGTCAACATCCGCGTACACGCGGTATGTCGTGCCGAGTCCCATCCCGCTGTCGACAGCATCGATCGAGATGCTTTGGAAGTCGGCAAACGCCGAGCTTCCTGCTACGAGCGAAGCGACGCCCGCTGCTGTAATGGACCAGTTGATCCGTTTCATTCTCGTAATCTCCTCTGACTCTTGATTGATGAGGTTCATTTCGACTCAAGCTCGGGGACGCGTTTCTGAAGCCGTTTCCCGCAGCTTCATGCGACCCCACTTCCACGGGCCAACCATGCGCCATCTCTGTGATTTGGCAACCATGGGAAGGTTAAGAAGGCAGCCTATGGTCCACCTGTGCGGGCTCATTAGCACTAGACTCCCCGCAAGCCTGCATGGGAAGGATGTTATTGGACCCGCAGGCCCCAAAGGGAAACTCTGCTCATGCTCGATGGCGTCATGCTGCTCTGGTTCATTCTGACGGCCTTGTCAGCGCTGTTTGTGGGGTTGGATCTCCTGTTGGGGCGGACGCCGGAAGCACCGGTGCTCAAGTGGAGTTTCTTCATCCTGACGCTCTTCACAGGTCCGCTTGGGGCGTTTTTCTATGTGCTCGGGTGCAGGGAGCCGCTGGCGAATACACACAAGGCCTATGTGGCCGCAACATGGAGGCAGGTGCTGGGGTCGACTATGCACTGCGCCGCGGGCGATGGCCTTGGAATCATCGCCGGAGCGGTGATCGGCAGCCTGTTGACACTGAGCCCGGCAATGGATGTCACCCTTGAATATGTGCTGGGCTTTGGGTTCGGATGGACTTTCTTCCAGGCGTTTGCCATGCGGGACATGGCTGGTGGCAACTACATCAAGTCCCTCAAGATGACATTCGTTCCGGAGTTTCTCTCCATGAACTTGTTGATGGCCGGGATGCTGCTCGTGGAGAGGCTCTGGATGCCCGCAGTGGCAGGTGCGCACAGCCCGGCTAATCCAGCATTCTGGTTCATCATGTCCATCGCGCTGCTCGGAGGGTTCCTCTGTGCATATCCGATCAACTGGTGGCTCGTAACACATCACCTCAAGCACGGCATGATCACAGTGGGCACGCCTGTCTCGCACGACATGGAGGGCATGGACATGTCCGCTGAGCCTCCCCACCGGCCCTCCAGCGGCGTCATCTTCGCCATGGGGGCGTTCTCGGTCGTGTCGCTCGCCATCTGCATATGGGCACTGCTCTAGACAGTGCATCCCGCCAGCGGGTCCTCACCACTACGACAGCCGCCGCTGCTTTCGCAGCGGCGGCTGTTGAAAAAGGTCGAATCAGCGGCAGAGGAACCGTACCCTTGGCTCCTTGCCGAAATTCTCAGTCAGGCGCGGCGTCGGCGGCCAGCGAGGCCGGCGATACCAAGAAGTGCCAAGACACCAGGAGCCGGAACAATATCGCCAAATTCAAAGGCGACATCGTTGGCGACCCAGTTGGAGCCGTCAGCATTCTTGCCCTGCATATTGATCACGCCAGAGACGGACCCGGCGTCACCCATTACGGTGAACTGGCCGATCATGACTCGGAGTTCTGCACCAGCAACCACCTGGGCATCATCCGGAGTCGCGAACCACGAACCGTTGTCGGTCGTGATGCCGCCGCCGTTGTTCGCAAAGTCATCAAAGTCAACACCGATGTGGAGCATCTGGTTTTCGACATTATCTTCAAGACCAATCGTGACCCAACTGTCGTACACAAGGCTCGGGAAAGCCGCGTACAAAGCAGGGTTGATGTCATTGCTGACCGAGCCACCAAACGTGTTCTGGTAGAAACTGCTGCTGGCGTCGATGTTCAGCGTATGAGTTGAGTCGCCGTAGACCGCATTGAGTTGGTCAGCAGCATTAGCGAAGTCCGCATATACGCGGATCGTCTGGCTACCGGCAATACCGTCAACTGCGACAATTTCACCGCTCATTCCGAGGTAGCCCGCTGAAGCAGCGCCCGCAAAAAGGAGCGAGGCCACGCCAGCGGTCATGGAAAGCGTTTTTGTCTTCATGGAATTCTTCCTCTTCTTTCCTAAATCTAGATCTAGAACAAACACTAGTGATCGGCTGCAGGTGGGTGAGTGACCCAGAGCTGACTTGAGATCGATGCCCAAGCAACCGTGTTCCCCAAATTGTCTCCACCCGGATCCCCCCTTCCCTTGCCCCTTCGCAGGCCATGCCTGCACGGTTCCCTCCCCGCGGAGCCTTGGGAGGCGGTTCTCAACCCCGGAGGGCCGAAGCATAGCCTCAGCAACAGGTTGAAGGTACTGGAACGCCCCTAGGTGTCAACCGTGGAGGGAACGATTTTTCGCTAGTTCGCTATTTGTGGCCTCCGATTCTTGCCTAGATTGCCAACTCCGGAGCACCCCCCGGAGCAGCAAGGGACCGGTGTCCATGATCTCTACTTCAACAATGCTGCCAATGACCTGTTCTGCAGCGATGTCCTGGGGCACATCAAATACGCAAATCAGATCGCCTTCTGTTCGCCCGCTGACCTGCACGCCACGACTGTGGCGAAGCAGGTCAATCCCTCCGTCAACCATCTTTGACGATTGGGGGCTTACCCGCTGCACAAACACCGACACGGTCTGCCCCTTGAGTGCGGCATGCACTTCTCCGCTGATTTCCGATTGCACCGCGAGAAGGTTGTTGATTCGCTGTTTCTTTGTTTCCTCCGGAACATCATCTGCCAGGCGCGACATCGCTGCCGTACCCGGCCTCGGTGAATAGCGGAAGATGAAGTTGTTCTTGAAGCGAACCCGTCGCAGCAGATCGCTCGTCGCACGAAAGTCCTCTTCCGTTTCGCCGCAGAATCCAACGATGATGTCCCCGGCAATGGAGATATCCGGCATCATCGCGCGGGCGCGGGCAACGAAGTCCTCGTACTCCTCCACTGAGTAGCCCCTGTTCATCCGAGCCAACACCGCGTTGGACCCGGACTGCGCGGGCACATGGAGGTAGCGGCAGATCCGCTCACAGTCCCGCATGGCCTCCAGAATGTCGTCACCGAAGTCACGCGGATAACTGGTCACAAATCGCAGCCGCTCGATGGCAGGAACCTCATCGTGTACGCGGCGAAGCAACTCGGCAAACGATGTCACGGATCCAGCATGATTCACGCCGTTTTCGAAGGCTCTGCCGCCGGGGCCGACCTGCGGCAACTCCTTCCCCTCCGCCGAAAGGGCAACGCCATGGGTATAGGTGTAGTGGTTGACCGTCTGGCCGATGAGTGTCACCTCAATGACCCCGGCATCGGCGAGACTCCGGCACTCGCTGATGATCGCTTCGGGGGGACGGTGTACTTCAGCCCCACGGGTGGCGGGGACGACGCAGTAGGTGCAGAATTTGTTGCAGCCGCGCGTAATCCTGACATAGGCCGATCGATTGCGAATGGCCTGCGAATCCGCTTCGAACGACCGCTCCCGATCCAGTGTCTCCAACCCATCTTCCGCACGCCCGAGCACCGTGGATCGGCGGGAGCGATTGCCCTGCAGCGCGGCGCGATCGGCGGCAAGTTGCGACTCTCCCTGTGAGGCGTTCCGCAGAAGAATCGGTAGTTTGTCCAGTTCCCCAGGGCCGCAGAGAAAGTCGATCTGAGGATGTCGGCGCAGCAGCCCGAGGCCCTCCCGCTCGCAGAGACAGCCAAGCAGCCCCACCACCAGAGAGCGTCCTTGACTCTTCTCAATACCGAGTTCGCCCACCCGGCTGAGCACCTTGTTCTCGGCCTGTTGCCGAACGGAACATGTGTTGAACAGCACGACATCCGCCGCATCGCGATCGTCTGAGAACGCGTACCCCAACGCCGACAACTGACTCTGGACGAGTTCACTGTCCAACTCGTTCATCTGGCAACCAAAGGTCTCCAGATAGATGTGTTGGCAGCACTCGTATTGACTGTCTTCCGGTGTCATGTGCGAACCGGTCATCCTATCGAAACCGGCGAATCTGGGCAGCCTCCTCGCTGCTTGCCGATACCAGAGGTGTATGCGCGCCGCTCAAGGCATGGTGCTGATTGCTCTGACGCTTCTGGTCTTCGGTGTCGTGATGGTCAACTCTGCCGCGCTCCAGGTTGACGCTGATCATCCGGTCACTTTTTTCGACATGCTCACCGGCCGCCCCGCCGCGCTTGCAGGTGCTGCCATTCTGGCCATGTGGGCCGGATCGCTTGTCCCCATCGGCTTCTTGCGAAAACCCATTCTTGGTCTCCCACTTGTTGCATGGGCCGTACCCATTTCCATCGCGCTGTTGTTGGCGGTGCATCTGCCGGGTATCGGAAGAGAAGTCAATGGTGCCCGCAGGTGGCTTCAACTCGGCCCCCTCGGATTCCAACCAAGCGAAGTCGCCAAGTGGGGCCTGATCGCAGCCTTGGCATGGTGGGCTGCTTCCAGAAGCCGCCAACTGGGTTCCTTCCGAAATGGCTTCCTTCCACCGATGTTGGCGACGGCAGCGATCTGCGGTCTCATTGCAGCGGAAGATCTCGGCACGGCGGTGTTGATCTTCTCCGTAGCGATCATCGTGCTTCTTGCTGCAGGTTGCCGACTCTGGCATCTGGCGAGCCTTGTCCCGCTCGCTGCTGCCGGGTTTGTTGGCGCGGTGTTGGCGAGCCCCTATCGCCTCGACAGACTGCGGGCATTTCTCGATCCCTACAACGACCCGCAAGGGATTGGGTATCACATCATTCAGTCCATGGCGGCAATCAGTGGCGGTGGCCTTGCCGGTTCGGGCCTCGGCAACAGCGTGCAGAAATTTGGTTACCTGCCCGAAGACACGACCGATTTCATCTTCGCCATTACCTGTGAAGAACTCGGCCTTCTCGGCGCCGTTGCCATTGGGCTGCTGTACTGTGGCCTGCTTTTCTTGGGCGCGTCGATAGCCTTGCGTCAGACCGATGCTTTTCGCCGGCTGTTGGTGATCGGCATCACCAGCACCATCGGGCTTCAGGCCTGCATCAACATTCTGGTAGTGACAGGTCTCGCACCAACCAAGGGCATTGCGCTACCGCTATTGAGTAGCGGAGGGACCGGCTGGCTGCTGACCGCCTTCTGCATTGGTCTCATTGCGTCGATTGACCGCGCCTCGACGGCGGCACCGGAAACTGCGCCGGTGCGCCATGCCTGATGCCATGGCGCATGTGTTGATCGCAGGCGGGGGAAGTGGCGGCCACATCGCCCCTGCCCTTGCGATTGCGGAGAACCTTCAGAACGCATCCATCCTCGCCAGCATCGCATGCTCTGAGCGAGCAATCGACCAGAGGATGTTGAAATCTGCCGGCGTGGAGTATCACACGACGCCCGCTCGGCCGCTCAATCGCGGTCCGGTGGGTGCTGCAAAGTTCGCGATGGGATTCGCCCGTGCTCACCGGGCAGTCTCGTTGATGCTCCTCGACAAATCCGTTGATGCGGTCGTCGCGACTGGTGGATTCGTTGCGGCACCTGCACTACGAGCGGCCCGTCAACGACGACTCCCAACCGTGTTGTTGAACCTCGATTCGCCGCCTGGACGAGCCAACCGACTCGCAACTCGCTGGGCGGATGTTGTACTCAGCTCGGTCGATGCAGGACTTGCTAACGAATCTCGCATCAATATCCCGCTCAGGGCGTCCGTCGTGGCAACGGGGTCGGCAGCGGCATGTCGCGAACGACTGGGACTCGAACATGATGTGTCAACACTGCTGGTGACCGGCGCATCGCAGGGCGCCTCCACGATCAACACACTTGTGCCTCAACTTGCGGTCCGGAATCCCGCTGCATTTCAGGGATGGCAGGTCTTGCATGTGGCCGGTGATGGGCATGTCGCGTCTGTTCAACGCCAATGGGAAGAGACAAATGTGCCGCACCGAGTATTGGCGTTTCAGGACCCGATGGGGGATGCGTGGGGGGCCGCTGATTTGGCGATTTCCAGAGGTGGTGCCAACACAATTGCTGAGATCGCAGCTAACGCGGTGCCTTCGTTGGTGTTGCCCTACCCGTGGCACGCCGACCGGCATCAGTGGCATAATGCAGCGTCGCTTGAGTGCCTTTGCGGCATCGTTGTCGTGGAGGATCGCGTCGAAACAGAGGCGAACATCGCCGGTGCGGGGGCGGAGATTCTCTCGCTGTTGGATGATGGTCCGCGACGCGAGTCGATGCGTGCTGCCATGTCGGACGTGGTGACGCCAAATGGTGCAGCCGCCGTTACGACAGTGGTAAAGAAACTTCTCTCGCTTTGAAGAGTGTTTTTTGTGGCCTTTGGCCCGTCAGAAGGTAGGCTTGGGTGGTCCAGAACCATGTCCGAGCGACTTCAGAATCGTGGCACTCGGTGCGTCGTCCTTGCGCCGCTGGCAAGCAAGGAGGCCGTCGGTCAACTTGCGCAGCGACAAGGGTGGGATGCCCGCATTGAACATCACCCCGCACTTGCCATGGCGGAAACGAGTCTTCTTCGCAATGAGATGCGGGCGGGAAGTTCGTGGTCCGCGCCCGGACGGTCTGCGCCAGGACAGGGACCATTGCTCATTCTGTTTTCCGCCGACGACATGCCCGGCATCAAGGAACTGATCAACGCCATGCGGCGGTATTTCCCCGACAGCGAGGTCGCGCAGTGGCGTGAAGGCCGCCTGCAACCCATCATGGCCGGCGAAACGACCATCGATCAACTTCCAGATCCGCCCATTGTGCATTCAGAGCCGGTGGATGCGGCAGAATTGTCGATGCTGCTTGATCCACTGGAACCGGAGCGAGAGCCATGAGTGACGAGAGGACCATTCGATCATCGCTCGTGTTCGCCGGAGCCTTTGAAGATCAGTTGATTGCTGGCATTGAGCAACCAACGGCTCATGTGGCGACAATCTGCGATGCCATTGGCGAGGTTGCCGTGGCTACCGCTGGTTCGCCTGTGCAGGGAGTGATCATCAATCAGGCCATTCTCGGCGATGAGCCGGAGTTGACAATCGATGCGATTCGCCGGGTGGATCCCTCCACCATCGTTGTGGTCGCAGGGCACGACAATCACGATGCCGCCGATGCCGTCGTACCGACCGACACGACCGCCGCACGCCTTGTATCAGCCATCAACGCATCCCGCCTGGAGGCCGCGCCGATTCCAGAGGAGGAGACCATCAACATTGATGCTGTTCTCGGCCTGGATGATGTGGAGTTGGCTGGAAGCGCAGATGCGTCCAAGCTTGGTGACGTCGATCTGGTTCGCTCTCTCATGCACGACCCTTCGCGATTTCGCGACGTCCTGATGTTGTTGCTGAAGGAACAGACCGGATGGCAACACTGCACCGTCATTGATGATGAAACCGCGCATCCACCCGGTTCAAGCGTTGCGCCGCTGCGGTATGGCAGAAACGAACATGGATTCCTCGCCGCCATCGGAACCACACCGGTGGATCTCTCCCGTTGGGCGAGGTGGGTGGCATGCTGGCTGGAACTTTCCAAGCGGCAGCGAGATTTGAAACTGTTGGCGTACCGCGATGAACTGTCCGGCGCATGGAATCGTCGGTTCCTCCGCACATGCCTGCGCCGCGCAATCGACGACGCGAAAATGGAGCGTCGCCCGTTGACGGTCATGCTGTTCGATATTGACGACTTCAAGCAGTACAACGATCGGTGGGGACATGAGGCGGGCGACGAGATCATCAGGGAGATCGTGCGGTTGCTGCGAACGATCATCAGAAACGGTGATCATGTCTGTCGGATTGGTGGAGACGAGTTTGCAGTCCTGTTCTGCGACCCTTCACCACCTCGGGAACCGGGTTCGAACCATCCGCAGAGCGTCGAGATTCTCGCAAAGCGTTTTCGCGAACAGGTTTCGCGAGCGAGGTTCTCGAAACTGGGTCTGGATGCCCAGGGATCGCTGTCAATCTCCGGCGGGCTCGCCACATTCCCGTGGGACGCCGCCGATGCCGACGACCTCATTCGCAAGGCCGACGAGCGTCTTTTGCAATCCAAGCGGCAAGGTAAGAACTGCATCACAATCGAGGGTGTCTGACACCCTTGATCAGCGATGTGGCGGCGGTCAGCAGTTCGAGGTCAACACCAGTGGTGACCCCCTCCCGCTCGGCAAGAGCGACGAGCTGCTCGGTGGCCAGGTTGCCGGGGGCACCGGGCGCATAGGGGCAGCCACCCAATCCGCCAGCAGCAGCGTCGAAACGACGCACGCCGAGTTTCATCGCTTCCATGACACAGGCCAGAGCCGTCCCCCGTGTGTCGTGCAGATGCAGGATGACATCGGCCGGAGCAATCAGATCACCCATCGCCTCCAGTAACGGGCCAATGTCCGACGGCTCGGCGGCGCCGATCGTATCGGCCAGCGACAGTTCATCAACACCCAGCGAGAGAAGCCGCGCCGAAACCTCCCGAACAGCCGCAACCGGCACCTCACCTTCAAACGGACACTTGATCGCACAACTCACATACCCGCGGACCTTCACGCCCGCAGCCACCGCGGCCGCAATCACCGGCTCGATGCGCGTAAAGGAGGCCTCGATGTCGGCATTGGTGTTTCGAAGGCTGAATGTCTCACTCGCAGATGCGAGCACCGCAACACAATCCACCTTGGCCGAATGCGCACGATCCCATCCCATCATGTTGGGCACGACGGCGGAATACTCGACATCGGGTCGCCGCTTCACACAGGCCATCACCTCGTCCGCGTCGGCCAATTGCGGGACCCAACGAGGGCTTACAAATGCGGTCGCCTCGATGCGCTTCAGTCCACTTGATGCAAGCGACTCGACGAATGCGATCTTGGCGGCCGTCGATATCACCTCCTCTTGATTCTGAAGCCCATCGCGAGGTCCGACTTCCGTAATATCAATGGAAGATGGCAACTCAGACATCCGCTTTCTCCGGGATGTATTTCGCCACTGCCTCAACGCGGTCTCCGTCGGCCCACGTCGCCACCTCACCGCCGCCCTCCAGCACCGCCGATTTCACCATCGCGATCGCGCGGGCTCTGCCGCCGGCCATTGGACTTGGCGCACTGGATGTCACAATGCCAACCGGCTCATCCATTGCCGAGTCCGCCGCCCGCCACACTTGCGTCCCCTCAATCGGCTGCCGCTGGTCGGGAAGATCGATGACCGCGACACTCCTTGCCGACCGCCCACGCGACTCCATGCGAGCCACGACCTCCTGCCCGATGTAGCACCCCTTGTCAAAGCGAACATGATCATCGATCAACCCTGTTTCTCGCGGCAAGTTGGCCTGATCAAAATCGATACGAAACATCGGCTCGGCCGCCTCCAGCCGCGTCATGTTCATCGCGTGCCACCCGACGGGCCGTGCACCATTTTCATGCACCAACAACCGCCACACGGACGCCGCCTGAGTGAGCGGCACAGTCACATCCAATCCTGGTAGATCGAAAAACCGCCGCGGGACAACCAGAGCATCGCCAAACGCTGCGCTGGGCAACGCCTTGGCATCGCTTCCAATCAACCAGAACCGGTGCAGTTGATCACTGACATCCTCCACCTGCACATCATCGACGACCACAAACTCCGAGAGTTGTTCGACCGTTTGTGCCGCAACAGAGTGATCCACATCCAGAAGGATCCGGTTCGCATCAACGATCACAAAGAGATCCGCGAGAATCCTACCGGTTCGATCAAGCATGAATGCGGGACGGCCTGTTCCGATGGCCAGATCGGCGAAGACTTGCGTCGTCATGCGCTCCATGAAATCCACGCGGTCCTCACCAGTGAGGCTGATCGTTCCTCGGCAGGTGGCGTCAAAAATTCCACAGCCCGTGCGCAATGCTGCGTACTCAAGTTCGACACTTCCCAGCGTGGCCAACACCGTGCAACCCTCACCCCAACTCAGGAATTCCGGCTCCAGCGGCGCGACCTGTCGTCCCGTGGCCGTTCCCGGGCGGTTCGCCGGATCAATGACCGGGGATCGCAGTGCCGCGGCATAGGCAAAGAGTTCTTCAGCGACAGGAGATGTTGAGGTCATTGCCGCACGCAACCAGACGCCTCGACCAGATTCTGAAAGAGCCGTTGACCCAGTTCCTCGCTCGTGGTGCGTTCCGGGTGCCACTGCACTCCAACCCACCACGACTTTTCGGGGTCGCGCACCGCCTCGATGACGCCATCATCAGCACGACCTATTACCTCAAGTGAACCTGCACTCGACAAGGCCTGATGGTGATGGCTGTGCACCACCGCCTCACCGATTGTCCCATGCACCATGTGTTCTCCCTGCAAGTGCATGGCCGCTGTGTCCAGCCTGTCCGGCAAGTGTTGATCAAGCGAGCCGCCGGCAATCAACCCCATCCATTGCATGCCAAGACATACACCGAGCACCGGACGGGAGGCGTCACGTTCGAGCATCGTCAGCAATGTGGTTTCAAATGCTTGCCGCCGCTGATCTACGATCGTCGCCTCAGCGTGGGTCACCTCGCCCCACGGCTCCATTGACGGATCGTCACCACCTGTAAAGATAAACCCGTCACACTCCGCAGACACTTCCTCCTCCAAACCAGGGATGCAAGGGAGGAGTACAGGCATCCCCCCCGCAGCAACCACTGCGGACGCATATGCCTCCGCCACCTTGAATCGGCCGTCAGCAAGGTCCGTGGTCATTCCGATGCGAGGGCGGGGCATACGCAGAGGATATCGCCCTTGCCGAGCCTCGCCGGGCGAGGTATCCTCCGCGATTCTCGTCGCCTCGCGATGGTGCGGGGCTGCTCAGGAGCATCCACGACGAAAGGACGACTGGTATGACGCATGACATTGGACGAAGCCGCTCGAAAGACTATCTGAAGAACGATACCGCCGGGAATCAATACGCTGACTACAAGTGTGTTGACGACTTGCGGCGGGCCATGACCCCGAACGGCAAGATCCACTCCCGGAAACGACTAAGCACCACGGCCCGCCAACAGCGGCTGATCGCACAGGCGATCAAGCGTGCTCGGTTCATGTCGCTGCTGCCATATACCAGCGGAACTCTTTGAGGCATAAATTGCGGCACAATCGCAATACCAAGGGCATTGCGATCCAATGGATGTCCCCCTCTCAAGAGATGGCTATCGCCATCTCTTGAGACGCCTGCCGATTGCGAGCCAGATGAGGCGGGAGCGTAGACGGCGAAGTTGAGCATCCTGCGGATTGACCGCAAGTCCTCGCTGCATCCACCCCCATGCTGCACGGTATCGCTCACCTGCCATCGCGGCGATCGCCAGATTCTGCATTGATGCGGCACACTGATTGTCCATGCGAAGAACCCGCCGGCTCATCACTGCGCCCTCATCCATTCGCCCCGACTGGAACATCGCTACCGCCAGCAGTCGAAGCGCCTCAATGTTGTTCCGCAGCGGTTCGTGATCCTCCAGCAGGGAGATCACCGTTGCATGTTCGCCTGTCTGCAGGAGCAGTTCCGAAACCCGCAGTCGCTCACTGGGAACCATCGAGGACTCCCATTGATCCAGATGCTCATGGAGCAACGGTGAGGCAAGTGTCGGCCGATCCATCCCGAGCAAGGTCTCGGCCATTCGCACTGTTGCGAAACGATGTGATGGATCCAACCTTCGAACCAACCCCCACGCAATGAATGCTTCCTCCAACCTGCCCGCATCGAGCGCAAGTTCTCCCGCTCGCACATGGGCATCAACATTCGCAGGCTCAAGTTCCAGAACTCGGTGAAGACGCAGAAGCGCCTCGCCATGTCGACCTGCGTCAGTGAGCACATCGGCGTGCAACAGCAACGCTTGGATGTTGCCCGGATCATCCCGCAGCGCACGCAGCAACAACTGTGCCGCCTGCTGGGAGTCACCCATGCCCACCAGCACGCTCGCAAGGCGAAGTTGCCCGCCCGGCGCATCCGGGTCGATTCGCAATGCTTCTCTCGCGCACCATGCCGCACGATCCCAGAGTTCCTGCATCTCCAGACACTCGCTCATGGCAAGCAGGACACTGCTGCCCTGTTCGGCGAGCGCATCCTGCGCGAGATAGAACGATGTCTCTGCCGCGTCGAAGTCGCCTTCATGCGTCTGCGCCGTAATGAGCATGGCCCAGGTGGGTTCGCTGTCTCTCTCCAGAACCAGCGCGGCCTCCAGCCAGTCACTGGCGTCGTTGAACCTGCCCATTCGAATGCAGGATGCGCCAGCGGACATCCGTGGCTCCGCGGCTTCCGGCAACAGTCTCGAAGCCTGTTCAAAGCAGGTCAACGCCTCGGCATCTCTGTCCGATCGGTCGAGGATCAAACCCAGGTTGAAGTGCCAATCACCCTGCTGGGGATCGATCTCCAGAGCCTTACGAAGTTCCGCCTCGGCCTCTGCCCAGCGTCCTCGCTCGAACATCGCCAGTGCTCGATCAACATGTTGTTCAGCTCGTTGCCACTCACCCATCTTGGATCTCCGCGTTCGCGGCCGCATAGTGTACGCCCTGCGACGAAGACGGTCCCGCTCAATGGGAATATGCCACCGTGCAGATCGAATACACTGCCCACATTGGCCGGGGACCGTCGATCATGCCTCACATCCGCAGGAACCTCCGTGTTCGTCTCTTCCGGCTCGGAACATGTAGTGCCGCCCTTGCCATGGCGTCCTGCGCGGCCCTTTCACCAGCAGGCGGCGGAAGCGTTCCGTCTCGAACTGCAACGCTGGAGGAACAAGTCCAGCAACTTCGAGCAGACAACGAGAGTCTTCACGACCGTCTGCTCGCAACATGGCGGGACCTGTGGCCACTCCTGTCGCTGGAAGAGCAACGGGCCAGAATCCCCGCATTACTTTCCGACGAAGACGTAGGGATCCGACGATTCGCCATCGATCGCATCGCCGTACTCCTGCGGGACGGTGATGCTGAGGAACCCATTCTCCGGCTCCTCGTCGAGCGCCTCGGCGACCCGGATCCATTGCTACGAGAAGCAACCGCAACACTGCTCCCAGAAATCGAGTTCGATGGACTTCCCGAAGTCGTGGTGGAGAAGTTGCGGGAAGAGAGCGACGGGCGTGTTGCTGCAATGGAATTGAACTACCTGCGGGACCGCCCAGCCACCGGCGCTGCGGAGGTCGTACTTCTTCGACTGAATCGAGGCCCGGCCGAGGCTGCCGCCGAAGCAATGGTTTCACTGCTGGAGAATGAGTTGGTGGAGACATCGCTGCGAGATGACATCCTCATCGCTGTCCGTCGATCGAATCGGGTGCCGGATCAGGCAGCCATGTTGACATTGCTCGCAACGCTCGGGACGCCGGATGACCGCAGGCGCCTCATGGTCGTGCTCGACGGAGGAACCTCCTCCATGAGAAGAGCGGTGGCAAAGGGATTCGCGATGGCCCATGTCGCAGGCCCCCTGGTGCAGCGAGCCGATGACGAGTTGATCTACCCCATCGCGATGGAAGCGCTCGAACGACAAGGCGACCTTGAGTCACTTCTGGTGATTCTGCGGCGGTCTCCACCGGAGGAGTCGCTGATTGGTGCAAGGGACGCTGCTGCCGTATCCGTCGCCTCAACAATCGCGGTGGACGATCTCTTGATTGCCGACGCAACCATGGCTTCCTTGTCACCGCCAACTCTCCGGATCGCGGTGCTTCTTGCTGGATGGTCAGGCGATGATCGAACAAATGGCGATCGAAAGATGATCGCAAGGCAACTGGTACCCGCGCTGATCGAGGAAGGTAGGGCCACAGAGGCAGTGCAACTTCTTGAGAGCTTCGATGACGGGATAACAGAGGACGATCTTTTGCAACTGAAGTTCATCGCCGCCCTTCGGGCCGGGGCGTGGAATGCCGCTGCGGATGTGCGCCCTGATCCGCAATCATGGATCGATCAGTGGAGTACCATTTCGTCAAGGGATCCGGATGCCGCCGAACTCATGCGCCGCCAGATCATCCTGCGATTCGAAGATACGCTTGACACTTCCCAGCGGGAGGCGTTGGGCCTTCCAGAACCTGGTATTGCGGATGGAGAGTCGGTGGAAACGCCATGAGCAAGAAGAAGCGAACCCGCACTGAACACGACTCCATGGGAAGCATGGCAGTACCGGCGACGGCCCTCCATGGCGCATCCACGCAACGTGCTGTCCTGAACTTTCCGGTCTCCGGACGCGCCGTCCCGCCCGCAATCATCTACGCCTATGTACTGCTGAAGAAAGCTGCGGCCCGTGCGAACGAGAAACTCGGGAAACTCGACTCCACACGCGCGGACTTGATCGCCGACGCCTGCGACGACATCGCCGAAGCACTGGCGGATCCCGATCGTGCCGCTGGAATGATGTCGCACTTTCCCGTTGATGTCTTCCAGACCGGATCCGGGACATCGACCAATGTCAACGTCAATGAAGTCATCTCCAATCTCGCATGCAGGGCGGCGGATGGGAAAATCGGCGACAAGGATCCCGTTCACCCAAACGACCATGTCAACATGGGCCAGTCCTCCAATGACACTTTTCCCACGGCCATGCAGGTCGCCGCGTGTGTAGAAATCCGCAACCTTCTGATCCCCTCGCTGAAGAGCCTCGCTCGCGATCTGGTTGCCAAGGCGAAGAAGTGGGACTCCATCATCACGATCGGTCGCACCCACCTCATGGATGCAACGCCGATCCGGCTCGGGCAGGAAGTGTCCGGTTGGGCTGCGCAGATGCAATATGGCGTCACTCGCGCGGAGCGTGCACTCAATCGCCTCGCCGAGAACCTCCCCATTGGCGGAACGGCGGTCGGGACCGGCATCAACACGCATCCCAAGTTCGCTGCAATCGTCATTCGTGAACTTGCAAAGGCGACGCGGATCAAGTTTGCCGAGGCCGGCAACCACTTTGAAGCGCAGGCAACTCGCGACTGTGTCGTGGAGGCCCATGGCGAACTGAAGACCATTGCGGTCAGTCTCTCCAAGATCGCCAACGATCTTCGGTGGCTCGGATCGGGACCACGGTGCGGACTGTTTCAGGTGTCCCTTCCCGCGGTCCAGCCGGGATCGTCCATCATGCCCGGCAAGGTCAATCCGGTGATCTGTGAATCTGCGATGCAGGTGTTCTGTCAGGTCGCGGGGAACGACACGACCATCACGCTCGCAGGTTCCGGTGGCATCGGGTCGATCTTGGAACTCAACCTGTGCATGCCGGTCATCGCCGAGCGGCTCATCGAGTCAATTACGCTCCTTGCCCAAGCGACGACCGGCCTCGACGAGCATGTTGTCAAGAGTCTTGAGGCCAACCGAGAAGTAGCTGAAGGACTCGTAGAGGGCAGTCTCATGATCGGCACTGTGCTCGCCCCGGTTATCGGCTACGACCAAGCTGCCAAGATCGCCAAGGAAGCCTTTGAAACGGGGGAAACCATTCGCGAATGCGTGCTCCGAGCGGGGCTGCTCGATCAGGAACAACTCGAAGAACTCCTCGACTTCCGCGCGATGACCGAACCACAGGCGTAAGGTGGGGTGTTTGACACCTTTGCCCCTTTTTCGGCTCGAACGCAGCCGCACCGCCGATCTACTCGTAGGATCAAAGGGGGAGACTTGCCATGACCACCGCAGCACACCCCATCGGCATCATCGGCAGCGGCACCATGGGTGCAGGAATCGCGCAGGTTGCAGCAGCGTCTGGCTGGGCAGTCCGGCTGTGCGATCTCCACCGCGAAGCAGTGGACGACGCACTTGATCGAGTACGGCGCAGGTTGTCACGGGCGGTCGAATTGGGTCACTCCACCAGAAGCGAAGCTGATCAGACACTCTCGCGACTAACCGCCGCGGCAGACATCAAGGAACTTGACTCGTGCGATCTCATCATCGAATCCGTTTCTGAAGAACCACACACAAAGGCAACTATTCTTGCGGAGGCTGCAGCAGTTGCACCGGCAAGCATCCTCGCCAGCTGCACCTCGTCGCTGTCCATCAGCCAACTCGGAGCGACGAGTGGTGCTGGCGAGCGCCTTGTCGGAATGCATTTCTTCAATCCTGCACCGGTCATGCCACTGGTGGAAGTAGTCCGCGGAGCAGATACAAGCGAAGAAGCGTTGCAGCGCGCCACATTGCTCGCAGAGGCTTGGGGAAAGACAGTCGTGCACGCATCGGACACTGCGGGTTTCATTGTGAGCAGAATCGCACGGCCGTACTATCTGGAGTCATGGCGTATTCTTGAAGATGGCCTCGCGACAGTCAGTGAAATCGATGCGGCCATGCAGTCGCTCGGCGAATTCAGAATGGGCGCCTTTGAACTCATGGATCTCATCGGGCAGGATGTCAATCTGGCGACGACCCGATCAATCTGCGATCGGCTGGGCAGTCCACCCCGGCTTCATCCATGCGACATGCAGACGCAGGTCGTCGAACGGGGCCATCTGGGACGCAAGACCGGGTGCGGCGCCTACGCCCACGATGATCGAGAGAGCCTCGTTCCCGCGATCCTCGTTGATCGCCACGAGTTGGAGATTTCCGACCGCCTGCGAGCGGCCATGAATCAGTTCTGTCTGGCAGCGACATCGCACGGCGGTGATGAGAAGGCCAGGTACATTTTCTCCCGCATCCTCGCAGCGATTATCACGGAGGCGGGATGGGCGATGGCTGATGGCATCGCTTCCGCCGAAGACATCGATACCGCGATGCGTCTGGGCATGAATTACCCCAAGGGCCCAGTGGAATGGGCAGAGGAGATTGGGGAGGACACGGTGCTGGAACTGCTGGCAGCTCTCAATGAAACGGTCGATGACGGGCGTTTTGTGCCACCGCCGCTTCCGGTCGGCGCTGAACAGTAACCCGCCGACCAGCCGTGCATTGACCTACAATCCGCGGCATGACACAGCGTCGAGCAGCGATCGTTACAGCCCTGCGGACACCAATTGGCCGCTACGGCGGCGGACTCAGCAGCCTGCGCCCGGATGATCTCGCTGCACTGGTCATTCGCAAGGTTGTGCAGCAAAGCGGCGTGGATCCCCAAGAGATCGACGATGTCTATTTCGGCGCCGCCAATCAGGCTGGCGAAGACAATCGAAATGTGGCACGCATGTCGGCGCTGCTCGCGGGCCTGCCAGTCGATGTCCCCGGCTGCACGGTGAACCGGCTTTGCGCCTCGGGATTGGAAGCCATCAATATTGCAGCGAGAATGATCGAGTCTGGACACGGCGATGTCATGATCGCCGGCGGTGTCGAGAGCATGAGCCGTGCCCCTTTCGTCATGCCGAAGTCCCCGAAGGCATTTGACCGTGCGTGCGAGATTTACGATACGACGATCGGCTGGCGATTCGTGAACCAACGGCTCGACGCAATGCATCCGACGATCAGTATGGGCCAGACGGCGGAGAATGTCGCAAGACGCATGAGCATCAGCCGCGAAGATCAGGATACCTTTGCCTTGGAGAGCCAGCACCGATGGAAGGCCGCATTCGACGCCGGTCACTTTTCAGACGAGGTGCTTGCCGTCGAGGTCCCGCAACGACGCGGCGATCCCGTCATTGTGGACCGGGATGAACATCCTCGCCCGGAAACGACACTTGAGAAACTTGCGTCCCTCCGCACCGTCTTTGCTGATGATGCGGATGCCACTGTGACCGCGGGTAACTCAAGCGGCATCAATGATGGCGCTGCCGCAGTGCTGCTCGTTGAGGAGTCCAAGGCCACCGCACTCGGACTGTCCCCACTCGCATTCGTCGGCCCGTCAGCAACAGCGGGCGTTGACCCCGCGGTCATGGGCCTCGGACCAGTCGCTGCAACCCGAAAAGTGCTCGCCCACTCGGGCCGATCTCTTGAGAACATTGAGGCCATTGAACTGAACGAGGCCTTCGCGGCGCAGTCACTGGCGTGCATCCGCGAACTCGACCTCGACCCGACTTTGGTCAATCCAAACGGCGGGGCAATCGCCATTGGCCATCCACTTGGATGCAGCGGCGCACGGATCGTCGTTGGGCTGGCCCACGAAATGGTCCGCCGCGACCTGCAACACGGCCTCGCAACACTCTGTGTAGGTGTTGGACAAGGTGTCGCCACGCTGATTGATCGCTCCTGATCCCCCCGGGGGCTCGGCTACCCCCCTGCTACAATCGAGCCGACCTCGGCGGGGTCTCCCAGACTGCCCGCTCCCTCCTCCAACCCCCCTCCAGGTCGTCATGCATGGCTGTACCGCGCTTCAAGGCAATGAACAAGGATCTGGGGCTCTTCGCTGTGTTCGCATTGGCGACGGGAACCACCCTCAGCAGTGGTTTTTTTCTGCTGCCGAGCTTTGCTGCCGAGGCCGCAGGACCCGCCGTGCCGTTGGCCTATCTGATCGCTGGGATCCTCCTGGTACCGCCAATGCTCAGCAAGATCGAACTCGGAACCGCGATGCCGCGGGCCGGCGGCGCGTATTACTTTCTTGACCGCAGCCTGGGGCCAATGTTCGGAACAATCGGGGGATTGGGGATTTGGGCCGCGCTCATGCTGAAGACCGCCTTTGCGCTGGTCGGCATGGGTGCATACATCCAGTTGTTCCTCCCTGAGGCCACACCCACCTGGATATTTGGAGGCATTGCTGTTGTACTGGCCCTCGGGTTCGGCGGCATCAATCTGCTGGGTGCCCGAAAGACAACCACTTTTCAAATCGGCCTTGTCATAGTGCTGCTTGGATTGCTTGCGTGGTTCCTCACGGCCGGCAGCATGAAGATGCAGACTGCCCACTTCGAGAACTTCTTCGGCGCAGGTTCCGAGCGGATTCTCGGTGCCGCGGGGCTGGTCTTCATCAGTTATGTCGGCGTGACGAAGGTGATCAGCGTTGCGGAAGAGATCCGCAATCCAGAGCGCAACCTCCCACTTGGTCTCTTTCTGGCAATCGGCACCGCTGTCGCTGTGTATGTGATCGGCGTATCTGTCATGGTGGGTGTCAGCGGCGTCAGAGGGCTATCGCTGGGTATCGACGGCGAAACAAATCTCACGCCGGTCGCAACTGTCGCAGGGCAGATTACCGGGTCGAATGTTGGCGTTGTCCTGATGTCCATTGCCGCCATTCTCGCATTCCTGGCTGTTGCCAACGCCGGCATCCTGAGCGCGTCGAGATATCCGCTTGCCATGAGCCGCGATCATCTGCTTCCCCCGGCACTTCGCTCGGTGGATGGTCACGGCACACCGTTTGTCGGCGTCATTCTGTCCACCGCAGTCATCATCGTGGTCATTCTGTTTCTCGACCCACTCGGCATCGCAAAGCTCGCGAGCGCCTTTCAACTGATGATGTTTGCGCTGCTCTGCATGTCGGTTGTCGTCATGCGGGAAACGAAACTCGATTCATATGACCCGGGCTATCGCGCGCCGTTCTACCCATGGCTTCAGATCGTCGGGTCCATAGCCTGCATCTGGATCATCTTTGAAATGGGCTGGCTGCCGGTTGTTTTCTCGCTCGGACTCGTTGCGGTCTGCGTTGCATGGTATTTCGCATACGCACGCCGACGAGTTGATCGATATGGCGCGATCTTCCATGTGTTCGAACGGCTCGGTCGTAAGCGATTTGCCGCCCTCGACACTGAACTTCGGGAAATCCTGAAGGAGAAAGGCCTGCGTGACACCGACCCGTTTGACGAAGTCATCGCCTCGGCGCCTGTCATCGAAGCAGAACGGGGTGCTTCGTTTGATGGAATCGTTGAACAAGCATCGGAGGCAATGGCACAGTTGCTGCCAGCCACGGCTGAGTCGCTGCGGGCGGGATTTTTGCACGGCACTGGGGTCGGCGCTACGCCCGTAACTGGCGGCGTAGCATTGCCCCATCTGCGAATCGATGGTATTGAGCAACCCGTGTTGGTCATTGTGCGGTCGCGGGACGGAACCGTGATTGATGTGGGCGATGCGTTCGGCGGGCACCACGAGGTTCCGGCAGTTCATGCGTTGTTCTTTCTTGTCAGCCCGGAGGATGATCCGTCGCGCCACCTGCGACTGCTTGCGCAATTGGCCGGGCATGTTGAGCAGGAAGGATTCATGGCCCGCTGGTTGTCGGCGGCAAACGCGCAATCGCTGAAGGAAAATCTGCTGCGCGACGATCGATTCGTGTCAGTGCGGCTCCGCTCCGGCACCGATACCGCGCCCCTCATTGGTCTCCCCCTGCGAAACCTGGGATTCCCGGAGGGATGTCTGGTTGCACTGATTCACCGTCGGGGGCACATGGTTGTGCCTCGCGGCAGCACGGTGTTGGAGGATGGTGATCATCTGACGGTCATTGGGGATGAGCGCGGCATCCGATCGTTGAAGGAACGATTCCCGGGAGCATGATGCTGTACTCCAAAAATACAACCCCCCGGCACGAGGCCGGGGGGAGGGGTTCCTTCTGAGAGGAATCGGAAGGGAGGAGAGAGGATCGGGTGGGAAGAAAAGGAGGAGAGGAGAGTTTCGTTCGTGTTCAGTCGTTCGTACGCAGGCGGGTTCTGGGAGTTCGTGGTTTTCTCGTTTCAGTTATCCCCAACTACGCATGGCCGCCGCGAGTGTGAACCCATTACCAAAAAAACGCCCTCAGGGGCTGAAAATAGGGGTATTGAGGTCCCTTAGACGGGATCAACTGTGGCACGCACAGTGCCAAGAAGGACCTCGACCTGCCGAAAAACGTCCCGCAGAACGTAATTGTCGGGGTTGGCCTCCACCACGGGCTGAAGGACCACGAGTGTCCTTCGACATGAATCCTGAGCCTCGGCCGCTCTGTCCCCCGACCGCTGCAACTCGACCATGTTTCGCAGGTAGAGCAGGACATCCCCCCTGGCGCGATTGTCGTCCGGGCTGGCGGCACACAGCATGCGGATCATCTCCATGCCCTCTTCGAGCAGAGAGAATCCTGCCTCCGCACTGCCGCTCTGGACTTGGGCGCTGCCAAGGTAGAAACAACGGAACGCAAGATCGCGTTTGGCCCATCCGTTTTCGGGCTCGTCCTCTACAAGTGAGGTAGCGATTGCATGCGCTTCTTCATGCAGAGCCAAGGCGCCCTCGGCATCGTCGCCCTCTTCAAGAGCGGTCGCTTCTCTGGTCAGCGCCGTCATGACATCCCGCCGCAAGCGGAGATTGGATGGATCCTCCTCCAGCAGTTGGCGCCGTCCCTCAAGCATCGTTCGGAATATGGCTGCGGCCTTTTCGGGATTGCCGAGTTTCCGGTGCATGTCTCCGATGTTCATGGCGATGGCGAGTGGAAGCCGGCGGACCTTCATGTCGTCAGGCTTGTCGCTCAAGAGGTCATGGGCGACGGTTGAGGCACTCTGGTAATACTCCATGGCCACTGGATAGGCCTTCTTCCGGTTGTTCGCTTCGCCGATGCGAATGTAGGCGTGCGCGACCTCGTACTTTCGGTCGTGCCCTCGTTTCACCAGGGTCAGATAGATGTCCAGCGATCCCTTGTATTGTTCAATGGCCTCGTCATGCAGGCCAAGGGATGCTCCGGCGCGGCCGCCGAGCATGTCCCCGAGCCGGCCGAGCGTGTACGCGATGTCAGCCAACAGTTCCGGGTCGTTTCCTGCCGACTGTTGTAAATCCCGCTGATGAGAAAGTGCCGTGTCAATCACCAGCCGCCGTACATCCATCGCGGCATTCAACTTGACTACGCCGTCATAGAACGGTCCGACAAAGGTGCGTGAGAGGTCACGCACATCTTCGAATCGCTCTTCGGCGATCATTCGCTGCGTCGTCGCCTCGTCAAGAGCCAGCGCGAGTTCGCTGTTCAGCGTATTGACACGAATCAGGCCCCAGCTGGTGCCAATCAGTCCAAGGATGATCGACGCGACAAGCGCCAGCACTGCTGCGACCGTGCGTTTGTACTTCTTGGAAAAGAGCCGCACTTGATAGGCAATGCTCAGCGGCCGCGCCTCGATGGGCTCATTGTGGAGGTAGTGGTGGATGTCCTGCGCAAGATCGGACGCCGACTGATATCGCCGCTGCCGATCTTTTTCCAGCGCCTTCAGTGCGATGGTCTCAATGTCGCCCCGCAACTGGAGGTTGGTCGTACTCATTGAGTCCGGTCGGACTTCTTGAATCACGCGCACAGCTTCGTGGATTGCCTGCCGACGAAGGTCATAGGGCAACTCGCCAGAAAGTAGTTGGAAGAAGATCACGCCGAGTGCATACACATCACTTCGCGTGTCGATGGCGTCCGGATTCGCCTCGCATTGCTCCGGGCTCATGTACTGAAGGGTGCCGATGAGTTGGCCCATCGTGGTCTGCATGGTGGTGACCGCCATGTCAGCATCGGTTGCGCGGGCAACGCCAAAGTCAATGATCTTTGGAACACCCGAACTGTCCACGATGATGTTGTCGGGTTTCAGGTCGCGGTGAATGATTCCCTTCTGGTGGGCGTGGTGAACCGCCTCGCACACCTTGATGAACAATTCCATTCGTTCGGCAAGGGAGAGATTCCGCTTCCTTGCGTACTGGATGATCGAGTGGTGATTGGGGATGTACTCCATCGCGAAGTACGGGACCGGGCCCTCATCGCTCTCCCATGTGCCCGCCTCGTACACCTGTGCGATGTTCGGATGTCGAAGCTTTGCAAGCGTCTGCGATTCGAATTCGAATCGGCGGATCGCCATGTCGCTTGCTGCGCCAACCTTGACAACCTTGAGGGCGACACGGCGACGCGGACTCTCCTGCATCGCCTCGTAGATTGTTCCCATGCCGCCGCTGCCGATGACTCCCAGAATGCGGTAACGGCCTATTTCAGCAGGAATGCCCTGGCCTGAAAACGCGGCAGGCTCGGGCATGCTGCCTTTGCGACTGTCGCCGTCTTCCGGCATCCCGATGGTTTCGGCATCTGGATCCGTGGGGTGGTTTTCGTTAGTCATGACCGTCGCTGCTGCCGAGGGAATCCGGCAACACTCCAAGGACTACAATAGCACGCAGAGACCAGAAAGCACCGCTGTTTTTTAGCTTTGAGTGCCCCTACAAGCCGTGTAGACCCGAGGAATCCCGATCGTGCCTGAAGCGGAAAGACACCACAGCGACCTTTGTCTGGATCAGATTCATGGTCGACCTGTGCCGGCGATTGTGATTCCGGCTTCGGGAGAAGTCATCATTGGACGAAGTCCTGAGTGCGGCGCGCAGTTGACGAACCGCTATGTATCGCGAAAACATGCGGTGGTGATTGACAAAGCTGGAGCATGGGTATTGCAGGATCTTGAAAGCCGGGGCGGAACCTATCTCAACACGATTCGACTGGAGCCCGGCGAAGAGTCGCCACTGATTCCCGGCGATCTGCTGCAGATCGGCCCGTGGAAGTTTCTTGTTCGAATTGGTCCCGCCGCCGCGCCGCTTGATGAGGAGTTCGTCAGCGAACTGGATAAAGCGCAGGAGGAGCCGCCGAGCGAAGTGCCCACGCTCGTTCGGACAGTCAATGGTCGTTATGAAACGGATGTCGGCGTGCTTCTTCAGTTGAAGTCGGACGAGACAACTGACCGGGAGATGGGGTGGAAGATGTTTGTTGACCGGTACGGTCCGGTGATCTGCGGGTTTGCTCGCAACGCCGGGTTGCCGTCCGGCGAGGCCGACGACATCATGCAGACCGTGTTATTCAACTTCTTCAAGGCGGCTGACCGCTTTGAATATGATCCGACCAAGGGGCGATTCAGGGGGTACCTCAAGCGGATCACGCTCAATGCAATTCGGCAGCGGTATCGAAAGCGCCGGGAAGCAAATCTGGATACGAAGGGCATGCGTGCGGCGCAGGATCCGCATGACGATCTTGAAGCGGAGTTTGACCGCCAATGGGCGGAACACCTGCTGTCAGAGGCAATGCAGGAAGCGCGTCCGAAGTTCGAGCCAAAGACATGGGAAGCATTTGAACTCTACGGGCGACGCGGCCTCAGCGCAGAGCGAACCGCTGAGCGTCTCGGGATGACCTCGGAAACGGTGCGACATGCCAAGAGCCGTGTCATGCGTTCCGTGCGTGAGATCATCAACCGAATCCGCGACGAGGAACTGTAGCGCGTACAATTCGCTGCTTCGGCGCCCGTAGCTCAGCTGGATAGAGCACCGGTTTCCTAAACCGAAGGTCGCAGGTTCGAGTCCTGCCGGGCGCGCTTTCGAATCAGGTCTGCCCACTCCCATCAACCAGCCTGACCCCTCCTCATTTTCACCAGCGCGATTGCACTCCTCCACTCGCCATCCCGCCAAACGGGGTGTGTCCCCGGGTGTGACCCCCTGAACGCGGCCTGGCGTCAAAGAACGCCAGCCAATTCGCAACACCTGCGCCCAACTGCCGCCGCCGTTCCCCAAGAAAGAGTGACAGTCACAATTATCGGGGGCGGAATGGCGATGGCGGATGGGCAGGGTGTGGCGGTTTCGCTGGTGGTATCATCCGCACCCCATGGAAGCAACCTCGATCATTCTTGTGGCGCTCGGTGGAGGTGTTGGTGCGGTGCTGCGATACATCGTGTCGCTCTGGGAACACCCCTTCTCCGCCTCGGCATTTCCACTTGCAACCATTCTTGTCAATGTCGCTGGCTGCGCTGCGATCGGACTCATGGCGGCTGTTCTCCTCGGACCACTGTCCCACCTGCGAGAACCTGTGCGACTGGCCATCATCGTGGGCGTCCTGGGCGGCTTCACGACATTCTCGACATTCGCACTCGAAGCAATTGAGCTGCTTGACGCCGGGCGCATCGGCCAGGCACTGATGTACATCCTCCTGAGCAACACACTTGGCCTCCTTGCCGCATGGGCCCTGTTCCGCATCGGCACAACCCTTCTTTCCAGCGATTGAGTACACTCGCCGCCCGCAATGGCCGCAATCTCACTCATCCTGTGTTCGTGTCTTCTTGGCACCGCCGCTCGCGATTGGCGAACACCCGCTCAATTTGACAAGGCGATCACCCAACAACAATTCCAGTCCGGCTCTGCGATGAAGTTGGACACGATCGGCAAGAGCCGTGCCGGGCGACCCATCCGTGCCCTGCGGGTGAACTCCCTTGACAACCGCCCGGCGATTCTCATCGTCGCAGGTATTGACGGCGATCATCTTCTCGGCAGTGAAGTCGCAATGGATGTCATCGACCAACTCATCGCCCGGTCGGATGAGGAGAGCATTCAATCGCTCCTCTCCCGGTACGAGGTGATCGTCATTCCACAGGTCAACCCGGACGCAGCCGCCATGTACTTCGACGCACCCCGCCTCGATCAACGCCGAAACCTTCGACCGGACGATGCGGATCGAGATGGTTCAATTGACGAGGACGGTGGCAACGATCTGAACGGCGACGGGTACATCACGATGATGCGGGTACCCGACCTTGAAGAGGCGACCCACCTTGCCGACCCGGACAATCCCCGCATGAACATCAAGCCCGATTCCATAAAGGGCCAATCCGCACAGTTCGCGATCTATGTGGAAGGTGCCGATGACGATGGCGACGGCGATTACAACGAGGATGCCCTCGGCGGCGTCGACCTGAACCGAAACTTCATGCACGGCTACGAGGCGCACACTGACGGCAGCGGACCTTGGCAAGTTTCGGAACCAGAGTCCCTCGCTCTGCTTCGGTATGTGCTCGATCATCAAGAGATCGCCGCGATTGTCGTGTACGGCACGCACGACACACTGACCAACCCACCAACCGACACAAGTACATTCGACTCCGGCGCCGTGAAACAGGTCCACGAGGGTGACAAGGAGATGTACGCGGAAGTCTCCAAACTCTTCCGCGAGATTACCGGTTTGGAAAACGCACCCAAGGCAGATATGCATGGCAGTTTCGCCGCATGGTCCTACGCCCAATTCGGCGTCCCGACCTTCTCTACGCCGCTCTGGACCGGACCCGTGCCTGAGAAGAAGTCCGAGACGAAAGAAGATGAAACCTCAACAGGCGATGAAGGGCTGACCCCCTCCGGTGTCGGCAACATCTCTCAGGAAACACTGGATGAGTTGCTGGACGCCGCAGAAGCCGCAGGGTTTCCCGTCACCGATGAGATGAAGGCCAGCATGACGCCCGAGATGGTGGAGCAATATGCCAAGATGTCGGGCGTCACGATTCGCCGTGTTGCAGAGCAAAGTGACGCGAACAGCAACAGTAGTGGCGATGCTGCGTGGCTCGCTTACAGCGACGACAACCGCAATGGCGCCGGATTCATCGAGTGGACACCGTTCGAACACCCGCAACTCGGCCCAGTCGAAATCGGTGGCTGGGTTCCCTACTTTCGCACCCTTCCACCAACTGACGAGATCCAATCCATCTCGGAGAAACAGGTGCAATTCCTGCTCGCGCTTGCAGAGCGACTCCCCGATGTTCATCTGGGTGACCCCACCATTACACAACTCGCCTATCAACTCTGGGAAGTCAAGGTACCTGTCATCAACGACGGTTGGCTCCCCAGCGGTACCGCCATGGCCGAGCAGAACAAGCGGGCACGACCACATGTCGTTCGGCTTGAGACGCCCAACGACACCGTCGTGTCGGGCCAGCGTGTGCAACGGCTATACGCGATCCCTGGCAGCGGCGCGCATCAGTGGTATCGGTGGATTATTACCGGCGACCAAGACACGCCGATCACCATCACACTCTTCAGCGAAAAGTACGGCACCACGAGTGTGACGCTTCCGCTCACAGATGGAGGTGATGCGTGATCATTCGCCTCCTCCTTGTGCTGGTTGCCCTGACGAGTGCTGCGCACGCCCAGTACCCGCACGAGAGTCGTGTCGACCTTCGATTTGACCACTGGTACGACTATGACGACATGACTCGATCGCTTCATCAGCTCGTCAACGCCTATCCGGAGTTGTTGTCAATCGAGTCCATTGGTAAGAGCGTTGGCGGCCGCGATCTCTGGCTCGTCACGCTCAACAATCCAAAGACCGGCACCGCCGATTCGAAAACCGCGATGTTCATCGACGGCAACATCCACGGCAATGAGATTCAGGCTGCCGAAACTGTCCTGTACTCCATCTGGTACCTCTGCAAGAGCTACGGCGTCATCGACCGTATAACACGGCTCGTCGATGAACGCGGGTTTTACTTTGTCCCCATGGAAAACCCGGATGGCCGCGAAGTCTGGTTCCACGAACCCTCCACCCCTCACTATCTCCGGGGCGGCATCAAACCCACCGACAACGATCACGACGGGTTGTATGACGAAGATCCGCCGGACGATCTCGACGGCGACGGCCACATCACACAGATGTGGGTGCGCGATCCTCTTGGCAGGTACATGCCCGACCCGGATGATCCGAGGTTCTTCAAACGGGTTGACCGCAATGATGCACCCGGCGGTTGGTCGCGGTTGGGTCAGGAAGGAATCGACAACGACGATGATGGTCGCACGAACGAAGATGGGCCGGGCGGCTACGACCCGAACCGCAACTGGCCCAACGACTGGCAGCCGCAGTGGATCCAGTACGGCGCCGATGACTATCCATTCAGCCTCCCGGAAACACGGGCCATCGGCGAATTCGTCTACGACCATCCAAACATTGCCGCCTATCAGAGTTACCACAACGCAGGCGGCATGATCCTGTTTGGTCCAAATGCGCCCTATGTGAAGTACCCGAGCAGCGACCTTCGCGTGTACCGCGAAATCGCCGACAAGGGTGCGGAGATGCTCCCCTTCTACAATCCCATGACCGTCCACAGCGACCTCTATGTCGTGCACGGCGGCGAGGACAGTTTTACCTACGAAGGGCTGGGCATTATCAGTTTCACCAACGAGTTGTGGACGGACAAGCGCATGATGGCGGACGGCTCCAACCCATCCACTGAACAGCGACGGACATTTCGCGATCTGCTGCAGTTCGAGGATGTCTACGTCCCCTACCACGAAGTCGAGCACCCGACCTACGGCACGGTGTTGGTCGGCGGCCAGAAGAAATTCTCCTCCCGCGTCACGCCACCATGGATGTTGGAGGAGGGATGCCACCGGAACTTCGCCTTCACGATGTATCACGCCGACCAGATGCCGCTGCTTCGGTGGGGGGCACTTCGGGTTCGCGAAGTACAGGACGGACTGTGGGAAGTCACTGCCGAAGTCGTCAACGATCGGTTGATTCCCACGCGAACATCCATGGCAACCCGTAACAAGATCGGTCTTCCCGACTTCATGCACTGCACAACCGATTCCAAGAGCTCGGTGGTTGCCTCCGGCACGGTCTCTTCACTTCTGCCCACAGCGAAACTTGATGCAACGGACACACCACAGCCGGACCGGATCTCCAACAACTCCGGCATCGGTGGTCAGTCCGGAACACTTTTTCGATTTCTGATCGAGGGCACTGGCACCGCACAACTTCGATATGAGGCCGAGAAGGGCGGGACGATTGAGCGGTCGATTCAACTCATTGAGCAATCTGAATCGCGACCGATCGTTCTGCACAACGCGATTCCAGACGACACGGAATGACAGACGGCCTTCGTCGCAACCTTGCAATCTATCCTTGGTACGCGGGCCTCTTCCACGCCTATTTCTGGCTGCCAATCTACTTCCTGTTCTTCAGCAGTGAACTGCCATTGACAGATGTACTCGAACTGGAATCCATCTACTTCATCGCAGTAGTTGTCATGGAGGTGCCATCGGGATGGGCAAGTGATGTCTTCGGCCGCAAGCGGACGCTTGTCATTGCCAGTTGCCTCCTTGCCGCAGCCTATGTGACCTTCCTGTGGGCAACATCATTCGGCGCATTTGCCGCAGCGCAAGTACTTCTGGCGGCAGGTATCGCTTTCAACAGCGGTACCGACACGAGCCTGCTGCTGGAAACCACTCAGGCACTTGGCCGCGAAAAGGAGTATCTGGCCTGCGAAGCACGCGCAACGAAATTCAACTTTCTCGGTTCGGCGGTTGCGGGCGTGCTTGGAGGCCTCGCAGCCATTCCGGATTTTCGCGGCGCATATGTCCTTTCGCTTGTTGGTGCATGCGTCATGATCGGCATGACACTGCGATTTGTGGAACCCCCTCGAGAGAAGTCATCCCTTCGGCAGGGAATGATCAGTCAGATGCTCGGTTGCCTTTCTCTGCTTCGCGGCACACGCCTCCTGTGGCTCTTCGTATTCGCGGTCTTCATGACAGTGTTGAACCACATACCCTACGAGTTCTACCAACCCTATGTGGAAACGCTCGCCGCGAAGTTCGGCGCCTTGCGCTCCACGCCGGTCCTGACCAGCGTGCACCTTGCAATCACCATGCTCATTGCAGCCTGGTTTGCATCCATGAGCGTCTCACTTCGGCGACGCATCGGAACAGGTGGTGTCTTGCTTTCGGCATGCGGACTGCAGGTTGCAATCATGACGATCATGCACTTCTTCCTCTCGATCCCCGCCGCGCTGTTCATGCTTCTTCGAAGTTGTCCGCGAGCACTCATGACCGCCCCCCTCAATGCCGCGGTTGCGCCGGCCCTTCCCAGTGAGCGCAGGGCGACCTACCTGTCGATCCAGAGTTTCGCCGGCCGACTTGCCTTTGCAGGCACACTCGCCTGGTTCGCAACCATGGCCGGCGGCGATGACTGGTCGTCGATCGCCAACATGCTCGGCTGGGGCATGTGGATCGGCCTTGGCGGATTGGCCTTCTTGACACTTACCGCCCGGGCGGTTTTCCCTGCACGGTAATCGTCGTCTTCTTCCCCCGGCGGCTAGGAAACAGTGGCCGAACGAGCACAACAGCCGCAATCAGAGCCGCTGCTGTAACGATCCAGAACTGCCAGTCACCAAACGGCATCAGGACATCCCCGCCGCAACCAGCGTGTAGGTCGCGAACGCCGCAACCCACGCCAGAGCGGACATCCATGCAAACTGCACAATGGCCCATGACCACCGGCCGGTTTCTCGTCGCGTCACCGCCAATGTGGGAAGACACTGCATCGCCAATACGAAGAACACCAGAAGGCTCGCGGATGTCGGCAGTGTGAACAGCGGTGACCCGTCATCGCGCCGAGCATTTCCAATTCGCCTGATCACGCTCTCATCATCGGTGTCGTCGCTGCCCGCGACAAGGACAGCCATCGTTGACACAAAGACCTCGCGTGCAGCAAAGCTGGTCAGCACGCCAACACTGAGTTGCCAGTCGTAGCCAAGGGGCCGAAAGACCGGCTCCATGAAGTGACCAATACGCCCCGCGAAACTGTCTGACTGTTGGGCGCGGGTCGTCAACTGCTCGGCATCCGCACGCAACTCGGCAGCGTGATCGGGATCGATACTCTGCACTTCCGCGGCCGCAGTGTGCAGTGCCAACGCCTCTTCGGGGGGCGTGCCCTTCGGATAGGCCTGCAGCCACCACAGCACGATGACAATGCCGAGGATGACCGTTCCGGCATTCTTGAGAAAAACCCATCCCCGATCAATCATGGTGAGAATCGCTGTGCGTATCGACGGCCACTTGTATGCGGGGAGTTCAAGCATCATGGGGCGCGTGGCGCCCGCCAGGATCGATCGACGCAGGATGAGTGATGTACACAAAGCAGCCGCCGCGCCGAGTACATAACAGCCAAAGAATGCCAGACCAGCCAGCCAGGGATGTCCGACAAACAAGAGACCGATGAGCAATACATAGACCGGAAGCCTCGCCGAACAACTGAAGAACGGCGCAACGAGAATTGTTGCCAGCCGGTCCCGGCGATCTGGAACAACTCGCGCAGCCATGATCGCTGGGATCGCACATGCATGTGCAGAAAGCAGCGGGACAAATGCCTGCCCCGGCAATCCGAACCGCCGCAGAACGCGATCCATCACAAACGATGCTCTTGCGAGGTACCCGGTGTCTTCAAGAAGGCTGATGAGAAAGAAGAGTAGACAGATCTGAGGCAGGAACACAACCGTTCCTGCAACGCCACCAATGATGCCTTCGACCATGAAGTCGCGAATCTCCCCCTCGGGAATCAGGTCACCCACCCAAGTTGCCAAACCGCCGAAGAGCAGGTCAATCAGATCCATGGGAATCGCGGCCAGCATGAAGATTGCCGCGAAAAGGCCGCCCATCACCATCGCGAAGACGAGCAAACCCGAAACAGGGTGCGTGAACACTGCATCGAGTCGATCGGTCGTCAGGTCCTCGCCGGTCAGAGCTCCACCCTGCACGCTCGGGCCGAGAACACTGTCCGCCCAGGCATCGATGGCCGTAACCTCATCCGTCGCGGGTAGTTGCCGCGGCTCGCAATGAGCGTGGTCGATCGCAGCGTGAAGAGCCCGCAGGCCTTCGCCGCTTCGCGGGTTCACGGGAACTACCGCGCAGCCCAACTGATCGGAGAGTTCATCGCAGTCAATCTTCAACCCCCGCCGCCGCGCTCGATCCATCATGGAGAGCGCCACGACGCAGGGAAGTCCTTGATGCAGCACTTCATTGACAAGCATGAGATTGCGTCGCAGATTTGTGGCGTCAGCCACGACCAGAACCGCATCCGGCGGCCGATCACCGCAGAGCGCATCGCGGCAACAATCAGTGAGGTCATCGCACATTCGCAGGCTGTAGACACCGGGAAGATCCGTAACGCTGCGACGGACCGCACCTCCGGTTGCGCGGCCAATCCGCGCCTCGACAGTGCTCCCGGGGTAGTTTGCGGTATGCGAACGCAGCCCACAGAGCCTGTTGAAGAGCGTTGTCTTTCCTACATTCGGATTACCCAGAAGGAGCACGGATGCCGGCGGCGGCATGTGTTCCGATCCCGCCTGGCAACAGCCTCCGCTCATTGGTCAGTTACGCACCGGCGGCGCATCGCTCAACGAGGATTCGACGCGATACATGTCGCGACAACCCGAGCCGAGTAGCTTCAACCTGCACGATGCAGGGTTCGCCGACGCGGCAGAGCCGCAGGCGGCAGTCCTCACGCAAGCCCATTGACGCAAGAAGTTCCCGGTCAGTCTCCGACAGATCCGCGCTCCGCATGACCGCGCACTCCTGCGGCCCAAGATCGGCCAGCGGCAAAGCCACGCTGCGGCTCTGTTTTTCTGGTGAATCGGCGGTCATGGTTGGCGTGGTCACGATGTTTCCTCTGAGACTCATTCTCAATTGGATCGAACAGGACAGGATAGCCATGTCCGGTCAAATTGGCAACATCAGCGCGAGACTGACGCCTCAGCGGTCACATCGAGGACCTTCCCAATGCTGAGCAACGCAAGCGATGCCGTCACATCGTCGATTTCAAGCCCAAGAAGTTTGCTCGCAGCCAAGCGATAGGCGGCCAGCTGCGGCGCATATTCCGCCACGGTGGTCTCTAGGTCATCGGGGCTCACCGCATCGGTCTTCCAATCGATGACCGCCGCGGCATGTGGCGAACCGCCAGCGTCAAGCGAGACGACAAGCCGATCGATCATGCCCCGAAGATCCGTCTCCTGATCAATCTCTTCTCCGGCCAGTTCAGTTCCTGCTGCCACGCGGACCACGAACGGCTGTTCGCAACGGACCAAGTGATCCCCTTCCGGCTGTGTCAGGAGCTCACGAATCTCGCCTTCGCACAGCCTGGCATGTGTCTCCTTCGCAACGGAGAGAATCTCCTTGGCCGGAAGGAGAGGCGGCGCTGCAGCAACAAGTTCCTCCGGCGTTGGTGGTACTTCCAGCCACTGTATGTCCTCCAACCACGCATGGACCAATGTGCCACGCGCCATCGCCACTTCCGTATCACCGCCGAATCGTTCCCTCACGACCAGTTTCTGCCCACCTTGAAATCCGGAAGGTGAAGCGACCGGGATGCCACGAGTGTGCCCGGCGGGCGAAGTCAGACGCGGAGTTGTTGAAGCATCCAGATCAACATCTGATTCTGCCGCTCGCTCCGCCACTTCTTCGTACCAGGATGCGTTCCCCGACTTCGCAGACCAGATGGTCTCTGAAGGGTTGAGCACCGGATCCTGTTTCAGGCACTCTCGCACCAGTCCGTCAATCTTAGCGTGGCATGTCTGTGCGCCTGGCCTCGGCGGCAGCACGATGTGCAACGCATGCTTCGCCCGGGTCATTGCAACATACAACAGGCACAGGGCTTCATCCACCTGCCGCGCACTCGACTGCGATCGCATCTCTTCATACTCCGGAAGCAGCGAATCAATCTCCTCTGGCTGGTAGGACCCAGCCCGCGTGGGCCACTGGCAAGGATCCGGGCTGAGTTTCAGAAACTCGGGCGGCAGCCACAACTTGGTATCCGTGTCGCCGATGACAACCGCATCAAACTGCAGGCCCTTGGACTTGTGAATCGTCATGACCTGTACTTGCGACGACGCGGGGTCCGCGATGGGCTGCTTGCCGATCGCCGCGACGAACTCGGATGGCCGAAGCGTCTCGCCACCGCGCGTAGCCTCTGCATATTCAACCAACTGCCAGAGGCGGAGGCGATCACGTTGCGTCGCGGTAGCAACGATAACCGTGGCCCACTCCGAAATGACATTGGCGTATCCATCGCGGACAAGCCTGCGGCGAATGGACTCGGCCACAGCGGCGTTGTCGGTACTCGTGCCGCGCCACTCAAGCCCAAGATGTTCGCCCAGCGGTGATGTCGCGACATGAAATGTCGCGGCGGAATCGCTCGGGTGATCAGCCATCAACAGTGCTGAGAGAATCACCGTGACCGGCGGCGAGTCGGTCAGAGGATTACCACCGTGTTCCGATGCGAAGACCGGATGATCCTTGTTGTTCCGAAGCCCATGCACGAGTCGCTGTACCTGTTGTTTCTTCGAACCCCGAACCAACACGCCGATCGTCGCCCAAGGCGCAGCTTTGTTGATCTCGGCGACCTGCCGAACAGTCTCTTCCTCCATCTCCTCCTGTGAGTCACCGGCCGCTGTCTGCACAGTGGCATGCCCCGGGCGATCAGGAACACCTGCTACATGTGAGTGAAAACTCTCTCGCCAAGTCTCGAGCCCACACTCCGAGTGTCCGGAGAGACGCGGCAGATCGGTAGTTGCCAGGAACATCGTGTTGACCGCCTCGATCACTGGTGGTGAACATCGCCAGCTGCAGTCGAGATGTTCGGGATCGGATACACCCAACTCCTCCGGCAACTTCCGAAGCAGCGCCGGTTCGCCGCCGCGAAAACCGTACAGACTCTGTTTCACATCCCCGACGAAAAACAAGGATCGATCGGTGGTTTCGTCACCGTTGATCTCCTGAACCCATGGACTCAACGCCTTCCACTGTTGCAGCGACGTGTCCTGAAATTCATCGACCAGCAAGTGATCAATCGTCCCGTCCAGTCGAAACAGCAGATCCTCTGCATCGGCGAGTATGCCCAGACAAGCAAGGTACCGCGTGATGTCGTCAAAGGTGTACCGGCTGGCGGCGTGCTTGGCCGCCTCCCAGTGTTTATGGAAAGTGTCCAACAAAGCCCGTGCCGCGAGGCTCTGGTCGATTGCGCGATTGACCATCATGGCCTTCGTGTGGTCGACAAGATCGCCGTAGGCCGTGGCCATATCGGCGGGTATCACCATCCTGTCGAACGGCTGGGAGAACATGATTCGGCCGACGATGCCCTTCTGGATCAATGCTCTCCAGTCGCCCACCTCGAACAGTTCGATGTCCGAATTGATTCGTCTGCGAAAACTCGGCTTGTCCGACTCGTATGCTCGAAGTCGCTCAATTCCCTCGTCAACCAGGGCCTGATCGAGCACCGTCCAACGCGGGGACCAGTCCCATGCCTCTTTTGCTGTCCAGTACGCAAGCGCATACCCGCTCTTCTGACAGCGATCAATCGCGTCGATGACCGGCACCTTCGCACCATCATCAAAGGCCCGCAGGATGGTCGCCACCTTCTCCGGCTGATAGATGGCGAGGAACTGTTCCGTCGCAGCGCCGAAGATCCTCGGAAACTCGATGTCGTCCATGATCGACCAACCCGGAGGAAAGCCGAGTTGATCACTGAAACACTTCGCTGTCTGCACAAAGAAACTGTCGATCGTCCCTATGCCGAGCCGGTGTAGTTGCGAGGTGAGCATCCGCAACAACTCGGCGCACTGAGCCCTGCCCCCGGTCAACTGCGGTACTTCCTCCGTAAGTTCGGCCATCGCGTCTGGGTCGAGTATGGCCGAAGCAAGCCTGTCCACAATGCGGTCGCGAATCTCGGCCGCCGCCTTGCGGCTGAATGTCGTCGCGAGGATGGTCCGCGCCTCCGCCCCGGCTGCAAGAAGCCCGATGTACCGCCCGGTCAGCGCTCTGGTCTTGCCGGAGCCAGCGGACGCCATGATGATCTCGCACCTTGAAGGAGTGGTCATGGGCCACCATCCTCCTGCACGGAAATCTGGCCATCCTGACAGATCCATGAGAGGTCTTCGCAGAAATGCGGCGCGGGCGTCTTGAGGGTGGCGAAGTCACCGTTTCGAATCTGACGAACGATATCTCTGGCGACATCGTGGCCGCTCTGAATGAATTCGGCATCCCATTTCGCAATGTTGACGCCACTGCTCTTGGGATGCGAGGCGAGCCGGAAGAAACCCAGGTCCACCTCAGCCGATTCCGGAATCAGATCGCCCGCCAGAAGCCTGTACAGCGGGAGTTGCAGGTCGATCCACTCCTGCGCCTTCTTCTTGTAGTGCACCTTTGCTGCTTCTTTGGACGATGTCTTGTAATCAAGAATCCTGTAGCGGCCATCGGCATGCTTGTCGATGCGATCGATGCGACCGGTGATCTTGAATGGTGTGCCATCTACATCAAGGTCGGCAGAACCGCCGTACTCAGCCTCGATGATCTCCCAACCGTTCGCAATGTCTTTCGCCTGCTCATGTGCAAAGTGCTGAAGCCGGTACCGGGCCTGCTCCACCTGCACAGCGACCGAAGGAAGCATCGGCTGCCCGGACGGCGCGTAGCGTGCCGAGGCAATGTCGTCCAGGATGTCGGACAAACTCGCGGCCAATTCAGCCTCGTCGCCCAATTTCCGCAGATCTTTGTCGTTACCAAAGCGTTGCAGCGTGTCATGAATGAGCGTGCCGAAATCCGCATAGCCGGCCTCGCACGCATCATCCCGCGCCTCCTTGAGACGGAGGACATGCCGCAGCCAGAAGCGATATGGACAACCGAGATAGTCTCGAAACGCAGTCACACGAAGTTTGGACAGCGGCTCCTGTTCGTAGTCCCCCGGAGAGGGACGCGGCACCCCCGGCACCCCCAGCACCCCCGGTACCCCTGCCCCTGCCTGCTCGACGCCAAACTGCGGCGAAAGATCAGCGGTATCGGTTTTCGCCTCAGTCAGTCGAATCACGCGACGAGCCAGCACATCGTCATCGACCTCCCGCAAGAGCAGCGGGCTCGGCGCAAGTGGATCCCCATTGACGGAAATTCGGCCCACGACCCAGAGCATGGTGCCGCTCGCCGTCCGCGATGCCTGCATGGCCGTGACGCCGTGCGCATCGCGGGCCATTCGGGTCCTCGATGTGTCAAGGCCAAGTGCCTCGCGAAGTGACTCCGGCAGGTAGGCATCGCCCCGAGTGCCGCGATCAATCGACTCGGCGTTCATGCCGGCGACCAGCAGCGTCGGAGCATCATCTGTCAGTGCTTCCAGCCAGCCGACGACTTCCACTGCATTCGGATCTGGGTAATCCGCGATCGAACTGCCCTCGACCACCCGCGACAAGACATCAACAGCCGCATGGAACGGCATCTCACCCGCGGCGGTCATCATCGAGAGCGGCGATGACTGGAGCAGTTCGGCCCCACTGAAGAGATGCGACAACGCCTGGGCATGCGGGCTGCGGGCATCCAATTCCTGATCACCATAGATGGTCAACAACATTGCCCGCACCACGGACATCCAATGAGAAAGCGTGTGTGTCTCACGGTCGGCCGCTGGTTCTACGAATTGCATCGTCTTGCTGTGAAGACTTCGGAGCAATCGTTGACGTTCTTCCCCTCTGCTTGAAGAGTCAGTGGATGCCGGCCACTCAACGCCGATCGTGCTTGGAAGGTGCCGGGTCTGCGCAGCATCAAGCGCTGCAATCGTCGCCGCGTCTGCCCCGAGAACCGCGGAGAGATCTGGATGCCGAATCAACGCCGCAAACGCTGCAAACGACTGGGTGCGAGTGAACTCCGCAACTGCGCGGATGAGCCGAACCGATGCGGCGCCTTCAAGAGGAGTGCCACCGCCATACCGGGTCCGAATGCCGTGGCCTGCCATGGACCGGCGAACAATGGGGATGGCCTCATTGTCCGGCACAACGACCGTCACATCATCAACAGGTTGACCATCCTGCAGGCCGGAGAGGATGGCCGTTGCCTGACTACCCGGCCCTCCCGCAGGCTTGATGCATTCCTCCGGAAGAGCGATGGTCGTATCCGACCACCAGTCAACATCCACAAAGCCGAAGGAATCGAATGCCTCCGCAAGATCGCGCGGCCCGCGGACGAGCGAAGTACAGTCGATCCCGTCCTCGATGCATCGATGCAGCAGTGATCGAAGAAGCCCCCCTGCCTCTGAGATTCCGACCAACACGATCCGCTGCAGATCGTCTCGCAGCGGCATCTCGCCCGAGGCCAAGGCCAGAGCGATCGAATCGTTGTGGTGAAGGCCTGCTTCGGCGAGACAATCATCCGTTCGTGCGCGGATCAGCGAAATGGCGCCAAATCGGCGGCGGGCAGAGGCCGACAACACACCTTCTGCATCCGATGGCCACGTCGACACATCGCTTGTCCACCCACCACCGGCAAGCTCGGATGCGACTGACTCCACCTCCGCTGCCAACTGCAGCCAGGCGTTGATGTCGCCGTGGGGAGGAGCGTGAGCGTGAAGAAGCGGCCCCACTTCGCTGATGTCGGCATCTCGAAGAGCGGTGGCAGTGGCCAGCGATACCAGTCCCTTGTCGGCCTGCTTCACCCGATCTTGCTGTACCGCTCGGGGAAAGGACCCCGGCGTGAGAATCGGCGGCAGGGCCAGCCCGCCGCCTGAATGGGCCAAGAGCAGCGACTGGATCCGTCCGGCGGCTCCGCTTCCCGGCACCAGAATGACCGTCCCATCGGCGGCGGTGAGATCCCGTCCCAACACGTTATCCACAAGCCATCCCGCCGCTGAAGGTAGAAAGGGTTGCTCCCATCCGAGAAAGAAACGCGCTGGTTCCGGCATCGTTGATGGCACGATAGCAGAGGGTTACACGCCCCCATGGCGACATGGTGTCAGGTCCGACGCGATCCATCTCCGGAGGCTGAACTTTGGGAAAACCGGACCGCGCAAGGAGTTAGGACGCAGATACCTCATGCCTATAAAAACATCGAAAAAAGCGCGTGGCGCAAGTTTCTGGCCTGATTCGGCTTGCGTCTCTCAGTGAAAAAGTGAACCCAATTCGCTGCCTGATACTGCTGCTGAGAGCCGCAAACTGCCGATACCGTAGCAGGCGCAGAGCGGGGAGCGCCTGCGTGCAGCAGTTGCCCGAAAGGGCGGCACCCTGCGTTCCTTCTCTTCTCTTCTCTTCCATCACCCTCGAGCCTCACCGGCTCGAGGGTGATTTTCTTACCGGGCCTTTTCTCCATCCTTGATCAGCCGCGGCGCCTGTTCAGGGTGTGCACGATGATGAGCACGGCAGGCGCAAGAGCGTCAGTCCAGAACCAGGACCCCGCATTGCCGGGAGAGAAGTCCTGCGCAGCGATCATCTGGTGAATGTGTCCCACGCCATCCCCCCACAACCACACCGCCGCCGCCAGCACAACGGCCCACCTGAATGAGCGGCTCGACCAGGTTGCCATGATTCCCAGCACGCCAATCATCAGATTGGCAATGCCGACCTCATACTGAAACGGGCTCGTTGACCAGCCGATCGCTGACGCCGCTATTTCGCTGAAGAAGCAATGCATGACGAAGGTGTAGAGACCTACCAGGCCGACGAACAGGAGAAGTAGCCAAAACATGAACGGTTCCCAGACGCCGCCCTTCCCCGCTTTGGTACGACGCACGAATCCAATGACGCCGAGCACTACCGCCAGAATGAGCATCGACAACGATGCGTTTCCAAGAATCCAGCGAATCACATTGTCCACTCTGTCACCTCTCCATCCTGCATGGTCATTAGTCGATCGCCGAGTGCGGCGGCATCCTCCCGATCATGCGTAACGAGAATAGTAAGTCCGCCGCACCGCTCATGGGCATCGCGGATGACTGTTCGCATCCGCCCTCGTGTGCCTTCATCGAGATGTGCCAGCGGCTCGTCAAGCAGCAGAATCCGTGGCCGTACGACCAACGCCCTTCCCAGGGCCAATCGCCGCCGCTCGCCGCCGCTCAATGAGGAGGGCCGTCGCCGCGATAGGTCAGCAAGCCCGAGCGACCCCAACACTTCACGCACCCTCGCCTCGGACTCGGCGTGGGCGATGCCCCTGCACCGAAGTGGGAATCGCAGGTTCGCAGCCACCGACATGTGTTCGTACAACGGCTGATCCTGCAGGACCAGCCCGACGCCCCGCGCATGCGGAGGCGCCTTCAAGAGAGATCGGCCGTCAAGATCAATCGAACCGCCGTCAGGCTTGATCAATCCCGCAATACAGTGGATCAGCGTGGACTTGCCGCCGCCGGATGGGCCGGTCAGGGCGACCATCTCCCCATCGGCAATCGACATCGTCGCATTCGTCACACCACGCACGCCTCCGAAGTGCTTGGCCACCCTGTCAAGTATCAACGGCATGCCGCAAGGATAGCGACGCTACCATCCGACAATGCACACACTCATCGCCCTCTATTGCGTCCTCCACACCGCCGCCGACCCCGCTCCTACCGCCAGTGATGCCCAGAGCGGCGTGCTCGTATTCGAAATCCTCGACGAGGCGGGCGAGCCCATGCCCGGCCGGCTGACCTTTATTGATCAGGATGGCGGCTCGCAGGATCTCTTTCCCAACGCCGATGCTTCGCCCGACGACTTGGCAGTGCGAAGGCACGCGGCGTACACCCTCAGCGGCAAGGGGGCCATCACCGTCCCGACAGGTTCGTGGGATGTGTACGCCACCCACGGCCTTGAGTGGTCAATGGACTCGACGCACATCGACATCTCGCCGGGAAGCGAATCGCAGTGGACTGCGAACCTTGTCCACGAAATTGACACAACGAACTGGGTCAGCGGCGACTTCCACCTGCACACGCTGACGCACTCCGGTCACGGTGACTCGAACATGCCTGAGCGAATCATCTCGATCGTCGGAGAAGGCGTGGAGTTTGCCGTCGCCACCGACCACAACCACAACACGGACTACGACCCGACGATCGAGCGGCTCGGCGCAGAAGATCATCTGACTGCCGTCATCGGCAATGAGGTCTCGACCAGTTACGGCCACCTCAACGCTTTTCCGTTTGATCCAAACGCCGCCATCGTCAACCAGAAACTCGACGCCCAGCCGCTCTTTGCCATGATCCGCGCAGAAGAGAACGAATGGGATGTCGTGCCGATCATCCAGATTAATCATCCCCGCTGGGGTGGCATTGACTACTTCGGGAAACGTGGACTCGACCCGGTCACCGGCGAAGCAACAGATGACCGCTGGTCCTGGGACTTCGACTCCATAGAGGTGCTCAACGAGAACGAGGGATGGGGCTTCTACGACTCCGAAGTGGATGACATCAATACGCGGGCGGGCAAACACAGTGTGCTGCAGGACTGGTACAACATGCTCAATGCCGGGCGGCGGATCGCTGCCATCGGTAACAGCGACAGTCACACGGTCATCTCCAATATCGCCGGCGTCCCCCGAAACTTCGTCTATGTGGGAAGTGATGATGCGTCGAACATCGATCCCGCCGCGGTTGCAAATGCAATCAGGGGTGGGCAAGTGTCGGCCACGACCGGCCCGTTTGTACGCATGACTGCGGACGGCCAACCCATGGGCAGTACGATCGCCGCACTGGACGGCGTGGTGGACATCCATCTCGACATCCAATCCGCATCCTGGATTCCGATCGACCGGATTCGGATCATCAAGAACGGAGATGTCGCTGCCACGCTTGAGGTGCCCCGCGAAGAGAATGGGCCCACACGCCTGCGCCCCCGCTTTCACATTCCCGTGGAACGCGACTGCTGGATTGCGGCGATCGTTGATGGCCAGAGCGACCTGTCGCCCTACATCATCGAACAATCGCGGCCGATTCTCCCCATCGCAATTGCGAACCCTATCTATATAGATGCCGATGATGATGGCGTGTGGACGCCACCGAGCCAGTGGGCACGCAACACGGTGGATGATGGTGACCTTGCTTCTGTCCTGGCGGCAGCAGAAGGTTCTTCTCCCTCCGAAGTCGCCATGCTCGTGTTGGCTGCCACCGGAGACGAAAAAATCAACACGCAGATGATCCGGTACGGATTGTCCCACGACGACCGCGGTGTCCGCCTCGCTGCGTGCCGCGCTGCGGCTGCGAGTTCGGACGCTTCACTTCTACCACTGCTCTCCGCAGTCGTCGATCGCCCCGACAGCGACCACTATCTTGCATTCAGTGGCTGGGCCGCCAGCGACACCATCGAACCTGATGTCAGCGACGAACTCTTCTGGCGATTTGTGGATCGCTTCGGCTGGTCCAACGCGCGGCGATTTGCTTCGGAACATGCGCTTCGATTGGGCGGCGACTTTCTCCGGGAGTGGGAGGTGGCCGGGTATTTCCCCGCGGCCGACATGAAGGCGCTCGGAAATGCGCAGGCACCCGAGCCTGGCATCGTCCACATCACGGCACCGAAGACAAAGCAAGGCGGGCCGTTGGAATGGCAGACCATCGAGGCATCGGAAAGTGGATTCGTGGATCTCGCGACCATCGTGCCTGTGGCCGTGGTGTACGAGCGGGCGATCGCCTATGCGCGGTGTTGGGTCTGGAGTCTGGACGACCGCGAGGTGCGGTTCACAATCGGCAGCGACGATGGGTGCAGAGTCTGGGTCAATGACACCCTGGTGCTCGATGACCCGGAGTGGCAGTATGCGTCACGCGACCGGCGTCTCGGAACGATGTCGCTTCGGGCTGGCTGGAATCCCGTGCTGGTCAAGGTGCTCAACGGGACAAAAACTTTCGGATTCTACTTCCGCGTGATTGACGAAAGCGTCAGGTCGTCGTCGCAGCAACCGGCCTACGACCCGCCCGGGGTAGACAATCCCTGGGATCTCCCCCGCGATCCACTGGGACCCTCAGAAAACCCCTGAGCTGAGTGACAATCACATCGTCTGCGCAGCAGCCTGAGGAAGAGTGACGCCCATCTCGGCAAGTTGCCGCTCGGCCTGCTCCGCCCAACCACGATTGGCACCGGGGCTTGCGGGGCTTGGATGCAGAACCATATTGATGTCGCCACGTTCGAGCGCCGCAGCGGTTCGCTTGCTCGCAAATACTCCAATCCCGATGATGCGCGAAGGCGCCAACGCATCCACCATCTCGCGAAGCGCGGCATCACACACTTGAAAGAGTGCTTTACGCTCCGCTGCTGGCAACTTGTCCGGCGTGCGATTCCGCCCGCTCTCCTCCATGAAACACAATGGGCAGTAGTTCCAGACAAAGAACTCACGGAAAAATGCCTCGGCAGTGCCGAACCGATCTGCAGCCCATCCCCAGAGCCGCCTGCCGCTGACCTCACTCCGCGTGCATTCGAACCCCATCACCGGTCGCTTTGGGTGCTCGCGTTCGGGATGATCAACCGGTTCCACAATGCCCAGGAAGTCGCGTACCGCATTGACTTCGCCGAATGGCACGCCCGTCTGCGCCATCCCCCACGGACCGGGATTCATGCCGATCAGGAGTGAACGCCCCTGCTTCTCACCATACTTCCGCAGATACGACTCCACCGGTCGCCATGCGTAGCGGAGCGGGTTATGGACATGTGTCACCGGTTCGGCAAACACCAACCCGTCGGCATTCACAGTCAGACGCTGCGTAATGTCAACGATCGTGGGCAACAAGTTTGATTCCGATGAGCACCAGCACCTCAAGCACGATGAATGTCACCCACGACACCCACATGGGGATGTCCACGTCTGCGATGATGAGTGAGCAGTTCGTCACAATGCGAAGTAGGTGGGCAATGGCAACGAGTTCGAGCAACGCGATGACGATGATGAGGTAGGGCCGCATGGAGAACATGATACTTCCCCACCTGCCATAATAATCCTGTACATGGCACGCACGTACCGATTCACCGTTCTGGGCTGCCGCGTCAACCACGCGGAGCGACGTGACATGGAGACCGTGCTCCGGAGCCATAGCCTGCGTCCTTGTGAAGCGTCTGCCGACATAGAGGTCGTGCATACATGCAGCGTGACCGGAACCGCCGCCGCAAAGTCGCGAAACGCCATTCGCCGCGCAGCCCGTCGTGGCGGGCGGGTGATCATCACCGGTTGTTTTCCGGGGACCGATGCCGATGTGGCGGAGGAACTGGGGGATGCAGTCGTTCCCCAGGCGGGCGATGTTCCCATGATCGACCGGTTCGCCAACGCCCTGGACACCATGCTCAAGAGGCCGCGGAGAGAGGCGGAACCCAGGCCCAGTTCCACGCTGCCGATCTCACTGCCAAGGGAACCATCGCGCCATACACGGGCGGAACTTCGCATTCAGGACGGGTGTGACGCCCACTGCACCTTCTGCATCATCCCGAAAATCCGCACAACACTTCGGTCAAAGAAGATTGGTGATGTTGTCGCAGAGGCAACACGGCTGGTCGAGCTCGGTCATCAGGAGATCGTCCTCACCGGCATATTCATCGGTGCGTACGGTCATGAGACAGCGTTGCGACGAAAACAGGTAGACCCAGATCGGGAACACTTGGCTGACCTCCTCGATGCCGTTGCACAGATCAAGGGCCTGGGGCGACTGCGTCTCAGCTCCATGGAGCCGGGCGATGTCACCAATGTGTTACTTGACGCGATGCTCGCAAATCAACCGATCATCGCGCCACACCTGCACCTGCCGCTCCAGTCTGGAAGTGATGCGGTACTGCACAAGATGAACCGTCAGTATGACACCGATATGTACCTTGACATGATCGCGATGGTGCAGGATCGGTTAACGCTGGACGCACTGCCCCCGGCAATCACAACAGACATCATCTGCGGGTTTCCTAGCGAGGATGAGAACGACTTCGATCGCACAATCGAGATTGCGCAGCGGGTCGGATTTCTTCACATGCATGTGTTTCCCTATTCCGTACGGAGCGGAACTGCCGCAGCACGCTGGCCGCAACTGCCGGCTTCCGTGATTCGTCACCGCGTGCAGACACTCCTCTCACTCGACTCGGAACTATCGCTCTCCTACCGAAGAAATCTCGTGGATCACGAGGTGCGAGTTCTGATCGAACATCCGGCCAACGGGACCGAGTACGCTCGTGGTCGCTGCGATCACTATGCGGAGATCACTCTGGCCACCAACGCGTTGCCCGGCACGCTTGTGGCTGCCCGCGTCACGCACGCTACTGCAACCACCACCCCAGCTGTCACAGTGCTTCCCGTGCTGCAACAGCAGGCAGTCACCCTGACCAGTCAGCGATGACCTGAAGCAGGTCGCTCGTATCGACGTATCCGTCACCAGTGACGTCAGCGGCGCATGATCCACAAAGACCCCATGACGCGATGACATCAAGTAAATCAGTCAAATCAACATTCCCACTGCCATCCACATCGCCCAGATCAATCCAAGTGCCCTCGAAGGTCCCGCGGGCAAACCCGTTCATGAAACCCTTCTTCGTGTTCATGGCCTGGTGTGTCGAGAACATGCTCACCCGCCACCGTCCCGTCCGCATCGTGAACATAGTGATGTCGTCGATCTGAATGGGTTCGATGTAGGAAGACACAGTCTGTTCAAAGATGGGTGGAAACGGAACCGTTGGCCCGTCGATGTCTCCCACGCGGCGAAGTGTCATATTCGCGTTCCCAAGCCCGGCTGCCCACATGAACCAGTTCAATTGCACGCGAACCGGTTCGTACACGTTGAAGGTGATTCCGCCCGATGTGTCATGCCGACTGAAGGTAGTTTGCCCCGCCTCCGCGACAGCGTCGCCCCATCCGCTCATTTCGGGCCTGAACTGCGTGTCAGAGATCAGCACGCTGATCTTGGCATGAGACTGGGCACGCCGCAAGGGCTTGACCGCCATTCACACGCACCAACAGGAATCCAATGCTCCGATGCTCGACCTGAATCGACGCCTTGGTTTCGAGGTCAAGACGTGCATGGTCACCATGCGGCGAGAGATTATGCTGTCTGCAGAATCACGCAAGCGCGAAAACCAAACTTCCGCGAGTGATTCGTGATGCAGGAATCCTAGAGACCCACCCGCTCGCCCGGCACGGCGACGGCAAACCCAGCATCTTTGATTGACCGCTGTAGCGCCGTGTCACGCATCGCGGGATTCGTATGGTTCAGGTGAATGAAGCGGAACGAACCAGGATGTTGCTTCGCCTGATCAGCCAACCGCCGCATCGTGTCCACCATCGGTGGATGCGGGATCTTCGATAGGTCCCGCCCGGGCAGTTCTCGACCGTCATAGAAGGTCGCATCAATGTAGGCAATATCAACGCCCTCCAGGAGAGACTCCAGCAGGCCATCGTGTCCCGACCACCTATCGACATCGGGCACAAACAGTACTGTGCGATGGGGGCCGTGTATCCGGAAAGCCACGGTGTCGCTGAACTCGTCGCGATGCGGAACAGTAATGGCCTCAATCTCCAAGCCTTCGAGCGGCGAAAATGATGAGCCTGGCGCAACCTCCAGCAGCTTTATTTGTTCCAACTGAACCAGTTGCGACCACGGGCCGTTGTGACGCAGGAATTCAGCCATCCGGGGTGTCACCCAGACAGGCATCTTCTTGGTCGACGCTACCTCGCGACCAAGTTGCATGAGACCCGTGTAATGCCCAATGTGCGCGTGGGTAAGAAGGATGCCATCCACGGGAACACGACTTGGGCGAGTTGAACCCGACAACTCGTGCAGGAAGGAAAGTTGGGACTCGATCGCAGGCGTTGCCTCGATCAGCAGCAGCCGATCGGTCTTGGCGTCGTGGATTCCAAGGCACGCGGGAGTTTCAACCCGCCCGGTCTGCCGAGCCGTCTCGCAGCACACTTGCTCGCAACCAACATGCGGAAGTCCCCCATCCTGCGCGCGGCCCAACACCCACAGTTGATATCGAGACTCGCCCCCTGCTGGCTTGACGCCACTTTGCCCTTGTGTCACTGCACAGCCCGCAAGCAGCAGGCTGATCAACATGATGGCGAGAGGTATCAGTCGAATCACAAATACAATCGTACGATCTCAGTGGACTCGATGCCATTGACCCTCAAGTCTAGATGAATTCCTCGGCCTTTTCGCTTTGGTTTCAGGGTTGGTTTAGTGAGTAAATGTCAGGTTCTCAGCCATCAATGTTTCCCCGAGTTCGCCCATGCGAAGTTCCAACTCTGCGCCACCTGTCTTGTTGAACCACTCAACCCGGATAGCGTGCCACCCTGCTGCAAGCGGTGCCGTGCCACGCATTTCACGGCTACCGTGCAATCCATCATTGTCGATAATAGGCGTGTCATCAATCAGCAACATGGATCCGTCATCGCTCTCGAGTGCGAACATGTACATCGCGTCACGATCGACATGCACGTATCCACTGAAGACTCTTCCCTCGAATTCGTTGCGTGGATCCGCGGCAATAGTGTCGACGATCGATTCGCCGGATGGCTGCAATGTGGAAAAATCTGGCAACACATCCCAGTCCCCTGTGTATGTCTCAAGCTGAAGTCCACTGGGCTGCAGCTTGCTGTCACTGGCCGGCCATGGCTCGACCCGCATGAACTCCATCGACACAGGTTCGCTAACTGACTGCCTGCCATCGAAAGTTTGCGCTGAAACCGTTGTTGTTCGTTTGATCGTGATCGGATCCTGATAAACCACCGGGGCTCTGCGACCATACGAGTCTTCGACCGTGTACCTGATTTCCAGATCTGGCGACCCGACGTCCATCGTGACTTCGATCGAATCCACGAATGAAGTCGCCTGCGCGTGCACCACTGGTGCTTCGTAGATCACCGGCGATCCTGCAACATCCACTGCCACGATGGAGACATGCACGCTAGGCGGTGAACTCGGCACACTGACCGTGACCACGCCGTCACCCTTCTCAACAGACGCAGAGAAATCGGTCGAGCCAAGAACTCTTGCACTCTGCACGTCGCCAGCCAGTCCCGGCACGGTGAGCAGTCCATCATGGGGCCAGTCAAAGACGTGTAAGTAGAGCGTCGTATCATCACCGTTTGGCTTCTGCGTACATCGTCCCCAGGGAAGCGTTGAAAACGGGCTGCCCGTGGTTCCGTGTATTGCTTCTCCGTTGACATCCATCCAATCACCGATCTCAGCAAGTCGGTCGATCGACTCCTGCGGGAATGTGCCGTCCGGCTTTGGACCCACGTTGAGCAGGAAGTTCCCGTTCTTGGATACGATGTCCGACAACTTCCGGATCAAGTCCGTCGTCGATTTGAAGTTGGTGTCGTTAACGTTGTAGCCCCAACGATCGTTCATGGTCATGCAGGTTTCCCAGTCAAGACCCTTTTCGACTGCGTCTGGTATTTCCTGCTCAGGTGTCGCATAGTCGCCCCCATACCCCCCTGCATATCCGTCAATGCCCGTCATGCCTTCCATTCCTCCCCGGGCACCGAGGCGGTTGTTAACAATGACATCTGGCTGAAGTTTTCTGCAAAGCTCGTATAACTTCGCCCCGTACTCGCCTCGCCAGGTCCGTTCCCATTCACCGTCAAACCACATGACACCGATCGGACCATAGTTCGTGAGTAATTCGGTTACCTGTGCGTGGAGATACTCTCGGAATCGATCCATGTCCGCACCCTCGGCGCTACGCTCGGTCTCCCAGCCTCGTCTAGGAAGGTAGTCATCGTGATGCCAGTCCATGATCGAGTGGTACCAGCACATCCGCAGGCCATGCTTGGGCGCTGCCTTGGTTAACTCTGTCATGATGTCTCGCTTGAAGGGCGTAGCCATGATGTCAAAGTCAGTGTGTTCTGAATCGAAGAGACAGAAGCCATCGTGGTGCTTGCTGGTGATGACGATATAGCCCATGCCAGCATCGGCGGCCATGTCGCACCATGCATCGGCGTCGAAGTTGACGGGGTTGAACTGGTCGACAAATCCGTCATAGGTTTCGCGAGGGATTTCTGCGGTAGTGCGAATCCACTCAGCGTGTCCCGTTTCTTCACCCCAGGTGCCCGCTGGTACCGAGTACAGGCCCCAGTGGATAAACATGCCAAACCGTGCATCTCGCCACCAATCAAGACGGGCGTCTGGTGTCACTGGCGGGGACACAGTGAAAATTGTAGCCATGGCGAGTTCTAGCATGTGTTCCTTCGCTCCATTGGGCAAGGATGACAGTAGTCCCTTGTTGTATTCAGCTCGACAATGCTACCCTGTGCGTCCTTCTCGCGGGTGTAGCTCAGCGGTAGAGCGTCAGCTTCCC
>CAZJIB010000018.1:0-44880 GCA_964546085.1 uncultured Isosphaeraceae bacterium
GGCGTACGCCAGCAGATTTACAGTCTGCCCCCTTTGTCCACTTGGGTACTCGCCCGATTGGGTGTGGTACTGTACCCCCCCCCAATGGACCGGGCAAGGCTCGACCGCTCGTCCACGCCGCCGTAGCTCAATTGGTAGAGCGCCTGATTTGTAATCTGGAGGTTGCGGGTTCAAGTCCCACCGGCGGCTTTGGTGACTCGTCCACGCTCGATGGCAATGGACAAGAGCGTTACATCAGCCGGTGTGATGCCCGCCAGACGCGACGCCTGCCCGATCGTCACCGGACGAAACTGTTGCAGCGTCTCAATCGCCTCGCTGCGAAGCCCTGGAATATGCAACGGATCGAGCGTCGCTGGAATCGAACAGTGCTCGCTGCGCGCTTGCCGGCGGACTTCTGCCTGCTGTCTCTTCACATATCCCTCGTACCGAATGTCCGTCACAACGCGCTCGACCAGCCCGGAATCTCCGCCTGTAACGCTGGCGATGTCTTCAATGGCCGTCTGCGGCCGCTTGGCGGCTGCAAGAATAGCGCCCCTGCCGATGGACAAGCGGATCGCTTCCAGCGCAGCACGCTTCTTTTCCCAAAGGTCCCACCTTGCATCACTCACGAGGCCGAAACGGCGGCCAAGCGGCGTCAAACGCTCGTCGGCGTTGTCGGCGCGAAGCAGTAACCTGTGTTCAGCACGGCTGGTGAACATCCTGTACGGCTCGCGCGGCGTGCTGGTCACGAGGTCGTCGAGCATCACGCCGATGTACGCCTGATCGCGACCGAGACGCACGGGCTCATCGCCGCCAACATGTCTCGCCGCATTCAGCCCCGCGACAACCCCCTGCCCTGCCGCTTCCTCGTAGCCACTGGTGCCATTGATCTGTCCAGCGAGAAACAAACCGCCGATTGACTTGGTCATGCAGGTCGCATCCACCTGATGTGGCCGCACAACGTCGTACTCGACGGCGTATCCGAACCGCAGAATCTCCGCCCGCTCGCAACCAGGCATCGCGCGAACAAGCTCGACCTGCACATCGCGCGGCAGCGATGTGCTGATGCCGTTGCAGTAGATCGAGTCGCCACCCACCGTCTCGGGTTCAAGGAAGACATGGTGCGCATCTCGGCCAGCGAAACGAACGACCTTGTCTTCGATCGACGGGCAGTATCGAGGGCCGCTCTCGGCATCGATCGCACCGCTGTACATCGGTGCGAGGTGGAGGTTGGCGCGAATGAGATCGTGCGCTGCGGTCGTCGTCGCCGTCGTCCTGCACTCGATCTGGGACATAGCGGGAAACAGGGTTCGATCCGTCAGGTCACTGAACGGTACTGGCTCCTCGTCGCCGCATTGACTCGGCATCGCCTCCCAGTCCAGTGAATCGCGGGAAACGCGAGGCGGCGTTCCGGTCTTGAGACGGCCGAGTTCAAAGCCGAGCCCTCGAAGCGCATCCGAAAGGCCTTTCGCCGAACCCTCGTCCCAGCGGCCGCCCTCATGCCGATCGTCACCGACATGCATGAGCCCGCGCATGAATGTGCCCGTCGTCAAGACAACCGCATCCGCCATCAGTTCCTGTCCTGCGCGGACCCCGACTACCCTGCCATTCGAGACCAGTAGATCTTCAACAGTGCCGCCGATGATCTCAATGGCATCGTTGCTGCTGATCAGGCGTTGAATCTCGTCGCGATAGGCGTCCTTGTCCGCCTGCGCACGCGGTCCTCGCACCGCTGGCCCCTTGGAGGTGTTCAACATCTTGAACATGATGCCGGTCGCGTCAATCGCCCGGCCCATCAGGCCGCCGAGCGCATCGACCTCCCGAACGATCTGTCCCTTTGCAAGACCACCGATGGCAGGGTTGCAACTCATGACGCCGATCGTGGCGGGATCCATGGTGATCAATGCCACGCGTCCACCGTTGAGTGCCGATGCGGCCGCCCACGCGGCTTCCACGCCGGCATGACCACCGCCGATCACGATCACATCAAACCGCATGGTTTACTCGACCGTCCAGCTTTCCCAGCCAGCGATCTCTTTCGCCAGATCCGGCTCGCCGTATCGGCGACTCGCTTCCTTGTCCTGCTCGGCGAGCGTGTCGTCGTAGGTCGAGAGGCTGTCGTCAGCGAAGAACACTCCCATCGGTTCCGGGTAGTCCGGATGGGCCAGTTGACTCAGCATGAACGCCTGCGAGCGTGACTTTTCGTCGTGGATGATCAGATCGTCCTCGGAAACATCCCCGCCAAGTTCCACAATCTCGATCCTCTCGCCGCAGCGGATCAGCCCGCGATCACTGTTCTCGCCGAAGATCAGTGGTTTGCCATGCTCCAACTCAATCGTGTTTCGAGGGCGTTCATCTTTCTTCGAAGCGTAGAAGAAGACGGCATGGTTGAACACATTGCAGTCCTGATAGATCTCGATGAAGGCAGTGCCACGATGCTTGGCGGCCCGATCCAATGTCTTGGAGACCCCGGCTACATCCACATCGACACAGCGGGCCATGAAGGTACACCCTGCGGCAACCGCAAGTGCCATTGGGTTGAGCGGTGTCTCGGGCGAGCCGAGGGGCGTTGACTTGGTCACCTTGCCCAGTTCGCTGGTGGGTGAGTACTGGCCCTTGGTCAATCCATAGATGCGGTTGTTGAGCAGGATGATGTTGATGTCGACATTCCGACGCATCGTGTGCATCGTGTGATTGCCACCGATCGACAAGAGGTCACCATCGCCGGAGACAACCCACAGCGAAAGATCCGGGTTGGCGAGTTTCACGCCGGTGGCGAACGATGTTGCACGGCCGTGCAGCGTATGCGCGCCGTATGTGTCCATGTAGTACGGGAATCTCGCCGCGCATCCGATGCCAGAAACGAAGACAAAGTCCTCCTTCGAGATGCCGCTGCTCGCCGCCATCTTCTGCGCAGCCTTCAACACGGCATAGTCGCCGCAGCCTGGACACCAGCGGACATCCTGGTCGCTGGCAAATTCCGCGGGTTTCAACTTGAGCGCGATGTCGCCACTCATGGCCGGGTCTCCATGATCCGTTTCACACCGTCCACGATCTCGCCGATGAACAGCGATCGGCCCTGCACGCGATTGATGCCCTGGGCATCGACGAGGAACTTCGAGCGGATAACGGATCGCAACTGTCCGCTGTTGATTTCGGGAATGATGACCGTGCGGTACTTCGCTAGAACATCGCCGGTATTGGCCGGCATCGGGTTCAGATGACGCAGATGGGCGGTCGCGACCTGCAGGCCTTCTTCGCGAAGCCGCTCGGAGGCAGCGATGATCGCACCGCGCGTGCCACCCCAGCCGAGTAGAAGTGTGTCGCCGTCACCATCGGTTTCCAGCGGCGGGATGAATCGGGTGAGTCGCTCCACCTTTTCGGCACGCAACTCAACCATTCGTTCGTGATTTACCTGATCGTAGGAGACATTTCCTGTGTTCTCCTCCTTCTCAAGGCCGCCAACTCGATGTTCCAACCCGGGTGTGCCGGGAACCGCCCATGCGCGGGCCAGCGTTTCTGGATCGCGTGCATAGGGCTGGTAGTCACCTTCGGACGAGGTCGGATGGTGGATCGGAATCGGCGGAATGGCGTCGAGATCGGGAATCCGCCACGGCTCGGCAGCGTTTCCGATGGCGCCGTCTGTCAGCATGATGACCGGACACATGCCGGCAACTGCAAGTCGCACCGCTTCGATCGCCATGTCAAAGCAATCGCCCGGACTCGCGGCGGCAATGACAACGCATGGGCTCTCACCGGTGCGGCCGTACAGCGCCTGTAGAAGGTCGCCCTGCTCCGGCTTCGTCGGCATGCCGGTGGCGGGACCTGCTCGTTGCACATCGATGAGAACAAGCGGGAGTTCCAGCATGACCGCGAGGCCCATGGCCTCGGTCTTTAGCGCCAAGCCCGGGCCGGAGGTGCCGGTGACTGCAAGATCGCCGGCGAATGCGGCGCCGATCGCCGCCATGACTGCAGCGATTTCGTCTTCTGCCTGGAATGTTCTGATCCCGAAATTCTTGAGACGAGCGAGACCGTGAAGGATGTCCGAGGCGGGCGTAATGGGGTAACTGGCGTAGAGTAGTTTCGAATTGGCCTTGCGGGCCGCTGTCGTCAGGCCAAGAACCGTCGCTTCGTTGCCGGAGATTCGGCGGTAGACACCCGGTTTCAGCGCCGCGGGCGAAACCTCGTAGCGGGATGGAAAGAGTTCGGCGGTTTCACCGAAGAAGTACCCGGCCTTGAGTGCACGAATATTGAGTTCGGCGATGTCGGGCCGCTTCTTCAACTCGCCGAAGTTCATTCGGATGCGATCGATTGTCGAGTCAAGCGGTCGTTCAAAGAGCCACGAGACGATGCCAAGCACGAACATGTTGCGGCATCGATCAATGTCCTTCGCGGAGAAGTCCTCGCTGTCAGCGAGCGACTCTCTGGTCAATCTGCTCATCGGTACGCCATAGATGCGATAGCGAGCGGCGAGTTTTTCGTCATCGAGCGGGTTGTAACCCTCGTCATACCCACACTTCTCCAGTTGCTTGGGAGTGAACTCGTCTTCGTTGACGATGACGATTCCACCGGGCTCGACATCGCCGATGTTGGAGCGGAACCCCGCGGGGTTCATGGCGACCAGGGCGTTGACCGTATCCCCCGGCGTATGCACATCGTCGCTTCCGAAATGCACCTGAAATCCGGACACACCGAAGAGCGTCCCGCGCGGTGCACGGATCTCCGCCGGGAAGTCCGGGAGCGTTGCAAAGTCGTTGCCTGCCAGAGCTGTACTGCCGGTGAAGAACGTCCCGGCCATCTGCATCCCGTCACCACTGTCGCCGCAGAAGCGGATTGACAACTCCGGCAGGGATGTTCGCTCTACCTCACGGGTTTCGGTTGGCATGTCGCGTGTGGACATTGGCGGGCAACGCGGCATTCTACATAAAGAGGGGCTGTGAGGGTAGACCCGGGGGGAATCCTGCCACCTTGATTCGGGGTGGCTTGGCCACGTCCTTGCCTCCTGCTACACTACCCGGCTCCCCGTACGGAGCGATCACGATGGACCTCTCGCCAAATACCGACATGACCTTCACGATCTCACGCGAGCCCCGCACACCAGCGGCTCGTAAGACCATCGAGCGTCTGATGTGGATGCAGCCGGAGGTCCAGAAGGATCTCCGCAAACTCGCCCGGCAGCGGAAGCAGAAGGACATCCGGCCGACGATTCGAGCGGGCCGGGTCTGGTTTGACCGACCCCGGGCCACGAGAACGGCCCGGGCCGAGGTGGGAGCCGCATTTACGATTCGCGTCACGCCTCAGATCGTGAACGACCTGCAGAGCGTAGCTTCGTATCTGGAAGCCAGCCCCGCATCGTGAGTCGTCGTCTCTACGCAGAAGTCATCGGGACCTTCGCCCTGACATTTGTCGGCGGCGGCGCGATCATCGTGACCGAAGGGTCCGACCTGTTGGTCATCGCCCTTGCCCACGGGCTTGTTCTCTTCACGATGGTGGCTGCGTTGCTGCACGTTTCGGGAGCCCAATTCAACCCTGCCGTCTCAGTTGCGATTGCGGCGATCGGAAAGCAACCGTGGAGCCGTGCAATCTCATTCATTGCGGCACAACTCGTAGGAGCCGTCGCGGCAGCACTCCTCTTGAAGGCCACCTTCTCCTTCGGTTGGAGTTTCGCAAACGAACACATCGGCGAGACACTCGGTCGTTACAGCGGAGCAGATGGGCCTGAGTTCATCTCCGCCTGGCGAGTGCTTGTCTTGGAAGCAGTGGCTGCGTTCTTTCTGATGTTCGTCATCATGGGTGTCGCAGTGGATTCGAAGAATGCCCGCCACGCTGGCATCGCGGGGCTGGCCATCGGCCTTGTTGTGGCGGCGGACATCCTGTGTTTCGGTCCTGCAACCGGCGCATCCATGAATCCGGCGAGGTCATTTGGACCGGCGTTGGTGCTGGGGCGATGGACGCTGCACTGGGCCTACTGGGTCGGACCGATTCTCGGCGCCGGCTTCGCGGCGTGGACATACCACCGGGTCATCGGGACATCGGAGTCCTGAAGAGCGGCATCATTGCCTCGGCGGCCGGACTCAACGACTGCCCTGCTGCATCCGCTGGATCTGCCCAGAGAACTTCGTCGTACTCCCGCCCGTCGGCGATGGCCGTTCCGGTGTTCGCGTGAAGTTCGAATACAAGTTCCCATGTTCGCGCAGTGGCGTCGAAGAAGAGTGCGATCGCTCGGGGCGTCCCATCGGCTCGCAGGCCGACCTCCTCTTTCAGTTCTCCTGCGATGACCTCGGCAGGATCGTTTCCCGGCTCAACGCAACCTGCGGGAGCAAATTCCCAGTAGCCCGCATGGTGTCGTACAACCTCGCCGCGGCGGCCGAGCAGCACATTGCCATCACGCCATGTCATGCCCTTGGCGCCGAGGGGGCGAACGCCGAGGTCAAATCCGTCATCCTGCACGGCAAAGAAACGGTATGCGCATTCGGAAACATGTACCGTCGCCCCGCCGCATCCGTTTCGCTGTGCCGAATGTACATGCAACAACCGACCGTCGAAGCAGGATGGATTGGACGCGCAGAGACGCTCCCAGCGTTCATCGATGTCGTCGAGATCGGCACCGTCCGGCACAAACGGCGTTGGCGAGAGGAGCAGCGTCGCTGGTCGGCGCAGCCTGATCAACCGAACTCGATGCCCTGTGCAAGGGGCATGTCGCTGCTCCAGTTGACCGTGCAGGTCTGGCGTCGCATGTAGATTTTCCAGGAGTCGGACCCTGACTCGCGACCGCCGCCGGTGTCCTTTTCGCCGCCGAATGCGCCGCCGATCTCCGCTCCGCTCGTGCCAATGTTGACATTGGCGATGCCGCAGTCCGAACCTTCGGGTGACAGGAATCGGCCGGCCGATCGAACGGAGTCGGTGAAGATTGCGCTGCTGAGTCCTTGATCGACACAGTTATGGAGCTCGATGGCCTCATCGAGATCGGCCACGGTGTAGATGTAGAGGATTGGCGCGAAGGTCTCTTCCTGCGCAATGGCGGGCCGCTCGCCGCGGGGGACGCGAACGATGGTCGGCTCGACGAAGTTGCCCGGTTGGCTGGAAAGTTGGTCGATCCCTTTCAGCCCACCGCACAGTACTTCGCAACCCGAAGCTTCGACTTCCTTCAGTGCGTTTCGCATGTCGTCGACCGCCCCGGGCGTCACCAGCGGACCCATGAGCGTGGCATCATCCCGCGGATCGCCGATGTTGATCTGACCATAGGCCTTGACGAGACGGTCTGTGATTGTGTCAACCACATCCTCGTGGCAGATCAACCTGCGGGTCGATGTACACCGCTGACCTGCGGTTCCCACTGCGCCGAAGAGCGTGCCGCGAATCACCATTTCCAGATCTGCGTCTGGCATGACAATGATCCCGTTGTTGCCGCCAAGTTCCAAGAGTGATCGGGCAAGTCGGCCACCAACGACCTCACCAACGCGGCGACCCATCTTGCAGGACCCGGTGGCGCTGATGAGTGGAAGTCTCCGATCGGCGAGCATCGGCTCGCCAACATCGTTGCGGCTGCCGATGACGAGCCCGAAGACATCCGTTGCGTCGCATCCGTCCGGTTGGAAGATGTCTTGATCCCGCATGACATCATGCGCGACATTGGTCATCGCGATAGCGGTAAGTGGCGTCACGCTGCTGGGCTTCCAGATCATTGTGTCACCGCAGACGGCCGCAAGCATCGCATTCCACGCCCAGACCGCCGCCGGGAAGTTGAATGCGGTAATGATGCCGACCGTGCCCAAGGGTTGCCATTGTTCGCTCATGCTGTGCCGCAGCCGCTCGGACTTGATGGTCAATCCGTAAAGTTGTCGCGAAAGTCCTACCGCAAAGTCGGCGATGTCGATGCACTCGACAATCTCTCCGATACCTTCCGCGATGATCTTGCCGCATTCAATAGTGACGAGCTCACCAAGGGCGCGTTCGTGCTCGCGAAATGCGTTGCCCATGCGGCGGACCAGTTCTCCCCGTTTGGGGGCCGGAACCATTCGCCACTGTCGAAACGCGATCTGGGCACGTTCGATGATTGCCTCGTACTCCTCCCGGTTCTGCCGCCGCACGGCGGCTATTGGCTCACCGGTTGCGGGGTTTTCCGAGATGATGCAGTCTTCGCCCGCGGTCGCCGCATCAACAACGAGGGGATGATCAAGAAGGCCGTCAAAGGTTGCAGTCGTCATTCCGGCATTCTATCGCGAACACGAAGAACCGCTTCCCCCCTGCCTCTCCGCCGCCCGCCAATTGTGACAGTCACAATTGGTAGGATTGGGGTATGGCGTTGGATAGGGATGGCATTGCGAAGCGGGCGGCGGAAGAGCTGCGAGACGGGTTCTACGTCAATCTGGGGATCGGGATGCCGACGCTGGTGGCGAATCATGTGCCGGACGGCATGACGGTTTGGCTGCAGTCGGAAAACGGGCTGCTTGGCATGGGGCAATTTCCAAGGGACGCAGATGTCGATGCGGATCTCATCAACGCCGGCAAGCAGACGGTGACTGCGGTCCCCGGGGCAAGTTACTTTTCATCTGCCGAGTCCTTTGCGATGATTCGCGGCGGCCACATCGACCTCGCGATTCTTGGGGCAATGGAAGTTTCGCAGGAAGGTGATCTGGCAAACTGGATGGTTCCCGGAAAGATGGTCAAGGGCATGGGGGGCGCAATGGATCTCGTTGCGGGCGTGCGCAAGGTGGTCGTCATCATGGACCATGTCACCCGCAAGGGGGGCCCGAAGTTGATTCCGCAGTGCACGCTGCCACTCACCGGACTGCACTGCATCGACATGATCATCACTGACCTGTGCGTTCTGGAGATGCGGCACGATCAAAATCGTTTCGAGGTCACCGAACTCTCGCCGGGCGTGACCCTGGACGAAGTGCTGGAAAAGACCACCGCTGAAGTTCTTGTCGCCGAACCTCTCGCCTCCTGAGAGAATTCCCTTGCCCGGAGTTCACTCCCGTGGCATGATGATCCAACGGGGGACAGGAGAATGACATGCTCATCTCAACCATCGCAATAGTCCTTGCCGCCGGTCCCTACGATGGCATGGACCTCGGGTGTATCAGCGATGGCCAGTGCTACGCATGGGCCATCAACGCCACCGGGCAGGTCGCTGGCTACGGCGATGCCCCCAATGGGATGAGCCAACACGGCTTTGTCTGGGATGGCACGGAACTCCTCCACATCGTCCCCCTCAACTATCCCGCCGGCGGGCAGGTGTGGGCGTACGGCATCAACGATCTCGGACAGGCCGTCGGGTATTCGTCCAATGGCGGACTCTCCATCCACGCCTACATGTGGCAGGACGGCACGATGACGGACCTCGGCGCACCGGCATGGGCGACCGTCGACTTCAGCCGCGCCGAGGACATCAACAACGATGGCTGGGTTGTCGGCATGGCCGGCGGCGTTCCCTATGACCTGAGAGGCTTCATCCTTCATGATGGCATTTGGGATGAGATCCCGACATTCGGCGGAAACGAAAGCCGGGCCTACGCGGTCAATGACCTTGGTGATGTCGTTGGATGGACCCGAAATGAGGACGGGAAGTTCCGGGCTTTCGGCATTCCGAAAGGCAATCTCACCTACATGACCGACCTCGGCGATCTCGGAGGGCTCGCTGCCGAGGCCTTCGATGTCAACAACAATCGAGAAATCGTCGGGCAGTCGAAGATCAATGACGACCAATGGCACGCCTTCCTGTGGACCCAGAATGGTGGAATGCTCGATCTCGGCACGCTTGGCGGCGACAACTCCTATGCTTGGGCCGTCAACGACGCCGGTGTGGTGGTCGGAAAGTCGCAGACCAAAGACGGTTCGTGGCATGGATTCGTCTGGTCGGACGGTGTGATGCAGGATGTCAGCGAGTTGATCCTCCCAGATCTCGACATCACCATCGTCAACGCCAGAGACATCAACGACGCCGGTCAGATCGCCGCGGTCGCCGAATATGACGATGGAACAAAGCGACCGTGGCTGTTGACACCGGCCGACACGCACATACCCGAAGATGTCAATGGCGACGGACTCGTGGATGTGCTCGACCTGCTCGCCGTCATCGCGGCATGGGGATCCTGCGACGGATGCCCGGAAGACATCAACGGCGATGCATGGGTCAATGTCACCGACCTGCTGGCCGTCATTGCCGCTTGGGATTGAACTGCCGTTGTTACAGAACGAGTGTGCTCAGAATTCCTTCGAGCGATGTTGCATCTGCGCCTTGAGCCGCGCGAGGATGGACGAGTGCATCTGGCTCACTCGTGACTCAGAGAGATCAAGCGTCAGCCCGATCTCCTTCATTGTCATTTCCTCGTAGTAGTAGAGAACGACAATGAGGCGTTCCGCACGCGACAAACCCTTCGTCAACAGAATCTGCAGATCCTTGCGCTGCAACTGCCGCACTGGGTTCTCCTGGCGGCGATCCTGAATGACATCGATCTCGCGGATGTCCTTGTTGGAATCCGTCTCGTAGCACTTGCGATTGAGCGATGTCATCATGACGGGACGCGAGTCACGCTTCAACTTCTCAAATTCCTCAGAGTCAACGCCGAGGCGCTGGCTGATCTCGTCATCGGAAACTCGCCGGCCCGATTCCATCTCAAGCGACTTTCTCGCACGATCAACCTTGGAACTGCGGGCGCGCACGAGTCTCGGTACCCAGTCCATGGCACGAAGTTCATCGAAAATCGCTCCGCGGATCCGCTGGGTGCAGTACGTCTCAAACTTGACCTCCCGTGAGAGATCAAACGCATTGATGGCATCCATGAGTCCGAACAGCCCGGCCGAATAGAGGTCGTCAACGTCAACCTCCGAGGGCAGCCGCTGGTGCAGGCGCTCCGCCGTATACCGCACGAGATCGAGGTACCGCTCAAGAAGAACATTGCGCAGTTCCTGACTGCGGTCCTCCTTGTACTGCAACCAGATCTCTCGCAGTGTCATGTCGCCCGACGGCGTCTGAAGGACTTCATCAAGACCCTTGGCCTTGGTCCGGCCTTTGGTCACGCGGCGTTCTTGAACTGTGGCATTCGGCATCGGTCGACTCCTTGACCCTTGCGCTTGGGACGCGTCATCCTTGTGCCGTGTCCCAACGGCCTGCCGATCCTTGGCATCGCCGTCGCGGGGACTATACCGCGCCGTGGCGGTTGGATACAAGGACGAACATCTGGCTCGGGTCATGAACTTGGTTCTTTCAGGCCGCCGACCATCCGGCGACCCCACGCTCAGACAAAGTCCAATTGGAAGGCCCCGCGCTCAAATCCTGAGAAGAAGTTGAATGTCGCCATCCCGCAGGGAAAGTCAGCAAGGTCCGAGAACCTCTGGGCTCTCACGGGTCTCAGTAGTGATTCCGGGGTCAATCCAGAGCCTGATCGACCATCCCCTACTCCTCACACAACCCCTGTAATTGGAACATGTTATCGGTCCCCATGTCCATCGGACCGCCGCCGTAGCACGCTCAGGCCACGGCCTGCTGCGGCTGCAGGGATTCGGCCAGTTGTTGCGGTCGGGCGGGCGAGATATTCGCTGGCACCTCCTGACCGTTGGTAAACCAACTCAGGGGGAGGTCGAGCTTCATGAGGGTCGAGGCGATCGGGCCAAAGACGACCGCCTCGTCGAGTTTGGTCACGATGGCCCGATCGCATCCAGCCACCATGAACGCCTCAGCAGCACGCTCGGTCGCCGGTCGGGACGCCGTCGCTGAGAGCACCAAGTGCGTCTGGTCCGGCTCCGCTGCCCTGACGATGGAAGCCATTTCGTCGATGCGATCTCGATCCACCCGGCTGCGGCCTGCCGTGTCGATGAGTACGACATCCGCCTGCTGGAACCCCGCGATGTGCTGACGCATGTCCGCAATTGTCGCCGCAACCTGAATCGGTGCGCCGACGAGGTCCGCGTAGGTTCGCAGTTGGTCCACGGCGGCAATCCTGTAGGTGTCGGCGGTAATGAGCGCCACCCGCCACCCCTCTTGCAATCGAAACATGGCCGCGAGTTTGGCAATCGTCGTCGTCTTCCCGACACCCGTCGGTCCCACCAGCGCCATCACCAAGGGACTGCCTCCTCCGCGGCGCGGGGGCGGCGCCGCAGGTGGAAGTCGCCGCACAAGTTCTTCAATGACCATGGCAGGCACAGTCGCTTCGTCGGATGCTTCAGCCCCTTCCACCGCTGCGATGACACTGGTGGCGAGCGGCTCGTCAAATCCCTGCGCCAGCATCGCACGGTGACACGCCATCGCCAGCGGCGGAAAGTCATGGCCTTCAATCTGCTGACTGTCGACAGCTCGCCCGACAAGTTCCCGAAGTTCGTGCAAACCGACCCGCAGGTGATCCATGCCGTTGGACACATGCTCGCTCTGTTCAATCGCGTCCCTTGCCCATGCGATGGTTCTGGTGCGATCGTCTTCTGTTCCCGGCGGCTCAGTTGTGGCGAATACCTCGACACCTCTGCATCCGAAGATGCCCAGCGGACCCCCGCGGACTTCGCTGCGGGAAACGATGACTGCGCCCGCGCCAAGATCGCGCCGCACTGCATCAAGTGCTTCAGCCATGGTCTTTGCTTTGAACGACCTCGGTTTCAGATCAGTGCCCTCCGTGGCATCGCTCATCATCATAGGCGGTCACGAAGCTCTCGCTGCGTCGCCGGACATGCTGACAGTTCCCACGACCTGCAAATCCACCTCGGGAACTAGTTCTTCGCGGCCGATGACGGCTACGCCAGGAATGAACCGTGAAACAGCATGCCAAGTCCGCAGCCTTGCCTCGCCGCTGGTGACAACAACGATCGGCAGACCTTCGGCCACCAGCCCGCGAGCCGAGGACTCAATTGCATTGGCTACCGCCCGGCTCGACTGAGTCGTCCCGCCGATCATGGTCGATTCGATCGCCGGCGCCAACACAAGGCATCGAATCTCCTGCTTGCCGCGGTCTCCAAGATGAGACACGCTCGCGCAAATCTGTCTTCGCAACGCCTGGCGCACCGCCGCCACGCACTGTTCCATGGGAAGCGTGGTGGCATCCGCAGCCGTTTCGACAATAGTCTCCATGTCGAGTACCGGAATGCCCTCCGCCAACAGCGCTCGCAGAACATGGTGGAGTCGCGGCAGGGGCAGCGTTTCGCCAATCGATTCCTCAATGAGCCGCGGCGAGGAAGATCGAAGTTGCTCGACAAGTCGGGAAACCTCTTCACGGGTCAGCAACTCCGAGGCGTGACGACGAACCAAGTGGTCGAGGTGTGTCAGAAGCACTGTCGATGCACCCACCGACTGAAGACCCAATTCTTCCGCTTCCTGCCGCCGCTCCGGTTCGATCCAGAGAGCAGACATGCCAAACGCCGGTTCTCGTTCACGATGACCGTCGAGCCCGCGGCCTATCTCGTCACCGCCGATGACCATCAGCCGATCGGGGTGCAGGACACCCTCGCCAACGATGCCACCTCGGAGCCGAACCCTGTACGCGACTGCGTCAAGACGAATGTCGTCGCAGAGCCGCACTGAAGGCATGATGAATCCCAAGTCGCCTGCGACCGAGGCCCTCACGGCAGCGATGCGATCAATGAGCGGAGTGTCTGCTTCTGCCGCCACTAACCCCAGCAATCCGACACCGAGTTCGACCTGTACCGGATCGATGCCCGTAGAGACTGGTTCCGCGTTTGCGGACTCATCCTCCTGTTCATCCTGTTCGGCAAGGTCATCCTCGTTCTCTTGATCGCGTGCAAGCCATGCAAGCCCCCCGAGGATGACGGCCATTATCAAGAGCGGGACTGTCGGCAGGGGTGTGATCGCGAGCAGCGCCAGAAACACCGCAACCATGCCAAGCGCCGCCGGCTGCGATACGAGTTGACGGGGAATCTCGATCCCCAGCGGCCTGCGATCGCCCGCCCTCGCGACGATGAGTCCGGCAGCGATGGCGATGAGGAATGACGGGATCTGGCTTGCGAGCCCGTCGCCAATGGTCAGCCGGGTAAACAGATCGACGGACTCACCCACCGACCAGTGTTTGATGAACAGACCGACGGCGAGACCACCGATGATGTTGACGGCGATGATGACCAGTCCCGCGATGGCATCGCCCCGTACGAACTTGCTGGCGCCATCCATGGCCCCGTAAAAATCTGCTTCCCGCATCAATGTGTCGCGGCGTTCGACGGCAGCGTTCTCGTCAATCAGCCCGGCGGCAAGATCGGCATCGATCGCCATCTGGCGTCCGGGCATCGCGTCAAGCGTAAACCTCGCGGCAACCTCACTCATTCTGGTAGCGCCCTTTGTCACCACCACGAACTGAACAATGACCAGAATGAGAAAGATGATCGCGCCGACAACAATGGAAGATCCGGCGACGAACGACCCGAACGCGGCGATGACATGCCCGGCCATGAGTTCCGCGGACTCTGGATTCGCGGCATCCGCATCGAGTATCAGGCGCGTGGACGCAACATTCAGAACAAGCCGGCCAAGGGTGGTGATCAAGAGCAGTGCCGGGAATACACTGAAATCCAAGGGGCTGCGGGCATACACCGTGGTCAGCAGAATGACACCGGCCAGTGAGATGTTCGCTGCAAGGAAGAGGTCCAGCAGCGGTGGTGGTAGCGGAACAACGAGCACCGCCACCAACATCAGCAGCACGGCTGGAACCAGCAGCCCCCTGCGCGCCACTACGGCGGCGATCAGGGCGTCGAGCCGAGTTCCGGTTGACGGTTCGCTCATGCGGTGTGCCTCGATGCAGTGATGGCCGCGGCTATCGCAACATGAAGCCTTCGGGGAATCCCGCCGCCGACTTCGGTTGATTCCAGAATGTCCCGTGCGAGCCCGGGCAATGGATGTTCGGGAAGAGTCGATGACTCCAGTCGCAGTTTTGTCGCGTTGTCACCGGTGGCTACATGCGTAAGGATCGGAACCGCCATGGTGGTCGCATCCCAGCGGACCGCCACCGCTACACCTTCACCGACAAACAGAATGGAAGGTGTCGCAACACGGCCCTCGGCATCGTCTCGCGGCCGACGCCGAAACACCGACGGTCCCTCTACCTCACGACGCTCTTCAAGAAGTTCCTGCCGCGTCATGCGATGGTCCACTCGCCAGGCGTAGTGCTGCCAGGCAAACTCCAGAAGTCCCAACGCAACTGCGGTTGCGATCGACGCAGCCAACGCACGAACGGCCACGGCACCAAATTGCCCCACGCCGTCGATGATCGACCCTTCCTGACCAAGCAGGAGCAGTTCCTCCCGGTGATCCCACAGCACGAAAGTTCCGGCTCCGGCTACCAGCAATAACTTTGCCAGAGAGAACATCAGTCGCATCATGCCGCGTGGGCCGAGAATGCGGCGTACACCGGCGGCCATGTCCAGCCTCGCCGGATCCATGGTCACTGGATTGGAGGAAAACAGCCCTCCTACCTGAAGAAACCCCGCAAGGGCCGACATCAGAAAGAGTGCTGCCGCCGGAATGGTGATGGCAAGGAGAACCAACCACATCGCATCGCTCAGCATGGTCTGGAGGTCGCCGCCGGTGTGAGCAAGGCCTCCTCGAATGATGTCCTCTGCCGCCGCGATTCCCCGCGGCAACCACCACCACGCTGCGGCGCACGCGAACAGCATGAGCAGCGACGACGAGAGATCACCGCTGCGGGCGACCTGACCTTCTCGCCGCGCACGCTGAAGGCGGCGCAGCGTCGGTTGTTCCGTTCGTTCATGGGCATCCCGCATCATGTTGCACCCCCACCCCACTCGGTGATCGAGCGGAGCGTTGTCGGAATGAATGTCTCCATGGCGGTACCCAGCACATGGAGACCGAGCACCAGAACAACCAGACCGACGAGCAGCCGAAGAGGAAGACCCACGCTGAAGATGTTCAGCTGCGGCATCGAACGAGCAACAATGGCGAGTACCGCCGTCTGCAACAACAGGACGGCAATGAGCGGGGCAGCAACTCGAAGTGCGAACTCCAGGCACGCATCCATGAGCCCGGCCGCGGTAGTCGCGAGCCCCTGTTCGCCCAGAGCAGCGACGGGAAGATGTTCGAAACTGCCGAGCAACGCCGCGTAGACCTGCTCCACGCCGCCTACCACGACAAATGCAACGACGGCCAGCACCAGGAACGCCCGACCCAGATCATCCACTTCCATGCCACTTGCCGGATCGAGCATCGCCGGCAGCGCCAGTCCCATCTGTTGACCGGCAAGCGTGCCGCCCATCTGCATGGCAATGAGCGGAAGCGATGCGAGGAACCCAATGACTGCGCCGACGGCGAACTCGCCCGCTGCAACGACGATGATGCCGATCGCAGAACCGCCCCCCACAACAACCGGTGGAAGAATGGACCATGTTGCCAGCCCCAACCCCAGCACAAGTGCGATTCGCACGATGCGTGGAATCGCCGGAGATCCGAGTACTGGCGCCGTCACTACGACCCCCGCCACCCTCGCCAGAATGGCAATCACGCCTGCCACTTGAAGCCCCATGAGCGATGCGGTCATGCGGGCATCCCCCCCGAAAACATGTCAAGGGCAAACCCCGAGAGACGCGTAATCATCCAGTCCAGCAGCAGGACGATGGCCAGAAGCATGGCGAGAATGCGAGGAACGAGGCTGATGGTCTGCTCCTGCACTTGGGTCATGGCCTGCAAGATGCTCACGATGAGGCTGACCCCGAGACCGACAAGCAGAATCGGCGCTGCGACGATAAGTACGACCGACAGGCCTTCCCGCATGGCATCGACGACGCTGCCAGTCATGCGAATCCTCCCGACATCAGTACAACCGCCACTTCAGTCGGAGCGGCAATGGACTGCAGGAGATTGCCCACCACAAGTTGCCAGCCGTCAACGAGCACAAACAAGAGAACCTTGAAGGGCAACGACACAAGTACGGGCGGCAGCATCAGCATGCCCATGGACACCAGAAGGCTTGAAACGAGCAGATCAATCACCAGAAACGGCAGGTACACCTTGAATCCGATGAGGAACGCGATCTTGAGTTCGCTCAACACATAGGCCGGAATGAGGCTGAGGGTGTCCACATCATCCTGTGTCAGTTCCTCCGGTTTGGATGTATCAACACCGCGGTAGTTGAGCATCATGTAGACCGTCGACCAGTTTCCAGCGGCCTCGATCTGCGAAAACATGAATTCCCGAAGGGGCGCGCTTGTCCGCTTCCACGCCTCGTCGGTATCGGTCAATTCCCCGGTGATGGCTGGTCGCAGTCCCTCTTCGTACATCCGCTCCATCGTTGGTGCCATGACGACGACCGTCAGCAGAAGGCTCAGGCCCACGAGGATCTGGGTTGGCGGCAACACTGGTGATCCGAGCGCCTGCCGCAGCAGAGCGAGTACGACGACAAACCGGGTGAAACATGTGCAAAGCACGAGGATCGAAGGCACCAGGGCAAGCACCGTCAGAAGGAGAAGAATGTTGACGGTCGTGCCGAGCGTGCCGTCGCCACCGGGAAGAAGTTGCCCAGCCTGTTCCAACGCGGCGATCGGGTTTTCGGGCACGCCGGTTGCGAGCAAGGAGACGATCATGGTGTCGCCTCCTTGCGATCCTGCATGGTGCAGAGAGAGGTCATCTTGCTTCCATGCTGATGAAGCAGAATCAACTGATCGTCAACGGAGACCAGCAGCAGAGACTGTCGAGGCCCGAGTTGGCGGCGTTCAACAAACTTGATCCGTCCGCCGCCGGCCTTTCCGATGAGCGTCCCTCCGCGTTGCAGCAGGAATCGCAGTGCGAAAATCAGCCCCGCGACCACCACCAGTGCCACAAGCACCTGCCAGGCGCCGGACCAGGCGGAGAATGCCGGAGATGTCGTGTCGGGGGGCGGAAGAGCCGGGGATGATGCAGGGCTCGCGACTGCGCGCGGTACGAGCAGCGCAATGCAGAGGAGAAGATGTAGCGTCCTTCGCATCGTGGCCATCCTGGCTCTTTCCCGCCGGCATCCTGCCAGCGCAGCGACAACCCATCGGGCAATGCGTCGCCGCACTCTCTATCGACCACCGGAATCCACCCAGCCCCGTTTTTCCCGGAAATGGGCCACTCGACCATTCGCTATCATGCGGCCATGCGATGGTTCAGTACGTTGATGGCGGGTTTGGTAATGGCAGTGGCCTCTTCGTCACAGGTTGCCGCCCAGGAGAATTACACGCTGAACGAGGGGGACAACTGGGAGTTGACGGATTCGCCCGAACCGGGCACGCCTGCGGGACAACTGGCCGCCGCAAGGCGGGCACTTGCGGAAGGTCATCTCAGGGAAGCAATACGGCTGACGTCGATCTGGCTTGAGCGATTCGAGCGTAATCCGCTCGTACCCGTGGCGTACATGACGCGGGCAGATGCGCTGTTTCAGCAGAAGGAATACTACGAATCGCTGTTTGACTACGAACTTGTAGCGAGGGAATATCACGACTCGAGCGTCTTCAGCGCCGCGTTGGAACGAGAACTCGACATCGCCACTCTGTTCGCCAACGATACCCTTCGAAAGAAGTGGGGCATGCGGATCTTCAGTGCCAAGGACGAAGCGGAAGAGTTACTCATTCGTATTCAGGAGCGCGTTCCGGGAAGCGCGCTTGCCGAAACAGCGGGAATGGAACTGGCCGATTTCTACTTCCGGGAGCGGCGAATGCTGCTGGCGACCGATGCTTACGCCCTGTTTCTGGTGAACTATCCTCGATCTGATCAGATTCGAAAGGCTCGCCGCCGACTCATCTACTCTCGCCTGGCGACCTACCGCGGGCCTGCCTTCGATGGCTCCGGTCTCGATGACTCACGCATGGAACTGCAGCAACTCGCGTTGACTGATCCGGTGGAGGCCCAGCGGATGGGTGCGGACGCGATCATCACGCGAATTGATGAATCCGAAGCGAGGAAACTTCTGTCCGTCGCGGAGTGGTACCTCGACACCGGCGATCCCATCGCCGCGGAATATGAGATCCGACGACTGGTCAAACGATACCCGCAGACGGCGGCCTGCATCATCGCTCTGGAGAGAGTGGTGCCACGGTTCGTGCCACAACTGCCAGCGGCGATCCGCGAAGTTGCGCCGGACTATGCCGCGCTGCAGGAGGCAATCCTGGGGCGGGTTGTTGGCCTCGGCGAAAGCGAGTAGCCAGTGATGTCCCGCGTTACCCCTCTCCTGGTGTTCGTGTATCTCCTCGTGGGATGCGCCTCCGACCCGACAGTCGGGTACTCCTCGCAGTCTCTGTATCCAAAGCAGTGGCGAACCGTGGCGGTACCGATATTCGACAACGACACCATGTCCCGCGATCTGGAATTCATGCTGACCGATGCTGTCATCAAGCAGGTTCAATCGCGTACGCCCTACCGAATCGCAACGGAGAAAAGGGCGGACACGCTCTTGACAGGCACCGTCCGAAAGGTGGAACTTCGCCAACTCAGCCAGTCACGCCTCACGGGCCTCAGCGAAGAGGTCCTCGTGAATGTCACGATTGATTTCGAGTGGATCGACCTCCGCACGGGTCGACGGATTCTAGGCCGCGAGAACTTTGGCGACAGTGGCCTTTTTGTGCCCTCACAGCCCTCTTCTGAGCCACTCGCGGTCGGAGAGTTTGCAGTCGTACAGGAGTTGGCGACCGATATCGTCGATGAGATGCAGGCGGCGTGGTGATACCTGCACCTCTGTGGTCGCCTATGCTTTGACACTTCAGAACGAGATCAGCACAGCCATGTCCAACGAACAGCAGAATGGTGGGCCTCCCAAAGGGGACAATGGCCAGCAGCCCGATGGGCCTGGCTCCAAGGCACCGCCTCCGCCTCGGTTGAGTCGCAGCCTCGTCAGTTGGGCGATGATCTGTCTGGTCCTGATCGTCCTCTGGGGCTTGATCAGCGGGCAGGGTCGCGGGAATGAGATTGAGAGTTGGGCGGACTTCATCAAACGAGGTGAGTCCAAACAGTTTCAGGATGGTCGCGTCACGATCGAAGACAGCCGCATCGTCGCGATTATTGCCGAGGATGGCGGAGGTGCTATCGACTTCGAGCCGGGATCGCTTGTCTACTTCTCTGCCGATGGACAGAACCGAGACTGGTACATCGGTCAGTTGACGGACGCGGGCATCGACCACAAGGCCGAGACCGGACATGGACTCTGGCTCACCCTTCTTGTCAGTTACGCACCTTTCATCATTCTGATTCTGCTCGTTTGGTTCTTCATTGCGCGGTCGGTACGGGCCGGTGGCGGTGGTCCGGGCGGCATGCTGGGGAGCTTCGGCAAGTCACGGCATCGGGTCAGCAGCAAGGACACCATCAGCGTGACATTCGACGATGTCGCGGGCATTCAGGAAGCGAAGGATGAAGTCCACGAGATCATCGAGTTCCTGAAGAACCCCAAGCGTTTCCAGCGGCTGGGTGGCCGCATTCCTCGCGGCGTCCTGTTGGTTGGCCCCCCCGGCTGCGGCAAGACACTCCTGGCAAAGGCCATCGCGGGCGAAGCGGATGTGCCGTTTTTCTCGATTTCGGGTTCCGACTTCGTGGAGATGTTCGTGGGCGTCGGCGCAAGCCGGGTACGGGATCTCTTCAAGCAGGCCAAGGACGAGGCTCCGTGCATCATCTTTCTCGATGAGATTGACGCAGTTGGCCGCAAACGTGGAAGCGGGTTCTCCAGTGGTGGGCACGACGAGCGGGAGCAGACCCTCAACGCCATCCTTGTGGAGATGGACGGCTTCGAACCAAGCGATCAGGTCATCGTCGTCGCAGCAACGAACCGCGCCGATGTGCTCGACCCCGCCTTGACCAGACCTGGGCGATTTGATCGACAGGTGCATGTCGTTCTGCCCGATCTCGACGGTCGCAAGGCCATTCTGGAAGTGCACTCTCGAAAGATCAAGCTGGGTCCAAACGTTAATCTCGGTCGTGTCGCAAGAGGGACTCCAATGTTCTCAGGCGCGGACTTGGAGGCGCTCATCAACGAGGCGGCGATCCTCGCGACAATGGCAGACAAGGAGTTTGTCGAGCAGTCGGACCTCGACGAAGCTCGCGACAAGATCCGGTGGGGCCGCGCGCACAAGAGTCGCAAGGTGCAGGAACTGGAACGAATCGCCACGGCATATCACGAATCCGGACACGCAGTGGTGCAGATGCTCGTACCGAGCGCAGACCCAGTCCACAAGGTGACGATCATTCCTCGGGGACAGTCGGGCGGCGCCACATTCAGTCTGCCTGAGCGGGACCGCTACTTCTTCAACCGAAGGTTCATCGAATCCACCCTGCGAGTTTTGTGCGCGGGCAGAATTGCCGAGAAGCGGAAGACCGGCGATGTGTCGAGTGGCGCAGCCATGGATATTCGCATGGCAACGGAATATGCTCGCCACATGGTGCTTGAGTGGGGCATGTCGGAGCGTCTTGGTTTCATCAAGTACGGCCCGGATGAATCCCGCGAGTCACTGATTTCCGAGCGTGATTACTCCCCCGAGACCGCCCGCATCATTGACGAAGAGGTGAAGCGGTTGGTTGACTCGGCGTATCATGACGCCGAGCGACTTGTGGAAGAGAACTGGCAAAAGATCGTCGATGTCGCCGAGGCGCTCTTGAAGTACGAAACGCTGCAAGGCGACGAACTGGCGACCATCATGCGCGGCGAGACCATCGAGCGATCAACCGTCAGCGACCTGCTGGACGCCGAGGCTGAGGCAACACCGGATGTGCCGCCTGCTGAACCGAACCCGGATGACGCCGGTGAGGCCGCTGGCGGGGCAATTCCCTCCCCGGCCTAGGTCACGTGGCTCCGCTCGCCTTGTCCATCCGCAACATCACCCCTCATCCTCTCCAAGCACACGCTTGCGGCGAAGCAGGTGGTGATATCGCTGGGCAAACCGATGGGCTTCATCACGAATCGCCTGCAACAGCCGGAGGCCTGGGTTTTCGCGGCCCAATCGAATCGCCTCCGGGTTCCCCTGCACATGGATCAACTCCTCTCGCTTGGCAAGGCTGGCGACCAGCGGTGGCTGAGAGGACAAACCTGCAAATGCCACCATCGCCGCGTGCAACTGCCCGAGGCCTCCATCGATGAGAATGAGATCCGGGAACAACTCCAGTCCCTTTCCGGCCTCCCGGTATCGCCGGGCAACTACCTCCCGAATCGCAGCGTAGTCGTCGTTGTCCGTCGTCCGGATGCGATACTGCCTGTACCCGTCCTTGAACGGCCTTCCATCGACGAAGCACACCTTCGACCCGACCGTCTCATCACCCTGCAGATGCGCAATGTCGATCGCCTCGATACAACGGAGCTCGTCCTGCGTATCGAGCGCACGCTGCAGAGCCTGCATCGACTTGTCGGGGTCGGTCGCAAAGATCGTGACCTCCGGCTGCCACGGATCATTCGGCCGCGCACGCTCATCGAGTTTCTCGATGGCCCGCAACTGATCGCGCAGCGTAGCCGCGCGTTCGTAATCGCGCTTCCCAGAGGCGGCTTCCATGTCCTCCTGCAAAGAACGCCGCATGGCCGCCCGCCGCGTACTCAGGAACCGAAGAAACCCATCAATGTCCTTGCGATACTCACTCTTCTCAATGCGATCGGCGCATGGCGCCGTACACCGGTCGATCGCGTGCAGGAGGCAGGGGCGAAATCGGCGATTCGCGGGATCGCCCTCGTGAATGTGCAGCGTGCAAGTTCTGAACTTGAACACCGATTGAAGCAGGTACACGGCTTCCTTGAGCGGCCCTGACGAAGTGAAAGGCCCAAGAATTCGCCCGCCGCGATACCGCGCATCGGCTGGATTACGGGTGATAAACACCGCCGGGAAATCCTCTCGCGTCGTCACGACCAAATAGGGATAGGTCTTGTCGTCGAGTTGAAGTGTGTTGTACTTCGGCCGATGATCCTTGATCAGCCTCGCTTCGAGCAGAAGAGCCTCCCACTCCGTGTCACAGGGAATGGTTTCGACATCCCGGATGAGCGGCAACATGCCTTGCTTCCACGGTCCGAGATCGGCCGACAGTGTGAAATAAGACCCCACCCGGCTGCGAAGTGAACCCGCCTTGCCGATGTACAACACCGACGCGTCCCGATCCTTCATGAGATACACGCCGGGCTCCTCCGGAAGCCCCCGTGCAAGGATCGCCAATTCCTCACGCCAATTGGAGAATTCGCTGGCATTATCCGGGGAAGTCATGCGTATGGCGATTCTACGCAGGAAACGCCAGAGAAGAAGAATTCGCTTGCCCTCCTTTCTGCGTAGCGATACCATGAGCCGTTCAGTTTCCCAAGCAATCACGTTTCTACAGGAGTTCTGTCTACCAATGAAGCACCTCATTACCATGACCCTCACCGCCATTCTTGCGGTCGGAATTGCCGGATGTAACAAGACTGAGAAAGTCAGTGCCACAGCAACCTGCGCCAGCCAGTGCGACGCCCAGTCGAATTGCGACTCCTCCAAGGCAAAGCCAGCCGCAGCTGGTGCAATGTCCAGTTGCTGCCCCTCCAAAGCAAAAACTAAGCCAGCCGCAGCTGGTGCAGCATCGGATTGCTGCGCAGCCAAGGCAAAGGTCAGCCCCGCAGCCGCCCAAGACTGCGACCCTGCCAACTGCGACCCCGCAACCTGCAAGGGCAAGGGCCAGGCTGGATGCAACAAGGCCAGCAAGGCCGCCGGTTGCAACAAGTCCAAGGCAGCTGGCTGCCCCCTCTCCGGCAGCAAGTAATTCGCTGCACATGAACGAACCCAACAGGCCCCGCCAATCGGCGGGGCCTGTTTCATGGGTAGACTGTCACCCGTGACGACTCTCCTCCTTCGCGGCGGCCGCGTCATCGACCCCGCCTCCGGCCACGACGCAACGGCCGATGTCCTGATTGACAACGGCTGCGTTGCATCCATCTCGCCAACACCGATAGAGGCCGCCTCCCACGACCAAATCATCGACTGCGAGGGACACATCGTTTGCCCCGGCCTGATCGATACGCATGTGCACTTCCGCGAACCCTCCGGGGGCAGGCACGAGGAAACTATTGCAAGCGGCGCAGCAGCAGCGACGGCAGGAGGATTCACCACCGTCTGCACGATGCCGAATACAACTCCCGCGGTCGATTCGCCCACGGCAGTTGCGGAAGCGATTGAATGCGGAAAGGCCACATCTGCGTGTCGCGTGTTGCCCGTCGCTGCGGCAACGCTCGGACGAGCGGGACGAACCATCGCCCCCATTACGGCCATGGCCGAAGCTGGCGCCGTTGGGTTCTCAGATGACGGCGTTGTAATCCGCGGCGAGCAAATGATGACTGCCGTACTCACCGCCGCAGCGAAGGTCGATCGCTGCGTCATGCAGCATTGCCAGGATCCCGCCATGACAGGGGACGGCGTCATGCACCCAGGTGACGTACAGCAGGATCTGGGCCTTGCACCCTGGCCGCCCGAAGCCGAGCACGCCATCATCGAGCGGGACCTTCGGCTGAACGCTGACATCGGCTGCGCCTGGCACGGCCAACACATCAGCAGCGGCGACAGCGTTGCCCTCATCCGCCGCGCACAACAGGCAGGCCAACGAGCAACCGGTGAAGCGTCACCGCACCACCTGCTCCTCACCACCGAAACCATTCGCGCCCACGGAACAGCCGCAAAGATGAACCCACCGCTTCGCGATCAATCCGACATCGACGCGATCAAGGCCGGCATCGCGGAAGGCACGATTACCATTCTTGCCACGGACCACGCCCCCCACCCGCAGGAGTCAAAAGATCGCCCGTTCTCAAGTGCATCCTTTGGCATCGTCGGTTTGGAGTGCGCCCTGCCGCTGTACGCCAAGGCCCTGATCCACGAAGGTCCACTGAACTGGCCCAGAATGCTCGCAATGATGACCTGCAACGGGGCCGACCTGATCGGCCGCTCCGATCTGGGTCGCCTGCAGGTCGGGGGCAACGCCGACATCACGGTGATCAACCCAACCGAGACATGGACCATCGACGCCTCGTCGTTCCAATCTGCCGGTCGAAACTGCCCGTTCGACGGCTGGAAGGTCACCGGAAGAGCCATCGCAACAGTGTTTGGTGGAAACGTAACCAGAGAGAGTCTCTGACACCGTTTCTGTTATCATGCGGGACTTCGCTCCACTGGGGAGCGTGGGCCTCAGCAGCATGGGCATCGCAGGGGCAGAACGATCTGATTCCTCATGAAGCCCCCTCGGGCGGAAGGCCAATGCCCACCTTTCCGCCGGGACCGCTGCACGGAGCCACCATGGCTGACACCTCAAACGATATCGTTTCACGCCTTCTCGAGGCCGGCATCCACTTCGGCCAACGCAGAAGCAACTGGAACCCCAAGATGAAGCCCTATATCTGGGGCGTTCGCAACGGGATCCACATCATCGACATACGAGAAACCGTCCGCGGTCTGCTGCGTGCACGCAAGTTCATCCAGAACACCGTCGCAGGCGGCAAGGATGTCGTGTTCGTAGGCACCAAACGACAGGCCCGCGCAGCCGTCCAGAAGTTCGCCAGCGAAGCTGGCATGCCCTGGGTCATCGAACGGTGGCTGGGTGGAACACTGACGAACTTCAAGACCATTCGCGAGCGACTCGGCAGATTGATCGAACTCGAGGAACTCGTTCGAAGCGGCGAGATTGACTCCTACTCAAAGAAGATGACCTCCCAACTCATGCGGGAGAAACGGAAGATCACCCGAAACCTCGGCGGCATCCGCGACATGGACAAGCTGCCCGGCGCCATGGTCGTGGTCGACGCCAACAACGAAAAGAACGCGCTCCGCGAAGCAACCGCATTGCAGATTCCAACCATCGGCCTCATCGACACCGACGGTGACCCCGGCCTGGTCGACATCCCGATCCCCGGAAATGACGACTCGCTTCGGTCAATCGAAGTCATCATCAGCGACCTCGTGGAAAGCGTCGCAATGGGACTCGAAGGCCGAAGAGCCTCCGAGAAGGCAGAACAGTCCAACGGCGCCGACAGTGACGACGACAAGCCAGCCCGAAGATCATCGCGAACGGCGTTCCGCGCAGACGACCCCCCGGAGTCCGCGGAATCCCCGGACACCCCGGAGTCTCCGGCCCCCCCGGAATCCCCGACCCCCTCGGACGCCGCCCCAGATGCCTCACCTGAACCCGTACCCGCCACGGCGGAAGGCGGGAACGAGGACAAGACGAAATGACCCAAACCATCGGAGATACCACCGTGAGTTTCACCGCCAAGGATGTCATGACCCTCCGCGAAAAGACGGGCCTGGGCATGATGGATTGCAAGAAAGCCCTCAAAGAACAGAGCGGTGACATGGCCGCCGCCGAAGCTTGGCTGCGAGAGAGCCGCAAAGACAAGATGGACACGCGGACCGAGCGAGCCACCGGCGAGGGTCGCATCGGCATCGCCTTTGACGACAACGCCGCCGTCATCGTGGAGATTCAGACGGAAACCGACTTCACTGCGAGAACAGAAGCATTCATGGCCATGGTCGACGCAGTAACAAACCTCGCGCTCTCGAAAAGTGACGGCGATGTCTCGCCCTGCGAAGGCATGACCAAGATGGTGGATGAAGTCCGCATTACAACCGGCGAAAATGCCAACTTCGCCCGCGGATACCGACTCTCCGGAGGGTCATTCGGCCAGTACATCCACCACGATGGGAAACGAGCATGCCTCATACAAGTGGACGGCGACACCGACGGTGATCTGTTGAAGGGCATCTGCCAACACATCGTTTTCCACGACCCGGCCGGCATCAGTGAGGATGACATTTGCTCGGAAGACATCGACCGCATTCGCACCGAAGCTCTCGCCGACGCCAGCGAAGCTGGTAAGAACGACGAGATCGCCGCGAAAATCGCGGACGGAAAAGTCCGCAAGCATTTCGAAGAAAACACGCTTCTGCACCAGAAGTATGTGCTTGACGAAACACAGACCATCAAGGATCTCCTTCCCGATGGCGTGTCGATCAAGAGATTCGTGCGGTACACGCTCGGCGCTTGAACGGTCAATCTATTCCAGCCGGCCGGCCACCCTTGCGAGGATCTGACGCCGGTCGCAACATGCCATCAGGTGTAATCTCGATAACCTGCACCACGCCGACATGGGTACGGCGCGTGACATCGTGTCCACGAGCCTCCAACGCCGCGATCAACTCCGCATCGTCCCAGTCCTCTTCCACCACAACAGCGTCCGGCATCCACTGGTGATGGATACGCGGCCGCGCAACGGCATCAACCGGATCATCGCCCCGCCACAGGATGTCCATCAACACCTGCGCGACCGCAGTGATGATGCGAGGTCCACCCGACGCGCCGATCGCCAGAACCGGTTTGCCACTTCGCAACACGATCGTCGGCGACATGCTCGAAATCGGACGTTTTCCTGGTTCAGGAAGGTTTCGATCTGATTGTCGAAGCCCATAGACATTGGCTTCACCGGCCACGGTCGTGAAGTCGTCCATTTCGTTGTTGAGCGTAAAGCCGAACTTCGGCACGAGCACCAATGAACCAAAGCTGGTGTTGATCGTCTCCGTACACACGACGACGACACCCTCTCCGTCCACAACACTCAAGTGGCTCGTCCCGCTGTCGTCGGGCGGCGGAGCCACACTTCCATACGCCGAACCCGGCAGCGTATGGTCCGATCGCACACGCGACGAAAGCTCATCCAGATAGGTTGGATCCAACAGATCAGAAACCGGCACATGTGCGAACTGCGGATCCGCCATGTGTTTCGCTCGATCGGCAAATGCATGCTTCATCGACTCCACCAACACGTGGACTGTCGCAGGGCTGTCTCGATCCATCTGCGCCGCCCCCAACCGATGAAGCATCCCCAGCAACTGGCCCATCGCCACGCCTCCGGTGCTCGGCGGCGGCATGCCGATCAGCATCAGCTCGTCACCAATATCCGCGACGAGCGGCTCCTCCCAGCGGGGCATGTAATCGGTCAGATCGCGCATCGTCAAGCGGCCGTTTGTTGACTCAATCATGGCCAACGCCACATCACCGCCATAGAATCCTTCCCGACCCTCCTGTGCAATCCGGCGAAGCACGGCAGCCTGAAGGGGCAAACGAATGCGATCCTGCTGGTCAAATGTGCCGAGCACTGCATCAGCGTATGTCTCGATGCCGGGCACTCGATCTCTGCTCTTTCTGACTCCTTCAATCGCCGCACGGTATGCCTTGTCCGGAACGAAACCGCGAACAGCGAGATCGATCGCCGGCGCAAGAACCTCCTGACGAGAGAGCCGCCCGAATCGCTCGTGCGCGGCCAGCAAACCGGCCACTGTTCCCGGAACGGCGATTGCCGCTTCGCCGTATCGACTCGGCGGCGGTGAATTCTCATCTGCAGCGGCGTACATCCCCGGATCTGCGCTTTTCGGCGCAACCTCGCGATAGTTCAACGCGAACGCTCCGCGATGCGGATCCCAAATGACCATGAACCCACCGCCACCGAGACCGCAGGAGAACGGGCGGGTCACACTCAAGGCAAAGCTCGTCGCTACCGCGGCATCAACCGCGTTGCCGCCACGAGCCAGAATCGCAACGCCCGCCTTGGAGGCCAGAACATGGTCCGCAGCGACTGCTCCACCGCGAAACTGTGGCTGCCGCGCACTCGCCGCGCTCACGCAACCGAAAAGAACAATGCACATAAAGAACCACCTCAACATGGAACGACCTCCCGTATCAGTTTCGCTGCGGCATTGATATCGGCTACTCGGCTTGGTCCGGCCTCCCGCTCGATGACCAGATCTATCGCTTCAGGTACCTCCGCCAGAAAGGACGCCCATTCAACATCACCTTGCCCCACCGGCACCTCTGTTCCCCATGTGCCGGGTACCTCCGTCTCAAGGGCATCCTTGATGTGTACTTGCCGCACCCACGGACGCAACCGCCGGATTGCCGCAACCGGATCACCCATGCCGTACAGGATCATGTTCGCGGGATCGAAGTTGACGCCAACACACGGTGCATCGTCCGACGCGGCGAGTTCTTCCAACACATGCACCAGTGTCTCAGCGGTTTCCTGACCAGTCTCCAATGCGATGCCCACGCCACGATCATGAAACAATGTGGCAATCTCCCGAAGCCGATCAATCATGATCGACCGCTCGTCTCCCTCTTCATGAGGGAGGAAGCCACCATGGCAGGTCACCAGCGAAATGTTGTTCGCGGCGGCGCAGTCGGCGACCTTGGCTGCGCGGTCCCGAGTAGCGCTCCACGCCTCGTCGCTTCGCACGCCGCCGGTCATCTTGATCGATTCCAGCGTCGAATAGTCCTCTCCGACCATTGCAAGCATGCCGGAGACGATCTCAATACCCGCATCTCGAAGCATCTGCGGCACCGTTGCCCATGCCGGATTCTCGACAACGGGCACCAGACCCAACTGGACCGCCTGCAGGCCACACGCGGTCACCACACTTGGCAACTCTCCTGGACTTTCCGCTCGGAGGCTCCAGTCGCAGACTGCTATTCGACGATGCTGCATGGTGGAAGGGTAACGCCGTGCCGGAGGGCGGGAGCCTGCTAGGATACGCTGTTTCCTCCCATGTCCGTCTCCTCGATAAAGCCCGACCAACCCGATGCCGCCGAGCAGCTGCCTGGCGTGAAACTATCCTTCTGGGAGCGGGTCGAAGCCTTCATTACCCGCCTGAGCACCCGGAACAATTTCTGGCACCGGGTCTGCTCCCTGATCTGGCTGCCCTTCGCCTTTCGAAGCGGCATCACGATGCGGAGAATCAGTGCCGATCGATTCAGCGCGGTGCTCCCCTTCAAGCGTTCCAACCGCAACTTCTACAACGCGATGGCCGGTGCCGCCCTCCTGGGAAACAGCGAGGTGGCGGCCGGCATGTTCCTCTTCAAACACTGCGGAAGCGACTATGCCGTCGTCTGCAAGGACATGGCGTACCGCTTCCTGCGGCCATGCTACGGACCAGCCGTCTACCATGTACTCGAAGCAGAGGACATCGTTGCCGATCTGCAATCCCAGATGTCGAAGGGTGGCGAGTTCAACCTGTCGTTCCAGATGGCCATCACTCAGACGCTTCGTAAACGTGGACGGGAAGTTCGGGTCGGCAGGTGTGACATCACGTTCCACTGCACGCCGAAGGCGCTGGTCCGCGAGCGAACCAAGCGTCGTGAGAAGCTGAACGCCGATTCGTGATCGCATCGCGAAGCATTCAAACCGCTGGCTGGGGGCTCTACCTGACCTGTAGTTGGACATGGTGCATTGGGCTTTTTCTGCCCATCGTTCTGTTGCATCGGTACGGCTGGCCAGGGCTCCTTCTCTTTGCAGTTCCAAACCTGATTGGATGTGTTGCGTTCGGGTATGTCGTTGCAACGCCAGATCGGTCGCGGCGGATGGTGGAGCGGTATCGCGGTGCGATGAAGGTCTTTGCCGCGGTCACCATCTCTTTTCACGCCCTGTTTCTCGCCATGATCGCCCGTTGGTACATGCCATCACTGGACACCACATGGTCCATCGCCCTGCCTGGCGGCGTTGTACTCATTGGTCTCGCGCTGATTGCCTTGCCGACGCGGTTCTGGCCCCTCCTTGCGGCAGGCATCTGGGCGTTGTCAATCGCAGCGGCGGTGACGCTGCTGCCACAAGACCTCGGCGCGGAAGGAACGCGGCCCTGGCAGGAGGTGATCTGGCTGTTGCCGATCACATCATTCGGGTTTCTGCTCTGCCCTTATCTCGACCCCACATTCCACCGTGCCATGCAGGAGTCACCGAGCAAGCATGCCTTCGCGGTGTTCGGCGTCGCCTTTGCAATCATGATCGGGCTGACCTGTCTGTACCGGGATGTCATCATTGTCGGCGTTGGAAGCGTGGTCGCGATCCACATGATCACACAATCAGCGTTTACCGTCGGCGCGCACTTCCGGGAGGCGGGGGGACGATGGGCGTTTCGCATCGCTGCGGTGATTCTCGCTGGGGCGGCGATCGCCATTGCCCATCGTGAGTACGCCGATTCCTTCACGGCAGTAGACGACTACCTGCGGTTCTTCGTCTTCTATGGACTGATCTTCCCCGCGATGGTTGCGATGTTCATGTGGACCGGGCGGCGCCTCACGCCGATGCGTGTCGCGTTGTTCGCTGTGGCCATCCTGTTCTCGCTTCCACTCCTCGAGGCCGGATACATCCGCGATGCGGCGTGGCTGACAGCACTTCCTGTCGTCGTATTCCTCACCTGGGCATTCGCCACCAGAGGTGTCTGACACCGGCGTCTGGCACCGGTACCGGACACCCTACTTCGCGCCGCAGCACTTCTTGAATTTCTTGCCGCTACCGCAAGGACAAGGTTCGTTGCGGCCAACGGTAAGCGAGTCGCTGCCGCCCTTCTCCGCCGCCGCTGCCGTAGCCGCCCGCACCGCCTGCGTCGCGGCTGCTGGTTTCGGCCGCCGCATGACCTGCTGCTGCCGTTGTTCCTGCTGCTCCTGCTGCTCCTGCTGTTCCTGCGGGGGTTGCTGCGGCCGCTGAGCCGGAGGCGGACCCTGCTGCGGCATCCGCGGCCGAACCGACATGCGGGCGCGGAAAACCAGATCCGTCACGCGATCCTGAACGTGCTGGAACATCTCGTCAAAGAGCCTCGCACCTTCCCGCTTGAATTCGATCCGCGGATCGCGCTGACTGAATGATCGGAAGCCAATCGACTCGCGGGCCTGATCCATCTGGTAGAGGTGGTCCTTCCAGGTCGCGTCGAAGATCTGCAAGAGCACACTTCGCTCCAATTGCGTCAGTTCCGCCCGCTGTACTTCCTTGATCTTCGCGTCGACCATGCCCACCGAATCGGTTTCCATCATTTCGTGATTCGCTTCGGTCAGCACGACATTCCAGTGCTCCTGCAACCACCCGGGAAGATCATCACTCGCAGCATCAACGACCTGTGTTGCGCGACGAAGGCGGCGATCGTCGTCCCACCGTTTCGCTTCCTCCAGGAGGAATTCCTTCAAATCCGCCGGATTGCTCGATGGGAGCGTCCCCGGCGTCCAATCCAGGTCGTACTTGACCTTGACCCAGTGGCAGAATTGTTTGAGGGCGCGGTCCGGATCCTGCTGCATGAGCATGCCCGTCATCTCGATCGCGAAGTCGATCGGGTAGTCGCGTTCGCGAATGGCATACGCTTCCATCGCCCGCGTCATGACCAGATCGACCGCTTCCTCCGGCTCAAGATCAACAAAGTCGCCCGCCTCGCATTGAATGTCAAACTTCGCCGTCACCCATGTGGCGAGTTCCCCTCGGGCGTGATCCGGAAGAAGGTAAGGATCGAGCGGCGAGAGATCCGCCGCACGGATCTTCTGTTCGGCGGACTGTTCAATTCGATGGATGATCTCCTCTCGCCCCATCTCCATCGCTTCGCTGATTGCCAAGTCACTCTCCCACATCGCAGCAGCCCAGTCCGCGAGCCCCTTGAAGTCCCAAGTCGTTTCATCCCGCTCTGCGATCTTCCCCTCACCGAGATCAATCGTGTCGGGAAGGTACTCACCGATCGTCACCCGAATGTTGCTCGAGGACTCTTCCAGCGCATCCCGGGTCACCAACTTGTGGAGGTCTTCGCGATCCTTTCCCTTGATGCGATCTGGATCGATTCCCACATTCAAGTGTTCGCGGATCCACTCAGCCATGCAGTTGGCGCTGTATCTGGGATTGAGGTAATCATGGACTGAATCCGTCACCGCTTCCTCGATGTATTCGAATACGGTCTCACGGATTTCGCGTCCCTCCAACACACCCTGCCGCAAGTCGTAGAAGACATGCCGCTGGTGGTCCATCACCTCGTCGTACTCAAGGATGTTCTTCCGAATGAGAAAGTTGCGCTCCTCGACTTTCCGCTGCGCCTTGGTGATCGCACGCGTCAACATGTTGTGCTCGATCGCCACCCCTTCCTTCATGCCCATCTTGCTGAGCAATTGCAGCGTCCTCGGACCGGCAAACATCTTCATGAGGTCGTCTTCGAGGCTGAGAAAAAACCGCGTTGACCCCTGATCGCCCTGCCGACCACTTCGGCCCCGCAACTGGTTGTCGATCCGGCGAGATTCGTGCCGCTCTGTGGCAACGACATGCAGGCCACCGAGATCCTCGACATTCCTGAATCGCCTCAATCGATGCAAGATGCAGGCACCGCTGCGATCGAGATCGGCGATCATCTTCTCGTCTTTCATTGTCGCCGCCTTGTCAGGATCAACCCACCAGCAGGTCGTTGCCCACCAGTGCTCCAGCAACGCGCGGCGAATGGCATCGTCATCCATGGCATCGACATCGGGTTTTCGCAGCCCGAGTTCCCTCGGTGCGATGTGTCGATATACCCGCCGAATGATTTCGTCATCGTCCATGTCCGGCGTCACATCCCGTGGGCAGAGATCCCGCTTCTTCCAGTGATCCAACTGCTCTTCAGGGCCAAAGAGACCCAACTTGATGTCCGTACCGCGCCCCGCCATGTTCGTCGCCACCGTGACCGCGCCGAGTTCACCAGCAAATTTGACAATCTCCGACTCCCGCTCATGTTGTTCAGCGTTGAGCACTTCGTGATCTACACGGTGCCTCGACTTCAACATGTCGCTGAGTTCCTTCGACTTCTCCACGCTCGTGGTTCCTACGAGCACCGGCTGGCCGATGTCGTGCATGACACGGATCTCATCGACAACGGCTTCCAGTTTGTCAGGGAGAGTTGTAAAGACGAGATCGTTGTGATCCATGCGAATGACCGGGACATTCGTTGGAATGACTACGACATCGAGGCTGTAGATTTCATAGAACTCAGTAGCCTCGGTATCTGCCGTGCCTGTCATTCCGGCAAGTTTGTCGTAGAGCTTGTAGAAGTTCTGAATGGTGATCGTCGCGACGGTCTGCGTTTCCTCCTTGATCGGCACCCCCTCCTTCGCCTCGACCGCCTGATGCAGACCGTCGGACCACTGACGACCGATCATCTTTCGGCCGGTGTTCTGGTCCACGATGACCACGCCCATCTCGTTCTTGTCATTCGCTTCAACGATGTAGTCCTGGCCCCGCTTGTAGACGGTATGTGCCCGAATGGACTGCTCCAGCAGGTGGGGCACATCCATGTTTTCGCCGACGTAGAAAGAGCCAATATCCGCCTCTCTTTGGGCTTCGGTCACGCCATCGTGCGTCAGCGTGGCCTTCTTCTTGTCGAGTTCGATCTCGAAGAATTGTGTGTGCCGATCGCGTTCCTCCTCCAGCGCCGGCAGCCGGCCCTTCTCCGCATCCAGCCGCTCCTTCATGGCTGGAATCTTCGACTTGTCCGCCGCATTCCGGATGTCACCCTCGACGCCACTGATCGTGACGAGGCATGACTGGACTTTGCCATCGGATTCCTCCCAAGGTTTCTGTCGTTCGAGAAGGTGCGTCGCCAGCCGATCCGCGAGGTCATAGCGGGGCTGCCCCTCATGCGCGGAACCGGAGATAATGAGCGGTGTTCTTGCTTCGTCAATGAGCGTCGAATCCACTTCATCGACAATCGCAACCTGCCGGTGCCGCTGCACCTGTTCGGCCACCGAAAGTTTCATGTTGTCACGGAGATAGTCGAAACCGAACTCACTGGTCGTCCCATAGACAACATTGCAGTGATAGGCCCGCTGCTTCATCTGCGGCGGCTGTGCATGGTGGGGATGGATGGCCCCGACGGTCAAACCAAGAAGTCGGAAGAAAGGGAAGGTCCAGTCCCGGTCACGCTGCACGAGATAGTCGTTGACCGTCACCACATGGACCTGCTCACCCTGCAACGCAGAGAGATAACAGGCCAACGGCGCAACGATCGTCTTGCCTTCCCCCGTCTTCATCTCCGCAATCTTCCCCTCATACAGCACGACTGCGCCAATGATCTGTACATCGAACGGCCTTGCGCGAAACGGTGGCTTCGACTCCGGGTACAGGCTCCGCACCGCTTCATACAGTTCGACCGGCATGTCTACGAATTGCCATGCCGGAACAGGGCCGTCATTCCCCAGCAGCTCGCCCTCCGGCTCGCGTGGTTCGGTAGCAGCGATGGTCGCCGCAACCTCCTCAAAGAGATTCCTCGCCTGTTCGGGAAGCGTCGCCGGATCAAAACCCAAGTCCGGGTCGAAGATGTTTCGAATACCCACGGCACGGTCCATCGCCTCGCGGGCGACGGCAAACACTTCTGGGATCATCCCATCCGCGGATTCTCCCCCCTTGATGCGTTCCAGAAACTCACCGGTCTTTTCCCGCAACTCAGCGTCGCTGAGCCGGCGAATATCATCCTCAAAGGCGGACACCTGATCCACCAGTCGCATGTATCGCTTGACCAACCGGTCATTGCGTGTACCAAAGACCTTGCGGGTCACAGTGCCGACGACGGGAATACCCATGCATCACCTCGATCGATTGAATGTCCCCCTGTGAGTGAAAAAACTTGCGGCCCTCTCTTCCGGAGTCCGGAGGGCGATCGCACTACGACATGAAACTCAGACCACGGGCGGCGGGAGGTTCATCCGTTGCAGTTCACTTTCGATGGCCACCGGGCGGCGGAGAAGAACCCGCTGCGGGGCTGAAGACAGTTTGGCTGCATGCTCAATGGCAACCTGTTTGACGCGGGCCGGAAGACGACCACCCCCACGTTCCACCACGAAGACATGCACCTGCTGTCCGCTGGTGGTGACCGATACCACCCCCGCAGTTGCACAGCACAAGACGGCGATCATCGCCGCGAGGGACACAGTGGAATGGGACAGGGCCAGACGCATCCCACCAGTATATCCGGGTAGGGCATAGTGCCTATCATGCCGCTTCCATGGAGCAGGTAGATCTACGAATCGACGGCATGAACTGCGCGGCGTGCAGCAACGCTGTGCAGACTGCGCTGGAGGCGGTACCGGGTGTCGAGCGTGCGGAGGTCGCCTTCGCGACGGCCCGTGCGGCGGTGTACGGCGAGGATCTGGACATCCCCTCCTTGGAGAAGGCCGTCGCCGACTCAGGGTACGAGGCCACCGCCTTGGAGGAGGGGCTTGATCCCGCCGCTCTGGCAACCGAAATAGAACAACGGCAACGGCACCACGAGGCCGCGTGGCGACGGCGTGCAATCATCGGGTGGGCCATCTGGATTCCTGCCGAGTCCCTCCACTGGCTGGCGGGTCCACTTGGCATCCACGACAGCCAGTGGCTGCCGTGGATGATGGTCTTCGCCTCGACGCTCGCGATGGTGCTGGTCGGCACTGCCTTCATCCGCTCCGCCATTGCTGCCGCGCTTCGCCATACCACCAACATGGACACACTCATTGCCATGGGTGCGTCAACTGCGTGGGGATTCTCGATGTGGGTGTTCGTCGCCCAGCGTCTCGGATACGACGCAGATCTACCCCTGTACTTCACCGAGGCAGCTGCGCTCCTCGCACTGATCAGCATCGGGCATTGGCTTGAGGCACGATCCACAGCCAAAGCCGGAACGGCTGTTCGGGAGTTGCTGCAACTCCAGCCTGATCAAGCGGAAGTCATTGGCGAGGACGGAGAAACGAGCCGCGTGCCGACGGCGGACATCGCCGAGGGTGTTCGCATTCTTGTTCGGCCCGGTGGTCGGGTTCCGGTGGACGGAACAGTCGTCGATGGACAGAGCGATGTGGACGAGGCGATTGTCACGGGTGAACCCCTCCCGATTCCGAAGGAGCCGGGAGACACCGTCATCGCCGGTTCCATGAACACATCCGGGCAACTCGTCATCGAGACGACTGTCGACGGTCGCCACACCACGGTTGCGAGAATCGCTACGCTCGTCACCGCCGCACAGTCGAGCAAGGCCGACATCCAACGGCTCGCCGACCGTGTGTCGTCAGTATTCGTGCCTATCGTGCTGGTCATTGCAGCCGTGACGATCGTCGGCTGGTCGCTCGCCGGTGACGCGGGGATCGGCATTGTCGCAGCAGTAACGGTGCTCGTGATTTCATGTCCATGCGCGCTCGGGCTGGCGACGCCGATGGCGGTAATGGTCGGCGCCGGCGAAGCGAGTTTGCGCGGCATCCTGATCAAGAATGCAGCATCACTTGAAGCAGCGGGCCGCGCAGTCACCTGCATCTTCGACAAGACGGGTACGCTCACTCTTGGCCGGCCAATCGTGACCGACATCGACCCCGCCCCCGGAATATCCCCTGAATCGCTCCTGTCCACGGCTGGCGCCGTGGAGGCGACCAGTGAACATCCGATAGCAGCGGCCATCGTCACCGCCGCCAAGGATCGCGGCATCACCCTGCCGACCGTCACCAACTTCCAGGCGCTTCCCGGAGTCGGTGTTCGCGGCACGGTAGAGAACAAGGATGTCTCCGTAGTTCGGGACGACCGAGCGAGCTGCCGGGTCGAAGTCGATGGCGAGATCATCGGCCGCCTCGGCGTCGAAGACGAGGTGCGGCCCGATGCCGCCGATGCGGTGTCCTCTCTGCAGGCACTGGGCATCGATGTGCAACTACTGACCGGGGACCGTGAACAAACGGCGCGGGCGGTCGCCGCGGAACTTGGCATCCCGGAAGAGAATGTTCATGCCGAAGCAAGCCCGGAAGACAAGACGGCGGTAGTCTCCGCGGCGCGGCGTCCCTCCATCATGGTGGGCGACGGAATCAATGATGCTGCCGCACTGGCAGCAGCCGATGTCGGTATCGCCATCGCCTCGGGCACCAATGTCGCCATGGAGTCAGCTTCAATCGTCATTCCCTCCGACAGCGTGTCGGCGGCCGCACAGTCGGTACATCTGGCGCGAGCCACCCTGCGGACGATCAAGCAAAACCTCTTCTTCTCCTTCTTTTACAACATAGCGGCCATCCCGCTCGCGGCATTCGGCCTTCTCGGACCCCACGGACCGCTCATTGCCGCAGCCGCCATGGGCCTGAGCGATGTCACGGTCATTGGAAACGCCATTCGCCTCAAACACTACCTGCGAAAGCGGCGTATCAGCACAAGTCAGGAGCAATAGTCCAGTCCGAGGTGGCGTTGGATACCTTGGTACCAAGATGATGGAGGGCGATATGACAGCCAATCCGCTCAAACCGCTGGACCCCGGGGCGTTCGACCAGTGGAAGGCTCGACACCTGCTCACCCGCGCAGGATTCGGTGGAACGCCCCGTCAGGCACAGGCTCTTGCCGATCTGGGCCTCGAGGCAGCGGTCGATTACATCGTGGACTACGAGAATATTGCGGATCCCGCTCCGCTCGCTGTCGATGACTTTGAATCCGGCATCATGCGGCCGCCAACATCATCCGAGCGACAGAACATCCGCCGCGCCCGCCAGAGTGGTGACGAGTCCATGGTCGAGCAACTCAGGCTGGAGCGACAGCGGAGGCAGCGGGAAGACCGTCGCCAGATCGCTGAGATGCAGGAGTGGTGGCTTCGACGAATGATCGAAACGCCGCGTCCGCTTGAGGAGAAACTGACCCTCTTCTGGCACGGTCACTTCGCGACAGGCTATCGCACGATCGAGGACAGTTATCACATGTTCCTGCAGAACGCTTTTCTGCGAACGAATGCGTGCGGCAACTTCAAGGACGACCTCGTCCGCGGAATCATTCGCGACCCGGCGATGATCGAGTACCTCGACAATGATCAGAATCGCAAGCAGGCACCGAATGAGAACCTCGCCCGGGAGCTGATGGAGCTCTTCACGCTCGGCGAAGGCCAGGGATACACCGAAGACGACATCAAACAGGGCGCGCGATCGCTCACCGGGTACACCTATGACGATGACCAGTTCGTCTTCCGCGCCGGAAACCATGACGGCGGAGTGAAGTCAATCCTCGGATCCCGCGGGCAGTTCGACGCTGACGACTTTGTCAACCTGATCTTTGCCCGGCCGAGTGCGACGGAATTCATTCTCTGGAAAATGTACCGGTTCTTCGTCAACGACCTGCCACAGGGCGAGACGGAGGAATCAACGACCTTCGTCAAGGCGCTCGCCAGAGAGTTTCGCCGCAGGCGATGGGCTGTCAAACCCGTGCTTCGAGCAATCTTTCTCTCGGAACACTTCTATGACCCCGTCAACGATCGTGCCGTCATCAAGAGTCCGATTCAACTCATCGTGCAGGCGGTTCGCACCTTGAATCCGCCCAAACGGCAGCAACTCCTGCGAACGCTCGTTACAGCTGGCGACCTCATGGGACAGCGGTTGTTCTTCCCGCCCTCGGTCAAGGGCTGGGACGGCGGCCGCGCATGGATCAACACCTCGACGATGTTCATGCGCCACAACACCCTGCTGTTCCTGTTGACCGGACAGCGGCCGGATGGATACGCCTGGGAGGCGGACAGCGCTCGCTTTGACGCCATGGCGCACCTGCCTGGCGGCATGCCGAGGCCCGAGAGCATGATCGATCACCTCCTACAGGTGCATCTGGGAACTCCCACCCCGCCCGCCGACCGCAAGGCGACGCTTCGGGATTACCTCCGAGGGCGAGGCGACAGAATTGACAATGCAACACTGACCGGCATGTTCACGCTGATCACCACCATGCCCGAGTACCAACTTTCGTGAGGTGACGATATGACGGACCACCACGACCACTGCGATTCATGTGCCAGCACTGGCTCGAACGAAGCTTGGAGCCGCCGGCTCTTTCTCCAACAGGGCATGGCATTCATCTCAATGGCTGCAACCGTGCCGTTGTTCATGCAACGATCCGCGGCTGGAACAATGCTTCCCCTCGGATCGCTCGTGTCATCACGAGCGGGGGTACCGGAGGACCGCGTGCTGGTCGTGGTGCAACTCGGCGGCGGAAATGACGGCCTCAACACGGTCGTGCCCTATGGCTCCCGCGAGTATTACACAAAGCGACCAAACATCGCGATCGGCGAACCCGGTTCGTCGAACCGTCCCGGCGGAACGGCGTTGTCCATTCCTGGTGCCGACGGCGTCGGGCTGCACCCCAACCTGACTGGTTTTCGGGAACTCATGGACGAGGGAGTCGCGTCGATCATTCAGGGCGTTGGCTACCCGAACCCGAATCGATCGCACTTCACATCCATGGACATCTGGCACACGGCCCGCATGAACGCAAATGGATATGGATGGATCGGTCGATACTTCGACAACACATGCGGCGGCTCGCCCGATCCCGAAGCGGCGATCGCAATTGGCCGGGACACGCCACACGCAATGCAAGGGAAGGTGCAGAAACCTGTCACCTTTGAGACCGAGGAACTCTTCCGGTGGGCCGGCGGCAGCGTCGACGACGCACTTGAGAAACCATACGACGAGATCAATCGTGCCGGCGGCGGTAGCGGAGATTCGCAACTGGACTTCCTCGTTCGCACATCGCTCGATGCGCAGCTCTCCTCTGACCGCATCCGCGAAGCCGTGTCGAAGGCGCCGTTGGTGCAATACCCGGGCAGCAGCCTCGCACAGCAACTGCAGATGATCGCCGCGATGATCCGACACGGACTCGGTACTCGTGTGTACTACGCCAGTCTCGGCGGGTTCGACACGCACGCCAGCCAACTCAATCAGCACGCCAACCTCATGCGTCAACTCGGCGACGGCCTCAACGCCTTCCAAAAGGATCTCAAGGCGCAGGGCAACGGCGGCCGCGTCGTCACGATGGTCTTCAGCGAATTCGGCCGGCGGGTTGCGCAGAACGGGAGTGCCGGCACCGACCACGGCACGGCCGCCCCGATGTACCTCATGGGCGAGGCGGTGAAGCCAGGGCTTCTCGGCACCCATCCCTCGATGTCCCGTCTGGATCAGGGCGATCTGATCTTCAACACGGACTTCCGGCAGGTGTACGCCACACTGCTGGAGAACTGGCTTGGCGCAGACTCCCAAGCCATCCTCGGGGGGAAATTCGCTACGGTCCCCGTGTTGACGGTCTAGCAGGCCGATAGAGAGGGACTCTCAAAAATACTGCCTTGCCCAGCAGCGATGACGCATGTGTTTCATGCGACGTGTTTCGCTTTCGCGTCGTTTCGAGCCCTGCTGGGTGGCATGGGGGACTTCCGGCCCACTTCCGAGGACTCCCCCCGGGGCGTTGATACCGCGGTTGATTGGGATTCCAGTCAGCCGCGGTTGTCTTGTTGGCGGCGACGGTCTCCACCGTGTAGCATCACCGCCCGAAGGAGTACCCAATGAGTGACGCAAACAATGAGTGTTGCAGCGGCAAGAACAAGTGTCCATGGAAGTGCATCTACGCGATCTTGCATCTTCTGATGCTGACCTGCATCGCCACCGCGCTCTGGCAGATCAAGAACGCCATCATCGCCACCGGCGGCTGAGAGGGGCCTCCAACCGATGAACCTCGACTTCGTTCGATTCTGTACGGACGCCGACCTTGTTTCGCGCCTCGGCACCTGGTCGATCGGCGCGGCCGATCACGGTCACGGCACCCATGTCAGCGAGAACATTGAATGCCACAGCGTGCGGCTGGCGGAAACTGAGCCGGGCGGGGAGTACGACTGGCACGCTGCACCGCGCAGGCAACTCGTGGTCACGCTGGACGGCGAAGTTGAATTTGAATTCGGAAACGGGGAGCGGCTGACTGTGCGGCCGGGCGATGTGTTCCTGGCCGAGGATCTTGAAGGCAAGGGGCATCGCTGGCGTATTGTGAGTGATGATCCATGGCGACGGCTCTATGTCCACCTTGAATCGCCGCCCAAGACATAGTGAACTCGGAAGTACAAAGAGGAGTGAAACGATGTACGAGAAGGTGGCGGCAGACAGGCGAGATGAAGTTACGGGACCGTCATTCGGCACGGGAGCGCTGGACACGACCGTACCGAAGTACCGGATGCCGGACAATGAAATGTCGGCGGACATCGCATACCAGTTGATTCACGACGAAGTGATGCTTGACGGCAATTCGCGGCTGAATGTCGCAACCTTTGTCACGACTTGGATGGAGCCGCAGGCCCGCCAACTCATGACCGACACATTCGACAAGAACATGGTCGACAAGGATGAGTATCCGCAAACCGCCGAGATCGAGGCACGCTGCGTCAACATCATCGCCGATCTCTGGAACGCACCGGACGAGGCCAACTCCATCGGCACGTCGACAGTTGGTTCGAGCGAGGCATGCATGCTCGCGGGGATGGCGATGAAGTGGCGGTGGCGGGAGAGAATGAAAGAAGCAGGCAAACAAACGGACAAGCCGAACATCGTCATGGGTGTGAATGTGCAGGTTTGCTGGCACAAATTCGCCAAGTACTGGGACGTCGAGCAGCGTCTCGTCCCCATGGAGGGCGAGCGGTATCACCTTGGTGTCGACGAAGCCATCGCACTGTGCGACGAGAACACCATTGGCATCGTCGTCATCATGGGCTCAACATTCGATGGCAGTTACGAACCCGTGAAGGGCGTCAATGACGCGTTGATCAAGTTGAACAAGGAAAAGGGCTGGGACATTCCCATCCATGTGGATGGTGCCAGCGGCGGCATGGTCGCGCCGTTTCTCCAGCCGGACCTCGTCTGGGACTTCCGACTCGATCGCGTCAAGTCGATCAACACCTCGGGGCACAAGTACGGCATGGTGTATCCAGGTGTCGGCTGGGTGGCGTGGCGGGACAAGAGCGATCTGCCGGATGACCTCGTCTTCAAGGTGAATTACCTCGGCGGCAACATGCCCACGTTTGAAATCAACTTCTCAAGACCCGGGAATCAGGTCCTTGCCCAGTACTACAACTTCATTCGGCTCGGGCGCGCAGGCTACACGGCAGTCCACAGCAAGTCTCGGGATGTGGCGATGCATCTCTCAAGCCAGATAGAAAAGATGGGACCGTTCAATTTGATTTCGCGCGGCGATGACATTCCGGTGTTCGCATTTTCCGTCAAGGATGAATTTGCCGACAAGGTGAATGTCTTCGAGGTTTCGGATCACATGCGATACAACGGTTGGCAACTGCCGGCCTACACATTCCCAGACAATCGTTCGGATCTCGCCGTGCTGCGGATCGTGGTTCGCTGCGGCATGAGTTGGGACATGGCCGACATGTTGCTGATGGACTTGAAGAAAGCGGTCGACGCCGGGCATCATCTGTCCCATCCCGCGCCCGCCGATCCCGCCGACGGCAAGCACAATCATGTGCGCTGTTGACAGTGGGTCTCGCGTATGAACAACGACGCGAGCAGCGACAAGGACAGGCAGATCGTCAACGGAAGGAAGGCGATCTGTAACTCGGACATCGTGTACAGCGTGTGGCCCGTTTTCGACACGGGGTGTTGCCAGTCAAGCAACAGGCCGATGAGCGGGCCGAAACCAGCGCCGCCGCCGATCAGGCATGTGTTGACGAACCCAAGCCCGATACCCTCGCCTCCTCTGGGGCTCAGATCGTCGCCAAGCGCGTACGCCACGACATTGCCACAGCAGAAGAAACCCATCGTAAACAGGAGGATGCGAGCCAGCCAGACAGAATCCCCGATCCCATAGGCCAGTAACAGGAAAGAAGTGAGTCCACCCGCTGCCCCGATGATCATCGGCAACTTTCGTCGCTTCAGTTTCCCGGAGAACCAACCAAAGAAGAAACTTCCAGGAATTGCGCCGACAAAGACCAGCGACGCCAGACTCGCGCCCTGTTCCGGTGACAAATGGAATCCGCGGCGAAGAAACAGCGAACCCCACGCGGCGCCGAAGGTCATGAAGGTCGTTGCGATCGTCGCCGCGTACACGCCGTTGATCCACGTTTGCGGCGAACGAAGAATCACGCGGAGATACTTCCATGCGATTCCACGCTCAGTAGCACTGCTCTTAGCTATTCTCGACACGCTTGGTGGGGCGTCGCGAACAATGAAGATGATGCCGATCGCAATGATGCCGCCAGCGATGCCGAGGCCCGCAATCGTATTCCGCCAACCGGCATGTTCGGGCATGGCCAGATGCGAGAGGATGTTGTCGGCGCCAATTGCGCCGATCATCCCCGCCATGTTCGTCAGGCCGATCAGCAGAGAGAACCGGTTGCTTGGAAACCAGTTTCGAATGAGCATCAACACCGACACAAACGAGAAACATGCACCGATGCCGATCAACATGCGAGCGAGTGTTGCTGTGGCGAATGAGTCAGCCTGCGTAAACAGAATGCAGCCCGTCGCCGCAACAATGGAGGCGACCGCAAGCGGACGTTTGGGGCCGAACCGATCGCCCAGTATGCCCACGGGAATCTGCATCGCCGCATAGATGTAAAAGTAACTGGCGGCAATGAGGCCAAACTCGAAAGCGGTTGCCCCGAACGCATGCCGTAGTTCGAACTGCATCGCTCCTGGGACGACCTGATTTGTGTAGTCGAACAGGAAGTAGAGCGTGCCGATGCACCAGACAACCCACGGCATCAGTGTGCCTCTGTGCGTCTCGTTGGTTGTCGCCGGCGTCATTCGGCGGGCATCATAGTGCCGAGATCAGGGGCACTCGCCCCAGGCACCAATCATGATGAGCACATCCTGCACAGCAACGGTGCCGTCACCGTTCAGATCGGCAGCGCAGGCGTCCCCCGCGGGGCAGTCGCCCCACGCCGCGATGAGTAGCAGGATGTCCTGCACATCCACTTCGTTGTTGCCGTCCAAGTCGCCCGTGCAGGCGTCGTCAACCACTTCAACTTCCACCACCACATCAAGGGCCTGCGAGAGATCGTTCCAGGCGCGGATCGTCAAGGTGCCCGCACCTGGAAGGCTGACTGGAATGCTGACCTCACCCGCCGCGTTGGTGAAGGCATTGCCCAGCGATTCCCCATTCATGGAGAGTGCCACAATTGGTGGAGGGTCACCACCGCCTCGCGGAATGTTTCCGACAACAACATTGATATAGGTCGCACTGGACATCACCGACTCCGGATACTCGACGATTGCATAGGGGTTCGGGTTCTCCGTCCAGACCCGCATTTCCGGATCGCCGAGCAGTTGCGTCTCGTAGAGGTTCCGCATCGCCCACTGGCTGTTTCCTGTTTCGCAGAGCGTAAGCCACTGTGCCCAGAGGATGGCGTTCGAAATGTCAATGGCAGATGATTGATAGGACATGTACAGGAGCCACTTGCCAAGTTTGCCCGCCGACGACC
>CAZJIB010000019.1:0-2843 GCA_964546085.1 uncultured Isosphaeraceae bacterium
CCTCTCTTCTTTCGACCTTCTAGGTTCCTCTACGGACACGATCCCCACTGCGAGAGGATCAGGAGAAGGTCATCGGTTCCGACGAGTCCATCACCGTTGAGGTCGCCAGCTGGATCGTTGGAACCCCAGAGTGAGATGATTGCCAGGATGTCATTGACACCGACATCACCATCGCCGTCAACATCACCGGGACAGGGGGCTTCACACTCCTCAAGGAAGTCGTTTCCTCCAATATCAGTCCAGTCGCCGTAGAGATGGCCAGTGACATTTCCGCAGAACATCGTCTTTGCGATTTCGGCGAGGCTGTGCGAGTCGCTGTAGAGTCCCGCGCCCGCTTCCGCCTGGTTCCCCCTGAACTCGCAAGATGAGATCGATGGGAAACTCCCGGAGGGATTGCCAAAGGGGTTCCCATAGGCAAAGATGCCGCCGCCCCGCTGGGCGCCGTTGTCCCTGAACACCGTGCCAAGAAACTCCGGCCAACTGTTGTTGTCGCAGTAGACGCCAGCACCATCTCCGGTTGCGACATTGGCCTCGAATGTGCAGTCAATGAATGCTGGGTCAGCGTCACTCTTGACGCGGACGCCTGCTCCCTTCTCCGCTTCGTTTTCGACGAACCAAACCGAAGTCATGACGGGATTGGCTCCTTCCTCAATTACGAGGCCTCCGCCAGCTGGAGCGACATTTCCGCGAATCTCTCCACCGGTCATAGTTGATCCCGAGTTGATGTAGAGCCCGCCGCCAAACGTGTTTGCTTCGTTTGAATCGATCTGACAATCCAGCGTGGCAACATCACCCAGCAGAGCGTGCACTCCAGCGCCGGTATAGGCGATGTTTCCAGTGATGCGCGTATTGTCCACCGACACGATCGACCAGTCGATATAGAGTCCTCCACCGTCCTGCGCATCATTGCTTTCTATCACGGAGTCGTTGATCTGACCGTTGCTCTTCTTGGCAATGTAGAGCCCGCCACCAAATAGTGATGCCGTGTTGTGTTGGACTGTCGAACCCTCAATCAACCACTCCATGGATTGTCTCGCATACACACCGCCGCCACTGCCTCTGGCATGATTGTGTGCAATGACGCACTGCGATATCAATGGCTGTGCCGCCTCGTCGAGGAAGAGGCCGCCGCCATCGGATATCGTTTCACAGTCACTCACAAGGCAGTTGAAAATCGTTGGCGAGCTATCCGCAAAGTAGATTCCGCCACCGTCAGGCGCGTGGCCCCGATAGACGGCAATGCCATCGAGTCTGGCATCACGGCTCTCGCCGGCAGCGAAGACCACGCATCGTCGTTGCAACTCACCATCGATCACCGTCGAATCGGGTCCTTCAACACCAACAACCCAGACATTCTTGCTGTTGAAGTTGACGACCTCGCTCCCGGTCGAGGTGTACACACCGGGATGCACGAGAATCGTGTCGCCGGATGTCGCGGCATCAATGGCGTCCTGAATCGTCGCGAAATCAGCCTTTCCTGATGGAGAAACTGTCCATGTGTTTTGGCCAAGGCATGGTCCAGCAAGGGGGAGGGACAGCACACAGGCGGCAAGAATGGAGTGTGGGCTACGCAAGGGAATCCTCGGGCCAATGCAATCGACATTGGCCATCGAGTTACCATACGGGAATGGTGGGAATCGGTTCGCCTGATCCTGAGAAGCCGATTCGCACGCTGTTGATCTGGTCCCCACGGCTGCTCGCCATCCTGTTTGCGTTGTTCCTCGGCATCTTTGCAATGGACGCGGTCGGCCAGGGCCCGCTGGCGGTGCTTGTGCATCTGATTCCCAGCGGGCTGTTGCTGGCGGTCGTGGCCCTGGCTTGGCGATGGCCTTGTGTTGGCACTGCGGCCTTTCTTGTGTTTGCGTTGCTCATCGGAGCGCCAACCCTTGCCCGCGGTGGCGCTCCTTGGCTGTTCTGCTTGCCGATGCTCCTCATCAGCGGTCTGTACTTCCTCGCGTGGCGTGTGAAGTGAGTCTCCTGAAGGAGATTCCGCGGCGGTTGTCCCGAGGGAGCGTTTGCCATACGGTGCGGCGGTGAAACGGTTGTTTGACATCGTGGTGTCGGCGGCGGCATTGGTGCTGCTGTTGCCGCTGTTTGTGCTGCTCAGCCTCCTGATTGTTGTGCCCATGGGCCTGCCGATCCTGTTTGTGCAGGAGCGACCGGGCCGCAGCGGCCGGATCTTCCGGCTCTGCAAGTTCCGCACGATGCGGTCGGGGACCGCATCAGAGGTCGATCCTGAGACGGATTCGCGGCGGCTCACCTCACTTGGCAGTTTCATGCGGCGAGCGAGTCTTGATGAACTTCCGGAGTTGTGGAATGTGCTGCGTGGTGACATGAGTCTGGTCGGGCCGCGGCCACTCCTTGTGGAGTACCTGCCGCTGTACTCAAAGGAGCAGGCCCGCCGGCACGAAGTCCGGCCGGGCATGACCGGCTGGGCGCAGGTGCATGGGCGTAACGCAATTCCGTGGGAGCGGCGGTTTGCATTGGATGTGTGGTATGTCGACCATCACTCGATGTGGCTTGATGTGCGCATCCTCGCGATGACGGTTCTGCAATTGTTTCGGGTACGGCAGGTGTCGGCGGAGGGTCATGCGACACAGGGCAAGTTTCAAGGAAGTACCGAGGAAGTTCTCGGGGGCGGGGATCGTGGCCATGACTAGGTTGCTTGTCCTTGGCGCCGGTGGACATGGTCGAGTCGTAGCCGACTCGGCCGGTCGCATGGGTGTGTGGGGGTGCGTTGCCTTTCTTGATGATGGTGGCGGCGACAGCGTCATCGGGCGATGTGATGATCTGGAGCAACTCGTGCAGGATGGTGAGCAGGCCACCAAACGCCAGTTGGTGGA
>CAZJIB010000019.1:2853-8305 GCA_964546085.1 uncultured Isosphaeraceae bacterium
GAGCAACTCGTGCAGGAGGGGGACGCATGTGTTATCGCAATCGGCGACAATGCACGGCGAATGACGATGCTCAAGAAGGTCAAGGATCTCGGAGTCCCGGTTGCGACGGTGGTTGACCCGTCGGCTGCCGTGAGTGATGGTGCGGTTCTTGGGAAGGGAACGGTCGTACTTCCGCGTGCGGCGGTCAACACCGGCGCGAAACTCGGATCGGGGTGTATCGTCAATACCGGGGCGACGGTTGATCACGATTGCGTGTTGGGCGATGGCGTGCATGTTTCTCCCGGGGCGCATCTCGGTGGCGATGTCTCGGTCGGGGAAGGCACCTGGATTGGACTCGGGGCGAGCATCAGGCACGGCGCGTGCATTGGTGAACGGGCCATGATCGGCGCGGGTGCGGCGGTTGTGGCGGATGTCGCCTCGGACACAACTGTGGTCGGTGTGCCTGCCCGGCCAATTACGAAGAAGGACGGCGGCCCATGACATGGACCGCGCTGGACATTCCATCTTGGCCGATCATCACACAGGCGGAGCGGGATGCGGTCGATCGGGTACTCGCGTCGGGCCGAATCAATGCCTGGGGCGGCACCGAGGTGTTGTCCTTTGAGAGAGAGTGCTCGGTGGCATTTGAGGTCGACTACGCGCTCGCCGTCTGCAACGGAACGGTTGCACTTGAGCGTGCTTTGGAGGTGCTCGATGTCGGTCCGGGTGACGATGTACTCGTCACACCTCGTTCATTTCTCGCGTCGGCCGCTTGCGTTGTCCGCAGGGGGGCGAAGCCGATCTTTGCAGATGTGGATGTGGATTCGCAGTGTCTGACGCCTGCCACACTCGAGGCCGCACGGACACCACAGACGAAGGCGGTTGTGCTTGTGCACCTCGCCGGCTGGCCTTGCGATGTACCGGCCATCATGCAGTGGGCCGAATCGCACAACATCGCCGTCGTGGAAGACGCATCGCAGGCGCACGGCGCGGCGATCAACGGTCGGCCGGTCGGCGGCATTGGTCATGTCGGGTGCTTTTCGTTCTGTCAGGACAAGATCATCACCAGCGGCGGCGAAGGGGGATTGGTTACGACGAATGACCCCTCGTTGTACGAGCGACTCTGGTCGCTGCGCGATCACGGACGAGACCGCGCAATGGCACTTGCTTCCGAGCATGAGCCGGGGTTCCGATGGCAGCAGACAGTCTTTGGCAGCAATGATCGGATGACGGAAATGCAGGCGGCGATCGGCCGGGTGCAACTGGCGGATCTTCAATCGCGGCTGGAGTCGCGGCGCCGCAACGCCAGATTGCTGCATGACGCGGTCACGAGTTGTAGTAGCGTTCGGTCGCCGTGGCCGGGCGAGAAGATCAATCATGCCTGGTATCGCTATCACTGCTTCGCCGAGAACCGCGAGGCGCGGGATCGCATACTTGAACAGATGCATGAGGCAGGTGTGCCATGTTTCGAAGGACCGTGTCCAGAGATCTACCGCGAACAGGCGTTTGTCGAGGCGGGGTTCGTCCCTGCGGATCGTCTACCCATTGCGAGGCAGCTCGGGGATACGAGTTTGCAGTTCCTGACGCACCACACGATCGACGAGGCCTGTATGCATCAGGTGGCTGATCGTGTGGCGGAAGTGCTGGAACGCGTGTGAGCGAGCAAACCGATCCACCTCGTTTACTGCGGTTGACCTGTCCGCCCACCCTGGCTCCGTATCTGGAGGAGGAAGTGCGGTCAATGGGATTCGACCCGGAGTCGACCGATCGCACGGGCGTGGAAATCCGCGGCACCATGGCGGATGCCATGATGCTGAACCTGCGTCTGCGAACGGCGTTGCATGTGTTGCAGCGGTTTGCGGATGTTCGAGCTCGCGATGCTGAGGCCATGTACGAGGGGGCAGTTCGTCTTCCGTGGGAACGAGTTATCGCGTCCGACGGATATGTCTCAGTTACGTCGACTGTAAGCAATGACACGATCACCAACTCAATGTTTCCGAATGTCAGGCTCAAGGACGCGATTGTCGATCGCATCAACAGCGTCGCGGGACGCCGTCCTGACTCGGGACCCAAGAGCGATCGCGCGGTCGTGCACATGTACTGGAACGACGATCGTTGCCGCATCTACCTCGATACATCAGGGCGGAAGTTGAGCGACCGCGGGTATCGCCGTATCCCAAGAAGAGCACCCATGCGGGAAGCACTCGCCGCGGCCGTCCTCATGGAGGCGGGGTATGACGCCTCGCAGCCGCTTGTCATTCCGATGTGCGGTAGTGGCACGATCGCCATCGAGGCTGCTCTCATCGCGACGGGCCGCGTGCCGGGTCTCTTGCGTGGCAACTTTGGATTCATGCACCTGTTGACCTTCGACGAGGCGGTCTGGGGAAAGGCTCGACTTGCCGCGAAGAAGTTGCGGCATGCCCGTCCGTGTCCGCCGATCATCGCGACCGATATCGACGCAGAAGCGGTGGATGCGTCGCGGCGAAACGCCGTCACGGCGGGTGTGGACCACTTGATTGACTTTCGAGTTTGCGACTTTGCCGACACGCCGCTGCCGAAAGAACCGGGAATCATCCTCCTGCATGGGGAATACGGGCAGCGGCTGGGCGGTGACGAACTCGCCGAAACCTACCGACGAATGGGTGATTTCCTCAAGCAATCGTGTCCGGGATGGGGTGGTTTCATCTTCACCAGCCGCGATTGGACTACCTCGGTGGGTCTGCGGGCTTCCCGACGCGTTCCCTTTCTGAATGCGGACATTGACTGTCGGCTGCTCCGCTACGAACTCTACGAGGGCAAGGGTGTATCCTGATGTCGTGGAATTCAGTACCCACGAGATTGACAAGGACATCATGGTGCTCGTTGCCGATGGTGGGTTGAACCGGTCAAATCGGGACGAGTTCGTCGGTCAATTGGAGTCACTCATCGACGGGGGCGTTCGCCGGATCATCGTCGACTGCTCGCAACTGGACTACATCTCCAGTTACGGCATTGGCATCCTGATCCTGCTGCATAAGAAGATGGGCGAGAAGGGCGGCGATGTGAAGATCGCTTCACTGAAGGGCATCGTCGCGCAGGCGTTGCAGCTGACGGGGCTTGGCAGTTGGTTTGACATTCATCAGGATGTCAACCGTGCGAGGCTGGCCTTCCGAAACGAAGAGCCCACGCCGTAGGAAGGTCCAAAAGTGCCGCACGGGGCTCAGGCGAACCTGGCCCCATGCGGGCGGGTGGATGGCGAGTTGGCCGAATCGTCAGGCAGAGTGCTTGTACTCCGCGGCGGCGGCTTGGAGTTTCTTGATACCTCGGTACTTCCAGTTATTGACCGTGGACACCGGGACGCCGAGCGAGAGAGAGACTTCTTCGTAACTTCGACCTTCGCAGACGACCATGCGAACTGCATCGGCTTCGTGTGACGGGAGTGAAGCGAGAGCTGCATCTACGTCGTAGTCGGGCGTTGTGGGTTCGGCCCGCTGCTGGTTTCGAAGGTCCCGAACCGCTTCGTCGCGGGCGGAGTCGATGTAGCCGTTCTGCCGCTGCGTCTTGTGGTACTGCCGCTTGATGAGGTTGTCAGCGATCTTGATGAGATAACTGCACGAGATCGTCATTTCCTCGAGCCGGCGAACTTCCAGGAGTCGAGTGAAGACTTCCTGAGCGATGTCCTCGGCCGCAGCAGGGGCGAGCGATCGCCGAGCGAAGCAGAAGACGCGCTTGTAGTAGGCGTCGAAGAGTTCGAGAACTAGATTGGCACGTGTCGGGGTAACGGACACAGCAGTCTCTCCTTGTCTAAGCGGCTTGCGACGATCTTGGTCACAAAGTCCACGGCTCTGACAAGACCCGAAACGCCCAGCGTCTCGGGGGCCCACGAGTACGGTCGTGGGCCGGCACTTCGGCGAGGAAGTGCCTTCAGGGTCCAGATTGTCAAGGGCTCACTGATGTTCCCCAGAGTTGAGCCCGCCGGACCGGCCTCCGCCGGTCCTTCAATCGGTCCGCATGTTTGAAGTGGGCGGTTGCAACATCTTGTTGCTTCCCGCCCACCATGCGTTCACATACCCCTCTACGCACTGCATACGCATTCGTGAACTGACAAGTGCGGACTATTTTGGCTTCTTTCGTTATCGCTACACTGTGGGGCCAATGAGGAGGGTTATCACCCATGCGGCACCCTGACGCCCCGAAAAGGAAGAAAAAGCCCACTGCAGGTCATACGGTGCGGCTGTTCTGTCTCTACTTCGTGACCTTCGGCACGATCCTCGCGTTCGTCGGTTTGATCGGCGGTGACAGCCTCCCTGGCTCGGGCTGGTTCATTTGGGCACTCTTGGCAGTTGCCCTCATCCTGGCGATCATTGCCACCGTCTCCCATGTTCGCAGCGGTGGAAAGACGCCGGTGGACGAACTCGCGGACAAGTGGTGACTGCGTGGGACATCGCGTGGTCGTACTGGGTGGGGGGATGGTGGGATCGGTCATTGCCGAGGATCTCGCCGCCGACGCGTCGATAGAGGTCACGGTTGCTGACATCGGAGAGGCGGCGCTGGCCCGCGTTGCCGAGCGATCCAACGGCGAGATCGCCATTCGCCGGGCCGATTGCTCAGACACATCGATTGTCAGCGAACTGGCATCAGAGGCAGATCTGGTCATGGGCGCGCTTCCAAGTTGGCTGGGTCTGGCCGCCCTCGGCGCAGTCATCGAGGCCGGCAAGCCCTGTTGTGACATCTCTTTCATGGCCGAGGATGCGAGGCAATTGCACGAGGCCGCGGTGCAGAAAGGTGTTGTGTGCATCGTGGACTGCGGCGTTGCCCCCGGGATGAGCAATCTTCTGGCGGCCTGTGCAGTTGCAACGCTGGATCAATGCGACAGCATTGATATCGTCGTCGGCGGTCTGCCGAAAGTTCGGAGATGGCCATTTGAATACAAGGCGCCATTCAGCCCTCGCGATGTGGTGGAGGAGTACATTCGACCGGCACGGCTGGTGGTTGACGGGAGGGTAGTAGTGCGGCCGGCTCTCAGCGAGACAGAAGCGATTGACATGCCGGGGGTTGGGACGCTTGAAGCATTCAACACCGACGGTCTGCGGAGTCTCTGCGACACGTTGGCCGTTCCCAACATGCGAGAACGGACGATGCGGTATCCAGGGCACGCGGAACTGATGCGCGTCTTCCGGGAGACGGGTTTGTTCAGTGAAGACAGTCTCACGGTGGGCGATGCCACTATCAGGCCGATCGATCTCACATCCAAACTCTTGCTGGGCCACTGGGCTTATGAACCGGGTGAGGAGGATCTCACTGTCATGCGCGTGCAGGCGGAAGGTCTGTTGGGCGACGATCTTGTTCGGCTGCAGTGGGATCTCTATGACGAATACGATCCGCAGAAGGATCAGACAAGCATGGGCCGCACGACGGCCTTCCCTGCAACTTCCTTTGCGAGGCAGATCCTGCAGGGCCATCGCAAGGTTCCGGGTGTTCATCCTCCTGAGGC
>CAZJIB010000019.1:8405-20234 GCA_964546085.1 uncultured Isosphaeraceae bacterium
CTTGAAAAGCCCATGGCTACAAGTCTGGACGCATGCGACGCCGTGCTTGCGGCACGAGACAATTCGGATCGGATCCTGCAACTTGGATTTGTTTGCAGGTATGCGCCAGCCTCAGTTGCGGCGCGGCGGCTGATTGCGGATGGGGCGCTTGGCTCGATCCACCATGTTCGTGCAACACTGCTGCGGCAGCGAGGCATCCCTGGTCTTGGCGGGTGGTTTACTCAGAAAGCAAGGTCTGGCGGGGGTTGCCTGATTGATATCGGCGTGCACTTGATCGACCTTGTGCAGTTTCTCACTGAACCCGGCGCGGCCAAGCGTGCAAGTGGGAATTGTTCAAGCCTCTTCGGTGGTGACTCCTATGTCTATGACGACATGTGGTCTGAGCCTTATCCCGGTGGTGTGTTCGATGTCGAGGACTCCATCCGCGCGACGGTGCACTTCGCATCCGGTCTTCGGCTTGATCTCGATGTTGCGTGGGCGACGCACCTTCCGGAAGAGGTGATCTCGGATGGCATCGTTCTGCAGGGCGATCTTGGCGCGATGTCGCTTGACATCTGGGGCGATGAACTTCTCATGGGATGCGCCGAAGAGGGCCGCCCGGCGAGCCATGTCGTATCGATTGATGTGTCCGATGCGTGGGATGACGCCTTTGTTGGCGAACATCGCGCATTTGCAGAAGCCATTGGCACTCGACAACAACCCAGCGCCGGCGGCGAAGCGGGCCGCAGTGTGCAGGCCATCGTTGAGGCAATCTACGAATCCGATCGGTGTAATAAAGAAGTGGCGATCGTCAATTGACGACCGCCACCTCGCGGGTTCGGATCTGATTTCAGTTTGTGACTACTCGGTTCCGCTTGACTCCGCTGTAGCCATCGTGCTTCGATACTGATCGAGCGTCGCGCGGATCGAGTCGGCCATGGGACCATCATCGCTCGCGTACTCGACGGCTTTCTCCTGCCAGGCGATGGCCTTGCTGCTGTCACCAAGTTCCCAGTACGCCCGTGCGAGCGTGTCGAGAATGGCCGGGTCGTTTGCGCCAGTGAGCGTATTTGCTCGCTTGGCAACCTTCAGCGCGAAGTCGAGATCCTGCCACTCTGTGGGTGTCTCGTCAAGGATGGGCCAGGCGATGGCGTTCAGGGCCTGTGCATCATCCCAACTCTTCTTGGCCAGAGTTTCGGCCCATGCGTATGCGCCTGTCTTGTCGCCGGCCTTCAGCATGGCTTCGAACTTGATATTGCCGAGCATGCCATTGTCGCCATAGGTCGCAATGTGCTTGTCCACTGCATCGACGAAGGGCTGCCAGTTGCCGGACTCTTCCGCCGCACCCCACGCGGTTTCAAGTGCACTCATGGCTCGCTCGGATTTTTGGCTGTTCTCTCGCTCGCTTCGTGCAGCGGCGATGTCCCATGTCCCTGCGACGATCTCAGAGAGAGGTTCGTCCAAGCTCATGGGATGACCGATCCATGCGACGCGTCCATCTCCGTCGATGATGAATGCCGTTGGAATGCCGCGTTGTCCGGCGGGCTTCATGAAGGCGTTGTATGTGGAACGATCGGGATCGGTTGTCAGCGTGTAGCGAGTTCGGTCATCATTGACCTTGCCGTCGCTTTTGTCCTTCTTGGTGAGGAAGGTTGTGACGGTGTCGAGATCTTCATCGCTGACGCCGATGATGGTGACGTTGTCGCCGTACTCCTCTTGAAGACCGCTGAGGTGCGGCATGGAGGTACGGCAGGGCGGGCACCATGTCGCCCAGAATTCCATGACATAGATGTTTCCGGGCTCGAAGTCGGAGATCGCTCCGCCCTTGACCCAGTGTTCGATGCTGTAGGACGGCGCGGTGTCGCCGATTGTGAGCGTGTCCGGTGCCGGCCGATGTGGCCTCGCAGCCGCTGTGGCGGTGACTGTCGTTGCCGACATCGAATCGTTACCTGTACTTGCCTGTTGGCTGGAGCAGCCGGAGAACGCGGTCGCCGCAAGTGCGGCAGAACCGATGATGAGTGTAGTACGCATGGTGGAGACTCCTTCTCTTTGGGTTGGGTCCCAAGTGTACCTATTTTTCTAGTCAGGAAGGGGCAACATGGCCGTCGCCACGATGTCATAGGCCGCATGTGCCCCTGCGGCGATACCAAAGCCTCGGGTGACGTAAATCAGGGCAAGATAGAGCCCTGCGACTCCATAGAAGACGAGTCGAAGGGCCGGCATGGTTCCCGGTGAGGGGAGGTCGTGATACCAAGCAAATGCCACTGCTGATACACCGACTGCAATGCCGATCCCCCATCGTTCGCTTTGTTTCAACAGACTGCAGAGCACAGAATGCACTCCCCCGATGATCATCATCCGAAACAGAAGTTCTTCGTAGATGCCGGCACCGATGCTGATGGCGATCCGGTTCACCATACCGAGTTCGGCCACACTGCTACCGGATGCCGCGGGCTGAATGGCCCCCACGAGCAGCGATCCGATGGCGAGAAGAGGCAGCGCGAAGGTGATCGACTCGGCTGCCATGATGGCCGGGACGCGCGGGCGAATCCGCCAAGGGAAGCCGGCGAAGACATGCCAGAGAAGCAGAATCGTCGCTACTGCAATCCCGCCGAGCCACAGCCCGCCTGTCAGTGGCATGTCCGCATGTTCCAGAAACCGCACAAGTGCGGCGTGGGCCTTGATGGTTACGCCGCCGCTGGACCCTCGCATGCGCAAGAGCGCCAACTCATAGAACAAGAGCAGCGGCAGAAGAAAAACGAGGATGTACAGCGGCTGCCGTGACAGTTCGCCATACCGTTCCGTCTGCCTCTGTCGTTTAATTGCAGGTCGCAAGAGCGAGGACACATGGGGATAGTACCCGCCGTCATCCGATAGCCCGCAGTGCATCTTGCACTGCATGCCTGGGTGTCCCCCCGAGCATTGGTTTCGTTAGCCCTGCTTCAGTTCGCGAAGGCGGCGAGCGAGGCGGCTCTTGCGGCGAGCGGCCGTATTCCGATGCAGGGTGCTGGTGCAGGCGATCTTGTCCAGCAGGCCGCAGACCTTGCGGTACTCCGCTTCGGCGGTTTCGGCGTCGTGGGCAGCCAATGCGGTCAAGAAGGACTTGGTCTGGTCCTTGATTTGGCGTTTCCGCCAGTGGTTCCTGGCACGCCGGGTGGCGTTCTGCCGTACTCGCTTCTTGGCTGATGTGCTGGTTGGCACGTGCTGCGTCTCCTGAGTCACTCTGCCCCATTGCATTGGGGCGAACGCGGCAGTATCCCAGAAGTTACGGGGAAGTCAACTCCACACATCATGGCAGGTGCCGCGGGCCTGTGGTACGCTCCCCGCCTCAAAAAGCGGGCGGGTGTAGCTCAACTGGATAGAGCATCGGTCTACGAAACCGAAGGTTACAGGTTCGAGTCCTGTCACCCGCGTTTTCACCGCGGTCGTCGTTCAGAAAGCACCCTCAGTGGTATGATGGGGGCATTCAGAGGCCTCCTGCGGGGAAACGTTACCGCGGCGAACATGACCGATACCACAAAAACCACGACCCCGGTGGGCGGGAGGCAACCACAGGCCGCACCGGGCCCCAAGGCTGCTCTGCCCTCCGGCCATGATCTCCTCGGCTGGCTCCGCCGGATGCTGCTGATTCGCGAGTTCGAGATTCGCTGCATGCAGGCCTATCAGAACCGGCTCATTGGCGGCTTCTGCCATGTCTATGTCGGACAGGAGGCAGTTGCCGTCGGAACCATCGCGGCCGTGCAGCCGGATGACCCAGTGGTTGCCGCCTATCGCTGCCACGGCATCGCGCTGGCCCGCGGCATGGATCCCCGTCACTGCATGGCGGAGATGTACGGCCGGGAAGGGGGGTGTGCGAAGGGCAAGGGCGGATCGATGCACATGTTTGATGCTGATCACTTCATGTACGGCGGTCATGGCATTGTGGGGGCGCAGGTACCTCTTGGAGCCGGGCTGGCCTTTGCTACGAAGTACGAGGACGAGGTGCTCACGGCTGGGCAATCAGACAAGGTCACGCTTTGCTATCTCGGCGACGGCGCGCTGAACCAAGGCGCCGTTCACGAGGCGATGAATCTCGCGGGGCTCATGGACTTGCCCTTGATTCTCGTGCTTGAGAACAACCGGTACTCCATGGGAACGGCGATTCACCGTGGGACAACCATGTCTCATGCCTTGCAGACGAAGGCGGAGGCCTATGGCATCGAGTTTGCGAGCGTTGACGGCAAGAATGTCCTGGAGTTGTATCAGTGCTTCAAGCCTCTCGCTGACTGGTGCAGAGAACATTCCCGACCGGTCTTTGTCGAGGCGCGGACCTATCGCTACAAGGGCCACTCGATGTCGGACCCTCGAAAGTACCGAAGCAAGGAGGAAGAGGCTGCGGAGCAAAGTCAGGACTGCATCGATCAATTGGCGAACTACCTCCGCGAACACCACGACTTGACGGATGATGGCTTCAGGCAACTCACACGTCAGGTGAAATCCCAGGTTCGCGATGCGGTCGCGTGGGCCAAGGCGTCGCCGGAGACACCACTTTCCGAGTTGTATACGGATGTCTATACCGATGTGTGGGGCAAGTGGACCGGGACGAGCCGTCCGCAGATGCTTCGGGAGGATGGCGATTGATGCCGACTCGCACGATCGAATATCGCGAGGCACTTCGCGAGGCGATGAGCGAGGAAATGCGGCACGACAGCCGCGTCTTTCTGATGGGTGAGGAAGTTGCGGAGTATGACGGCGCGTACAAGGTCAGCCGTGGCATGCTTGATGAATTCGGGCCTCGCCGCGTCATCGACACACCGATCAGCGAGAGCGGGTTTTCCGGCATGGCGATTGGTTCGGCGATGCGGGGACTGCGTCCGATCGTGGAATTCATGAGTTGGTCATTCAGTCTCGTCGCTGCCGATCCCATTCTGAACAACGCGGCCAAGATACTGTACATGTCCGGTGGGCAGTTTGGATGCCCGATTGTCTTCAGGGGTAATGATGGGGCTGGTGGTCAACTTGGTTCAACCCACTCGTGGTGTGTCGAGTCGCTCTATGCAAATGTTCCAGGGTTGAAAATTGCGATTCCATACGATCCGTTTGATGCGAAGGGTCTGTTGAAGACAGCGATCCGGGATGACAACCCTGTGTTCTTCATGGAGTCCGAACGGCTTCTTTCCATCACGGGTGAAGTGCCGGAAGAGGAATACACGGTTCCGTTCGGCAATGCCTTGATACGTCGCCCCGGCACCGACTGCACAATCATCGGCTTTGGTAGACCGTTGCACTTCTGTCTGCAGGCGGCCGAAGAGTTGGCGAAAGAGGGTATTGATTGCGAAGTCATCGACGGCAGGACAATTCGACCTCTTGATCTTGACACCTTTGCCGCGTCGGTGAGGCGGACCAATGTTGCAGTCGTCGTGGATCAATCCTGGCCCATGGCATCGATCGGGTCGGAGATCGCCGCCCGCATTCACGAGATATGCTTTGATGACCTGGACAACTTCGTGCATCGGGTCCACAGCGAGGATGTGCCCGCTCCCTACGCGAGCCATCTTGAACAGGAATTCCTGCCCAATACCCGTAAGATTTGCGAGGCGGTGCGTGCCGCCACCTACAGCGCATGACGATTGAAATCACTATGCCGCGGCTCTCGGACACCATGGAGACTGGGATGGTCATCCACTGGTATGTCAAGAAAGGCGACGCCGTTTCGGCCGGAGATGTCGTGGCCGATGTCGAGACCGACAAGGCGACGATGGAGATGCAGGCGTTTGATGACGGCACCGTCAGCGAGATCCTCGTGGAAGAGGGCCGTCAGGTGAATGTGGGTACGCCGATCGCCATTCTCGCTGAGTATGGCGAAGTGACTGAGGCATCTCCGGGAGAGATTGTGGAAGAGGATGAACAGATTGATACGCCAAGCGGAGGCATGAAAGTCAGCCCGGTCGCGCGGCGGCTTGCTGATGAATACGACATCGATCCGCAGTCGCTCAGCGGCAGCGGCCCCGGCGGGCGAGTCATCAAGCGGGATGTTCTCGCCGCGATTGAACCGACTGGTGAGACAGTGTCTGCTGCGCAGACGATTCGCGAGGCGCAGGTCGAGCCGGTTTCAGTGCAACCACCTTCTGCTGCGCAGCCGCTGGTTCCGGCAGGCCCGTGGCGTGGCGATCGAACTGAGCCGCTGTCCAGTACGCGGCAGACCATCGCTCGGCGACTCGTCGAGTCCAAGCAGACCATTCCGCACTATCAGGTCAGCATGACGTTCGCGATGGACGACCTGCTTGCACTGCGATCGACCCTGAACGAACAATTGCGAACGATCAATGTCAAGTTGTCCGTCAATGACTTCATTGTTCGGTGCTGCGCGTTGGCCATGGCCCAGCATCCGGCGGTGAATGCGTCCTTCGGCGGGCAGACGATCATCTATCACGGCGCGGTCAACATCGGCATTGCCATTGCGCTTCCTGAGGAAAGGGGAGGCGGGCTGGTGGTTGCCACGATTCGCGATGCGGACCAGAAGAGCCTTCGGGCAATAAGCATGGAATCCGCGCACTTTGCGGAGAAAGCCCGGTCCCGCGGTCTTTCCATGGAAGACATGGCAGATTCCACCTTTACCATCTCGAATCTGGGCATGTACGGCGTTGATTCCTTCAATGCGATCATCAATCCACCGAACAGCGCAATCCTGGCGGTTGGATCGGCCATGGAAAAACCGGTGGTTCGGGACGGTGAACTGGTTGTCGGCTACGAAATGTCGGCGACAATGAGCCTCGACCATCGAGTCATCGACGGAGCGATGGCTGCCCGGTACCTGAAGACGCTCAAGGATCTCATGGAGAATCCTGCGGCGCTCCTCGTGTGACGAAGGAGGATACGACGATGCATGCGAAATCCACGACTGACTCACGGCCTCGAATCTATGACGGTGATGGCGATCAACTGCTCGAAGCGGACAGTCGATCCAATCGACTCGTCATCATTCCTGCGGGTGATCCCAAGGTGGCGAGTGTCTGCCGGGATCGCATTCGAATCCAGTGGGGACAGCACCTCCTGGCAGACGTGTTGGCACTGCGGTATCGCTCACTTGTATGCGGCGTGAATCCCGACGACAACAGCGGCGGCATCATCAGTTCGCTGGCCGAACTGCTGCCCACGAGTCAATGGAATAACGAGAGCATTACCAAACACGCGCGGCACTTCGCCGAGTCATCTCCAAATGAAGTGCTGGTCCTCAAGTACGACATGGATGCCGTCAAGGTGTTGGCGTTGCTGCGTCCACTCAATCAAGATGCCTTTACGCTGTCCAACCTGAAACACGGATTTCAACTTGTTTCAGAGATGGTGGAGAAGCGGTGGGATCGCCGCCCCTGCGCCTCGGTGAGCTTCCTCGGCGCGAAGTCGAATTCCCTGCACGATGAGGATGGCAAGGAGCCCAGCTTTGAGTCAGTTCTGCGGACCATGTTCGATGCGGGATTCCGCGGAGATGTGTATCCATCACTCAGCATGTGGGAGTCTGCCCCAACCGGACTGTTCGCCGACTATCCGTTTCCAGATAGCCTGAAGGTCATGCGCAGCGGCGGGTTTTGATTGACTGTGTAGTCCGTGCTACACGCCGGCGAGCCGGCGGACCGTCATGACGAACGATGCCGTCATGCCGCGAAGAAGTCCCCATGTCAGCAGCGACCACACGCAGCCGCCGATCACTGCGCCGATGACCAATGACAGGCCAGCGGTTTCGGGATCGGATCGCATGATCGAATCGAGCGGGGCGGTGGGGTCAATCGTGGCAAGGAGGAAGTTCAGTGGCGACAAAGATGCAACCAGACTGCCGACATGACCCATGTCCGATGCGGGGACAAGGCAGAAGCCAAGAGCGGCGGTAACGGGGAGCACGACTGCGATCGTGGTTACGATTGCGCCAACGGTGCCGCGACTTCGCATGGACCAGAGCAGGCCGACGGCGACGGTGAATGCGAGGTACGGGAGTACGACAAGAGGCGTTGCGATCGCAGCTTCCCAGAGGACCAACGGGATGTCCTGAGCAGGACGATCAACCACACCGGATGGTAGAGCGACTGTGGTCCCCATGATGAGGACTTCCAACCCCGTCGCCATGAGCGTGAGGCACGGGACTGCAGCCATCGGAAGAAGCAGCATGATGATGCCGCGCGTCTTTCCCCGCAGATAGGCCGCGGGCGTGATGGATGTCGTGAGCAGCAGATCCAGCGAGCCATCCTCTCGTTCTCGAGCGATTGCGGATGCGCCGACAGTAATGGCCGCGAAGGTCACGATGATCAGTTCAATGCCGATCAGTACGAGCACGATGCCGTTGAATGTGCCACCGCTTATCGTGCCGCTGCCATGGAGCGAGAGTGCGATGGTGGCGAGCAATACCCCGACGGCGACAAAGCCCCAGCGGAGGACGGCAGATGTTGCATCGCGATGCCGGGTGACGCGCTCCCTCCACGCGATGGGATTGCCACGCACGCTCTTGGCCTGCCTCTTTCCTCCGGAGAATGCTGCCTGAAATCTCCGCACGGCAGAGGCCTTTTGCGGTGCATCGGCCATCCCGCGAACCCGGAATGACGACCAGATGACGAGCAGGAGACTCACGCAGGCGCACAGCCAGCACCACGCGGCGACAGGGTGTCTTGTTGCCCATCCCAGTCCGAGGGGGAGGTCACTTTGCTCTGGTATGAGATGGGTCCCCGGTTGCAACAACACCTCGAGAACGAGAAAGGGATTGAGTGGTGTAACCCAAGTCGTCCACCACGCAGTACCCATTGCAGCAGGCTGTCTCAGAAAGCGATCGGCGACGATGGTGGTCACCAAGTACAACAGGGTGACTACGAAGAACCCGATGACCGCCCGGCGGCTGGCAGTTCGCCGGACGCTTCTGGCGATGGCGGAGGCACCGACGACCAGCGCCAGGCAGGCCGCCACAAGTTGTGTCAGGAAGATGACGCGACCGGGAACGCCGCCGAAGAACTGTGTGACCGCCATCAAGGGGATGGCCGCCAGAAGCAGCGCGGCAATAAAGAACAGTCGCCCGAGGAGGTTGCCCAGAACGATCTGAAGCGGGCTCAAGGGCGTGCTGAGGAGAATGTCCCAGGTGCGGGGCTCGGCTTCCTTTGCGATGGCCCCGGCCATGAAGACCGGGGTCAGCACGCAGATCAGCACTAGTTGAAGGATCGCCAACCAAACAAACACTCCGGCACTGCCAGCAGCCAATTCTCGCAACGACAGACCGCCGTCGGCGGTGACAGCAAGCATGCCGATCAGGAGAACCCCGCTGAGCAACGCCAGATAGGCGCCTCGCAGGTACAGGTGGCGGTGCCGACGCGAGGCGTTACCAACGATCCGCAGGCAGATCGGGTTGAGCACGGAGAGCCGCAGAAAACGGTAGAGAATGGTCGGCAAGGGTGATTTCACAGACAGGAACTTGACGGAACCTGCTCCTCCCGGAATACTAGCAGTCCTGATGAGGGGCCACGGCGTGTGCCGTGGCACGATGAGTTTACGGCCAGCCACCAGCGCTGCCGATCGTACCGGCTCCAGCCGGCAGTCGACCGTTGTTTCGGGGACCTCGCCCGCGGAGGAGATTCGGGAACGGCGGCTGAAATAGATTGATCGAGTCCAAGGCACGCATTTCATGCATCCGCACTATGAGTCAAAATCAATGTGGGAATCAACGAGGCTATCTGCTCCTCAAGGGCATGTGATTCGGCGGAGATAATTTCCGGCGGGTCCCCCCGCAGGGCCGCCGGTGTGCAAGGATCGACCAATACGGGGCATGTCTCCTTTGGAGACCATGCGCGATCGTGCTGCAAGGTGGTTGCCGCTAAGAAGGAGGCGACCCCGCAATGCCGGTAATTCTTGCGCTTGTAACCGAATCGATCATTGCCGCGGTGGCGTTGATCGTCGGCGCGGCAATTGGGTGGGCACTGCTGAGGATGACAGCCGGAGGCACCGTGCGGCGTGCCCGCGGTGAGGCCGAGCAACTCATTTCGGCGGCGACAACCGAAGGCGAGGCGGAGCGGCGGCGAATTGAACTTGAGGCCGAGCGGAAGTCTCGAGAGCGGCGAGAGGGAGTTGATCGAGAGATAAGCGAGGCGCAGGGCAATCTTCGCAAGGACCAGGAGCGGATGGCGAAGCGCGAGGACGCCATCGATGAGAAGGGCGAGCAACTGACGCGACGGGAATCCAGATTGGACGAACGCGAGGAGGGCATGGAAGCCAAAGTGGCGACCCTTCAGTCGGAAACCGAACAACTGGATGCGGAACGGGACACTTTGCGGACGCGGTTGGAGGCCGCGGCGGGGCTGAGCCAGGATGAAGCACGGGAGCAACTTCTGGATGAGATTCGGACCGATGCCGAGCATGATGCCAAGGAACTGACGCAGAAGATCCTGGAGGATGCAGAAGACTCGGCTCGAGGCCGCAGCCGTGAGATTACGCTGCAGGCCATCCAGCGGTTTGCCGCCGAACATGTGGCGGATACCACGGTGAGGTCGGTCCGGATTCCATCGGATGATATGAAGGGACGCATCATCGGTCGAGAAGGGCGAAACATTCGCGCCCTTGAACGAGCAACTGGTGTCGACATTCTTGTTGACGACACGCCGGGTGTCATTGCAGTGTCGTGTTTCGATCCAATCCGCCGGGCGATTGCTGGCGAATCATTGGAGAAACTTGTCGCGGATGGGCGCGTGCATCCCTCTCGGATCGAGGAGGTCGTGGAGACGGTGCGCCGCGACATGCATGAGAGGATTCAGAAGGCGGGGAATGACGCGGTCATGGAGGCGAACATCAGGGGGCTGCATCCGAAGATCGTTGAGGCGATGGGTCGGCTGCACTTTCGCACAAGTTATGGCCAGAATGTGCTGCGTCATTCGATCGAAGTGGCGTTTCTCAGTCAAGTGATCGCCGACCAGCTTCAACTGGATGGCGAACTTGCCCGGCGATGCGGATTCTTGCACGACATTGGTAAGGCGATGGATCACGAGGCGGAGGGAACTCATCCGCAGATCGGTAAGGAGTTCTGCAGTCGTTACGGCGAGAAGGCGGAGGCTGTGATCAATGCCGTTGCCGGCCATCATGGTGACATTCCCGCAACCACCGCGTATACGCCAATTGTGATGGCTGCGGATGCGATCAGCGGTGCTCGACCGGGCGCCCGCCGCGAGTCGATGGAGATGTATGTCAAGCGGTTGGAACAGTTGGAGGACATCGCCAAGGAGCAACGGGGTGTGACCCAGGCCCACGCGATACAGGCGGGACGCGAGGTGCGGGTCATTGTTGATGCCAAGGATGTGGATGATGCCGAGGCATTCTCCATCTCAAAGCGCATTGCCGAACGAATTGAGGAGGAGATGACATTCCCGGGGGAAATCAAGGTCACGGTCCTGAGAGAAGTGCGTGCCGAAGCAGTGGCGCGGTAGTCAAGAACGGGAGATGCATCGATGCCTATCAAGGCAATTGAACTGAGGCGGGGACAGGCGTTGATCTGGGACGGTCAGTTGCAGATCGTGCTGGGGACCGACCATGTCAAGCCGGGGAAGGGGCCGGCATATGTCCAGGCAAAGATGAAGAATGTGCAGACCGGGACGATCAAGACGAATCGCATCAACTCCTCGGACAAGTTGGAAGATGTGACGATTGATCGGCGGCCGATGCAGTTCTTGTACGACGCCAGTGGACAGGGGAAAGGACCCTTTGTGTTCATGGATACTGAATCGTATGAACAACTGGAAGTAGGCGGTGATGTGGTGGAAGCCGATCAGTCACAGTGGCTCAAGGAGGGCATGGAGGTTCTGTTGATGATGTTCGATCAGAACCCGCTTGGCATGGAGCTGCCCGCGGCGGTGG
>CAZJIB010000019.1:20244-37346 GCA_964546085.1 uncultured Isosphaeraceae bacterium
CGGCGACCAATCAGTTGAAGGAGGCGACGGTGGAAACGGGTGCGCGCGTGCGGGTGCCGCCGTTCATCGAGGTTGGGCAGGCTGTGAAGATCAATACCGAGACCGGGGAGTATCTCGGGAAGGCTTGAGGGCAAGGGGTGCAGACACTCACCGAGATCCGCCGATTGTTGGAGGAGCGGGGGTTGTCGCCTCGGCATCGACTGGGGCAGAACTTTCTGCACGATCAAAATTTGGTTCGCAAGTTAGTGGATGCGTCCGGTGTCGGGGACGGGGATCTGGTGTTGGAGGTGGGGCCGGGGACGGGCGTGTTGACAGAGGAGTTAGTGAATCGGGGATGCCGAGTCGTGGCGTGCGAGGTCGATGAGGGGTTGGCGAATCTGGTTGAGGATCGTCTGGGGAAGCAGATCGTGTTGCTTCGTGGGGACTGCCTTGATCGGAGGCGGATGAATGATCAGATTGTGGAGGCGTTAGGTGATGAGCCGTGGCGGCTTGTGGCCAATTTGCCCTATCAGATTGCAAGTCCGCTCATGGTTGACATTTTGATGCACCACGGTGGGTGTCAGGGGCAGTTTGTGACCATTCAGTCTGAGGTTGCGGATCGGTTGCGGGCGGCACCGGGGAGTTCGGCGAGGGGTGCGTTGTCGGTGTTGGCGCAGGTTCGTGCGTCGGTGGAGGTCATTGGGCGGGTTCCTCCTGCGTGTTTTTGGCCGCGGCCGAAAGTAACGAGTGCGTGTGTCGCTATTCGCCCCGTGTCAGCGCACAGTGTTGACGACATCGACGACTTTGCGAGCTTTGTGAAGCGTCTCTTCGGTGGTCGCCGCAAGCAGATTCGAACAATTCTCGGCCGCGATGCTTCGTTCCCCCCCGATGTGCCTCCCGTCGCTCGTCCGGCTACGCTCACGATTCCTCAATTGCTCGCCACCTGGTACCTCAATCGTGGACACCCACCCATCTGATCGAAAAACGGCAGCTGCCTCAGGCTACTCAGTTCTGGCGGTTACCTTTCGACGTTGAATTGGTGTATTGCGGAAGGGGGACCAGATGCCGACTCCACGCTGTGAGATTGTTAACTCGTCGCAACCCGGTGTGTATCACTGCATAAGCAGATGTGTTCGACGGGCCTACCTTTGCGGGGATGGATTTGAACATCGTCGATCGTGGATGGAGCGACGCATTGCGGAATTGACCCATCTCATGGGAATTGATGTGTTTGCATACAGCATCCTCTCAAACCACTTTCATGTCCTACTCGCCATAAGACCGGATGTAGTTGCGGCATGGTCTGATCATGAAGTTGCAGATCGATATCTGCGAATCTGTCCTTGTCGGTGGAAACGCAGGATCAGGGGAATCCCCGTTGATTCGGATCCAACGGAAGAAGAAGTTGATGAACTTGTTTCAGATCACAAGAAGCTGAGTACCGCGCGAAAGCGTCTTGGTTGTTTGAGCTGGTTCATGGCAAAGCTGAAGGAGCCGATCGCTCGCAGAGCGAATGTGGAAGATGACTGCACGGGCAGGTTCTGGGAAGGTCGTTTCAAGAGCATTGCTGTGTTGGATAGTGAGGCTCTTGCCGCTACAGCAGCGTATGTTGATCTCAATCCACTTCGTGCTGGAATGGTGGAGCGGCCGGAAGACGCAACACACACATCGATTCAAGTGCGAATTGCTGAGGAGCGAGGTGTTGAACGACAGACAACAATTCGGTTGACGCCAATTGCCGGGTTGGATGAGAGGGAGTACTTGGAATTCGTCGATCACTGGGCGCGAGTCTGTGTGCCAGGAAAACACGCCATGGGGCGCCATGCATCGCCAATCCTCAAGAGATTGGGCCTTACCGGCAAGAACTGGGTGAGCCTCATTCGAAACGGATGGGACCACATTGCAGGAACTGCCATCGGGCGGCCAGAATCCCTGCGAGAAGAGGCGAGTAGGAGAGGCAGAAACTGGATTTGTTCACCACTGCGACCAGCAACCGTCTAGCAGTTCAATAGGAAAGCCCGACATCACCAGGTCTTCTGGCGGGATAACCGAATCGGTTCATTCCCCGTCTGTCGCAGACCCATCGCAGGGTTGCAGATGAAGATGAATCCTCACCTGTTACCTACGCCGGTCAGCATTGTGTGAGGTCGACTAATACATCCGAAGATGCATGTGATGGAAAAGCCGATCCGACTCACAAGGGCCCCTGATCACACTAATTCGACGAATTGGGTGGGTGTCCAGCGTTAGAAGTTGAGGAGATTCAGATTCGCACCAAATTGCGTCTCGTCTTGAATCTTGTTGTACGTGACAAAGGTGATGAAGTCGAAGTCAGGGTAATGGCGCGTCACGGACAGGCTGAGATTCTGCAGATCGTTGAACTTGAAGTTCCAACTCGGCCGTAATCGGACCGTATATCGCTTCGTCAGGTCATATTGAAGATTCGCCTGCAGAATCTGCGACTCATTACTCCGAATCTCCCTGTATTCAACTGAAGCCCTGACATCACGACCATGGTCAAGCTCCACTCCAATAGACGCTCGCTCGACATTGCCCCCACCAAGCTCCCACACACTGCTTCCAAAGAAACCGACCCCGTCGCTGTACTGCATCCACCCACGCACAATCGCCGCATCGTCCAGCGACGAATACTCGGGCCTCCAGTCATAGAACGATGGGGTCGAGTACCGCTGCGTGGCGTTATTGCTCGTCAACAACAACGCCGTATCCAGCGTCAACCAATCAACTTCGTACCACCGCCCCGGTCCGCCCCGCCATGTCTGCAGGCGATTCCGCACACCCAACCAAGCAGCCGTTCCCTTGGAAATGTTGTCCACCTTGGCGTCGTACTGCGGAATCGCCATCGGATCGCCATTGGTATGCCCGTACCACAGTGTCGCATACGGTTCGATCACATGCCGCATGCGATGAAGATCCAACAGACGATTCTCCACCCCGTTGTAGATCCGCTGAAACTGCGTGGACGCACGCACGCCAACACTTGCCATCCATCGCGTACGGTCGTCATCCTGCGGGTTCGCAGTGTCATCATTGAAATCGCGCGACAGGAGACCAGTGAAGAACGGCGTAACATTGATCGGGCCGAACGAAAGCGGCATCGCAAACTCCTGCCGCGTTGACAACCTGTTGACATATTGTTGTGTCAATCCCTCCGCTTCAGGAATATCGCTGATCGGATCGTCGCCACCGAGGCGCGCCCCACCCGGAAGGACAAACGCTGGTCGGCGAAGACCAAGATCATTCGGCGTGCCGTCCGGGAACACCATCCTCATGCGGCTGAACCGAAACTCGCTGGACCAAGTGATCCGACCATCAAGAAAACTGTCGCCGAACCGATACAGCGCGAGTTCCGGCGTCTTTTCCACACTGTATTGACGCGATGCGAGCAACCAGTTGTTCGAAATGAATGTATTGAGGTCATAGGTGCCAAGCGCGGTAAACGCACCATTGCCTTCCTGATACTTGGCATAGACACCCGTTTCGAATTCCCGCCTGTTTGCAAACTCGGGTCTCCGCCACACCGACATGAATGTCGGATCACTGATCCAACTCAATTGCGACTGAATCGTCCAACTTCGGCTCGGCGAAAACTCGTCGGTCCACATTGCATACCCGCGGTGATTCGTCTCGACGTCCATCTCAATGCCCGATGTCGTTCGCTGCGTCCCTGAGTCCGTCATGCCATAGAGTTCAAGCGTTCCGCGATGGCCGCCGCGGTTGTAATCGAAATCCAGCCCCATGCCAGCGCCCCGCTTGGAATACACATCCGCATGCAGGTCGGCGGAAATGCCATCCGGTTCGTCCATCCCCAGGAGGATGAACGGATCCCACCTGGTCTCCAACATCATGCCCACATTTTTCCGATACCCCACCCGCAACCCCTCAAGCGGAATCTCCGCTGCCCGCCCTCGATATCGAGGCCAGTAGAACACGGGCACGCCACCGAATCGGACAGTGTTGTCCGCGCTGTCGACCATCACCTCCGTGCCCTCATCGGTTTCCACTTGCGTGAGCGTCATCCGCGACGAACCGATCGCAAGATCAGGCGTCGTAAATGCAGTGGTCGACACCTGCACGCTGCCAGCTTCCCATTGGCTTGCTGCGACTTGCCGAAGTTCCTTCGCCCTCGCATAGATAGGGAGTGTTCCTCTTCTCGCATAGGTGCGAAGCACGGCCTCGAGCAACAAGGCTTGCCCCGTTTCGAAGTCGTAGTACGCCTTCGGCGCTCGAACAAGATACTTGCCGTTGTTTGCATCAACGACGACATTGCCTTCAAGGTAGATTCCCCGCACGGCGCTGGCGTCAAGGGAACCGCTCGCCAGATCCCGCACTCCACCCGGAGCAGTGAATACGACGGCCCGCTGCGCAGCCATCTGAATGTCCTGAATGTCGCCGGTCATTGTCCCGCCGCGCACGGCCAGTACCACGCCCCCGGTCGCCGTGAGGACGCCCTCCGACTCGCCTGGTTCAAACTGCACATCGCTTGCCGTGATCGACACGCGTCCACGATCGAAGCGCAGCCAGCCGCGGGATCCTTCATTGGCCGTGGCATCCATGGTCATGTCGTCAAGTCCGTCCACAAGATCCCGTATGACCTGCGGGTGTTCAGTCAGCGGGGGATGACTCGCAATTAATCTTCTGACATAGTTAGCCAGGCGAGCATCGGCCCGCCGCACCAGGCCGACCGCTCTGACCGGCCGCCCTTGATTCAACAGGGCAGTGTCTATAGTGACTTCGCCACGCGTACTACCGACGACCAACAGGTTGCTTCCCTCCGCACCGATTCCGGAAGGACTCGTGCTTCGTACATGGTCCGGTAGATACACGGCCAGCTGACTGACCGTCCCCTCCGCCGTAGGAAGACGATTGATCCAAATGACCGCCCGATCCGACTGGAACGAGTAGGTGCCGATGGAGATGGTGACATTACCAGCGAGCACGGCTCGCTTCGTATCGTCCACCGTCCACGCATCCGCCCGCAGGGAGTGGATGCGAATGTCCGAGGCCCGCGGCAGTACCGGGATGACGACACCGGACAGCCGATCGCCCCGAACCGGGACTCCCTCATCAGCATCCTGCGCCCCGGCAAGAGAACCCTGCATCATGAGCAGGACCAGAAGAAACTGAAGGATTCGGCGATACACGGAGGCCATGATACTCACGGGTCGATGTCGAGGAGCGCCTCGACGAACGCCTCTGCATCAAAGGGTTCGACATCCTCAAGCCGCTCGCCGAGGCCCACGAGTTTGACCGGCAGGTCGAGCTCATCCTCGATGGCGAAGACGATACCGCCGCGAGCGGTCCCGTCCAACTTTGCCAGAAAAATGCCCGTCACATCCGCTGCTGCAACGAAGTGGCGTGCCTGCTGCAGCGCGTTCTGCCCTTGCGTTGCGTCAAGCACGAGCAGAACCTCATGGGGGGCGCCTTCGATCTTGCGGCCCAACACATCGTGAATCTTGGACAATTGCCGCATCAACGGTTCCTGCGTATGCAGTCGCCCTGCCGTATCGACCAACAGCAGGTCTGCACTGCGCGCAACCGTGGCATCCACCGCATCAAATGCGACGGCGGCAGGATCACCGCCCGGCTGGCCCTTCACAATGTCGACACCAAGCCGTTCCGCCCATGTCGACAACTGCGAGACTGCGCCAGCGCGAAATGTGTCGGCCGCACCAAGCAACACAGTCTGGCCCTGATCCTTCATTGCCTTGGCGATCTTGGCGATACTGGTCGTCTTGCCAGCACCGTTGACGCCGGTGACCAGCATCACCGTCGGGCCGTTGTCTGCATGGGCAAGTTGACGATCGCGTGACGCAAGGCGTGCGACAAGTCGCTCGTGCAGCACCGACAGCACATCGCTGCCCTTCAAAGCCCCATCCTGCACTTCCCTGCGGAGGTCCTCGACGATCAGCTCAGTCGTCGTAACACCAATGTCAGCGGCGAGCAGCAACGACTCGATCTCTTCAATCGATCCTGCGTCAAGCGTCCTTCCCCGCAACGACGCAAGTGACCCACCGACTGCGGAGCGAGTTCTCGACAGTCCGCCTCGAATCGCGGAAACAGTTGCGCGAAAGAGACCCATCAGGATTCGCTTGCGGCCTCGCTGTTGTGATACAGACGATCAAGTACACCGTTGACGAAAGCGGGCGACCGCTCCGTACTGAATTGCCGAGCGAGATCGACCGCTTCGTTGATCGCTACGCGAGGGGGTGTTCGATGCGTCAGAACCTCATGGGCTGCGAGCCGAAGGATGTTTCGGTCGACCAGCGGTTGACGATGGGTGGGCCAATCCGGTGTGAGTTCGCTGATCTTCCCATCGTAGTCATCCCGCGCCGCCCAGACCGCGTGGGCCAGTTGCAGGACACCTTCGCCTGGAACAGTCGAGGATGAAACATCCTCTTCCACGGGACCGAGCGCAAGATCTGTCGCCACCTCGTTGCCAGCATCGAACTGACACAGCAACTGCAGCACCTGCCGCCGCTCAAGATGCCGCGGGTCCATGGTCATGCTTTCATGCCCGCCAACTCAACGGCCGTTGAAATGGCTGCCACCATGGCCTCTTCGCCCTTGTTGCCCTTGTCGCCACCAGCCCGGGCGGCCGCCTGGTCGAGATTGCCGCAGGTCAACACACCGAATCCAATGGCACAACGGAAGTCGATCGATATTCGCATGAGACCACTCGCTATGGCGTCCGCGATGACGCGATCATGTGTGGTCTCTCCGGTGATCACGCACCCGATCGCGACAATGGCATCCATGCCCCCTCGATCTGCGAGGGCTGCACACAACTGCGGCAACTCCCATGCACCAGGCGCATTGATGACCGTCAGGTTCTCGCCGCAACCGCCTGCTGTCAGAAACGCTGTGCGGGCACCTTCAAGAAGTTGCTGAGTGACCGCCGGGTGGTACCCGCTCACCACAATGGCGGCGTGGAGACCTTCTGCGGAGGGCGGTTGGGGGGGCTCGCGGTGCATGAAGGAGGGCATGGTACGAGGGAAAGGCGGTGGGGGGGGCAATGCATGGCCGTACCATGTGTGCTTCATGGCCTCTCCACGCCTCGCCGCCGCCTTTCAACTGACCCGATTCAGCGTCGCACTCGGGGCCATGGCCGACATCTGGCTCGTACTGATCATCACTCGGTCGGACAACGGCTATGTCATGGTGCCAGCGTTCAGCGTGCCTTGGATCATCGCCGCGGTTGCAGGCGCGGTCATCGCTCTGGGACTGTGTGGATTCGCAGCCGCACTCAACGACGCCCTTGATGTGCGGCACGACGCAGCGTTTCATCCGCACCGTCCGATTCCAAGCGGCCGAGTTCCGGTTGCCCAAGCGGCGGTTCTGGTCATCGCAGGACTCCTGCTCGGGCTCGCTGCCGCGAGCGCGCTGGGAACATGGCCGGTACGCATGGCGCTGCTGACTGCAGCCGCAATCCTGTTCTACAACGCTGTCGGAAAGTTTGTTCCCGCGGTCGGCCTCGTTACGGTCGGATTGATCTACGCCGCGCACATGCTCATTCCCAACATCGAATTGACATTTGTGCTGCCGGTCTGGCTCGTGATGACCCACGCCATGGTTTGCGCGATGGGGATTCACACACTGGAAAACAAACGGCCTCGACTCTCTCCTCGCGGCTGGGTAGGCGTATTGCTCGGATGGTGTTTCTGGTCGGGCGTACTCCTCGTTGGGCCATACGCGCGAACGGGCACGCTGTTGCCGGCAGGGATGTCCCTCATGGATCTGATTTGGCCTGCAGCAGCAGTGCTCGGCTTTGCCATGACGGCGAGGTGGAAGGTCGCCGGTGCGGCGAGCCACGCTTCCGCGGCGGAAAAGCTTCGTCGCTATGGCGCGCTCTGGGAATGTCTCTACGCCGCTGCCTGGCTGGCCGCCCTTGGGCTTCACGGATGGGCGATCGGCATGCTGGCCTTTGCCGCCGCCGGTTTCGGCACTGTCACGATCGTCAAGGAAACGATTGGCGCAGGCCATGCCGCCACAGCGTGGCGCGTTCGGTAGCCAACTTGCCCAAATTGCCAATCTGGCCGCGCAACATCCTGATGCTGAACAACTTGGAGTTGGATGCACACCCATTTGCGGGTATGGTGATCACCAGTGGCGGCTCGCCCCCGCGGTCTTGGAGGAGAGACCGTTGTGTGGCGAGCCGCTCTTGTTTCTACGCTCTAGTTTCCTCCGGTCGGTCCCACGTACGCAAGTGTGGAATCAATGACATCCCGCACGACCGGGCCGGCGATCTCGCCGCCGTAGTGCCCCAGGCGCTTGTCCGGATCGTCGATGACGCAGAGCGCAATGATTCTTGGATCGTCAAGGGGCGCTCCCGCAATGAAACTCGACACATACCGGTCTTCGTGATATCCCTTGCCATCCGCTCGCGGCAACTGTGCGGTACCTGACTTTCCAAAGAGTGCCCAGGTCTCGGACTGCGCTCGCCGTCCCGTACCGTCGGTCATGACTTCGCCCATGATTGATCGTGTCAAGAGCGCGGTCTCTGTTCCGATTGCGCGAGGCCGCGACGCCCGGCCAACCCGCTGATCATCGAGCGTGAGGCGCAGATCTGGAAGCACCCCACCGCGGGATAGTGCAGCGAACGCGCGAATCATCTGCAGCGGTGTGACCGCGATCTCATGTCCCATTGAAACGGATGTCTGCGTATAGTCGTTCCAGTCCTCTGCCGCAGTCACGATTCCTGCGCTCTCACCGCCGAGACCACACGAGGTCAACTGACCGAAGCCGAATCGTTCCACTGCCGCCTGCATCTGCACATGGGTCATTCGTTCAGCGGCAATTGCCATTCCGCTGTTCATGGACTTGACCAGCACTTTCCGCCAGGATGAAGGTCCGTAGTAGTGCGCGTCGCGGATCTGCCGTCCGAAACTGGTGCGATGCGGGTCGCCAGCAGGCGTGGGCAAGACTTCATCAACGGATACAAGTCGCAATTCCGTGATCGATGACCAGACAAACGGCTTGAAGGTTGATCCCGGCTCATAGGGATCGCTCAAACAGCGGTGCCGACCGAGTCGTCGGTCCATGATGCGAGCCGCATCATCTATCTGCTCATCCCAACCCGGCCTCACGTTGATGAGATCGGCCATCGCCAGAATCTCCCCCGTCGCGGGATTGGCGACAATGATGCGACCACCACCGGCATTCCGGCGCTCGATCTCTTCTGCGAGCCGGCGTGTCGCGATCTCCTGCACCACCAAATCGATGCTGAGTTGAACATCGCGTCCGTGGGTTGCCGCCTCGTATCCGGCGGGATGAATCCACAGCGTTCCTCCGTTGGCATCACGAACTCGAACCATATTGCCGCCTTGGCCCTTGAGATCCTCATCAAGCATGTACTCGATACCCGCGAGCCCGTAATGTTCGCTTCCCACCAATCCGAGCAGCGGCGCCGCTGCCTCACCATGGGGATAGTGTCGAACGGGTCGTTTCTCCAAGGCGATCCCCGGAATGGAGGCGGCGCGAACGAGATCAACCTGCCAACTTTCAAGCAGCGGCACAAGGACGGCATACCTGCTCGCCGCCCGTTGCCGAATGGGTTCTTCAATGATCGCGGGTAGCACATCGATCAACTCTGCCAGTTGCATTGCCACGCCACCCGGGTCGTCGATCAGACTCGGATCCGCAAAGAGACGCCACCCAATTGTGCTCGTGGCAAGAATGCGCCCTCGCCGGTCAGTGATGCGGCCTCGCTGCGCAGGCGAAGTGCTCCTGCTGCTGACACTACCAGCCGCTTCTCGCAACTGCGATGGTGGATCGAGTTTCAAGATCGCTACTCGCACCACACCAGCAACCAGCACTGCCGACATTGCGACCGCCGATCCCCATGCGATGATCTTCACCCGCGGCGTGTTATCCGTCACGATCGTCCTCGGTGGCATCAATCAGTGCCGCGGGCGAACATCGATGCTCAATCCGCACTCGCAGTTGTTCCAATCGAACTTCGTCCCGGCCAATGTCCTGATGCAGAGAGGCCATTGCGGCGACGGCGTTGATCTGCGATTGGCGAATGGACAACAATATCGCCCCCGCACAACCGCAGGCGATCACTGTAATCAACAACTTCTGAAACATGTCGATCAGCGGCCCACTCGTGGATACCGGAGTTTCATGCCCGGTTGGATCTGATCGATGCTCGGCAACTGATCGCGGTTGAGTTCAAACAGCCGCTGCGTCTGCGATACGGAACCCATGAGCGACTGCGCAATCTGCGACAGCGTGTCACCTGGCCGAACCGTATAGGTGACCATCGGAGGGGATTCTCTACGCGGTACCGGTGCCGTCGGCGTTTCAATCTGTTTCGCCATTGCGTGCGCCATCAACGCGGGGCGTGGTGGCAGCGTGATGCCTTGGCCAGCGTGTATGCGATCCGGCGAGCCGAGACCATTGAACTCCGCCACCGCGGCAGCCAACGACGAGTCGCCGTACCGCGCCGCGCAAATGGAACGCAGGGATTCGCCTCGGCGTACGAGGTGCTGGTCACCCTCTACCGTCGAAGCGGGCGGTCGCTCCTGCGGATCCGATTCGTCAATCAACTCCGAAGGCATGAGTGGCGGCGGCGGCGGGGTTGCCGAAACCAGATGCGCGGCATCCCGCTGCGACGCAGTCGAAAAGTGGTCCGAGACCAACATGCCAACAAAGAGGATCAGTCCAAAGGCAACGACGATGGAGAGCTTGTGTTCGCGGTTCATGATTGCATCCGTGCAGGACTCCGGCAGCTCCTCGCCATGGGACTCGCGTCCATGCGAGCCTTTCTTTGCGGCCTCGTGCGTCGCCCTGTCTTACGAAGGGGCCGACGATGCCAACTCAATTGCCCGCAGCTTTCCGCTGCGGGCCCGCGGATTCGCCGCGGTCTCCTCCTCTGTCGGCCGAAGCGGTTTACGCGTCAACAGCGTCGCCGCGTCCGTCCGGCCCAGATCGTTGAAGACCTGCTTGACACGCCGGTCCTCAAGGCTGTGGAAACTGATGATGGCGATCCTCGCCTCAGGCTCCAGCCAACTACTGCCCGACATCTGGCGGGCACCTGACTCGATGTCCTCAAGCAGTGAATCCAAGGCGGCCAGTTCATCATTGACGGCAATCCGCAGAGCCATGAAGGTCCGGGTGGCCGGATGGTTGCGAGACGAACGGGCTCGTGCGCCATAGGCTTCTCGCACGAGTTTCACGAGGCAGGATGTGCTCTGAATCGGCTTTCGCTGCCGCGCCAGTGCAATTTTTTGGGCAATCCGCCCCCCCAGCGGCTCCTCTCCGAAGTCCCGTATGACCTTGGCAAGCTCTGCTTCGGGCAGGGTGTTGAGCAGGTCAGCAGCAGTGAGACCGCTTGAACGATCCAGCCGCATGTCCAGTGGGCCATCCTCCTGAAAGCTGAAGCCACGATCGGGATCATCCATCTGCGGGGAGGCAAAGCCCAAATCTGCCAGGACACAGTCGCACCGGACGCCGAGCTGGGTGAGTGCCGAGGCCGCCACGGCAAAGTTCCCATGCACGGCATGCAACTTCGGTCCTTGCGTTCCAATACGGGCCTCCGCGCGAGCAAGATTGTCGGCATCCAGATCCATGAGAATGAGGGTGCCGGTCGGACCAATAGCCTTCGCAAGGGCTTCGGCATGTCCCCCAAGACCTGCAGTCAGATCGGCGACGGTGTCGCCTCGCCGCGGGCGCAAAAGGTCGCAAACCTGCGTCAGAAGAACCGGGATGTGTCGTGCTGTCATCTCTTCTCGACGGTCCTCCCCCGGCCCCCCCCCGGCGGCGCGGCATTCTACCTCCGGTGGGCTGGCGGGCCATCACAACATCGACACGGGATCGACATCAATGACCAAGTCGCGGCCGCTTTTCAAGATCCCGGCAGATCGGGCATCGGCGAGAAGCGTCTGCAATGGGCCAACGGTCGCAGCCGTCAGCACAACCTCATACCGAAATCTCTCGGCAATCCTGGGAAGCACGCAGGGCACAGCGTCCGCAACAGTGACCTCCGCCCCGGCGAGTCGGCGGAGCCGTGAGGCAATCGACTCAGCTCGACCCTGAGCCGCAGCCGCTTCGCCATCGCGGGAGACGAGTCGGAGCATCCGCGTCTCCGGTGGCAGGCCGGATGCCGCACGAAGGTCAAGTTCACGGTCGGCAAATGTCGTGTATAGACCCTCAGCAGCCATCCGGATCGGCGGGGCATCGGGATTCCAGGTCTGAATGACCGCTCTGGCCTCGCCTTCGCTCCGTCCGCAGCGGCCGCAGACCTGCGAAACCAGTTGGCATGTTCGTTCCGCCGCGCGAAAGTCAGGAAGGTCAATGGAGGTGTCCGCGTCAATGACGCCCACGAGCCGGACGCCGGGGATATCCAACCCCTTGGCAATCATCTGGGTGCCGAGAAGCACCTGGATCTCACCACGGGCAAAGCGATCGAGCGCGGCGTGGAGATCGGCTGTACGCCTTGTGGTGTCCGCATCGAGCCTGGCGATACGATGGGCTTCGAGCGGCAGCTGTCGCCGGACGAAGTCCTCAAGCCGTTGCGTACCAACGCCAAGTCGGACGATCGCCTGACCACAGTCCGGACACGACTTTGGAACACGGCACTCGCTGCCGCAGTGGTGGCATCGAACAAATCCGGCGTCACTCGCAACTCGCCGCCTGTGATAGACCATGGTCGCTTCGCAATCGGCACATCGAAGTGTCCATCCGCATGTCCGGTTCGCGCAGACAAGGTACGGGGCGAACCCGCGGCGGTTGAGCAGCAACACAATCTGTCCGTTGTCCTTGAGCACACTGCGAATCGCGTCATCGAGATGCCTGCTGAAGATCGGCGGCCCATCGCCCTCAATGGCTCGGGCACATCGCATGTCCACGATTTCAATGGAGGGAGCAACGAGCCCGGGTGCTCGGTGGCTCAGTGTATGAAGCGTCGACCGTCCAAAGCGTTTGGCATTAGCCCAGGATTCCAGCGATGGCGTCGCGGAACCGAGAACGACGGGGCATCCGGTCATCGATGCACGCCGAATCGCAACATCCCGGCCGTTGTACCGCGGTGTACTGTCCTGTTTGTAGGAGGCGTCGTGCTCCTCGTCCACGATGATGAGCCGTAGTTCTCCGTCCGGAATGGGTGCAAACACCGCACTCCGCGGGCCGAGCACGATGTCCGCATCGCCGCGAGCAACCATCGCCCATTGCTGGTGTCGCTGCGCCGCGGTCAGTGACGAGTGAAGAATGGCGACGCGGCGGTCAGGAAACCGCCCGATGAGTCTTGCGCCCGTCTGCGGTGTCAGTGCGATTTCCGGAACCAACACAATGGTGGTGCCACCATCCTGCAGCGCTCGCTCGATGAGTCGCATGTACACCTCGGTCTTGCCCGAACCGGTGACGCCCTGCAGAAGATGGCAGGAATAGCCATCTCCGATTGCCGGGGCGATGTTGGTCACCACAGTCTCCTGCTCAGCGGTGAGCGTCGGGGGAGGACGGCGATCCACCACCTGATCGAACCACGATGCTTCGATGCTGCTCACACGGCGCGAGACCAGGATGCCATGATCGATCAGGCGGTCGATCGGGCCGCGGCTGCCGATGCCCGCTGCCTCTTTGAGCTGTGGAATTGACACGGGCCGTTGGGTTTGGGGGAGATTGGCCACGGCATCGATGACCCGTTGTTGTGTCGGAGTGATGCGCACCTTGTCCGGAAGATCCGGGAAGGGGCTTGCCAAATCCACTCTCTGCCGCTTGGCGAGGCCGGTACCCCGCCGCACCGCACCCGGGAGCATGGTTGCAAGGGTTGGGCCGATTGGTGCGGCGTAATAGCGGCTGATCCACCGCGCGAGTTCGACGAGATTCTCAGGCAACGCGACAGCGCTGCGGTCGCGATCGAGCACCTGCTTGGGTTCGACCCCGTCCGGTACATCGGGTGGATCGTCCAGCACATCGATGACCCACCCGGGGGTCGGCGTGTTCCCCCTACCGAGTGGCACTGTGACTCGATCGCCGATCTTGAGCAGTTCCATGCTCGCCGGAACCCCATATGAAAGCCCGTCGGGAAAGCGATCCACGCCCCGCTCGACCGCGACTTGAACATGGGAAACCGACGGCTCGTCAAAGAGGCCCGGCATGAACGGGATGGTAGGGTACACTTGCCCCTGATGGACGGCGAGAAGGCGGAGTTTCGACTGGCATTGGAAGATGGGACGGTGGTTCGCGGGCAGGGATTTGCCGCGGCCGCAGATGTGCCGGTCACGGGTGAAGTCGTGTTCAACACGGCCATGTGCGGCTATCAGGAGGCATTGACCGACCCCAGTTACGCCGGACAGATTCTGGTCATGACCGCGCCGCTCATCGGTAATTACGGCATTTGCACTGATGATGTCGAGTCGGGTGGCCCGCAGGTTGCAGGATTCGTGGTCCGGGAGGTCTCGCGGTTGACATCGAATCACCGGGCGGTCGGGGATGTCGGTTCGTGGCTGCGTAGCAACGACATTCCGGCCCTGACGGGGGTGGACACGAGAGCAATCGTCCGCCGCATTCGATCATCGGGCGCTCTCCGCGGCGCAATGACCTCTGACCAGTCCATGACCGATGAGGCACTGATTGCCGCTGCATTTGCAAGCCCGGCTATGTCCGGCCGCAACCTTGCCGCTGGCGTCACTTCGTCCGAGGCGATGGATTGGGACGAGGGTCTGGGCCTCTGGGGGAGTGATCAAGGACCAGAAACAGCACGGTGGCGGGTTGTCGTTCTCGATTGCGGCGCGAAGCGAAACATCCTCCGTCACTTGGTTTCCGCAGGGTGTGAGGTCACCGTACTTCCCCTGAGCGCCACGGTGGAGGACATTCTGGCCCGGGAGCCGCATGGTCTCATGGTGTCCAATGGTCCCGGCGACCCGGCCGCTGTCGAGGAGGTACTGGAGACGCTGCGGGGACTCATTGGCCGCCTGCCGATATTCGGGATTTGCCTCGGGCATCAACTGCTGGCACTGGCCCTCGGTGCGACGACATGGAAGCTCCCATTCGGCCACCGCGGTGCCAATCAACCGGTCCGGGATCTGGAAACCGGGCGGGTTGAGATCACCAGCCAGAACCACGGATTCTGTGTCGATGAGGGTTCTCTGGAATCCTGTGACTGCGTTGTCACCCATCGCCACCTGAATGACGGCACCGTGGCGGGTTTTCGGCATGGTCACCTGCCCCTCTTTGCGGTGCAGTATCACCCGGAGGCATCCCCAGGGCCACACGACGCGGCCCACCTCTTCTCCCGGTTCGTGGCCTCAATGGAGGCAGTGGCGAAAAGCCCGATTTGACGCTTCCTTGCCGGTTCCAGCCCCCGAAAGTAGGCTACCATCTGCAAGAGGACGGGGACGCGGCGGTGGAGCTTGGCACCACCTTTTCCGCCGCGGTCGAGAAGGACTGCAGCGACTCGGCCATCATGTCTCGGTGCCGCAATTGGAGTAGTTCATGCTTCGCCATCTTGATCGACTGGGACTCGGGAGCCTCTATTCTGGCATCACGCCTGCCATAGCGCTGGCGTTGGCGGTTGGCGGAGGCGTGCTGGTGTTGTCCGCCGGTGCTGCCTTTGCGCAGGATGCTGGTACATCTGGTGATGATCCCGTGATCGAAGGCGATGATGGTGTTGTCATTCCAGACGATGGGTCTGTGGTAGAGGAAGCGGAAGAAACCGATGTGCCGGTGAAGGCGGAAGACCTCGACGAGGACGAACCGGTCGAGGTCGTCGAAATCAAGATCTCGACAGAGCCAGCAGGACCATCCGCGGCAGAACTTGCGGCTGAGGCGAAATTGATGGAAGAGGCGATGGCGCAAGCGCTTCTCGATGCCGCCGATGCGGCCGCCGCGGCCGGCAAGTGGCGTGAAGCTGCCGCCAAGTACCTCGAAGCAAATACATTCATTCCGAATCACCCTGCGGTCATCCAGGGGCTGCAACGGGCCTATTCGATGCTGGATCAGGGGCCGCTGCTCGATCGCGTGCAGGCTCGTCGCAATATGCAGCGAGAGGCGGCAAGGGCGAGGTTCGACTCGCTCCTGACTGAGGCACGCAACCGGCTTGCAAGAGAGGATTTTGCGGAATCGCGGCGGCGGGCGGAAGCAGCGCTTTCGCGGCTGGATCGCGACGACCGCAGCCTCTTCTCCGAGGAGGAGTACCAGCAGCGACGCCGCAGCGTCACGACGCTCCTGAATACGATTGCGAGGAACACCGATGCCTGGCAGCAACTCCGGATTCAGGAAGAGGCGGTCGAGGAAGAACAGTCCCGGCGGGACCGTGAAATGCAGGAGGGTCGAAAACGCGACCGGCTGATCTCGGAAAACCTTCAGCGGGTGCGGCAACTTCAGTTGGAGCAGCGATACGAAGAAGCGATTGATGTCGTCAATGAGATTCTCTTCATCGACGAGCACAATGCAGCCGCCTTGGCCCTTCGGGACGCCATGAAGGCGACGCTGATGTATCGCACCTACAACACCTATCAGGAACAGCGGGAATTCGGATTCGCGAAACTCGCCACTGAGACGCAGGGTGCGCTCGTGCCGCCCCAGCCCAACATGCGGGGGCCGGGCGCACGGTCCACGACGGGTGTCATCAGTTATCCCGAGGAGTGGGAAGAACTAACGAATCGCCGCTACGGCGCCGATGGCTTTCGCGACTCTGTCGCAAACCGTCGAATTCGCGTTGCGCTGGAGCAACCGATTGGCCACGATGTGGAATACCGCGAAGAGGGCTTCGAAAAGGTCCTGCTCGACTTCGAGGAAATGACCGGTCTGACGTTTTATGTCGATTGGCCAGCACTCATGGATGCAAGTGTGGACCGCAATACACCGGTGGACATTCGCCTGGGGAACATCCCGATCCAGACCGCATTGAGCCGCGTCATGGACTCGGTGAGTTCGTCCGACAATCCGGTTGCCTTTGAGGTGCAGGATGGTGTCTTGGAGGTGTCGACCATCGCCGCGCTTCGGACGCGGGTCACGATGGAGGTCTACAACATCACCGACTTGCTCTTTGAGATCAAGGACTTCGACAACGCTCCCGAAATGGGCACCGCCGACGGCGGCGGCGGCGGTGCTGGCGGCGGCGGCGGTGGCGGCGGCATTGGCGGCGGCGGCGGCGGCGG
>CAZJIB010000020.1:0-29815 GCA_964546085.1 uncultured Isosphaeraceae bacterium
ATCGATGGCGACTTTGCAGAATCAGACCAGCCTCCCCGGATTTCGCAAGGGCCGTGTTCCGGCTTCACTGATCGAGCGGCGATTTGGCAGTGCGGTTCGGGACGAAACCCGCAGCACGATTGTGTCTGAGGCATGGTCGGCGGCGATGGAAGAACACGAATTGCAGGTACTTGGCGAACCGGAACCCGTGGGCGACCCGGACGATGTCAAAGTGGAGCAGGGAAAGGGCCTGACGCTCTGCGTGGAGGTCGAAGTCATGCCGACCTTTGATCTACCCGAACTGGATGGCATCGAGATCGTCAAGCCCGTGATCGATGTGAACGACGAGCACATTGAGCAGGAAATTGACAGACAGAAGACACGCCACGGGACGGTTGATACGGTCAGCGATGCTCCGGCGCCGGGCGATTTCCTTGTGGGCCCGGCGGAAGTTTGCCGCGAGGGCGAAGAGGAACCGTTCTTCAAGACGGAGCAGACTCGATTGGCCGTTCCGCCGAAGGATGAGGGCGGGCAGTTTCTGGGACTGATGATTGACAATCTTGGCGCGTTGCTTGATGGGTGTGCCGTGGGCGACACGATTACTGCCAAGACGACCGGACCGGACACGCACGAGATGGAGGAGGTCCGCGGCGCGTCGCTGATCATGACATTCAATGTGACGCAGGCAATGCGGGTCGTGCCACTGGATGATGCCGGGTTGCTTTCGTTCTTCGGGCTCGACGATGCCGACACACTTCGGGAGCAGATCAAGGTCGCGCTGGAGCGCCGTCGCGACGACGACCAGGCCATGGTGCTGCGTCGCCAGGCGGTCGAGAAATTGGCCGACATGATCGATTTCGATCTGCCTGAGAAGGCATCGGCCAGGCAAGTCGAGCGAGATCTGCAGAGGATGCGGATGGAGTTCATGCAATCGGGGCTGAACGAGGAAGAGGTTGAACGGCGGCTTGCAGAAGCTCGCAGTGGTTCGCAGGAGGAATCCCGGCGGCGACTGAAGCACTTCTTCATTCTCTCGAAGTTGGCCGAACGGTTCCATGTCACCGTCAGCGAAATGGAAACGAATGCCCGGATTGCCCAAGTTGCAAGCCAGAACGGCACAAGGCCGGAGAAATTGCGTGCCGAACTGGCGCAGCGTGGCCAGCTTGATCAGATCACTGCGATGGTGCGGGAGGACAAGGCTGCCGATCAGTTGGTGGCGGCGTGTTCCACTAAGGAGATGGCGGTCGAGGACTGGCATGAACTTGAGGATCCGGGTGGTGGCAAGCCTGCCGCCAAGAAGGCTTCCAAGAAGAAAAAGAAGAAGACCACCAAGAAGAAGACCGCGGCGAAGTCGTGAGTTCGATTGGTCCGCTCCTGCTGGCCGCGGGCGATCCCGTGCAGATTCTGTTGGCCAGCGGTTTGTTGCTAATTCTGGTTGTGATTGGGGGTGCTGTCATTTTCTGGGCGAGGCGGCAGATCAAGAGGCCGTCTCGCGATGAGATGGCCTTTTCGCTTTCTGATCTTCGCAGGCTTCGCGACGAGGGTAGGTTGAGCGAGGAGGAGTACGAACGGGCTCGTGACATCTTGGTCAAGGCAGCCCGCGGAAGTGGTGAGGACGCCCGATAGTCCTCTCTGATCCCGGTTCATTTGCAAAAAAACGGCTGATGGCGTCGCCAGATTGAACATCCCATGCCACAATGGGTACATGAGGAGGATGTGCTGGCCGGTGCGAGATCGGTGCCAGAGTTGAGAAAATGAGTAAGAAACCACCTGTCAACGAGGATGAGCAGATGATCAGCATGGTTTCGGGGGTCGATGCCAGGTCGCATGATGGTGGCGATGGATCCGAGGGTTCCGGGGATTCCGGAGGCTCCGGGGATTCCGGGGGTTCCGGGGGAGGGGATGACGGTGGGTTCAAGGGCCGGCGGGTGACGACATGTTCGTTTTGCGGGAAGACATCTCGGGAGGTCGGCCCGATGGTCGAGGGCCCGAGCGAGATCTACATTTGTTCCAACTGTACGGATCTCTGTCAGAACATCTTCAGGCAGGAGCGGCGGCGGATTACTGCCTCGCAGCCAACCTTTACTTCGATCCCGTCACCGCGGCAGATCAAGGAGTACCTGGATCAATATGTGATTGGGCAGGACTTGGCAAAGCGGTGCATGTCGGTTGCTGTTCATCACCATTACAAGCGGCTTTCGCAGGTGGACAATGCGGATTGCGATGTCGAGTTGGACAAGTCAAATGTGCTTTTGATTGGCCCAACTGGCACGGGCAAGACCTTGTTGGCGAAGACGCTGTCCCGGATTCTGAATGTGCCCTTTGCCATTGGCGATGCGACAACGCTGACTGAGGCTGGGTATGTTGGCGAGGATGTGGAGAACCTGCTTTTGAAGTTGTTGCAGGCCGCGGACTATGACCTCGACGCGGCCCAGCGAGGCATTATTTACATTGACGAGATCGACAAGATTGGGCGGACATCGCAGAACGTATCGATCACCCGTGATGTTTCCGGCGAAGGTGTGCAGCAATCGCTGCTCAAGATGCTTGAGGGTGTTGTTGCGAATGTGCCGCCTCAGGGTGGACGAAAGCATCCGGAGCAGCAGTACATCCAGATGGACACATCGAACATTCTGTTCATCTGTGGCGGATCGTTCGTCGGACTGGATGAGATCACCGCTCGCCGAATTGGCAAGTCACGCATCGGGTTCCATGCCGATGGGGCAGATATCGCAGATCAACTTGAGGTTGCCGCGCTATTGGAGCAGGCTTCGACTGAGGACATTCTTTCCTTCGGTCTGATTCCGGAACTTGTCGGCCGACTGCCGATCATCACGCCGTTGATGCCGTTGACGGAAGATGCCATGGTTCGCATTCTTACCGAGCCGCGCAACGCGATAATCCGGCAGTATCAGCACCTCTTCAGTTTGGAATCGGCGCGGCTTGAATTCACTGACGACGCGTTGAAGGTGATTGCCCACCGAGCGATGGATCGCGGAACGGGTGCCAGAGCGCTGCGAGCTGTACTGGACGACTTCATGCTGGACATCATGTATGACCTGCCGGATCAGGACAACAACAACGATCTCTACCTGGTCGATGCCGATGCCATTGAAAAGGGCGCCGATCTGGCCACTCTGCGGCAACCCCGCCCCGCAGCCAAGGAATCCGCCTAACGGTGTCCGGGGCCGGTGTTTGTCACCGGTGCCGGACACCGTGCCGGACACCTCCATTCTTGGTATAATGCACGGCTCGCACCGGAAACCCCCGGAGTCCCCGGAAACCCGCCATGCCCAGAATCTGCCATTTTACAGGTCGAAAAACGACGGTCGGACGCCGAATCCGATACCGCGGAAAGCCCAAGTATCAGGGTGGTATCGGCCTCAATATCTCTGGTGTTTCTCGGCGGAAGTTCAAGCCAAACCTCCACACTGTCCGAGCAGTGATTGATGGTGTGCCAAAGCGGGTCAAAGTCTCCGCGAGGGCCATCAAGCAAGGCCTGGTGATCAAGCCGCTGCGGCGCAAATTTGGCTACACGAGACAGCAGAAACTTCAGAACGAGGGCTGAGGGCTCCGAAAGAGCCTTAATGCCACAAAAGATCCGAAAAAAACTGCGATTTGATTGACTGCGAGTGATGCTCGCATACTCTTGACAGAGCGGTACCGCCGACACACGTACTACCGGGACCCATTCCCTGCCCAACGCAGGAAGGTCCAACCCCCTCCACCGTGTGTCCCGAGCCCACAGAATTTCAGATCCGGCCCCGAGGAAGGGTCGCGATTCGTCTTCAGGATGCACTGCGGCATTGCTGCCGCAATAGGTACGGTGGAAAGGAAGAGCGTTACGGATGACGCTAACAGCAGACAGGTGGCCGCTGGATCGGAATGAGTGACCGAACGGACATCGAACGGGTGCGCGAGGCGACCGACCTCGTTGCACTGATCTCAGAGCACGTCCAACTCAGTCCCAAGGGACGCGAGTGGGTCGGTGTCTGTCCATTTCACGATGACCATCGCCCCTCCTTCGCCGTGGTGACACACAAGGGAAATGCCTTCTACAAGTGCCACTCCTGTGGTGCCGCGGGCGATTGCTTTGCCTTCCTCCAGAAGTACCTGAATCACGACTTCCCGGAAGCACTTCGCCTGCTCGCCGAGCGTGCGAACATCGAGTTGACCAGAGGTTCCCACAGCGACGGCGATGGCCCCTCCGTTCGAACACGGATTCGCAGAGCCCTGGAACGCGCCGCTGATCTCTTCGCCGAGAGATTGCGTGACGAGAAAGACGGTCGCACCGCAAGGGAAATGCTCGAGCAACGAGGGTTCTCGCAGGACTCGATCGATCAGTTCGGCATTGGTTTCGCGCCGGACGCGTGGGACTTTCTCGCGGCGAGGATCGCTGGAAGGCCTGATGCAGCGCAGTCCTGCCTTGATGCCGGGCTCGTCCGAACCGCCAAGGACAGCGACCGAGTATACGACTCGTTCCGCAATCGCCTGATGTTTCCGATTCACGATGAGACCGGCCACCCCATCGCATTCGGCGGGCGCCGAATCAACGAGGATGAAGAGCCAAAGTACATCAACAGCCCTGAGACCGAATTGTTCCATAAGTCTCGCACCCTCTACGGCATGCACATTGCCAGGCGTGAAATCGTTTCGGCGGGAACCGCCGTGGTCGTGGAGGGATATACGGATGTCATTGCATGTCATCAGGCCGGTTTCCGCAATGTCGTAGGAACACTCGGCACTGCGCTGACCATCGAACACGCAACTGCGCTGTCACGACTGTGTGACGAGATCATTCTCGTATTCGACGGTGATGCGGCTGGACGCCGCGCCGCCGACCGCGCCGTGGAGGTATTCTTCCGAAGGCCGGTCGATGTACGAATCTGCGTGCTCCCAGAGGGACGCGACCCGGGCGATCTTGCGGGCGACGTCGAGGCGATGCAAACATTGCTGGCGTCCTCACGCGAGGCACTGGCCTATACGCTTGAGCGACTTGAGTCATCCCTCGCGGAAGTCGACACGGTTTCCGGCCGCCAGCGGCTCATCGAGCGATATCTGGACGATCTTCTGCGACTGGGTTTCGCGGAGTTGTCGGGGGTACGCCGGTCGCTGGTCATGGAACGCATCGGACAGTTGTTGAAGATCGACATGCGCGAGGTTGAATCTCTATTCGCGGCTCGCCCTCGCCCGAAGTCGGCTCCAAAGGCCCAGCCTTCCGAGGTCGCGCCTCCCCCGCCGGCGAAACTCGACCGCGCGCGTGTGCTTGCTGAGCGTGAGTGTCTGGCGGTTGCCCTCTTCGATCCCATTGGCGTATCGGCCGTCTTTCGCGAGCGGAATTCCGCTCTTGAGAATATCCCTACGGTCGATGACTTCCACGACGTTGTTGCCCGTCACATTGCCCAGTGCGTCCTCCCCCACCTCCTGCACGGTTCCACTTTTCGGATGCAGGACATCCTCGATGAATTGACAGAGGACGATGCGCGAACAGTCGCCTCTCGCCTGTACTTCGATGGTCAACGTCTTTGCGAGCATGCCGGCAGCGTCAACGATGCGGTTGCATCAACCCTCGACGCCATGCTCGCTTCCCTCCGGGATCAGCAATTCCAGTCTCGTATTCGTACGCTACGAAACGTCGCCGACCCAGATGACAAGATGGTGGCGGCCCAGCATGAACTTGATCAGTTGCGTCAGGAGAAGATCGCCGGCGCGGCATCGTAAGAACGTAGTCACTCAGAAACTTCAGGAGAACCAGAAGTGAAGATCAGCACGACAAATGTCCCCGCCATGCATCCCAGCCTTCACGGGTTGGTAGTCGAGAGCATTGATCGAGGATGGATGAGTTACGAGGAGATCAACCTCGCCCTTCCAGACGAGATGGTCAATCCGGAGGAGATCGACAACCTCCTGATCATGATCGACTCTTTCAGTATCGGCTTGGTCGGTGAACTTGAGCGGTCTGCCGGTGGGTTGGGCCGCTACAAGGTGCCGCTGCAAACGAATCTCAAGTTCAAGCGGGACACGCCATGGAAGGACGCCGCACCTGTTCAGCGTGATGAGGACACATCAGAGCGTCCTGGAACATTGCGAATGGATGACGGCGATGAACTGTTGGATGATGCCGAAGCGCAGGCTGCGATCCAGCAGGCGCTGGAGGAGACGTCCTCCCGTCGCATTGATGATCCCATCCGTATGTATCTGACGCAAATGGGTAGCATTCCGCTGCTCACCCGTGAAGAGGAAATCCTGCTTGCCAAGAAGATCGAAACGACCCGGATGGTCTTTCGGCGCCTGGTGTTGGAGTCCGACTACGCGGCACACCGATCGGTCGAGACGCTGGAGCTCGTCCATGCGGGCAAATTGCCGTTCGATCGCACGATGCGAATCTCGACTGCGGAAGAGAATGCAAAGCAGAAGGTGGCCGCTCGCATTCCAGTGAATGTCAGGACAGCCAAAGCACTGCTTGAGGCAAATGCGGACGACTGGGCGATCTGCGAGAGCGGAGGCCTCAAGAAGCGAGAGCGTGCGGAGATTCGCGACCGAATGCAGGCTCGCCGCCGAAAGATTGCTTCGCTGCTTGAGGAATGTTGCCTGCGAACTTCCAAGATTCAGCCGCTGCTTCGCAAGTTGCAGTCCATTGCCAAGAAGTTCGATCAGATCAACCGCGACATCGCGGTTGCACGAAAGGGTGGCGGAGATGCCGATGACCTTCTGGTCATGAAGGAGGAACTGGAAGGGCTCCGAGGCCTGATTCTTGAGGATCCGGAGGAACTGGAGCAGCGACTCCTTCGCATAAGTGTCGTCTTTGAAGAGTACGATCAAGGCAAACGTGATCTCTCTGGCGGCAATCTTCGATTGGTGGTTTCCATCGCGAAGAAGTATCGCAACCGCGGGCTCCCCTTCCTTGACATCATCCAGGAGGGCAACACCGGCCTCATGCGTGCCGTGGACAAGTACGAGTATCAGCGAGGGTACAAGTTCTCAACCTATGCCACATGGTGGATCAGGCAGGCGATCACCCGCGCCATCGCTGACCATGCGCGAACCATTCGAGTCCCGGTGCACATGATCGAGACCATGTCGAAGCTGCGTGCCATTCAGAAGCGACTCTTGCAGAAGGTCGGTCGCGAACCGACGCTCGAGGAGATTGCCGAGGACGCGGACATGTCCATCGACGAGACCAAGCGGGTCATGAAGATTTCTCGCCACCCGATCAGTCTCGATCGGCCGGTTGGCGAATCTGAGGATTCCCAGTTTGGTGACTTCATTGAAGACGAGCGTCAGGAAACGCCCGCCGAAACTGCCACCAGCGAGATGCTGCGGTCACGGATCAATGATGTGCTCAAGACGCTGACCTATCGCGAGCGAGAGATTCTCAAGCTTCGCTACGGGATTGGCGACGGGTATACCTACACGCTCGAGGAGGTCGGCCGGATCTTCAAGGTGACGCGTGAGCGAGTGCGGCAGGTCGAGTCTAAGGCCATTCGGAAGTTGCAGCATCCTGTGCGACGGCGCCGGCTTACCAGTTTCATTGAGCAGGCCGAGGAGATGGAGTAGCGTGTAATCAGGCCAACGCGGCGAGCAGCGGTTCCTGACCGTCTTCTCCCGCGCGGATGACCCAGCCAACCCCACCGCCCAGTGATGATGCCTCAAGGGCTTCGAGATTGATCGAAGCGCCGGCAATCATCTCAAGGATGCGAATAAAATCGCCTCCATGATCGGTGGCGGTCACATACACGCCCGGGTCCTCGCCGAGTTGGATTTCGGCCGACTTTGCGAAGTCACGGAATTGTGGGTCGCGTTCCGGCACACATTCCATCGTGGCGGTGCCATCCCCGTTCTCGCTGACCCAGAGTGACCGCAGGGCGATGTCGGCCTCTCGAAACCGATTGGCAAGCGCGAGCAGTTGACCGGGCCGATCGTCCAGCGTGAAGGAGAATACGGTGCATGGTTCTGCATTGAGCATCGTCTGAGCGTAGCGGCAAGGAGCCACCGCGCCAACCTCACCGGTGATCAGCAGCCGCCCCAAGCCGCGATGACTGCCAGGAGATCCGAGACATCGACCGTGCCATTACCGTCCACATCGCTGGAGCCACCGCTTGCGCCCCACTCCGCGATGATGGCCAGCAGGTCGTTGACATTGACCTCGCCGTCGCCATTCACATCCGCGGGGCATTCGCTGCATGGATCGGCGTCGCACAGCGTCTCAACGCCACTCCACTGCCCTGCTACGGCTTCACAGTCCACTTCGGTCAGATCCAAGCACCAGTCGCCTCCGCAGCATCCTCCAACCGGCAGTGGGCATGAGACGCTGCCGCAGTCCGTGGCATCGCCTTGGAATGCACCACCTGTGGCAACGCAGTCCTCGGGAGAAACAGGACCAATGCAGGACCCGTCAGGTAGGCAGCATGCGCCCTCGGGGAAGCAGATGACATCTTCGCAATTCGAGCCTTCACCGTGATGGATGCCCCCGACGACTTGGCAGGTTTCAAGGTCAAAGTCTACGCAGCTGCCCGTGTCCTCGATGCAGCAAGCACCTACGCCGTCACCGCAGGTCGAGGAGCCGCACGATGTGCCGCTGCCCTGGAACTCGCCTCCCTACGAATCGCATTCGCTGGCGGTGAATTCGTAGCAATCCGCATCGATGCAGCATGCACCCGGATCATTGCTGCACTCGACTGGTGTGTAGGTGGCCCGCAATACCCAGTCGCCGCTGGGTGTACATGCGCCGGGCAACTGTTGAAAAGTGCTCCATCCAGTGCCGCATGCGCAGAACAGCCCGTCCACCATGGAGATCCAGTTGTCGGAGGGCCAGTCCAGCCCGCTTGTGTCTGTGACGGGGAACGCATTCTGTTGTTCGGCAGGTGGGAGTAGACAGGGTGTACCCGGCGAGTTGAGTTGGTCTACGCGAAAGCCGACACTGAAGGTGTTCGTACCACTGTCGTTGTAGATGTAGATTTGATCAGGATCGTCTGGATCGATGGAAACTTGGATGATGGTTCCGGAAGTCCCCGGAGGCATGACGAGGTGTGGCAGAATCAAACCGTCGCTTGAGTACGACGCAACCAATGCGCCGTCGCTTGGTGTGCCGTCCCAGACGAGAACCGACCAGTGTGTCGTGGTTTGAACTGTGGCGCTGCTGGTGCCGAAGAGGACTTCGGCAAGGTCAAGGCGGATGGGGAATTCGGAGGGGTCGACATCGTATGAGGCTGCGAGTATTTCGCCTTCTTCAAAGCCCGCCTGCAGTATGTATTGACCCGGTCCCCATGTACTGTCTGTTCGGGAGACGTTGATCGGAGGGCATGTGCCGCGGTATCCACCTTGGGTGTTTCCGTTGCGAAAGGTGGCCTGCAGGGTTGCGGGGCGTGGCAACAGGGTTCGAATTGGGATGATGCGGTTGCGATCGGCGGGATCGGTTAGCGCGGTCTGCGGGGAACCGGGGGAGCCGGGGGCGGCAGAGGCGGCAAGTGACAGCATGAGCACCGTAAGCATGGAGTCTCCTTCATCCCCGCCCCGTCTTCATTCTGCCCCCTTCGCAGGGTTCAGTCAATCGATTCTCAGCGTGAATCTGTTTCTGGGGGGCTGGGGGGTTGTTTATCTGCTTGCCAGGGTCGCTTTGATGGCTTCAAGGAGTACTTCCGGCTCTGGCATGCGTCCTTTGCCGCTGGTGCGGCATGCCTGCCATCCTTCTGCCGGTTCGAGGATGGTGAAGCCGTCGCTGGCGAGCTGCGCGACATTTCGTTCTGTGGCTGGTTGTTGCAGCATGGTGGCGTTCATGGAGGGGGCGAGGATGACGGGGGTGGTTTGGCGGTCGATTGCTGAGGCGAGCAGGCTGACCGGGTCATCTGTTCGGCCTGTAGCGAGTTTCGCCAGCATGTCCATCGTGCACGGCGCGACGAGCATGGCGTCGGCTTCGCGTGCCAAGTGAATGTGTTGTGGATCATGATCTTCGACGAATGACCATTGGCTATCGAAGACCGCTCGTCCTGTCAGGGATGCCAGCGTCAGTGGGGTCACAAACTGCTGGGCGGCGTCGGTCATGGCGACATCAACGACGACACCGCTTTGCACCAGTTGACTTGCGACCGTGCATACCTTGTAGCAGGCTATGCCTCCGGTCAGCCCGAGAATGATGCGAGGGGGACGGGAGGAACCCGACATGGAGAGGACAGCCTAGGAGTCCGAGCCGCCCACGGGCACTTCTTGGACGTACCCGCTGGTGCTGTAGTCGGCAGTGATTTTGTCCTGAAGGATTTCTTCAATGACGACTTCCAGATTCGTTCGGTTTTCTCTGGGGACCAGCGGCCGGGCGCCATCGACCACCAACTCTCGAAGACGACGCTGAATGAGCGCTGTCAACTTGAATCTACCACCGCACTTACGTACGATTTCGTCGCTTCGAAGGGCTTCGATCATTGGCTGGCTCCTGGATCCCGTGTACCGCGCTTCCCGAAGAGGGGGATCGGGCAGTATACCGCCCCTGTCCTTTCGAGTCGACCGCCTGTGGCCATGGGGTGGTACTATCATCGATTCGCCTGTGAGAGGCACCCCATGCAACGCATGATTGCTCCGCATCTTCGTCGTCTTGGTGCTCGGATGGGATTCCACCGGGATTGGTATCTCTACCTTGCCGCTGCGGTCATAGGGTTGATGATGGGCCTGCTCGCGATTGCCTTCATCTGGCCGCTGCGTCAATCGGAGCACTTTGCCGAATCACTGACCGGGGCGGCCGGTCTGTGGTGGATGGTTCTTCTGTTGCCGGCAGTGGGCGGTCTCATTACGGGAATCTTGATCACGGTGCTCAAGAGCGATGGAGCTGGCCCGGGTATCACTGCCGTTATCTACGCTGTTCACCGCCAGAAGGCTCGCATGCCGTTGCGGGTCGGCATACGAAAGTGGCTTGCCTCTACGGCAACAATTGGCAGCGGCGGGTCGGCTGGTGCAGAAGGTCCGATTGTCACAATTGGCGCGGCAGCCGGTTCGGCGGTGGCGAAACTTCTTGGGACGGGATCGCAGCACACGGGAACGCTGCTCGGATGTGGTGCGGCGGCCGGACTCGCATCGGTGTTCAATGCGCCGATTGCCGGCGTGTTCTTCGTGATGGAGTTGTTACTGCGAGACTTCTCGCTGCGAACATTTGCGCCAATTGTCATTGCGGCGGTTGTGTCCTCCGCAACGACGCAGGGCGTGCTCGGTGACGCGGCCATCTTCAGTGTTGATAGCGCGTTCTTCCACCAGGCTGTTGGTTTCTCTGCCTCTCAGATTCCGGCCTACCTTGTGCTGGGGCTTGTTTGTGGTTTGCTGGGTGCCGTGTTTGTGCGTGCTCTCGACTTTACGGAGCGGACATTCGCAAGTTCGAAACTGCCCCTGGCAACGCGCCCCATTGTCGGCGCGCTGCTGCTCGGCGTGCTGGGTGTTGGTGCCCTTTGGTTCACTGGCAGTGACGCCGTTCCGGGCTTTTATGGCAACGGGTATCCCACGATCAAGTCGCTTTTATCGCCGGATTCCTACTATCAGGACGCGGGGAATACGGTGTTGGCGGCTGCGGGGCCGCTTCTTCTGGCCATCGGCACGCTGACGCTCATCAAGATTGCGGCGACCTGTCTGACAGTCGGGTCTGGCGGCGCGGGCGGGTTGTTTGCGCCGTCACTGCTGGTGGGTGCCGGCACTGGCGCGATCATCGGGTATTTCGTTTCGGCTACCGGTTGGTTCCCAGGCGCGTCGCCCGCTCACTTTGCGCTGATCGGCATGGCGGCGATGGTGGCGGCTACGACGCACGCGCCATTGACGGCGATTCTCATTGTCTATGAGGTTACGCAGACCTATGAGGTAATTCTGCCGCTGATGTTTGCTGGTGTTGTTGGGACGATCGTCTCCCGCATCGCCTGTCGGGAGAGTGTGTACACCTACCGGCTTTCCCGGATGGGTGTGCGAATGGGCGCGATGAGCGATCTGACCATTCTGCGTCGTCTCTCCGCTCAGGATGTGGTTCTGATCGATCCTGCCATTGTGCGGCGGGATGACTCCGCCCAGAAGTTGTTGGACTTGAGCGAAACGAGTCAGGCGATTGACTTCATCGTGGTGGATGAGCACGAACACTATTGCGGCATGGTCACGGCGGGTGCCCTTCGCGAGGCGCTCGTGTACCGCGAATCCATTCCACTGCTTCAGGTCTACGAACTCCAGAGAAGCGATCTGCCGACAGTTACACCGGAGGAGACTCTCGATGTTGTGCTCGATAAGTTCTCCAAGAGCGATGTCGAGTCGCTGACGATGCTGGACGACAGGGGTGAGAAAATACGCGGGCTCATTACGCGATCCAATCTCATGCGGCGATACCAGTCCGCCCTTGATGAGGATGCGTCCGAGTGACCGCCGTTCGAGAGTACCGGTTTCCGCGATCAAGCCGTCTGGTCAAACGGCGCGAGTTTCTTGCGGTCTACATGGATGGTCGTCGACGCCGGAGCGGCCCCTTGCTCATTCATGCAATGCCAAACGGCCTGGGGGAGTGCCGGCTGGGCATGGCCGTTCCAAGGCGGGCCGGAAACGCGGTTGTTCGCAATCGGATCAAGCGGCGGTGCCGGGAGGCCTTTCGACTCTTTCGCGACTCGTGGCCCGCTGGATACGATGTTGTCATTGGTGTGCATCGCCACGAGGTGTTGGATGTGGATGCCTACGCCCGTGCAATTGGGGATGTCCTGCGGAGCCTGCATGAACAATGGCCAAGGAAACGAAGGCAACCCACGCAGGACTAACCGCACGGGCGCTGATGAGGTTGGTCCGCCTGTACCAGGTGACTCTTCGTCCACTCATGGGCGGGCATTGTCGATTTCAGCCGACCTGCTCTGAGTATGCCTTGGGCGTGCTGCGACTGTACGGCGCTCGCCGCGGATCGTGGAAAGCGCTGAGGCGGATCCTCCGCTGTCATCCGTGGGGCGGCTGCGGCTACGATCCACCGTGATTTGTGGCGTCCTGGGGGTCACACCCCGGGTGTGACCCTGTGGAAACGCTGGAAACGCACATTCGGTGGAGCGATTTCGCCTCAACGATGCGGAAACGCGGTTCATTCGGCCAGAAGTCTATTGGCGGGTAATAGCGTCGCTGTGACTGTCGGGACTTGCTTCTTCGCGCTGACGGGCTTGTTCGGCCGCAATGCGACGCCGCCACTCCTCCAGCCCGGGCGGGGTGGCGAAAGCCTGCTCGAACGACAACTTTCGACTCAGCGGATTCTGTCGAAACTGAGCTCGCAGCGACGGCTCTATTCGATCGTAGACCCGAGGGCGTAAACCCGGCTCGAGTTCATCAACCCCGCTCCAAATGGCAATTCGTTCCTCGATCGGAACCATGGGGTCCGTCATCAGTTGTTCGAAGGCGATCTGCGCACTTGACTCCAGCGCACCGATGATGTCCGCAATCCGACCGGTCCCGAACTTCGTCACATAGTTGTTGTAGTCATTGGTCTTGAAACTCTGTGTCACTTGTTCCGCATATTGCAACGCCTCCCGATACACATCCGGCCGATCCTGGCCGATGCCCATTCGGAATCCATAACGAAGCGACGAAGCCACATCACTTACCGCAAGCAGCGGTTGACGTTCATACGCGCCAAGAGTCTGGTTCCTCACCCATGCATCAAGTGGAATGGCATATGCATTGTTTGGAGGACTTGCACCGCTTCCAAAGTAGGCGTCGAGATGATCGAGCAATGCCTGCGCGCGATCCTGCTCGCCCTGCCGGTACCACTCCCTGACCGCTGATCCGAGGAAGTTGCGAAGGAAGGCGTTGAATGTGTCACCACCGGCACCTCGCACCGCGTAATGCTTGCGATACAACTGCTCCCAGATTCCCTCTCGCTCATCATCACCGGTAATCGCATCGATGAACCGGGGATCGGGAAATCGTCCTGGCACCTCCGAGGAGAAGGGGTCAAACGAGAGACGCCCTGTTCGCGCCAACGCCTGCAGCGCCTGCAACTGCATCCGATCGGTGTTGATCACCTTGTAGATGTCGTCAGTGTCATACCGGCCCGCACCCGCCTTCGCCCCCCTGCGTGCCCAATACAGTGCATGGGACTGCGGATGCCGCCAGTCCAACGGCCCAAGATCCCGCGTGTACTCATACATCAGCTCTGGATTCATGTTGTACTCGTCCTTGAGCACTTGCTTCCGCAGGGTGGCCAACAGGACCGGCCAGTTCTCCGCCAATTCAGGATCGAGCATCATCGCATCCAGTGCATTGAAGTACGGCGAACCCGACCTGACCGCACCCTCGACGCCCAGTTCCCTGGCGATCGTCGAGTACTGCAGAATCGCTTCCCGCCTCGCAACATCCCTGAGAAGTTGTGTTCCAACAATCTCCCCGGAACCATCATGCAATTCTCCGAGTTCCTCTTCCAGAAGCCGAGCAAGTTCCTTGACACCAGGCGACACTTCCTCGGCCTCAGCAATCGACCGTGGCGCGTCAGCAATTTCCTTCATGGCAGCGGTGCGATCATCCCAGGAGTCCTTCGGCCGCCCAAGAATGCCATTCCATTCGTCGGCGAACTTTCGCTTGTAGTACATGTGGGCGTCATCGGAGTGACCGTCCAACTTGTGGGCGAAGAAGAACGACAGTTCCTTGTGCAGGACCATGTCATTCGGATTCGCGCGGAGTCCCTTCTCACGCAGCAAACGAATACCCGCATTGACCCACTCCCACCGCTCCTCCAGCGTGTTGGTCGCAACCGACACGTTGTAGGACATGTTGTGCGCGTGAAACACCCAGACCTGCGGAAAACGAGGTTGAAGTTTCGTAATCAGATCGGCATCGGCCATGACTTCGTAGAACTGGCCCTCGTCCTTCATCCGATTGACCTTGATCCAGAGATAGTCGACGATCAATCCCCGCAAGGCGCCGATGGACATGCCGAGCGTATTCACCCAATCCGGCGCACCCTCGACCGCGTTGTTGGTGTAGCGAAGTGTGCTTTCTTCCGCCTCCTTCAGAATACCGGGCAGCAGCAACCCCCCCGCCGTCACCGATGCCGTAGCCACAAGCCCGCAACAAGCCTGAATGATCCGGTCCTGATTCATCCGCCATGCCCGCTGTAGATTGCCAACTGCCGGCGGCGCAAAACACTCCCGCCGACGAACAACGTGATGCCCGACCACAGAACGCCAATAATGAATGTGCCTCGCACCACCGCCGCCCACGGAATATCCATGCCTTCCACAAGTCGTTGGGTGGGCTGAAACTGCCCAAACCCATCAAGCACGAATACCAGCGCCGTGGCAATGGCGCGAATCACATTCTCAAACGCCCACTGGATCACCATGCCTGCATTGCCCCAGTCCACGCTCCCCGCCGCGGGCGGCACATAGAGTTGCAACGACTCAGAGAGCCATGGCGCAAGCGTGCCTGCGGCAAAAATGGTGAAGGATGCGAGACAGGCGACAGGGAAACTCAGGAATGTCGCAGCTGCCAGTCCAAGGGCCGCCAGGAAGGCCAACTTGATCCACAGCATGATCAACGCCCGCAGGAAATTCCCCTCGAAGTCGCCCACCCTATACAACACCTGCAGTTTGCCCGGGTCGAAACTGACCGCACCTCTGCCCTCCTTGCCGGGCGGCGGCTCATACAGGTTGAAGATCGACACGCGGAGTGTGCCCTCATCACTGATGACGCTGGCCGGCACGAGCGTCACATGGGTCATTGTTGGCACATAGGTCAGCACTTCTCGCGTCGCAGGATCGTCATTGAAGATCAACCCGACACGATAGGTATCGTGGTCACTGGACGAGAGAATGTGAAACTGCGAGCGAAGAGCAATGGGCGCGCCGATCTTCTTCGCAGCGGCCAGCCCCGGAAACTCATACGTCCGCTGAAATGTCTCGCCGCCTCGCATAGGCGGAATCGATCGCTGCTGGGCAATGAACTGTTCCTGCATTTCAACGCGGATCTTCCGCCGCAATGCCAGTTCTATGTCCTCATGACCCCGAAGATCGGGATCTGCATCGATCCTGGCCTCAACGCGCGCATCGAGTTGTTCGGGTGTGAGCAACTCCATCGCCGGGCTTGCCGAACGCCGCGCGGTCAGGACTTCCTCCTCCACTGCCAAACGATCCAGTTCTCCCTCAATTCCCGCTGCCACCGGCTGCGCTCGCTGATACTGCAGGAAGATGAAGATGCCGCAGCCCGCCACGCAGAGAATGCATGCGTTCAACGCTAGAATCCCGACCCACTTTCCAAGCAGATAGCGGGAACGGCCGACAGGCTTGCTGACCACCTGCCAGATCTGCCGATCTCTGATTTCAAAGGCCACCGTTGCGCACGCCAACACAACCGTCAGGCACGCCGCAATGCCAAAGGTCGTGCCCAAACTGCGGCTGATCATGGTCTGCACACGATGCCGCAACGGCGACGCCGGGTCAAGCCACATTGGTATCAGCGGGAGAAGGATGAGCAGGATGGAAATGAACCCCAGCGACAGACGCGTACGCGCCGCTTCAAGCAGCACACCTCCCGCCACCGACGGCACCTCTCTTGGGGCGCTGAGTACCCAGCGCATGAGCCGCAGCAACAATGTGAATGTGAACGCAAGCGCGCCTATTCCCAGCGAGGCAATCGCCAAGTCACTGGCGCCGATAAGCCAAAGGAGAAACCACGCCGCGGCGGTACCGAACAACATGTACAGTCCATGCACGGCCAGTCCGAGCCAGATAGTCAACAGTCCCCAGCCGAGCGCCAATAGGCCGATCATCCACACCGTTCCGGGGCTGCGAAGCAACCAACCGGGAACCCACGCAGGCGTTTCCGATGAAACCAAGAGCCATGTCACAGTCGCGGCGTCGGAGACCTCCCCGTCCACCATGATGTCAAACCCGGCGAATCGTTCGCTGCCAATGGAACGCCCATCCAGTGTGATGAAGCCGGTCTCCTTCAACTGCTCGCCGGCCAGATGCTGGTCCGGACCGGTCAAGAGTGAGAAGATGGCCTCCCTGTCGCCATGCAGTTGATGCGTGGTGAGCAGCACGGGCGCCGCCAAGCCAATGACAATTGCGAGCCAGAGGACGCTCCCTGTCACTCGAACCCAGAAGAGCCGCTGCCACGCGAGCAGAACTCGATGCACGACGCGTAGCTGCCTCACGAGTCGGCCTGCTCACCCTCAGGTTCGTCGCCGTCGCCCTGCAGCAATGAGTCGATCATTGACGAGTCAACATCCTTGGGCGTTTCGAGGGTCGTTTCCGCTTCGCGAACCCGCGGGATTGACTCCTCATCATTGGCCTCTACAAGCGCCTCCACAACCTCTGGTTTGTCTTCTGCCGGGCGGTCCACTTCGGTTTCAGGAGGAGCATCCTCCGTTTCGACCAGTCGTTCGATCAGATCATCCCCCTCGCCGCGCTGCAGGAATGCTGCGGTCTGCCCGCCATGCACGGCACCACTCGTCTCGGCCTGTTCTTGCTGTGCCTCCTCCACAATCCTCATGAAGAACGACTCCAATTTCTGCCTTGGTCGTTCCACTGCTTCAATCGCGGTTCCCTCGGACTCTTCCAATACCTGTTCGATTCGCTGCACCGTCGACTCATGTCGCAATCGCGGGATACGAATGATCGTATGGTCGCTGTCCGTCAACAACTCATCCGCCGTGCCCTCGGCCCGGATCTTTCCGCCGTAGAGAATCACCAGCCGATCGCAGACATCCTCGACATCTGCAAGCAAGTGCGAACTGAGGAGTATCGTCTTCCCACGGCGACGCAGTTCCGCAAGAAGATCCTTGACCTGTCGCGTTCCGATCGGATCCAAACCACTTGTCGGTTCGTCGAGAATGAGAAACTCAGGGTCGTTCACCAATGCCTGAGCCAGACCGATCCGCCGCATCATTCCCTTGGAGAATTCTCCCACTGGCCGGTGCGCAACCTGCGACAGCCCGACCATGTCCAGCAGCTCCTCAGTTCTTCGGCGGCGTGTCGATCGATCCAAGCCGAACAGCCGGCCGTAGTAGTCCAGCGTTTCTCGTGAATCGAGGTATTGGTACAGGTACGACTCTTCTGGAAGGAACCCGATGTACTTCTTGATGGCAACATCGTGAGGCTCGCGTCCAAATACCTGCAGCCGACCGCGTGTCTTGTTGAGAAGGCCGAGCATCAACTTGATGGTTGTACTCTTGCCGGAACCATTCGGCCCGAGTAGACCGAACAGTTCGCCTCGCTCAATGTGGAACGACAAGCCATCGACTGCGCGTGCAGTGGACCGCATCCAGAAATCGCGAAAGACCTTTGTGAGCCCTACAGCCTCGACGACTCGTTCAGTTGTACCGGTCTTCGCCATGGGTTCAGGGTGATCCCCGACCCTTTACACGATCGTCTTCGATGCGCAATTCACGCCCTGGCCCCGATTGTTGAATGTCTCTGGCCTCCCGTATCCATGGGTTCTCCAGATCCATGTCCCTGACCATCGCCTCTCTTTCCCGCCGCTCGAGATCCAACCGATGTCGCAACTGCTGCACCGCGTCAAGGCCGCGAATGTCCAGTTGAATGCCACCGACATCATGCGGCACATAGACAATCTCAGCGTCGGGGCGAGAGATGACGGTTCCGAATGCCTGATACCAACGGTCGTGGATGACCAGATCGGGGTGGTCCCGATACGCAGGAAGGAGACTTGCGAATCGTTGATAATCGCGACCCAATGTCGTTTCGACTTCGCTGCGATACCCATGTGCCGTCTCGATAATCCTGGCCGAATCGCCAGTGACATCATTCGACTCCAGCATCGCGTTGATTGCGTTGAGGGCAGGCTCCGCCTCTTCGCCGCGATCCACAGCATCTTCATACTGATCAATTAGCAGAACGAGTTTCTCGTACTGGCTGCCTGCGACGCCGATCAGAGTCTCGCGAGCCTTCGCTTCGGCACGCTCAACCTGTGTCTCGGCGGAGACCCTTGCACTGTCGAAGAGTGCGTATGACTTCTGAATGAAGTATGGCGGTTCAGGCTCTGCCGGCAGCGTGACATCCACGATGTGAATGCCACAACCAAGCGCCGACAACATTGATTGCGTCTCAATACGGAGCAAGGCCCGCAATTGCTCCAGCGGCTGATCAAGCAGTTCCTGTAGAGACATCTCACCCGCTACATGCACCGCCGCACGCTCAAGCGCCAACTGCACCAGAGCTTCAGCGTGGGAATCTGGAATCGCGCGGGCATACTGAATCGGATCCACGATTTCCCATGTGGCCGCCAGTTGCATGTGGGCGAGTTCCCCACCTTCTGTCAGAAGTGATCCGTCGCGGCCGGGTGCGAGACCGTCTCTTGATCGCGATCGTTCTATCCGCTGCTCACGGGAAAACCGAGCGTCCAGGCGTGGCAGGAAGACCCCGCCAACATCCGCTTCGCGATTCTCCGACTGAAACACCTCGTACCCGCCCACGGGCGCCGGCCAAGTCGCTCGCAGCCCCGGCGAGAGTCCCTCGTTGCCCTCAATGGCGCCAAACACCGTCGCAACACCACTCTCCCCTTCCGCAATTGTGCGGAATCCAGATACCAGATAGATGGCAACCAGCGCAATCATGACAACTTGCAGAACCCGGTAACTCAGGTGCAACGAATCGGCCAATGACCGATGCGCCGTGTCCATTGCCTCTCGCAGATCGGCAGCGCGGCCCGCCTCACCCTCCACCACAAAGCGGGCGGACGCTTCACGCCTTGGCTGATCGCCGGCAGTGGGATGGTCGTCAGTCAACGAGAAGTCTCCGAAGTCGATGAGGGCTGCGGAATGCCACCGGCGTCAAGGGGTGTGTGCAGATCAAGCAGATGCCAAGGTGCGGTGTTTGTCTCGAGGATGACCGTTGTGTTGTCGGCCAAAGCCTTCTCAATCGCATCCAGCCAGGTCAGGAAGACGGCCAGCTCCTCATCCTGCCCCATTTGCCGCAGATACTCGGCCGCCTGCGCCTCACCTTCCGCTCGTATTTCCTCGGCTCGCTGCGTGGCAAACGCCGTAATCTTGTCGCGCTTCGCCCTCGCATCGGCGCGGATGGCTTCAGCGTCGGCGAGTCCCTGGGCACGCTCATTCTCGGCCAATGTGTCCCGCCGCGCCTGCATCCGTTCCAGAACAGCCGTTGTCGTCTTCGGCGGGAGGAGCAAACGGCTGATCCCAACCGTCTGCGGATCGATGCCGCTCTGTTGCAGGCTCGCCAACCTCTTGAGAACAGCCGCTTCGGCCTCATCAAGAACATTGTCCTCGCCGGTCAACTGGTCGAATTTGTAGGCACTCAACGCCGACAAAGCGTCGCGGAACTGCCCATCAATAGCCGTTTGGGCGGCATCCATCGAGCCGTAACTGCGAAAGAAATCCAAAGGACCTGAGCCGTCCGTCCGGACATTCCACAGGACATATGTTCGAACGACCACCTGCTGGCCATCAGCGGTTTGCAGCATGACCAACGGGGATTGACGAACCTGCATGCGGGTATCAATGAGCGTCACTGCGTCAGCAAAGAACGGCAGCCGAAAGTGGAGCCCCGGATCTCGCACGATGCTCGCATCATCGGTCTGGCCAAACCTGCTTCGAATGGCCACTTCATGGAACGACACCGTGTAAGTCATGCTGAAGAGAATCAGCACAACCAGCAGCACGATGCCGACGACAATCGTCAGTGGTCTTTTCATTGCCCAGAATCTCCTTCATCAACAATGACCGACTCGCTGAAGTTGAGCAGCGGGTTGATGCTTCGCAGTTCAAGGTTCATGTTGAAGCGGCTGGGATCGATCCCAACCACATATTTCCTGATGTTCGGCAGTTGCCGAATGAACACATCCATCAGTCCTCGCTGACGATAGAGTTCCGGAGCTGCCGCGTAGGCCGTCTGTTGTCCGCGAACGCGGCTTGCCCGAGCCTTGGTCGCCATGAGCGTGATCCATCGATCCGTCCTCGCCTCGGTGACAATCAGTGACGCCGCGCCGCGCCCTTCACCGAGGAGTTTCGTGACATCTGCCTGGCGTTGAAGCATCGCCGATCGCGCAGCGGCCTCCGCGTCGGCACCCTCACCGCGAGCAACCTCCCAGGCCCGCCTGGCCTCATCAAGATCGGTGATCGAAAGCACGACCGAATCTATGAGCGACGAGTCTCCCACCTCATATGTGAGGATGTTCTCCCGCCAGCCGCGGGCAGCCTCGACCAGGCGTTCCCGGCCTTGGCGAGCAACCGGCACTTCCTCGAACGAAGCGGTGTCGGAAGCCGAAGGCCGAAGGAAAGGTACAGACACGGCGAGCACTTTCACGCCAGCCTGGCGTGCGTCGAACTCCTCCTGCACCAGCGTGCGGAGTTGAGAGGAGAGATCTCCACGATCTCCACTCACTACTGACTCAATCGCCTCTCGCTGCAGGAGATCGGTAAGCGTCTCCTCAGCAATGACCTTGAGCGCGAGTTCACGCGAAGTCATCTTCGCGCGGCGATCATATGTTCCGGGCACGAAGTTCAGCCACGAAAGAAGCCCGTCCTCTGCAATGCGATAGCGAAGCACGGCCCGAATATCGATGAGCGCCAGGGAACTGTCGTCTCCGCTGCTGGCATTCACGATGAACGGTTCTGGCTTCGCGACGGCCTGGGTGTCCAGATCGTCGGACCAGAGGATGACATCCCGCGGCGATTTCCATTGAAATGTCAGCGGAAGTTCCCGCGTGCGAGAAACATCAATGACCTCCGCCGACTCGAACGGCCAGGGCAGTTTCCACATGACACCGGGACCATGCACTTCACCAACAACCGCGCCCTGTCGCATGCGCAATCCCTGTTGCGTCGGCTCAACGATGACCATGGTGTCGATGCCGAGCAGCACGACGATGCCCAGCGCAATCAACCAGATGAATGAGCGAAGGAGTAGTTGGTATCCCCATGAACTGGAGATGTCGAAGCCGAACTGGTAGTTGATCGCCTCGTTCAGCGAACGCACGATCGAATCCGGTGCAGCAATCAAACTGAGCACCTTGGAGTCGAAGGCGGGCCGCGGATCCGTCCCGATAATCCGCGGCCGATAGAGGTTCATGATGAAATTGAGAACGATCTCCGCTGCCGCCGCGAGCATGAAGATCGGAATGGCCCAGCAGACTGCCATGAGCACCGTGTCGTTGTCAAAGAGCCGGAAAACCAGCCCGATCGAAACGCCCAGCAACACAACCGCATTCCCCGCCATCCAACTGGCGCCGCCGCGCAGATTCGTCCATGCCGGAACTTGCGCCATGCCGGCCACGAAGCGGGAGTAGATGAACCCCGTCACCGTAAAGCCGAGAGAAATCGCAATCGCCCATCCGGTCATCGATGAAAACTGCAGCGTGGTACGCAACAGATCATCAGGAGAATCCAGTCGCTGAAGGAACCGAAGGATCAGGAGACCGACCAGAACGAGCAACCCGGCCAGCACGAGGCTGATAGCGGGCAGCATCCAGCGGTGCAGCATGCGTAGGCGGCGAGCCGCGGGACGAGTCTCCTCCGTCGCGCCCTCAAATACCGAGGCACCTTCCCCGCTGGCCAGTTCAGATTCTTCCAGAGCCTCCAGTCGCTCCAGCTTGTGCTGGTAGAAGAGGATGATCAGTCCGATCCAAACACCAAGCCCGATCCAGACATAGAGCGATGCCAACACCAGCGGTGTGTCACCAGCGACAAGTCCGTAGATCAACAGCGTCGCCGCCATTCCGGCCTGCAACAACAGCCCGGTCATGGCGGTGTTCGTTGCACGCTGGCAGGCGTGATGATCGACTCTCATGGCGTCCGCTTCGCCTTCCTCATTCGTGAATCCATGAACCCATTTCAGGGAAAAACGGGGAATACTGGATGGAACGGATACGATCCCGCACCATGTGCCGTTCGTTCAGCGGGCGGCAGATTATCATGAACCCGCTCTGCGTGCCCACAGGGGACTATTTCCATGTTTCGCCAGACCCTAGCCATCGCCCGAAACGCCTTCTTTGAGAGCGTCCGTCAGCCGGTCCTGCTGATTTTGGTGCTCGTCACCACACTGCTGCTCCTGCTGGCCAATCCGCTGTCGGCTTTCACGATGGACGACGACCATCGGATGCTCGTGGACATCGGACTCGCGACCGTCTTCATGGCGGGCATGCTGCTCGCGGCATTCATCGCCACGAGCGTGCTCGGGCAGGAGATCCACAATCGGACGGCGCTGACCGTCGTGTCCAAGCCGGTTCCGCGCCCCGCCTTTGTAACGGGAAAGTTCATCGGCGTAGCGGCGGCCATTGTGCTTGGCACCGCGAACATGGGACTGGTGTTTCTGCTCGTGGATCAACAGGCAGTTCTCGAAACCGTGCGAACACCGATACATGTCCCGGTCATCGTCTTTGGCACAGCAGCGTTTCTGATTGGCACTGCGGCCGCCACATGGTGTAACTATTTCTACGGATTTGTCTTCTCGAGTTCGTGGATCTGCGTCACCACTCCACTCTTGTTCATCGCCTATCTGCTTTCACTCAACTTCGGCCCCGACTTCGGACAACACGCGATGGCAATCGGATTCCGCATCGACCTCTGGAAGGCGCTCGGTGCGATCATGGTCGCGGTTCTGGTTCTCGCAGGTATTGCCGTTGCTGCATCCACCCGCCTGGGACAACTTCCGACGCTTGTCGTCACACTCGCGATCTTCTTTGGCGGCATGATGTCTGATGCCTGGTTCGGACAACCTGTCCATCGAATCGAATCGACCTGGCTTGACCGGGCAGAACTTGATGGGCAGACAGAACTCATCGAGAGCCGCCGCGTCATGGAGAAAACAAACGGGGATACGGAGGAGGTCGTGACCGAAACCGTCTCGCCTCTCCCGGGCGTTTCGCTCTCTTCCTACACGGAGGGTGGTGAGTATCTGACATGGGCTGGATGCCGGATTGGATCAGCCATCCTTCCGGACTTTCAGGTGCTGTGGCTGGCGGATGCATTGACCCAGAAGAATGTCGTGCCGGGCAAGTACCTCGTCCGTGCCGTTTCCTACGGCGGGCTGTACATCGTGGCTTCGCTCTCGATCGGCATTCTGCTCTTCCAGCGACGCGAGGTCACATGACGGCCGAGGCCGAGAAGTCGATCCGCATTCGCGGCGCTTCCCAACACAATCTCTGCGACATCGATGTCGAGATTCCACGCGATCGCCTTGTGGTGGTCACGGGCGTCTCGGGATCAGGCAAGAGCTCGCTGGCATTCGACACCGTATTCGCAGAAGGACAGCGGAAGTACATGGAGTCGCTGAGTGCCTATGCCAGGCAGTTCCTTCAACGCGTCGCGAAGCCTGACGTTGAATCAATCGAAGGGTTGCCACCCACCATTGCCATCGCGCAGAGAAGCGGCGGCCACAACCCTCGCTCCACTGTCGCCACCACAACCGAGATCTATGACTTTCTCCGGTTGCTCATGGCACGCTGCGGAACTCCGCGATGCTGGCATCGCGACAAGTCTGGGCGAGCATGCGGTCAGCCCATCTCGCCGACAAGCGCTACCAGCATCATCGATGCAATCATGGACCGTGAAAGCGGAACGCGCGTCATGCTCTGTGGCCCGGTCATCTCCGGCCGCAAGGGTTTTCACCGCGAGGTCCTGGACGACCTGCGGTCCCGCGGCTTTATCCGCGCCCGAGTCGATGGCAACATCATCGACATTCGCAAAGCCCTCTCCGAGGACAGCGACAATCCGCTCGGCCTCGGTCGGTATGAGCAACACGACATTGAAGCGGTGGTTGACAGGTTGACCGTGTGCGAAGGCGATCGAGAACGCATGGCCGACTCGGTCGAGATCGCCCTGGCGGTCGGCAGCGGATCACTGATGCTGCTTGTTGAGAAGGATGGCGAGTGGGAGGAACACAGATACAGCGAACACTTCGCCTGTCCGAGTCACCCGCAGTGCAGTCTCAGCGAACTTGAACCACGACTCTTTTCCTTCAACTCGCCCTACGGAGCGTGCCAGGCTTGCGACGGCATGGGATTGGTACACGAGTTCGACAGTGAACTGGTCATCCCGGACCCCTCGCTGGGTGTTACCCGCGGCGCAATCGTTCCTTGGCGGCGAAGTGGACCGCAGATGAATCGGAGGTACGCACGCCTCCTGCGCCGTTTCTGCGAAAAGGAAGGTGTCGAAGGCGACACGCCGTTCGCCTCCCTGACCAAGCAGCAGAGACACACCCTGATGCATGGCGGCACGGGTTCGTCGCGGTTCAGAGGGGTCATTCCGGACCTCAAGAAACGGCTACGCCAGACCGAGTCGGACCATGTGCGTAATCGCCTGCTGGAGTACATGAGACGCGGCACCTGTCCAACCTGTGAAGGGAATCGTCTGCGGCAATCTGCGCTGTCCGTCACAGTGCGAAGCAGCGGTGAGGACTTTCGGATCTGCGACCTGACGCGACTGACCATCGGCCGCGCAGTCGAGGTGTTCGATCAACTTGATTTGGATGCAGAGCGGCAGACCGTCGCTGATCCGATCCAACGGGAGATCGCAAGCCGGCTCCGATTCCTCGCCTCGGTCGGGTTGCAGTATCTCTCACTCGATCGATCCAGCGGAACTCTGTCCGGCGGCGAAGCGCAGCGCATCCGACTCGCAACGCAGGTCGGCAGCGGACTGGTTGGTGTCTGTTATGTGCTGGACGAGCCCACCATCGGCCTGCATGCACGGGACAACGCCAGGCTCATCCGCACGCTTCGGCATCTCTCCGACATCGGCAACACCGTGCTGGTCGTCGAGCACGACGAGTCGATGATCCGCGCCGCGGATGACATCATCGACATCGGCCCCGGAGCCGGGCGACATGGCGGCAGAGTCATAGCGCAAGGCAACGCCGCCGAGATTGAGGCCAGTGAGGCGAGTCTCACCGGCGCCTTTCTTTCCGGAAGACGAGCGATCCCAATCCCGATGGAGCGACGGGTTTTCTCGCCGAAGCGGGCCATCACGGTGCGGGGCGCTCGCCGCAACAACCTCCGAAATCTGGATGTTCGTTTTCCCATCGGGCTCTTCACCTGCGTCACCGGCGTCTCTGGTTCCGGGAAGTCTTCGCTGGTCAATGATGTTCTGCTTGGGGGCGTTCGATCAGCGCTTGCGGACCAACCGACAGATCGATCCCTGTGCACTCGGATCAATGGGCTTGGAAACATCGATCGGGTTATCCAAGTGGACCAGTCCCCCATCGGGCGCACGCCTCGCTCAAACCCCGCAACCTATACGGGGATTCTGGATGGCATCCGCGCGCGTTTCGCCGACACGCGCGAAGCACGCATCCGGGGGTACAAGCCCGGGCGATTCAGTTTCAATGTCAAGGGTGGTCGCTGCGAGGAGTGCCAGGGACAGGGAGTGAAGCGAATCGAAATGCACTTCCTGCCCGATACCTTCGTGACGTGTGAGGCGTGCCACGGCCGCCGCTACAACCCCGAAACGCTTGAAATCCGCTGGCGGGACATGTCGATCGCGGATGTACTCAACACGACCATCTCCGATGCGTGCGAGATCTTCGAGGCGCACGGTCGCATCTCCCGAATGCTGCGGTGCCTGCAGGCTGTAGGGCTCGGGTATCTCACCTTGGGACAGCCATCAACAACGCTCTCCGGCGGCGAGGCACAGCGGGTCAAGCTCGCAAGCGAGTTGGGCACACGGACCGACAACCACACCTTGTATGTACTCGATGAACCGACAACCGGCCTCCACTTTGCTGACGTCGAACGACTGCTGGGTGTTGTGCATCGCCTCGTCGATGCCGGGAACACCATCGTGGTCATCGAACACAATCTCGATGTGATCAAGTCTGCCGACTGGGTCATCGATCTCGGACCCGATGGCGGAGACGGCGGTGGCGACATCGTCGCCGAGGGATCACCGGAGGCCGTCGCTGATGTTGCCGGGAGCTACACCGGCGCAGTGATCAGTGAGGCCCTTCGCCTCGAAACACCAATAGCCGGCTGAGAATGAAGTTGACGATGAGGCCGACAGCGGAACCAACCGCTGCGCCGATCAAACCGGCGACCGGCATGGCAATCGTGTTCGACAGCCAGAGCGTCATACCCCAGTTGACGCCCGCGCCGACGGTGCAGATCGCCACAAACCCAAGGTACTCCAGAGCGACGTTTCGGCGACGTGCGTACCAGAACGCCCAGAGCCGATCGAAGATGAAGTTCCATGTCATCGCCACAAGCACGGCAATGCCGATAGCGAGCCCTCGCGTCGGAATGATGGAGTTTGCAACCATCAATGCTGCCAGATACACAACCACGCCACTTGCACCTACGGCGGCGAAGGTCAGGAAACTCACATGCTTCGGATGGGTGTAGCGATAGAGGCGGATGCAGTGCACCAGATATTCCCACTGCACCCGAAGCGTGAGTTTGCTCTGGCCTTCCTGGCGAGTCCGGAAGTGAATGGGCACCTCGACTACATTCCTGCAGCCGCACTTGACAATGAGTTCCAAGCCGATCTTGTAGCCGATCGGGTCAAGCGTGTCGGCCTTTTCCCATGTCTCGCGACGAAGTGCGAGGAAGCCACTCATCGGATCCTTCACCCGCGTAAAAACCCGGGCCATCATCGTTGCGATCTTTGAGTTCATCCAGCGCAGCACTCCCCACCCATCTTCGGTGGTTCCCCCGGGGACATACCGCGATCCGACCGCAAAGTCGCCGCCCTCTTCCAGCGCCGCGACCATCCGCGGAATCGCGTCGACCGGATGAGAGCCGTCGGCATCCATGACCACAAACACTTCGCCGGTTGCTTCCTCCAACCCGTGGATGACTGCGCTGCTGAGCCCTCGCTCGCCGCGGCGGGTTATCAGGCGAACCCAAGGGAGGTTCAATGCTTCAACCAATTCCTCCGTGCCATCCTGTGAATCGTCATCGACAATGAGCAGTTCCGCGCCGGGAAGGTCGTCCGATCGCAGGGCTGCGATGGCATCGATCATCGCGGGAAGATTCTCTGCCTCCTCGAAGGTCGGCAGAATGATGGAGACCGAGGGGTGTGTCATAGGGGTACTGATCGGATGGGTCAGAACCGCTTGTGCACCGGACGCGGCGGTTCCTTCCTGATACCGAGTATCGCCCTGATCAGGTCTACATCTTCACGATGGGTCACCTTGATATTGCTTCGCTCGCCGCGAATGACATGTACCGGCTCTCCGAGACGCTCCACCGCCATGGCGTCGTCGGTGATTCCGGACAGGTCGTCCTGATCGTAAGCCCGCCGCAGCAAGTCCGTCGCCACCACCTGCGGCGTCTGGGCTTCCCAGTGGCCCTTCCGATCAAGTGTCCGTTCAATTGGGAATACCTCAACTGTCTTTCTGCTCGACTCTCCGAGAATGGCGTCTGCAACGGCGTCTTCATCACACACTTCAATGCTCTCAACGCCGGTTACCTTCATGGTTCCGCTGATAGGCACGGCTGGCACGACGGCCGGCAGAGTAGACGCGGCCAGCAGGAGACGATCGAACAGGTCGGTGCTGAGTGCCGGCCTGGCAGCATCGTGTACGGCAACGCAGTCCGTCGTCGAATCAACTGCCTCAAGCGCGGCCTTGACGCTCTGCCACCGGTGGTCCGCGCCGCCTTCGACGAGTTCCACACCATGAAAGGACAACTGCCCGCCGAATCGCTCGCGGAAGTCGGGCATGGTTGCCGGTGGACCCGCCACGATGATCTGGGACACCTCATCCCGCTTGGTGAAGAACTCGACTGTGCGAATGAGGAGGGGCCTGCCGCCGAGATCCTCCTGCAACTTGTCGCGGTCGCCGAATCGGCTGCTTGCCCCGGCCGCTGGAATGATGACGGCAACTTGCATCACCAGATGCTACCAACTCGCAGAAAGACCGCAGCACCCTGGCGTGCGCCTGCAAACACACGATAGGTTGCGTTTCAACCGGAGGAACACAGATGTTGAAAGCCATGATTCTCGCACTCGCTGCCACGACGTCACCACCGAGCGACTCCAATCCGAGCCTTCCCGGGTGGCCTGTCCCCATTGTCGATGCGTGTCCAGACGGCGGCTACTGGTCGCCAGTGGGCAGCCCGGCAATCTGGAAGGCTGTTTCCGACCTGCAGGAATGCCTTGCCGATGCGGAAGATCGGTGGCACGATCATCTGAACCAGTTGCCCACGCCATCGTCCCTGTGGTCGCTTGATGTCTGGTCCGTGATCCTGCAGTACTGGCATGACCGGACGGCTTGCTACGAACGGTTCTGGAAGGTGTACCGCCGCGAGAGAAGGCGGGCCTGCGGTTAGTTTTCTTGGCCCTCAGTTGTCGTTGCAGTAATTACCGCACGAGTTGGCGCAATAGGACGAGCAGCATGCGTCACACGCATCGCATCCGCCCGCAGCGCCCCGTAGCTCCTCATCCGACAAATCCTCCAACCCTGAAGGTGCCGCCGGCAGCGTGATATGCACTCTCGAATCGGAGTCCTCAACGATCACGATCTCGATACGGATGACGACGGCACGCTGATTTCAAACTCCTCAAGAACCGCCCTGGCATCACTCAGAAAGCGTTGCTTGAGGGCGTCGTCTTTCCAGCAGGCCGCGAATAGGCTTGTCAGGGCATTTCGTTGTTCGGTCATCAGGGCTTTCTCCCGAGTTGCGGAGACATGAAAACAATGCTCAATTGGACCTTTGAAGTCAAGTGTACCTATCGAGTACCGGAGGTGGGACTCGAACCCACACTCCCTAAGCGGGAACCGGATTTTGAATCCGGCGCGTCTGCCAATTCCGCCACTCCGGCTGCTTTTGGGAATTCTAACGCTCTCTGCTCCGTTATTTTCTTGTACTCCCGCTCTTCTGACCTAGGATAGGTCTGTCGGGGGATCACCTGCGGTGCGCTGTGGCCGCATCAAGCATGAGGCCGTGAGAAAGAAGAGAG
>CAZJIB010000021.1:0-28421 GCA_964546085.1 uncultured Isosphaeraceae bacterium
GGGGGGGGGGCCACCCCGGGGGGGGGGGGGGGGGGGTGGGTGTGGGTGTGGGGGGGGGGGGGGGGGGGGTCGAGGGTGAGATCGACGGCGGCGAGATTCTGGAGAATCTGTTCGGGACTCGTCGCGCCGATGATTGTGGAGGTGATCTCGGGCCGGCGAAGGCACCACCGCAGGGCCATGACCGGTAGCGGTACACCCAAGTCGCCGGCAACCTCGCCGAGCCGCGACACTGTGTGCAGATTCTCCTCGGTCATTCGATCGAGAAGAAACCGGCCAACCTTGTCATCCGAGGCGCGACTGCCCGCTGGCACGCCGTCGCAATATTTGCCCGTCAACAGACCTTCGCAGAGTGGCGAGAAGTTGACGATGCCCAGGCCCTGCCGTTCGCACATCGGAAAGACCGTGGCCTCCCAGTGTCTTTCCAGCATGTTGTAGAGCGGTTGGTTCGACGCGGGGAGGTGCCACCCACGCTCGGCACAGATGTAGCAGGCATCGCGGATCTGATCCGCCGTCCATTCGCTCACTCCCCAGTACAGGACTTTGCCCTGATTGATGAGGTCATTCATGATGCCGCATGTTTCGTCCAGCGGCGTTTCCGGGTCAAACCGGTGGCACTGATAGAGATCGATGTAGTCGGTGTTCAGGCGTCGCAGGGACGCGTGACACTGCTCGAAGAGGTGTTTGCGACTCAGTCCGCGGTCGTTGGCACCGCGAAACGGCCAATCGCGGTCAAACGGCCAGAATGCTTTGGTGCCGAGCACATATGTGTCTCGGCGAAAGGGTGCCAGGGAACGTCCGACGACGATCTCTGTCTCTCCGCGGCCGTATGCATTTGAGGTGTCGAAGAAGTTGATGCCGTTTTCATAGGCGGTTTGGAACAGGCGATCGCCTCGTTCCTGGTCACCGTCGTCCAGTGTCAGCCACGAGCCGAACCCAAGTTCGGAGAGTTTCACTCCCCATCTGCCAAGTCGTCGATACTCCATCAGATGTCCTCTCGTGTCTTTGGTTTCCCGGGGGGGGCGATCCGGGGGCGGGGGCGGGGGTGCTACCTTACTGTGGGAGTCTTCTCACTGCACCATGTCAGGATCATCATCAGGACTATTGCTCTTTCATCGCCGGCTGGCCGTGTTGGCGGCCATTGTCACCTTTGGTCTTGCCGGGCTGACGATTCAGCTCTGGCGTCTGTCGATCAGGCAGGGGGCGCCTCGCAGGGCGCGTGCTGAGTCTCGGTTGGAGCGGACTGAGTATCTGCCGACATGGCGAAGCCGGATTGTGGATCGCCACGGGCGAATCCTCGCAGGTGATGAGCCGACCTTTGACTTGGCTGTGCAATGGGATCTCATCACGGGGGACCGGGCATCATCCATGGCTCGCAATGATGCCCGATCATCAGCTGGTGCGAAGAGGTGGGGCGCGATGTCGCCCGAGGCGCGGTCGCAGTTGATCACATCGTTCGTGCCTGCGCGCGAGGCCGAGTTGGAGTCATTCTGGTCGATGATTGCGGAGGAGGGCGGTATTGCGAGATTGGATCTCGATCGGCGCCTCGATTCGATTCGCAGGTCGGTCCAGCAAACTGCTGCAGTCGTGTGGGCCCGGCAGGAAGAAGCCCACCATCGCCAGTTTGGTGTCGATGCCAAGTTCTCCCCTCAACCGATTCGAGAACATCGTGATACGCATGTCGTGCTTTCTCGCTTGGGGGAGGGTGCCGCCATGCGATTGCGGATGTTGTCCGAGGGTCTCGATGGCACCATGGAGGTTCGTCATGCCCGCCGCAGGGAGTATCCGATGCAGAAGCAGGCCGTTCTCATCGATTGCTCTACGCTTCCCTCTCCCATTCGGCGTCGGGATGTTGTTGAGATCGAGGTGGACGATGTTGCCGCGATACTTCTTGGGAGTGTCCGCAAGCATGCTTGGGCGGAGGATGTGGAGGCTCGTCCGTTCCAGACGGCCGACGGCAGCGTCGATCTGGGTGGATATCAGACTGGTGATGAAATCGGTGCGGGCGGACTTGAGGAGGCGCTTGAACAGACACTTCGCGGGCAGCGAGGCCGGGTCGTGCGCAACCGTCAGGGCACGGAATTGAAGCGTACGCCGCCTGCTGGCGGCGAGGATGTTCACCTCACCATTGACACGGAGTTGCAGGCGCGGATTGAGGCCATTCTTTCCCGTGAACTCGGACTCATGACTGTGCAGCCGTGGCATCGAAATGCGGGGCTTCCCCACGGAACGCCGCTTCGTGGGGGCGTTGTCGTGCTGGATGTCGCGAGCAGCGAGATTCTCGCCATGGCGTCAACGCCGACGATCCATGACGATGTTGATGCTGATGCTCTGCCGTGGCTCAATCGCGCATCTGAGGGGTTGTATCCACCCGGATCGATACTCAAACCACTGCTCCTCGCCGCCGCCGTGACCGATGGGCTGGTCTCCCCTGAAGAGCGCATCGAGTGCACGGGGCACTTCTTTGAAGACGAAAAGGAAGCGGCGAGATGCTGGATCTATCGAGAAAAGAACAACTTTGCAACGCACGGCCCTCTTCAACCCGTGGATGCAGTTGCTCGTTCCTGCAACATATTCTTCTACGAGTTGGGATCGAGGTTGGGCATCGACCGCATGTTGCAATGGCTCGCTGACTTTGGGCTGGGCAAACCTCTTGCTCGACGGACGACTCACCCGGGAGAGGAAGGTACGCAGGGGCATGTGCCAGGCGCGGGCGAGCGATTGCGTGTTGCGCAGCGTGGTGCGTTGCCGTTTGCCACCATCAGCATGGCGATTGGGCAGGGCAGCATCACCTGGTCGCCGTTGCACGCCGCAGCCGGGTACGCGGCGCTGGCCCGAGGCGGGACATGGATTGACCCTGCGATTATTCAAAGCGATCGAACACCGGTTGAGATGAATTTGGATGCCGCCGGTGTCGAGTTGGCGCTGAATGGTCTCCGCGACGCGGTCAACGCTCCGTACGGAACCGGCACGAACATCATTCTTGGACCTGGTCGGAAGGAACCCATCTTCAATGTCGCCGGCGTTCGTACATGGGGCAAGACCGGAACGGCGGAGGCGCCACCGCTGATACTTGAGGGAAAGCGCATCGATGGACTGGATCACTCGTGGTTTGTTGTCATGGCTGCGCCGACGCACGCTTCCCGGCCCACTGTCGTGGTCGTCGTGCTTGTGGAGTATGGAGGAAGCGGTGGTCGAGCCGCTGGCCCCATTGCCAATCAGGCGTTGCACGCCTTGCGTGCAACGGGGTATCTGCGATGAGTCGCGGCGGAAATCGATTTCGCTGGGTACATCCGGGCTGGCTCATCGTGTTGGCCGCTGCGGTTCTGACGCTGCTTGGGTATGCGGTCATCGGAACAACACGGCCAACGACAGCGATGCGGCATCTAGCGATTGGCGGGATCGGTGTGGTCGCGGCCATCTGCGTGCTGCTGCCGCCGCCCCGGCGTTTTCGGCAGGCGAGTTGGTGGTTGCTCGCAGGGTGCATCCTGCTCTTGTTGTTTCTGTTGATACCGGGCGTGCCGGATGTCATTGTGCACCCGCGGAATGGTGCGCGCCGGTGGATCAATCTTCTTGCGACGGATCTGCAGCCATCAGAACTCACCAAGATCGCCTTCGTGCTTGCGATGGCTGCTCACTTGCGGTTTCGTGATCACTATCGCCGATTCGGAGGTTTGCTCCTCGCACTCGGCCTTGCGTTTCCCCCGATCATTCTGATTCTGGTCGAGCCGGATCTCGGAACGGCAATGCTCTTTGTACCGACGCTGCTGGCAATGTTGATCGCAGCTGGTTCTCGGTATCGCGACTTGTTCCTCATCGGCCTCATTGCCATCGTTGCGGCCGGGAGCATGTGGCCGCTGCTTCGACCGCACCAGAAGGACAGGATTGTCGCGATGGTCGCACAGGTCCGCGGTGACACCCGCTTCGAGCAGGACATTGGTTATCAGGGCGCGCGGGCGATGATGCTCGTTGGCGCGGGGGGCATTGACGGTGTGGGAAGGGAGCAAGCCAAGAGCCTCTTGGATGCAAACCATTTGCCCGAGGAGCACAACGACATGGTGTTTGCCGTCATTTGTCTCCGTTGGGGCATGCTCGGGGCGATGGTAGTCTGGGGGTTGTACATGCTGTTGGCGACTGGAGGATTGCTCATTGCCATCGCTTCTCGCGACCCCTTCCCCCGCCTCGTTGCGGTCGGGTTGACCGCCATGCTTTTGTCGCAGATGTTCATCAACACCGCAATGACGATCGGGTTGGCGCCGATCACTGGATTGACACTGCCATTTGTGAGCGCAGGAGGGTCAAGTCTGGTCGTCGCATGGATGATGAGCGGTATCCTGTTTGGAATCGCCATGCGACGAGAACACCCAATGACCCGCGAAGGTTTTTCGTTCGGCGGCGAGACCTCATGAGCGACGAAGCCACATCTGTGATCCCGGCGACCTTTCTTCCGTCGCTTGCCAACCTTGATGTCGCACTTGACGCAAGGGATCTGCCGATGCTCGGGCAGTATCTCGACATGCTGCTCGAGGCGAACCGGTCGTTCAATCTCACGGCGATTCGTGACGCTGGCGAAGCATGGACGAGTCATGTTCTGGACAGCCTGTCGCTCTTGCCCGTACTCGCACGCGAAGGTGCCGGGCATGTGATTGATGTGGGAAGCGGCGGTGGACTTCCGGGCATTCCGCTTGCGATCGCCATGCCGGACGCGACATTCGCTCTGTTGGAGGCCACGGGCAAGAAGGCCGCATTCCTTGCCGATGTGGTGGAGGAACTCGGGCTGGACAATGTGACCATCATTGCTGAGAGGGCGGAGACGGTAGGTAAACCTGATGGCGGATTTCGGGATGCGGCTGATGCGGTCATTGCCAGAGCAGTTGGTCCGCTCTGCGTGCTTCTTGAGTTGACCCTTCCTCTTGCTCGAGTCGGTGGGCTGGTGCTTGCCATCAAGGGCCGGCGCGCGGAGGAGGAACTTGTTGAGGCAGAGGTGGCACTCCGCGTCTTGAAAGGCGAACGGGTTTCATGCGAGCGGAGTGAAACCGGAACAGTTGTCGCCATTCGAAAGATCGGCGAGACACCGCGGCGGTTTCCCCGTCGCCCCGGCGAACCCAAGCGGAGTCCGATCGGGGGAAATGCCTCGTGACAAGCGACATCTTTGCCGAGGGTGGAAGTCTGAGCAGGGTTCTCGAAGGATGGGAGCCCCGGCCTCAGCAGACGGAAATGGCCAAGGCCATTGCGGAAACACTCGCTGAACGCGGTCGCCTGTTTGTGGAGGCGGGAACCGGTGTCGGCAAGTCGTTCGGATACCTGGTGCCCGCGATGGAACGGATCCTGCAACATGGTGAGCGGGTTGTTGTGGCAACCAACACCATCACCTTGCAGGAGCAGTTGATGGAGCGGGACATTCCGCTGCTGCAATCAACGGTGGATGGTCATCTTGACGCTGTGTTGGTCAAGGGTCGTGGTAACTATGTTTCGTTGAGGCGCCTGGAACGGGCATCGCACGGGCGCGGCACATTGCTCGGAGATGCTGCTGCGACGCAGCAGGTTGATCTGCTTCGCACATGGGCCTCGGAGACGGCGGACGGAACCCGCGCTTCGTCGCCGCTGTTGCCGCGTGGCGATGTTTGGGATCTTGTCCAGAGCGACGCGGGGAACTGTCTCGGGCGGCGATGCCCGCGATACGGCGACTGTTTCTTTCAGACCGCCCGCCGCGCCATGGAGCAGGGTGACCTTCTCGTCTGCAACCACGCGATCTTCTTTTCTGATCTCGTGTTGCGGAGAGATGATGCGGGTTTGTTGCCGCGGTACGACCATGTCATTCTCGATGAAGCTCATGCCATCGAGGATGTCGCATCGGAACACTTTGGCGCCAGTTTCTCGGAGTCGAGAGTCAATCACTTGCTTGGCGGACTCGTTTCGACATCCCGTCGTGGGAAAGGTTTTCTACGCGGGCTGCAGGAGAGTGGGGAGCGGATCGAACTGCTCTCGCAGTGCGGCGATCTTGCGGCTGCGTGCCGCGAGCGGTCGGGCGAGTTCTTCGATGCAGTCGTGCGATGGCAGATGGACATCGGTCCGCGGAACGGCCGCATCCGCGAGGCGGGTTTCGTCGAGGATTCGTTGTCTGGAGTGCTTGAACAACTGGCAGGGCATCTGACCATTCTCTCCCAGGATCTTGAGGATGATGCCGAGGCTGCGGAGGCGGCGGGGTTCGGGCAGCGGGCATTGGCTCTGGCGCACTCTTGCCGCGCGGTCGTCGAGCAATCGATCCCGGGATGTGTGTATGCCGTGGAGGGGATGCCGTCGGGAGGCAGATCGGCACCCAGGCCAACGATCAAGGCCATGGCCGTCGATGTTGGGGAGCTCTTGCGGGAAAACCTGTTTGATACGGGAGCATCGGTTGTGCTGACATCCGCCACGCTCGGGGGATCGGGTAGCGACTTTTCGCTTGTCAAGAAGCGGCTTGGTTGCCCGGATGCCGCGGACATGAGGTTGGGAAGTCCCTTTGACTTTGCCCGGCAAATGCGGGCATGGATTGACTCGTCGATGCCGGAGCCTTCACATGAGCAGTACGCCGAGCGACTCGCATCTCGCCTCATTGATCTCACAGGTCGAACGCGTGGTGGTGCGTTTGTCTTGTTTACGAGTTACGCGATGATGTCGCGCATTGCGGATGCGGTTCGCGATGAATTGGAGGGCCGCGGACTCTTGTTATTGGTGCAGGGCGAGGAAGAGACTCGCGCGGTATTACTGCAGAAGTTTCGCGACAACGAACAGGCGGTACTCTTCGGTACCGCAAGTTTCTGGCAGGGCGTGGATGTGCGGGGTGATGATCTCCGTAATGTCATTATCACGAGGCTGCCGTTTGATGTACCGGATCGGCCGCTTGTTGAGGCACGCCAGGAGAAGATTGTTGAGGCAGGTGGCAATCCCTTCATGGATGACCAGCTGCCCCGAGCGGTGATTCGGTTCAGGCAGGGGGTCGGGCGTCTGATCCGTTCGAGCAATGACCGGGGAATTGTGGCGATACTGGATTCGCGGGTGGTGCGAAAGCACTACGGTCGGGCGTTTCTCTCCGCGCTGCCGGAGGGTGTTGAAGTTGTTGACTTGGCGGTCGAAGACGACTTCTGACTACCATGGGTTCATGACTGTATTCAAGGCGTACGATGTTCGGGCGGTGTATCCGGAGCCGCTCGATGAGGAAACGGCTCATCGAATCGGGCAGGCTGCTGCCACGCTGCTGCTCGGGGAATCCGGGGGTGAGGGCAGAGTTGTTGTCGGGCACGACATGCGACTGAGCAGCCCACCGCTCTGCGCAGCGCTGAAAACGGGGATTTGCGATGCGGGGGCAGATGTCGTTGATGTAGGGTTGGTCGATACGCCTCTGGTGACGTTTGCGGTCAAGCACCTTGGCGCAATTGGCGGTATTCAGACGACGGCATCTCACAACCCGGCGCAGTACAACGGTTTCAAGATCTGTCGCAGCGGGGCGAAGCCGGTTGGGATGGGCAGCGGCCTTGAGGTGATTCAGGAGATGGTGGAGGGCGATCGGTCGCCACTTGCTGCGGTGGAGCGGGGTAGCGAGCAGGTGGTGGATCTTTGGGAGGAATATCGGAGGCATGTTTTCGGGCAGCTCGATCCGAGGATTCAGTCCGGGGAGGTGATGATCCGAGCAGCAATCGACGCATCCAATGGCATGGCGGGGACGATGGTGCCGAAGGTGTTTCGCGGTGTGCCAGGGCTGGACCTTGTTGAAATCAATTTCGAGAATGACAAGGGAACCTTTGTGCACGAGCCCAATCCACTGGTGGAGGAGAACCTTGCCCAGGTTCGTGAGGCGGTGATCGCCAAGGGGTGCGATCTTGGCATCTGTTTCGACGGGGATGCTGACCGCTGCATGGTGGTGGATGACCGCGGCGAGATTGTCGGGTGTGACTTGATAACGGCATGGCTTGCGCCGCGATTTCTTCGGGACGAGCCAGCCGGCGGGGCGATTGTCTACGACCTGCGGTCGAGCAAGGCGGTTGCGAAGGCGATTGAGTCTTCTGGCGGCCGGGCCGTGCGGAGCCGTGTTGGACATGTGTTCATGAAGCAGAAGATGGCCGAGCACGATGCGCCGTTCGGTGGTGAACTGTCAGGGCACTTCTACTTTCGGGATAATGCGTATGCGGACAGCGGGGCGATGGCATTTGCGGCGGTTGTCAGCGCGCTCGTCGACGCGGACCGCTCGATGAGCGAATTGACCGATCCACTGCGAATGTTCAGCCAGAGCGGCGAGATCAACTTCGAGACGGAGGACAAGCAGGCGGCGATGGATGCCATTGCTGCGGCGTATCCCGGCGCGGCGATTGATCATCTTGACGGCGTGACGATCGACTGCGGTGACTGGTGGTGCAACGTTCGGCCGAGCAACACGGAGCCGCTGTTGCGTTTGAATCTGGAAGCTTCGTCACCGCAGGCGGTGGAATCGAGGGTTGCGGACGTGTCGGGGTACCTCGGGGCGCGGGTCTAGCGGCCTGCCAGTTACTCGCCGGGGAGGTAGTTGATCGTGCCGGACCAGGGGCTGGAGGCGGTGGCGTACATCCTACGGTCGATCCTCCCACTGCGGAATCCGAGATAGCCCGCGTCGCAGGCCATGCGCATTGCACTTGCCATTCGAGGCGGGTCGTCGGCGTGGGCGATGCCGGTGTTGAGGAGGACGCCGTCGGCGCCGAGTTCCATGGCGATCGTGATGTCGCTGGGCGTGCCGACGCCCGCGTCGACGATGACGGGGAAGTCACGGTCGCCGCCGTGTTCCGGGTTCTTCAGGAGGTCGATGCACAGGTGAATGGCCGACGGGTTGGCGATGCCCCGCCCACTGCCGATGGGGCTGCCGGCGGGCATGACGCATGTTGCACCGGCATCTCGCAATCGACTTGCCATGATGGGGTCGTCGCTGCTGTAACACATGACAGTGAAGCCGTCCGCCACCAGTTCACGGCAGGCCTCCAGTGTGCCGACGGGATCGGGCAGGAGGGTGGCTCGGTCACCGAGTACTTCCAACTTGACCCAGTCACTTCCTGGGTTACCCAGTTGTTCGAGCAGGTCGCGGCCGAGACGCGCGACGCGGACGGCATCTTCGGCGGTGAAACACCCGGCGGTGTTGGGAAGAATGGCGTAGCGATCGAGGTCTATGAAGTCGAGCAGGGAGCGACCTTGTTCGTCGAGGAGTCGCTCGCGGCGGACGGCGACGGTTACGGCGGAGCAGCCGCTGGAGTTGAGCGACGCCTGCATCGTTTCGTAGTCGCGGTACTTGCCGGTGCCAACGACCAGTCGGCTTGTGAGGGTGATGGGACCAAGTGTCAGCGGTGGGATGTCCATTGTGGCTGTGGTAGTCATGTGGTCATCCTCCTCCGACCAGTGTGACGACTTCCACCGTGTCGCCGTCCTGCAACACGCACTGGGCGTGGTTGCCTTTGGGTACCAGCACTCGGTTGACTTCGACCGCGCAGGGGCGATCCTCCATCTTCATTCGGCGAAGCAGATCGACCAGCGGCAGTCGTTCCTCAATCGCCATCTCCTCTCCATTCACCAACAGCACCGCCCCATCCTACCCAATTCTGACGGTTGTTCGTGGGAGGTCAGTGATGGATGAAGACGGGGCGAGTTGCGTTTTCCAGGACAAAGCGGGCGGTGTCGCCGAGCAACTTTCTGCCGAGGCGCGATCGCCGCGCGGCTCCCATGATGAGCAAATCGGCATCCCACTCCTCGACCGCATCCAGCAGGTGCGGACGGACTGACTCCGATCGAAGCATTGTCTCCGGATTCACACCATGCGCTTCGACATAACGAGCTGCTTCGTCAAGCAGATCCTCGCCCTCCTTGTTGTTGAAACAGGCAATCGATGTCGCTATCGGCGGCCAAATGTCGAGCATGCAGAATGCCTTCATCGCCCGCGCAGCCAGCGGGGATCCGTCATAGGCAATCATGGCGCGATTGATCGAACGATGTTCCTCTGCCACGGCGAGCAACGGTCGGAGGCCCGCCCCAATGACATCCAACACAAGATCGCGACTGTCATGCAGGACGCCATATTCAAACAGCCCGCGCAGACCGATGATGGTCAAGTCGTGATATCGCCAGTCGGCCAGAAGCCGCGAGGCCGTGTCACCGGACTCCCGCAACACTCGGTACTCCAGTCCAGCATCACCGCACGCCTTTTCAAATAACGCAACAGCCTCTTCGATGTGCACTTTGGCAAGCTTTGTTCGATGTTCGGCAAGTTCATGCGCCGCTGCTCCGCCGCCCAGAGGAACCGGTCCAACATCCTGAAGTCGCTCGGGATCGAAGATGGTGACGCCGGTCAACTCCGCTTGATGGACTTGAGACAACTCTACGGCATGGGTAATGGCCGAGGGAGTGCAGGGCGTACCGCTGAGCGCAACGAGAATTCGTTTGATCATAAGAGGCCTCTGGTCATAGGAGGAAAATCAGGGTGATGAGGACAAACAGTGGAACCAGAATCGGAATGCTGTACTTGAACATGTAGCCAAAGAAGGACGGCATCGCCACACCCTCCTGCTCCGCAATGGCCTTCACCATGAAGTTCGGGCCGTTCCCGATGTAAGTCATCGAGCCCATGAAGACGGACCCGAGACTTACGGCAACAAGCAGCGAAATGGGAATGGTTCCATTGAACACCTCCAGCGTTGCACCATCCTGCATCGTCTGGGACAAGTGGAAGAAAACGACATAGGTCGGCGCATTGTCAAGAAAACTCGAAAGGGTCCCGGTCGCCCAGAAGAAGTGCCATGGTTCATTCATGGATGCGGTAATCGCTGTCCCGCTGGCCTCAAGCACCTCAAGCGGTACTTGCATGGCGACAAAAATGCCCGAGAACAGCGCAGCAACCTCCAGAATCGCCGCATAGTTGAAGTTGTTGGCTTTCCGCACAGCTTTCCGCGTGGTCTGTAGAGACACCGCGACGAAGAACAGCATGATGAGTTCCCGCATGTAGAGGAACGGTGTCCAGTTCGTGCCGGGCAGAGGCTGCTCCGTGTTCACCAGAGCTGCGGCGAGCACAATGCCGCCGATCCAAAGGAAGTTGATCGATCCGGACAGCCGCAGGGGTTGATGCTCGGTCGCATCGCGTTGCATGTCCACCGGACGCTCTCGCTTGCACAGCATCGTGTCCCAGAAGAAATACACAATGAGCAAGATCACGCATGTGGTGGCCCACGCAGGCCACAGTTGAAGCGTCCATGTAAACGGCACCCCTCGCAGGTAGCCAAGGAAAAGCGGCGGGTCGCCGATGGGAAGAAGCGTTCCGCCAATGTTGCTGACCAAGAAAATGAATATGACGACCGTATGAACAATATGTCGCCGCTGTGAATTGGTCTTGAGCAGCGGGCGGATGAGCAGCATTGAGGCGCCCGTTGTGCCGATGAAACTCGCAAGCATCGCACCAACGGCGAGAAACGATGTGTTCACAGCCGGCGATGCCGCAAGATCACCCTTGAGCAAAATGCCCCCGCTGATGACATAGAGTGCAAAGAGCAGCACGATAAACGGAATGAAATCCTGCAGGATTGCGTGATCGAGCATGGGCCCGATCGCCTCGGTGCCGCGTTCCACGACCACAAAGGCAATCGTCGCCGCAGCGCACAGCATCGCGACAAAAAAGCGATTGAGGTTGCTCTCCCACCAATGCCGAGTGGCCTTCAACAGTGGCAGCGCTGCAATCGCGGCGAGAATGACAATGAACGGGACGATCCCCAGCCCCCACATGTGCGGCATGTGCGCCTCGTGATGCGAGGCCTCACCGTGGCTTCCCAGAAACCACACGCCTGCCCACGCGGCAATGCCGGCCGCAATGAGAGTCGTTGTGAGTTGCACCACTCGTGAGGGTTTTGGAGGAGTGTGGGAGTTCAACATGCTGCTGCGGAGAAACCGCACAATGTACCGCCTATGGGCTCAGGCTGATGACGGCACCACAATCTCCGCAAGACGATCGAGCAGCCAGGTTGCAAAGGCCGGTTTGGACAGTTCGCCGGGCGGGCAGAGCACACGGCCATCGCTGCAGAAGACCTGAGCCGAAATCGCCTCCGCATCCATCGTCATCAATGGATTCGCCACGATCGCATCGACATGTTTTGCCTCAAGTTTTTTTCTGGCGGATTGGCTCAGTTCCTCTGGTTCCTCAAGTGCAAATGCGATGATGCGTTGGTCGCTTCGCGAACCCGCTGCTGCAATCGCGACAAGATCATCCGTCGCAGCCAAATCCAGCGTCCTGAGGCTGGCCCGACGCACCTTGCCCTTCTGCTCACCGCCGCGAATCGTGCAGTCAGCCACTGCTGCGGCCATGACAAGCACATCGTGTGATGGCCAATGTTCGCTCAACAATGCCGCAAGTTCCCGCACGGTCCGAAAGCGAACCACGCGAAGTCGGGGGTGCGCGGGGGGCAAATTAGCCGCGGCCCCAAGCAACAGCGTCGCCTCATGTCCCCTGATCGCCGCCTGCTGCGCAATGCAGCATCCGAGGCGCCCGGAAGAGCGATTCCCGAGAAATCGAACCCCATCAATGGGCTCGTAGGTCGGTCCAGCAGTGATGAGCAGTCGACGCATCGGTGTGAATCCATCCCCGTTTGCCGCAGCGGTCTATAGTGACCTTGGCCCTTGCATCGAACGGGGTTGCCGACCATACTACCCCGCCGCCGCTGGGGACCCATTTCTGCACCATGGCACGCAAACTTCGACGAAAACTCGGTGAGATTCTCCTGGAACGCAAGGCCATCACTCGCGATCAACTGAAGGCCGGCAGGGATGCCGCCGAGAGTTCCGGCATGCGGATTGGCGAAGCGTTGATCGAATCGGGCGCGTGCGACGAACGAGCTGTCAGCGAGGGTCTGGCCGAACAGTTTGGCATGGAATTCATCGATCTCACAGGTGACGGTCCCAAGCCCGACATGGATCTTATACCGGCCGATGTCGTAAAGAAACACTGCGTCCTCCCACTGGACAAGTCAAATGGGCGGCTCCGCCTGATCCTGCACGACCCCCTCAATCTGGAACTGCTCGACCTTCTTCGATTCCGCCTCAACAGTGAAATCCAGCCCGTACTCTCCACCAAGAGCGGGATTGAGGCCTACATCGCGGGCTTGGCCTCAGGCGGCAGTGCGGCATCGATGTTTGGTGATGATTCGCTGGTCACGGACTCAGTGGATGTCACGGTGGATCGAAGCGTCGACACATCGGTAGATGCATCCATCGATGTGGAGGGCGACAACGCGCCGATTATCAAACTTGTGAATCGACTCATCAGCGAGGCTGTGCGAGGGCGATCCTCGGACATCCATATTGAGCCAATGGAAGATCGGGTATTGCTCCGGTATCGCATCGACGGCGTGTGCCATGTACGAGACAACCTGCCCAAACGAATGCAGGCCGCTCTTTTGGCCCGTGTGAAACTCATGGCCGGTGTCAACATCGCAGAGAAACGGATACCGCAGGACGGCCGCATCAAGATGTCGATCGATGGTGATCAGATCGACTTCCGTGTTAGCCTCTGCCCGGCGTATCACGGCGAGTCAGCGGTGCTTCGTGTGTTGCGGCCCGACTCCGTGCGGATCGGTTTGATCAACATCGGATTTGAGCAGGACAATCTCGATGTCTTCAACAAGTTGATCCGTCGGCCGAACGGCATCTTTCTCGTGACCGGCCCAACTGGTTCGGGCAAGACAACCACGCTGTACTCAGCGCTCGACATTCTCAACCGACCGGATCGCAAGATCATCACCGCTGAAGACCCCATCGAATACTCATTTACCGGTATCAACCAGTGCCAAGTGCGGGAAGGAATCGGGCTGACATTCTCCTCCATTCTTCGGGCCATGCTTCGACAGGCTCCGAACATCATCCTGATCGGCGAAATCCGTGATCGTGAGGTTGCCGATATCGCTATTCAGGCGGCGCTGACCGGTCACCTAGTCTTTTCAACTCTGCACACAAACGATGCGCCTTCGGCGATCACGCGACTCGTAGACATGGGCGTCAAGCCATACCTTGTGGCCAGTTCGATTCAGGCGATTATGGCGCAGCGGTTGATCCGGTTGTTGTGCTCGGAGTGCAAGAAGCCGGACCCAGACCCGGATCCGCGTGCCCTCAAGTTAATCGGCATTGAGCCGGAGGAAGTCGCTGAGGGAAACATTCAGAGGCCGATCGGATGCCCGAAGTGTGGGAACACGGGCTACAAGGGCCGAAAGGCTATCTTTGAGATGATGGTCATGAATACTGAGATCCGGGAACTGGCGTTCAACCGAGCCCCGCTCGGCCAGGTTCGCGCCGCCGCGATTAGAAATGGCATGCGATCGCTCGTGGGCGACGGCAAAGTCAAGGTTCTCCGCGGCGACACAACCGCCGAGGAAATCGGCCGCTTCGCCCAAGCCGAAGCACTCCTTGGAGATAATGTGGACATCTGATCGGCGATGCGTCGTATCCTGTCCTTGAGGAATCAACCAAAGCATGTCCACGATTCAGATTGACAGACTGCTTGATACCGTGGTGCGAACAGGTGCTTCCGACCTCCACTTGACCGTTGGCAGGAAACCGACGCTCCGTTTGCACGGTGGGTTGAAGAATCTCGACACGAAGGTTCTAGATGCCGATGACTGCGTTGCACTCATGAAGCAGATTACGCCGGAGCGGGCGCAGCAGGAACTGCAGGAAGAAGGCTCGTGCGATTTCGGCTTCGCCTATGGTTCCGAGGCCCGTTTTCGGGTGGCCGTTTTTCGTCAACGCGGCGATGTGACGCTGACACTTCGGCTCATTCCCAACGACCTACTCACCTTTGAACAGATCGGCCTCCCGCCGATCGTCAAGGAACTCATTCGCCGTCCTCGCGGTCTCTTCATCGTGACTGGGCCGACTGGTTGCGGCAAGACCACCACTCTGGCGACGATGATTGACTACATAAACACGAATCTCGAGCGGCACATTGTGACCGCCGAGGATCCAATCGAGTATTACCACTACCACAAGAAGTCGATTGTCAATCAGCGCGAAGTCGGCGTCGATGTTCCGAGCTTTGCCGAAGCGCTCCGCCGCGTACTCCGTGCCGATCCGGACGTGATTCTGGTCGGGGAAATGCGCGACTTGGAGACAATCGAAGCCGCGATTCGGGCGGCCGAGACGGGCCACCTGGTATTTGCCACCTTGCATACCACCGGTGCTTCCGGCACGATCTCGCGAATCATCGATGCGTTCCCCACAGATCAACAGGAACAGGTCCGCGTCCAGCTCTCCAGCTCGCTGGTGGCGATCCTCTCGCAGGTACTGCTGAAGCGGGTTGACAAGACCGGTCGGGTGGCGGGATTCGAGTTCCTCGTGATCACGCCGGCCATTTCGAACCTGATCCGCGAAAACAAGACCTTCCGGATTGACTCTGCGATCCAAACTGGCCGCAAATTCGGCATGCAATTGCTCGACGATCATCTCTGGTCTCTCTATGAAAAGGGCATGATTTCACCTGAGGAGATGATCGACAAGGGCCGCGATTCAGGTGCCCTGACCCAGAAAATCCACCAGAGCGGCGGAAGCGTGGGGCGTTCAGAGTTGGATACACCCGAATAATCGCTGATTGGGGGGTTGTCAACTCCGCCCGTAGCACGAATAATCCGGGTGGCGGATGCGATAAGTGGCCCTGTAGGTGTTGTCAGAGGCCCTTGCGTTCCGAATCATGTCCTTGTCGCGGTTCCGGGCCACGGCGGAGCATTTTTCTACTCATGGCAAAGGCCGAACCAACAACCAAACGCAAGAGCGATCCGGAACCCAAGGATCTCAAAGGCCGCCGATTCGGCCGCGTGCTGACGAAGCTCGGGCTGTTGACTCGTGAGCAGGTTCACGAGGCTTTGGGCATTCAACGTGCTGCGAAGAAGAAGGGGGACTTCCGAAAGGTCGGCGAGATCCTCATCGAGATGGGGTTGATTGAGGAACAGGATGTTCTGCGTGTACTTGCTGGACAGGCGGGCCTTCGGTGGGTTGAGCTGAAGGTTGACGACATTCCCGACGCAGCCGTTGAAGCGTTGCCCGCGGAAACAGCAACGACATACCAGATCGTTCCGGTGGCCTATGACGAGGGTTCGCGGGCGTTGACAGTCGCCCTCAAGAGCCCGGACAACTTCCGCGCAGTCGATGACCTTCGGCTGCTGATGGGCTTCAAGGTGACCGCGGTTGTTTCTCCTCCAGAACAAATCGATGAGGTGATCAAGGCGAAGTACTCCGCCGGCGGGCCATCCATGGCCGCGATGATGGCTGAGTTGAGTGAGTCTGACGATTTTTCGCAGTTCGACGGCCGGGGTGACTCGATCGATCTGGAGGATCTCGCGTCGGCTGCTGATGACAACAAAGTCGTCCGCCTCCTGAATCTCGTGTTGCTGCAAGCGATCAAGGACAAGGCGTCGGACATTCACTTTGAGCCGTTCGAGGACGAGTTCAAGATGCGCTACCGGATTGACGGTGTGCTCTATGAGATGGTGCCGCCGCCGATGCACCTTGCTCTGCCAATCGTATCCCGTATCAAGGTCATGGCGAACCTGGACATCGCGGAGCGGCGTCTTCCACAGGACGGCCGCATCGAACTGACGGTTGCGGCCTCGCCTATCGATCTTCGTGTCTCTGTTCTACCGACAATGTTCGGTGAGTCAATCGTGATGCGTGTTCTTGACCGATCGAATGTCCAATTGAGTCTGGACAAGATCGGGCTCCGCGATGATGACTACGAAAAAATGCAGAGTATCATCACCCGGCCCAACGGCATCGTGGTCGTCACTGGACCAACCGGTTCCGGCAAGACAACGACGCTCTATGCCGGACTGGCGGAGTTGAATACGCCGGATCGCAAGGTGCTGACTGCAGAGGATCCGGTTGAGTATGACATTGACGGCCTGGTGCAATGCCAGGTTAATCCGGATCAGGAGTTGACCTTCGCGAAGCTGCTGCGATCCTTCCTGCGTCAAGACCCGGACATTATTCTTGTTGGTGAAATTCGTGACCTTGAAACGGCGCAAATCGCCGTGCAGGCGTCCCTCACCGGTCACCTTGTGTTTACGACAGTACATACGAACGATGCGCCGTCGACTATTTTGCGACTGGTCGATCTCGGGGTCGAGACCTTTCTCATTACCGCCACTGTCGAGGCAATTGTTGCGCAGCGGCTTGTTCGCCGGATTTGCAGTAACTGCAAGGAAGAGTACGAACCGACCCGGGAGGAGTTGTTCGAACTCCAGTTGCGGCCTGAGGACGTTGAAGGACGCACGTTCTTCCGCGGCAAAGGGTGCGAGTCCTGCAATCACAGTGGGTACAAGGGCCGCTTGGCACTCTTCGAGATCATGGAGTTTGATGACGCCCTCCGAGAACTCATAATGTCGCAGGCCTCAACGGCGGTAATCGCGATCGAGGCCCGCAAGCGGGGCATGAGAAGCCTGCGTGAATCAGGGCTGCTCTCGATCTATGACGGACGGACGACGATTGACGAGGTCGTTCGCGAAACGATGCACGAGGAATGATTGAACACGCTACGGAGATGGCCTGATGCCCAGTTATGTCTATGAAGCATTGAATGCGGCCGGTAAGCCTGAGAAGGGGCGTATTGACGCTGACTCAAGTGATGGGGCCATCGCTGCCATTCGCGAAAAGGGTTTCTTTCCCACTACGGTCCGCGAGGAGAAGGTCAAGGGCTCCGGCGGCAAACAGAAGAAGGCGAAGAAGGCTCGCGGCGGCAAGAAGAAGAAAGCGATGTCGTTCTCGATCGGCCGCGTGAAGAGCAAGCAACTGACCCAGTTCACCCGTCAACTGTCCACACTGCAGGATGCAGGCCTGCCGCTCCTGCGTTCGCTTCAGATTCTCGAAGCACAGCAAAAGCCCGGCAAACTCAAGTCCATCCTGCTCGATGTCGTGGAAGATGTCGAGGCGGGCACCAGCCTCTCCGATGCGATGAGCAAACATCCCAAAGCGTTCGACCGCCTCTACTGCAAGATGGTAGCGGCGGGCGAAATTGGCGGCGTCTTGGAACTGATCCTGCAGCGTCTTGCGAACTTCATGGAGAAGGCGCAGCGGCTGAAGGCCCGCATCAAGGGCGCGATGATCTATCCGGTATGCGTGGTGGTTATCGCCGTGTTGATCGTGACGGGCATCATGTATTTTGTCATTCCGAAGTTCCAGGAGATCTTCAACGACTTCGAGGTGACGCTTCCGGGGCTGACGCTCTGGCTCATCGATGCCAGCCTTTGGGTGGCTGGCACGCCGAAGACAGGCGAACAGGCCATCCCGGGATGGGCATGGATTATGGCATCGCCGTTCATGATCTTCTTCTTCTTCAAGTTGATTCGCCGCACGGGGCCAGGCCGCGCATTGACCGACATCATTCGGATGAAAATGCCCGTCATCGGTAGTCTCGTGCAGAAGACTTCGATTGCCAGATTCACCCGGACGCTCGGTACGCTGATTTCGGCTGGCGTCCCCATCCTCGAGGCCGTTCTCATCACCCGGGACACCTCAGGCAACTATGTCTATGAGAAGGCCCTCAATAATGTCCACGATTCCATTCGTGAGGGAGAACCGATCGCCGATCCACTTCGTGAAGCGAAGGTATGCGATCCGTTGGTAGTCAACATGATCGAGGTCGGCGAAGAGACCGGCGACATCGATGTCATGCTCATGAAGGTCGCCGACAACTACGACGAAGAAGTGGATGTCGCGGTCGGCGCCATGCTGAGCCTGCTCGAGCCGATGCTGGTCGTCGTGCTCGGTGGCATTGTCGGCACGATCGTGCTCGCACTCTTCCTTCCACTGGTCAAGATGATCGAATCCGTTTCGCAACAGGACTGATACGCCGCATGCACCGTACAGATCAAGCCAACTCGGCACGCGGTTTCACGCTCATGGAGCTGATGACAACCATTGTCATCATCGTCATCCTTGTGTCGATCCTCTCCGTGGCCGTATCCACTGCGAGGACGACGGCGAAGAAGGTCGCGACCCAGTCGCTGCTCGGGGCGATGTCGAAGGCGACAGTATTGTTTCGCAGTGACATCGGTTACCTGCCGCCCGTGCTGGCGGCTGATCGTTCACTGCCGACGGCGGACAATGAGTTCCCACCGGTCTTTCCTCCAAACCAACTTGGTGGCGGAAACCAGTCGCCGTTCCCGAACTTTCGGGAAGATCTGCAACAGTGGTATTCCGTCACATCTCCGGCCGAGTTTCTGCTCGGGTGGTCCTCACACAACACGGATGGGTACGGACGGAAAGGCGGGAACTGGACCGACGAGTCGCCCCGGTTAGGTATCCGCCACCCCGGTCTCGATGGTGCATGGGGTGCGACGGACAGTTACATGGACGGGTCTCCAAACACCGGGGTTGGTGATGGCGATGGTTCTGTTCGCGGACGCTCGGCCTTCGCAAGCAAGCTCAGCGGTCGGTCCTACGGTCCCTATTTGGAGATTGACAACAAAAAAATGCTCGGTCGCATGCCACTTGACGCAAACGGTGAGGCGAAGGTCGATCCGGTGACGATGCAGCCGTTGATCCTGTTCCCAGGCGACGCAGGGTACGCGGATCTGTTGCCGTACGACGAGGATGGCGATGGTGGGCTTAATGATCCGTTTCCTACCGTCATTGTGGATTCGTGGGGGAGTCCCATTCGCTACTACCGCCCGTTGTATCCGTGGCTGATCAGTTCGGATTCTGCTGGCAATTCCCCGGCGCAGACCGGGCTTGCCCGTCGCTACCCATCATCAGTGGATCCCTTCCGGCCGACGCTTAGCGACTTCTTTGTACTCCGCCCAGGGGAGTTCGATGAAAACGAGGTAGCGAATGCTGTGCTTGACGACTTCTCCAATGGCGTTGGCCTTGGGGGCGACAGATCGACAACCCTCGCCTTGCGGTCCGGGGACTTCGCCTACTTTTCTGCTGGGCCTGACCGCATGTTGAATCCCTACATGCGGGCGGACGAGGCAGCCTTCGAAGGCCAGGGCATGAACGGCTACGACACCGACCAGTACAACAAAGACAACATTGTGGAGATCGGGCCATGATCCGACGCGCATTTACACTTATCGAGATGATGGTCGTCATCACGATCATCGTCATCCTCGCGGGTCTGACGCTGGGTATCAGCAACAGCGTTCTTCGCGGCGCGGAAATCCGCCAAGTGAAGGACACGCTCACGCTACTGGAGATGGCGATGGAGGAGTGGGAGCTTGCCGCGACCCGGCAGATGACCTACGGCGCCATTGATGAACCGAACGGTATCCCCACATATAACTACGACATACCGGAACCTACCTCGCTTAACGAACAGGCCGGGCTCTCCATGGCATTTATTCCGGATGACGAACCAGATGACGCAAACGAGGTGATGCGTAACGCGATTGATCGCATGATGGCGGTACCGGAGTCGCGAGCGATCATTGAACGGATCGATCCGGACTTCTTTCGACCCGAGGAGGGCCAATTGGAGAACTGGATCTGGGACCCGTGGGATACGCGAGTCCTGCTCGTGCCAGCCGGGCGTGACTTCAACCCTGCCTTCGATCGAATCGCGTCGGGAATGCCCGAGGAATCCCAGTGGCAGGCCGATCGCCGCGATCCATCCGGCGATGGGACGGTCCGGAATTCCCTTGAGAACGCCTTTGGAGGCGCTGCCAACGCGCGGCCCTACTTTGTTTCCGCCGGACCCGACGGCAGGTGGGGACATCGCCAACTCAAGACGGTGTATGCCGACATGCCCCTGGATGGCGACGAAGCCGAACTCGCCGCGGAGGCTACCGACAACGTGACTTCGTATGAGGTGTATCTGGACGGATGACACGATTGCAAATCCATCCCGACCACCGCGGGTTCTCCCTCATGGAGTTGATCGTGGTCATCGTGGTCATTGCAATTGTCGCAGCCGTCACCACAGTTGCGTATCGCAGCATGGCGAGAAGTTATCGTTTGTCCGCGTCGGTCAACACAGTGACGGCTGCCTTGGAAAATGCCAGAGCACTCGCCATTCGTAACAACCGATACACGCTGACAACATTCCGACCGCGTCTGAGCGCCGACGGCCGGTCACAGGTCATAGAGGTTGTTGTGGCGGAGTGGCGGGGGGACTCGGCCAATGCTTCTAACGGGGGCAGTTACTGGACCTATGATCGTTTCGAGCCGGTTCGCGGTCTCTCGGTTCGACAACTCGGCGTAGGCGCGAATGTGGCGGGGCCGGGTTGGTCGCTTGCCAACGATGATCTCTGGATGGTCTCGTCGTACCTCCCGAAGATCGACATCGACCGTAACGCAGAACCTCTCGGCGATCTTGTGGGTGTCTTGTACAGCCCGGAGGGCCGAGTCGTCTTTCGTAACTCAGAGAGCGGTGCTGATCGGCTCTGGGTCGACTTCAACATGGACGGGCGGCAGACAATCGACAGCGACCCGAACCGAGACGGCAATACAGACGATGCCTTTGTGCTCGATTGGGTCGAGGGCGTGACCCAAACGATTCCAAGCGGTGCATACTTCGGACTTGAGGGTGTCGACGGCGAACCGTTCATCGCTGTTGTGCCATTTCTTGCTGTGTTCGATGAGAGATCAGTCCGTGCGGAGTACGACACCGCGCCGCCATGGGGTACGTCAACTGATGCGGATGATCGGTATCAGGCGTATACCGATGATGTCATTGCGACTGACGCCGATCGCATTCAATTCAATCGATACAGCGGGGTGGTCATGCGATGACGCGGCGATGCTCCACAAACCGTGGTTTCTCATTGGTCGAGATCCTTCTGGCCATCTTCGTGCTTGGCATAGGCATTCTCAGCATTGCGACGCTCTTTCCCGCCGGCCTGATTCAACAGCAGCGGACGCGCGACGACATCGTCGGGCCCATCGTGGCTCGAAACGCGATGGCCCTTCTTCGATCCCGCCTCGATCAGGAGGACTTCGGAACCTGCGAGGAGTGGGATGCCGCATGGTCGTCACGGCTCGATGATCCGGGCAACAGCAATCCACGTCCTACGGTTGATGGAGACTGGATGTGGCGCAGGCCGGGGATCTACCCCAATGGCACAGTCACGATCAGCGGGGATATGTCAGGTGCTCTTGATGTCTTTGCCTACGATCGCGATGGCGCCCTCATCGAAGGTGGCCGCGCGGGCGACAACGCGTGGGCTGCATCGCCGTACTACGCTCGCACGCCGGGCATTCCCTACAACACTGACGGCACTCGCTATACCTCGCCGAGCCCGGGAACGCAGCCGGTTGTCGAGCCTAGGATCATGGTGCTGGCGCAGGAGCGGTACTTCCCAATGACCAGCGGGCGTGACGGCGGCGAAGTCGCCGATCCCCAATATGTCTGGGACTGCATGTTCCGGCGGTACAGCGGTCGCATCCTCGTCGCGGTCTTTGTCTACCGCGTGATTGAGGACAAGGCTCGAGATGGATATGTCGTCGACATGACGGGACTGTCCGAGCCTGACCTTCCCCGCTCGGTGGACCTGTCGACCTCGTCGTCGGGTTTCTGGAATGGGGGCATCATGGATAATGGCAACGAATTCTTCCCGAAAGAACTGACGGGAACCGCCGATGATGACCCGACGCTGGAGGCCAACCAGTGGCAGATGCCGGGGCAGTGGATCATCGATCAGAATGGCGGTATTCACCAGATTGAGCGAGGCAGGCGGCGGGAGAGCGACGATCCCGCGACGCTCGGCGCAATGCCCTCGCCTCTGGCCGCCTTCCTGATCAATGATCCCGCCTTGCTCTGGACCCCCAATGTCAATTGGTGGGACCGAAGTGTCGATCCTTCGTCTCTGGGGACCGTAGAACAAGGGGTGGTTACTGACATCTGGTTCATCCCGACCAGGTCCGCCATTCCCGGCGCTACCAATACGGCAGCAATGCGGAGATTGGTGCCTGTCTATGCGGTCGTGCAGGAACTCTGATGATGAAACGAGACAGTGCGACAACTCGGCCCGCCTTTACCCTCATCGAACTGATGGTGTCGGTCGTCGTGCTTGTGGCAATAATGATTGCCGTTGGCCGCATCTTCAATACCGCAAGTCGGCTCTCCGCATTTGGTCAGGCATCCGCCAGCACCATGCAGCAGGCGCTGGCGATCGAACAGCAGTTCCGCGAGGACATCGAGAAGATGACCTCGGAGGGGTTCCTTGGGATCAGGTGCGTAGCGATCCCCAACAACATTCAGGATCCGACAGGCGATGCGATTCTGCTCGACGAATCGCGGCCGCCCGAAGCGATCATCCGCTGCGATCAGTTGATCTTCTTTACCGAGGGTATCGCAACTCCGATGGTGACGACGCCGTCGTCTGGTGCGGGAACCGACTTCGCCGGACAAGGTCTGGCATCCATGGTGTACTACGGCCACGGCGTGCAGTTCCCCCAATTGGAAGGCGTGCGAGGTCCCAACGAAGAACAATCGGACGACCCCGTCCTGTTCAACAGTGATGCGAATGCTGACAATGTCATCGGCCCTTGGTTTGTCGGCCCTGTGTCACTCGAAACCAGGCTCTATCCGAACGGACAATCGACGCGCTACGATGTTGTTGGTACGGGAACGGCCAACGGAACGCAGCCGGAACCTCGTAAGTGGATTCTCTGTCGCGAGGCCATCATGCTCGGCGATGATGACGATGACTCGGCCGGCGGGACCCAGAAAACCGTCTTCATGGGACGCGGTCAGTCTGCGCACACAATCTTTCCATGGGATCCGAGAGTGGCGACCGGCGATGAGTTCTATCCCCAGGTACTGCATGGCCGCGTCGATATTGCTGCTTCGCAGATCGACGACATTCGCGAGACGCTGACCCGCACGCTTGAAGAACCCACCGTTCTTCCTCGCGGCTGGCGCACAACGGGAATCGCGGATCAGATGGAGTTGATTGCTTCGCTGTTCCGCTGGCCTCGGGTGGAACCGGTACCCCCAACTGAGCATCGCGCGGATCAGGCCATGATGATGGCCTCGCTGGCAACTGGCTGCGCGTCGTTTGAAGTCGAATGGACCTATTCGCCGGGGACAGCAGATCAGCCGCACCCGATTCTGGGAGACTCGATGCAGGGTTTCGAGCCCGATCCGCTCCTGCCTCAACCATGGTGGGGGCATGCCGAGCATGTGATCCCCGATGACGCTGCGAGCGCGATCCAGTTCACGACGCTTGGCAACAACTACCCGCGTGACGGATCGCGCGATCTCCTCCCTTATGGCGATACGACGGATGACAATTCGCTGAACCCGACCTTTTGGTGGTTCAATCCTGCAGTAACGTCCTCGCCATTGGTTGAACCTCTGTTTGACCCCGGAGACGGCGAGGTCGCTGACCCCGACAAGGGCCTTCGCTTGCCATTGTCCTCCTGGGACGAGCCGCGGATTGCGGAGTATTGGGCCTTCTTCGGGTTCAACGGGCGCGAGGCATACGACGAGGCGGGAATCCCGCTGGTGGATTCGACCGATGTCAGCGCATTTACTCCGTGGCCGAATGCGTTGCGTGTCACTGTTCGTCTTCAGGATGTGGATGGACACATCGGGAGCCGCGATGATCGGCAAGGGAGCGGATCAAGTTATCAGTTTGTCGTGGAATTGCCGGAGCGAGTTCGACCATGAATCTGCACATCGACAATTGTGACCCGATGCGTCGCCGCGGCAACGCTTTGATTCTGGTCGCCGGGATTCTCGTGCTGCTCGTACTCGTCGCAACGGCCTTCCTTACGCGAACCCGGGCGGCGCGCATGACCGCTTCTGCGCAGCAGGTTGCCGGTGCACGGTCCGACAACAGTCGTGTCATCGCCAAGGTCGTCGCGGATGAGATCGCCGCATCGCTATTTGCGAATCCCCTCGTTGCGAGTCAGTTGCAATTGCAGGTGCCGCGAACCGCGAACGCTCCTCGGAATGCTCCCAGCGCAGGTGCGCTCCGGTATGGGCACGATCCGAATAACCCATTCAACTTTGCACCGTATCGCGTTCTCCCCTGGACCAATCCCCCGGATCTTGATTGGAATGGCGACGGGCTTGTGGAGACCGGCCCTGACAATCCGCTTGGCGGTCCATCCTTCGGGGATTCCCGCTGGCTCCGTGATATCGAACCGCAACGAGGAGACTTTTTTGACCAGACATTGCAGGTGCCGTCGCCGTTTGGCCAAGGGTTGGAAGGCGTGCTCGACGGTGTCGGCGACACATTCACCCATTGGCGGCACATGACCAATCTCTCTCGCAGCAACAACGCCTGGCGGGTGTGTTATGACATCAGTGACGTCGGCACCATCGTGACCGATCTGGAAGCCCCGATCGAGCAGTGGCCTGCCTTCAGGCCGCAGCGGCGGGAGCAGGACGGCAGCGGGCTTGCTGTCAACTTGAACACGGGTTTCCCGACGCTCGATTATGACGGTGACGGACTTGTGACGGAGAGCGACAGTACGGATCAGGTGGATCCCGAGGACGCTACCGAATTCTGGGCCCGGCTCGGGGAGTGGGCGACAACGGCCGGTTGGCGGGCGGCACAGGATGATCCTGCACTCGTACCCAACAACTTCTTTGATCTCAGCGACCTTGACGGTGATGGCGTACCCAATGAGCGAGGAGAGCGGCCTCGTGATGGGTTTGTTACTGGTACCCCGCGGTGGCATGTCGAACGAATTCTCACCGACACGGATGGTGACGGTTTCACCGATGCCTTCTGGCATCTTTCGCCGTATGGCACAGTGCCGGGGACTCGTCAGATCGTGGCGGTGTCCATTACCGACAACAGCGGGCGTTTGAATGCGAACACAGCGACCCGGTTTCATCGCAAGGATCACTACGCCGATTCTGACCCTCGCAACTCCAGAGGCGGTGGGACCCGGGGCCAAACGCCAGCAGATGTTGCGCTCACCAGCCAGTGCGTGCCGGTCAATCCAAGTGACTGGGGGTGGACACCCTTGGGCGGCGTACACAACTGGTCGGTTGGTTTTCTGGATGCACTTGCCAACCGCCCCGGCCATCTGAGCTTCGACAACGGTCAGCCCTTTCCCAACAACAGTTCATGGGTTTCCTATGACGCGGTGAGCGGGGGAACTGGCGGCGGCAGGCACTCTTATGTTGACTGGAAAGTCCGGCAGTGGTCGGGACAGGGGTCGGTCAGTGTGCTTGATGAACTCGGCATCGAGTTTGGTTCAACGCCCAATCCTGTGTTCAATGATGGCGGGTTCGATGGGGCTGCGGATGGTGGCAATCCGACCAACGACATCACTTCGCGCCGCGGAAGGATGTGGTACTGGCAGCTCGCGGGGCGAAAGCCAATGTCGGCGAGCGAGGGTCTTACGCCATTCTCCCTGTCGGACGAAATGGAACTTCGAATCTGCGAGGGCAACAACTATCAGTTCGCCGGTTCGCGGTTCGAGCGCAGCCTGAATGATCTCAGTGGTGTGGATTACGCCGGATGGGGAGACCCAGGAGCCATTGACTTCCAGTTTCTACGATCCGACTGGGGGACTCGCCATGAAGCTGGCGAACTTCGGGATCAGAATTCCAATGACCAGTTGCTTTTTGACAATCGCCGCAAGTTGACGCTGTTCAGCAATGCCCGAAACGACCTGCTTCCTCCGTGGCTTCGCTGGGAGGAACGATTCTCGCGGCGTTACGATCCAAGCGGCGTTGGTCTGCCGGCTGGCTTTGATGCATTTGACTACAACAACTATGCCGGTGGCATCATCGAAATGAGCGAGTTATTCCCGCTTCGTGCGAGGATGGAAGCGGTCTATGTCGCTTCTCATCAGGTGGATGTCAATAACGATCAACAGTTTGACAGCGCAGACATCGATCAGATGGTTGAGAACTTTCGGGAACAATCGCGTGAGAAGGCGGATCTTCGAGAGTACTTCTTTGGCGACTTCAGCTTTCCGTCGCCCTGGTGGGAGTCGGTTGCCGATGGCCGGTTGACCCTGGCGGAGCGTGCCCCGCTGGCAATTCTTCTTGCGCTCAGTGACATGCAGGAGATCGGGCTGCGAAACATCGCGTCCGGAGTCATGAACTCGACGGCGACGACCGGGTTCTTCGACACCACCAACATCGACAACCTTGGCAACTACAACCCGGATGATCCGTATCAACAGGCTCGTCTGGTATCTGCAGGTCTGGCGTCCAACATGCTCGCCTATCGCGACGGCGACGATGAGTGGCGAATGCACTCCAAGTTGCCGGACAACCCCGATTGGACACAGTCGCGGTCCGATCTGTCTCTATCAGCAGCATTGCCTCCACCCGCGCTTGGGCGACAGATGGCGGCGACGGGCAACGCGAATGATCTTGCGTTTTCCGGGCCCAATGCCTCCGATGTCCACATGCTCGGCATGGAAGCTCAGCCGTTCATTCTGGAAGCATTTCTTGCCCACGTCTACGAAGCGAGCCAGGCGAATTCCGATGCCACCCAGAATTACGCCGTGGACAGGAATTCCCCGCAGGAGACCATTGCCGCATTGCAGATTGTCAACCCCTTCGATCGGGAGATCCTGCTGGATGATCCTGACTCGGTTCCGCCAGTCGTTGGGAAGGACTACGTCGTATCGTTCTTCGGACAGCCTTTCACCTTCAACGGTACCGGCCTGGTTCTGCCCCCGGGCACCCCGGAGAATCCGTCGACGCTCATCCTCTACAGCATTGCGGAGGACCCGACGATCGACTGGCCCTCGGATGACACGGCATTTCGCCGCGACTGGCTGAACTTTCTGGATCTCGATGCCGGTGACCATCCGACAAACACGCAGATCATCGACATTCAGGACACTGTGAGTCCATTTCAATGGAGCCAGTACGGCACCTGGGATACGACACGGGCGACATGGGATGTTTGGTCCCCCGGCACACCGGGCGCACAGCCGGCGGCGATCACGGCGAATGCTGTCACGATTGCGCGGTATGACACTGGCATCAACGGCGGCAATCTGGTCTTGATCGATCGACTCGACCATGATGCGACGACCGACACATCGCTTCGGCGGTTGGACGATGTCGTAACAGGTGATCAGGAGTTCGAACTGGCCGGCGAATGGACGGATACACAGATCGGACCAATCGACACGCAGGACCACTTCGTCGATCTGGTCAGAACAAATGCCGATGACCTCAACGGATCGGATATGGGGTTGCTTGTCCAGTGGATTCGCGCGACCCGTGCCTGGGCCGCGGACATTCCGGACGGTTGGGGGTGGCCAAACCAGACCTACGATGGCTGGGAGCGGAACCCGAGGTTCATCTTCAGCCAACACGATCTTCTTCAATCCGACAACACCTTGCGGGTGGGGTACTACGAAGAGGACATGAGTCAGATTCCCCCGCGGCTGAACCAGAAATGGGAAACCGATCCGCTCAAGGGAGTCTCCGTGATCGGCTGGGATCCCGATACGGAGAACCCAGACGATCAGGACAATGACGG
>CAZJIB010000022.1:0-27092 GCA_964546085.1 uncultured Isosphaeraceae bacterium
CATGATGAACTGTTGTGCTTCGAAGAGGGTGGGCAGTGGTATGGACCGAACTCGACGTGCGCGGATGTTGACTGCACCACGCCGCCCGAGGATGGCGCGTATTGCGTCAACGGTGGCTGCCTGATGCTGCCATCGGACCTGCGCGACTCTGTGCACGGCATGTTCCATGGTGGACACTGTGGCGAGACCGAGTGCGCACCCTTCTGCGATGGTGATGTCAATGGTGATGGCATCGTGGATGTCACCGACCTGCTGGCGGTCATTGCGGCATGGGGTGCATGTCACTGAGGATGCACGCCCGCGGCCTGTTACGATTGGCGGATGCCGGCTGACACATCCATCCCGCGCGAACAACTCCCGCGGCACATCGCCATCATCATGGATGGCAATGGCCGCTGGGCCGAGGCCCGTGGATTACCACGCCGCGACGGGCACGCGGCCGGCGTCGGGTCTGTTCGCGCTGTTGTCGAACGATGCGGGGAACTGGGGATTCCCTTTCTGACCCTCTACTCGTTCTCCACCGAGAACTGGTCGCGGCCCGATGCGGAAGTCGACTCGCTCATGGCGTTGCTGCTGGAGACAATCTCGGGCGAAGTACCCGAGTTGATTGAGAAGGGCGTTCGGCTGCGGCACTACGGCGGCAGAGAGCGACTGTCGCCCGGCGTACTCGCGGCGCTGGACAAGGCCTGTGAGGAAACTTCCGGCGGCAATCGCCTGACGCTCGGCCTGGCGCTGGACTATTCCGGGCGCAGCGAGTTGGCACGGGCTGCGCGTTGTCTTGTAGAGGACGGTTTGACCGGGCTGGACATTGATGAGAAGGCATTGGCCGACCGGCTCTACACCGCCGGCGTACCCGACCCTGATCTTCTCATTCGAACGGCGGGCGAACACCGCATTTCGAACTTTCTGCTCTGGCAGGTGGCCTACAGCGAGATCCATGTCACGGACATCTGCTGGCCGGACTTCGATGGAGCATCGCTCGACAACGCACTGCGGGACTTCGCATCCCGCGATCGCCGGTTCGGCGCGATCAACTAGTCACGCCAGAACGGTCTGGCTCCGCTTCGGTCCAACACTGACAATCGAAATCGGAATGCCCAAATAGGATTCGATGCGGTCAAGATACGCCTGCGCGTTGGGGGGCAAACTCCCGGGGGCGGTCACATCATCCAGTTCTTCGGTCCAGCCGGGCATGGTGTCCCAGCAAGGGCGGACTTTGGCAAGGCACTCCGCATCAGGAATGAAACGATCAGTAGTCTTGCCGTCTGGAAGCGTGTATGCGGTGCAGAGTTTCAACTCATCGAATCCACTGAGCACATCCAGGAGCATGCAGGCGATGGATGTTGCGCCGCAGATCATTGCGGAATACCGGACCGCCACCAAGTCCAGCCAACCGCACCGCCGCGGGCGACCGGTTGTTGTGCCATATTCATTGCCGCGATCGCGTATTCGCTCGCCGATCTCGCCAAGATCTTCGCTCGGGAACGGTCCTGCACCAACCCGCGTGCCATAGGCCTTCATGATTCCAACGACATCCTGAACGTTGCGTCCGGGCAAGCCGGTTCCCGCAGGAATACCCAGCGTCGAGCAGTTCGAACTTGTGACATAGGGGAATGTGCCGTGATCGATATCAAGAAGGCATGCGTTCGCGCCCTCAAACAACAGCGATCGGCCTTCGGCGACATAGCCATGCAGGTCATAGACAGTGTCGGTGATATGGTTCGACAATATGTGACCCAAGCGGGCATACTCCGCGGCCAGCGCATCGGGATCGAGTGGCGGGGCATCCACGCCGAGTGCGGCGAGTTCCGCCGATCGAATGGAACAGATGATTTGTAACTTTTGTCGCAGGCGATCTTCGTCAAGGAGTTCGCCCATGCGTATCGCAGTAGCACGGTGCACCTTGTCGGCATAGGCCGGTCCGATGCCGCGTTTGGTCGTGCCTATTGATGTATCGCCGTCGGCTGCGGCGGCCAAACGGCGTTCCAACGCCGCGTCATGTTCCTTGTGATAGGGCATGACAACATGCGCGCGATCAGAAACCTTCAGATTGTCGCCGACTTCAACACCGCGGTCACGGAGCGATTCAACCTCCTCCACCAACTTCTCCGGGTCCACAACCACGCCATTCCCGATGACACATGTCTTGTCCCCATACAGAATGCCGGACGGAATCAAATGCAACGCATATCGCTCGTCTCCGACTACAACGGTATGCCCCGCATTGGCGCCGCCGTTGTACCGAACAATGACATCATGTTCGGCGGTCAGGAGATCCACGATCTTCCCCTTGCCCTCGTCGCCCCATTGCAGACCGACGACAGCCGTATTGCGATTGGATGGATGGGGTGTGGTCATCGCGGGGATGGTATCACTGGTCGGCATCGAGCCGCTGAATGATCACCTCGTCGCTTCGGACGGAGACAGTGAACTCGACGGGACCGACGCGGACCCTGTCGAGGTCAGCCAAGTTGGCTTCGCCCACCTGATGCCCGTTGTGCCAGGTCTGCGATTCCGGATCTCGATTGAGGAGCTTGATGGACTGCCCGCACACGGTGATTTCGCAGTGGAGTGGTGCGATGGCGGGCAGGGGGACATGCAGGTCGCAGGACCGCCGCCTCCCGATGGTGGTCCGATCGCGATCCAATGGGAAGGAGCGGCTGCTCCCGTCCGCACTGGTCATGATCAGTCGAATACTCATCGTGGTGCCCCAAGTACTCCCCCAAGTACACATAGAATGCAAACCGTGGACGCCGTGCACATGACGCCCCCGACCCCGTTGCCCCAGTGTACCGGATCGGCCCCCGATCGCCAAGATCCTGCTACCAGCAAAGTTACGGCGACGTGGTTGCCGTCGGCGGGGACCTGCAAGGGGGCCTATGTGCATGTGCCGTTCTGTTTCCACAAGTGTCATTACTGCGACTTCTTCAGCGTCGTAGGACAGGAGGGACTGCAGGGAGACTTTCTTGACACCATCGAAAGGGAACTCGCAACGGTAGGGCCGCATTGTGCACCGATCGATTCCATCTTCATTGGCGGGGGGACACCGACGCTGCTCGAGGCGCCACTGCTGGCGCGGCTGCTTGATCGCCTGCAACGCCACATCCCGTTGGAGATCGGCGCCGAATGGACGGTGGAGGCCAATCCAGAAACGATCGATCAGGAGAAGGTGGAGGTACTCGTCGGGGGCGGCGTCACTCGCGTGAGCATCGGCGCGCAGTCGTTCGACCAGAGCTGCCTCGATGCGCTCGATCGGCGCCACGGCCCCGAAAAGGTAGCAGCGGCGGTTGATCGCTTGCGAGCTGCGGGCATTTCGTCCATCAACCTGGACATCATCTTCGCCATCCCGGGTCAGACGCTCGACATGCTGCGGCGGGACCTGGACGCAGTGATCGCCCTCAACCCGGAGCATGTGAGTTGCTACGGACTCACCTACGAACCCGGTACGCCTCTTCATCGGCGCCGAGATGAGGGCCAAGTGCGGAGCGCCTCGCAGGACGAGGAACGAGACATGTTCGCTCTTGTCATGGACACACTTCGCACCGCCGGATATGAGCAATACGAGATCAGCAACTTTGCTCGTCCCGGCCATGCATGCAGGCACAACCTCCTGTATTGGACAAATGGAAACTGGTGGCCCTTTGGCCCCTCCGCAGCGGGACATGTCTCTGGCCGGCGATGGCGCAACATCCCCCGGCTTGCCGACTACCTTGCCGCCGATCCCATGCCGCCGATCGATCAACTTGAAGCGGCCGGCGAGGATGTTGCCGCAGGTGAGTCATTCATGATGGGACTCCGGCTCCGCCGCGGCATGCCTCGCTCACGAATCCAGGCCCTGCTGGGAGGCTCTGGCGGGATTACTCGGGCGAAGGCCATCGAACTGCACCGAGAGGCGGGGTTGCTGGAGTGGCGTGATGATCACCTGCGTCTGACTGAGGACGGGTTGTACCTTGCCGATACGGTCATTGGTGACCTGCTGTGTACGGCGACCGCGGCGATGGCCGATACCTGAGCGATATGGCGACCGCATCAGCATTTGCGAAATTGAGACGACGGCTTGCGCCGTTCATTCGCCCACTGCTTGAGCGGTGTCCACCGATTCGCGCAGCGGCGCTCGGGATCCTACGGCGGCGGCACCGGGACGCAATTGAGATCGATGGATATACATTCCGCGTGGAGGCGGCCGATTTCGGTGTTACGCTCGAACTGGAGTCGACCGGTGCGTATGAACCGCTGACCAGGCGGACGCTCTCATCGCTGCTTGGGCCGGGAATGACATTTGTTGACATCGGCGCGCATGTCGGGTTGTTTGCGGTGCCAGCATCGCAGTGGGTGTCGCCGGAGGGACAGGTCTTTGCATTCGAACCGCACCCCGGAAACCGCTCGCTGCTGGAGGAGAACATCGCGGCGAACGACTGCCCGGGCGTCACTGTCATTCCGTCCGCCGTGTCAGATCAGGTTGGATCAGTATCACTGCATGTCTCCGCGTTCAACACCGGTGATCATCAACTCTTCGGGACGCACCGAGGGCGCCGCACGGTCGAGGTGCAGTGCACGACCCTGGACGACTTCTTCCAGAGCGGAACCCGGATCAATATCATCAAGATGGATGTGCAAGGCGCGGAGGGTGCTGCCTTTCGCGGCATGCGCAGGGTTCTGGCCGATAACCCGAGCATAGTGATCATTTGGGAACTCTCGCCAAGCCAACTTCGTAGTGCCGGCGACGACGCAGCGGCAGTCTTGCAGTGGCTTGTGGATGCGGGGTTCGACCTGTCGCTGATCGATGACGCATCGGACGCGGTGACACGGGGGACCGTGGAGGAGATTCTTCAACAGTGTCCAGACGATTCCTACATGAACATTCTGTGCAGGCGATGCGATGACTGATCGGCACGATCGATGTTGGCGCCTCGCTGCGGTGATCATGATGATCCTTGTGCTGTTCGGTCTGCGTTGGACATCGGACATTCTCTCGACCGGACCGATCTTCGACGAAGAGTGGATCACCGTTCCGATCAACGACCTGATTGAGCAAGGATGGTCCGTAGAGACAGCCATCGACTTCGAGGAAACCAAGGGGCCGGCGCTGATCTGGCCTTATGCCGCCATCGGGAAGCCGCTGGGTGGAACGCTGAACGGATTGAGGCTGATCAGCCTGTGGTCGACGATCCTCGGCGGCGGGGTGCTTGTCGTACTCGCTGGCTGGTGCGGTGTGCGACGCTGGGGGTACATGGCGGTCGGTGCGGGGTGGCTGCTGCTGCCCTACATGGCAGTGTTCTCTCAACTGGTGATGGGCGAGGCGTCCTTCATCCTGCTCGAGATGCTCATGGTGGCCGCGTTTGTTTGGGGCGTGCGGCGAGGTGATCGGGTTATTGCGCCGGTAATGTACGGGTTGTTGCTGGCAATTGCGCTGCACAGCCGCATTCATGCCGTGGCGGTTGCCGGCGGCGTGTGCATCGCAGCCCTCGCATCACAAGGTGTCGCGAGTTGGCCATGGTGGGTAGCAAGCATGGCCGCCGGTCTGCTGCGGATACCTCTCTGGGTTCGCTGGGATGGGTTGGTCAGTTCGAAGTTTCAGAATCTGCACGGACTCGGGCTTCGGTTGGAGAGCCTGACCTATCTGGCCGCTGCCATGGCGCCACTGGTTGGTGTATTCGTTCTTGCCGCTTGGCAAAGAGGACAGCGGCGGTGGATCGTCGGCGGGGGCGCGGTGGGCGCGCTGCTGGGCCTGCTCGCCATGCCCGACCTGTACTTGCCGCAGGGCATGGATCTGTCCGTGCCGCATGCGCGGTTCCAGGGGATCGCCGCCACGCTGGTGAAACAACTTGCCAGCGGAGACGGGCTGCGACAGGTCTTACTTGCGGGCATGGCGGCACTAGGTCTTGCGGGTCTTGCGGGGCTGTGGGCTTCGAGCCGTCGGCTGGAGCGGGTTTCGACGCTCTGGCTGATTGTGCAGGTGCAGGCGTGGACGCTTATGGCCGGATGGGGGCTCTACGCCGTCACCCGCGGCTTTGTCTTCGACCGCTTCCTGCTGGTGTGGGCGATACTGCTGCCGATTATCTGGATTCGAGTATTGCCACGGTGGCTGCTGGGCGCGCAGTGCATCGTTCTGGTGGGTATTTGCGTGCGTCTTTGCGGGCTTTGGTTGTATTGGCAGGCCTGCTAGGCCGTCGGGTCGATGATCCCAGTAGCGGATTCAGGCTTGGCCGCCGGCGCCATGCCACCCGTCTCGACCTGCTTGGCCACCAACTCTGCGATCTGCACGAATCGGGCCTGCAACTCTCGCAGGAGTTCCGTCAACTCCGCCGACTCTTCCGGCTCGAGGTTCCCCTTGGTCTTTTCCTCGATCACGGCCAGCAGGTCGATTGCGAACTTGGCACCCTCCAAGTCGACCATGACGCCCTGCGATTTGGGATCCTGCATGGTTCCGAGCCCCATGAGGGCCTGTGAGGCGAGAATGCCCAGCAAGCCGCGAAAATTGGCCTCGGGCATCTTTCTAGCCTCGGCCTTTTCCTCCGCCTTCTTCTCGGCATCGGCAAGCCGTACCTTCTCCCGTTGAGCTTCGGCCTTCCAGTCGCTGTCCACATGCAGTCCGCTTGGTGTTTCTTCAGTCATGGCAATATTCCTCAGATGTGCCGCGAAAGACGGCAAGCGGGCAAGTATAGGGACCGCGGCGGGGGATACAATCCCGCCCATGCGATTCATTGCCCTGATGGCGATAGCACTGTGCGGATGCTCCTCCATGGATGTCATGACGGAGGATGTTGAACATGTCACTCCCAGCGACTTTGGGGGAAGTGTGAAACGCACCAACCCGCTCGTCAGTGTCTCTGATCAGATGCTTGAAGTCGCCGTTGTGGAGGAAGAGGACGGCAAGTTCGTCGTCGAACTTCGCTTTGACGAGTTGGAGGAAACGAAGATTGACGGGGCTGTCGTTGAAGAACATGCAGTTGAGCAGAGTGTGACCATCGAAGTTCCGGACGAAACGGGATTGCTCGAGCCATCGATCGTAGGCGTTCCGCTGACGGTGGAGGGCCTGGTCGGTCAGGTCAACGGCCGCCCGATCTTCGCCGATGAGGTGCTGGAACCGATCGCTGACGAACTCTACGCGGAATCGCTTCGGCTCACCGAGTCGGCATTTGAAGATCAGGCCCGCATGCTTGTGGGCCTGAAGATCGAACAGATGATCATCAACGACTTGTTCCTGTCCGAGGCGCGGTCCGAGCTCTCGCCGGAACAAAAGCAAGGACTGATTGCATTCATGCGGAAATTGCGAGAGGACCTCGTTTCAGAAGAGGGCGGCAGCGCTACCCGCGTTGAGCAGCGGCTCTGGGAGGAAGAGGGTAAGACGGTGGAGGAGTTCTTGGAGTACCGACAGCAGGAGGCGCTCATTGAGCAGTACATCCAACAGAAGATTCTCCCCCGGGTCCATGTGACATGGCGGGATGTGCTCCGCGCCTGGGAGCGTCTTCGGTACCGATATGAGACAAGCGGCCAGGTTGAATTAGGCTGGATCTTTCTTCCACGGGAAGGATCCGAGGAGATGGCGGGGCAGGTCAGCGCATCACTGGCTTCGGGAGTACCCTTTTCCGAGGTCGCGGAGTCGGTGGGGATGCGAGACGGCGGGCGATGGAAGGTCTTTCCGACCGGTGATGGCGGTGTCGCCGACATCGAAGTCGCCGCGGAACTCAAGACGATGCTTGAGGGGATGGTCAAGGGCGAGGTTCGTGGCCCGGCGACCGTGCGATCGAGCCTTGTATGGCTCACCATTCTGGACATTAGCCAGCCGAGAACCGCAAGCATTTACGATCCAAATATCCAGATGGAAATCCGCGACAACCTGTTCGGACAGCGATTCGCCGAGGAACAGGATCGCTTTGTGCGGTCGCTCCTGAATAAAGGCAGCTATGACGCCATTGAAACAATGAAGAAACGCGTTGCGCTCATCGCAATCGGGAGGTACGCCCGGTAGAACGATGGGGGTATTCCGAGGTAATCCGGGGGTGGGACGCCGCGGCGAGCGGCTTGCACAAACCTATCTGAAGAAACATGGATGGCGATTGATTGCCTGCAATCTGCGGATCGGCCGCGATGAGGTCGACATTCTGGGTATGACTCCCCATGATCGTGTCATGGTCGCGGTGGAAGTCCGGACGACCGCGACTGTTGGTCGCCGACCAAGCACGACGCTGCGAGGACGAAAGTCAAGGGCCCTTCGGCGCCTGGCGAGGCACTTTGGCAGGTTGGCCAGTCGCCGGGGAATCGCCTTCCGCACGGACCTGCTGGCAGTGGATTGCAGTGAGGAACCCCCTCGAATCACTCATTTTGAGCAAATTCTGGGATCGGAAACCAAATTTTCCCCGCCTGCGCCGCACTATCTCCCCCGCAAGGGGCGTTGAGTGTAGTCTCCGGGGAATCAGGAGAGACACGTATGATACGCATGCCACGATCGACCATGTTCATCACAGCCGCCCTCGGCCTGAGCCTTTCGGCAACTCTGTTTGCCCAACCCTCCCGCGATGGCGGTAGCCGGTCCCCGGATGGGCAACGAGAACGGGGCGAGGATCGCAGAGGTGGGCGCGGCAGTTTCGGCCCGATGGGCATGAGTGGTGGGATGGATCCCGACTACATGCTCAGGGACCTCCGCCGATTTACGGAGGCGTTTGTGTTGTCCGAAGACCAGCAGGTCATCGTGGAACAGATCCTCCGCGACTACGACGAATCGTTCCGTGAGGCCAGCGAGGCGAGTCGATCATCGATCGGCGATTCGTTCCGCGGCATGCGGGGCAATGAGGACGATCCGGCTCGGCAACAGATGCAGGAGTCTCGCGATCGGATGCGAGAGATTCGCGAGAAACTCGACTCGATTCGCAATCTTGAAAGCGAGCAGGACATGCAGGAGGTTCGGGATCGTCTCGACAAGGAGATGGAGACGATTCGAGATGAGATGCGACAGCAGAGAGTGGGCCAGTGGCAGTCGCCCGAACGGCAGGCCGCCTTCGAACAGGTCGGTCTCTTGATGCAGGATCAAATGCGCCTCAAGCGGCAGATGCGGGACGAGCTGGAAGGCGATTTGCAGGCGATTCTTACGGAGGATCAATTGCTGCTCTGGCCGCCACTGAAACAACTCATGGTGCGGGACCGTCTTCTCCCTCGCGGTCGCCTGAGCGGCGAGTCGCTGGATGTCATGGGATTGGTCGAACAGCAAGGGCTTGACGATGACACGCTCATCACACTCTTGCCCGTTCTGGATGCGTGGGGGATGCAGGTCACTGAGGCATTGCAGGCTCGTGATGACCACATGATGGCCAATCAGGGGCAGTTGATGTCGGCGATGCGCACGATGGATGTCAGCAGCGGTTTGGCTGTCATGGAAACGCAGGCAAGACTTGCCGAGGCGGTTCGCGACACAAATGACTCGGCTGTTGATCAGATCACCCAGCTTCTGCCGGATGAATCTGCCGCAACCTTCCAACAGGAAGCCATGCAACGCGGATATCCAAGAATCTTCCGCCCGACTCGTGGTGAGCGGGTACTCAAGGCGGCCATGGAACTCGATGCGTTGGAGCCGGATGTTCTGGAGGCCATTGACCAAATGCTCGATTCGTATCTTCAGGAGATCGTGGTGGCCAATGACTCGATGTTGCGGACCACCAGGCGATGGGAGGCACAGGAGCAACTCGACCGCATGAATCGTTTCGCGGCCCAGATGACCGGGGCCGGCGGCGATCAGTCCGAGAGCCCCATCCGGCAGGCGGAGACTGACCGGCGGGAGATTGAGGACCGGTACATCGAGCAACTCCGTTCCATTCTGACTGAGGAACAGATCGAAGCAATCGGCGCGCTGCAAGAGCGGCGGCGGCCTGATGAACGCCGAGATCGAGGGTCCAGCGATCGCGGCGGGTTCACCGATCGCGAGTCGTTCATGAAGGAGTTCGACAAGAACGGCGATGGCGAACTGGATGACAACGAGCGTCAGCGTATTCGCGACTACTTCCGGGACGGTGGCCCGCAACGCGGTGGCGGTCCGCAACGCGACGATCGCTGACTTCCGGCAAGTTGTCCGCATGCAGCCATGGCCCCGCGGCCCATCGTCACTCGCCTGGTGACGAATTGGCCTTTTGCCTTGGCAGTGTCAATGAATGTTTGCACTGACTCTTCGGTCGGCGCAGGCCACGGACTGTCTCGGCGAGGGTTGTAGGGGATCACATTCAATGTGCAGCCGACTGGTCGGAGGTACTCGCAGAGTTCCTTTGCATGCTGCGGCTCATCGTTCACGCCGGGGATGAGCACATACTCGGCAAGGAGATGTCTGCTGGGCCAGCGGAGCATGGCCGATCGCAGGTCAAGTAGCGACACGCTGCGAGCGATGGGCATGATGGAGGCCCTGATGGTGTCGTTGGGCGCGTTGATCGACACGGCCAATCCCAGTTGATGGAAACCGGGGGTTGCGGCTAATGTGGCAAGGCGATCGATTCCCGCCGGCAATCCGACGGTGGATACGGAGATCCGAGAGCAGGCCATGGCGGGGCCGTTGCGATCGACGAGGACCGTGATGGCCTGCATGACGGGGTTGAGGTTCTGGAGGGGTTCGCCCATGCCCATGAATACGATGTTGTCGATTGCATGACCCAGAGCGTGTGTTGCCGTGTGCCACTGCGCGACGATTTCCGCCGCAGTCAGGTTGCGGTGGAGGCCGAGTTGGGCTGTCTCGCAGAAACTGCAACCAAGGGCGCACCCGGCCTGGGAGGACACGCAGAGCGTCGTACGCGTGCGCCGCGAGCCTTCGATGGGGAGAATGACTGATTCGGTCTCCGCGTGATCGTGCCATCGCATGAGGAACTTGACCGTGTCTCCCTCGCGTTCAACTTGGGCAGGGGGGATGGCGTTTGTGCCGGTGCGGTGAAAGTCCCTGTAGGCCTCGAGGTCGGCGCAGGACTCCGAGGTTTCGGCGAGGAGGATCATGTGGAGTCCGAGTTCCGCTTGATGAGCATCAGGTTGCGCGTGTACACGACCCACCCAACCGATTGCCCCAGCATGCCGACCGGTTCGCCGCGTATGGCGAAGTAGACGAAGAGCATTGATGCGCCGCTGAGGCTGAGCCACCAGAACGCAACCGGGATGTGGCTTTCGCCGCGGCGTTCGCTGGAGAACCACTGGACGATCCACCGCAGGAAGAATGTTGTCTGCGCGAGTACGCCGAACGCGATGACAAAGAGTTCCCATGTGCCATCAATCTCGGCCCACTCGTAGAGCCACTCGGACCATGAGGTGTCGGTTGCTGCGGCGATCACGGCTGAATCTCCTCAGCGGTTGTTGGGCGGCGTCGTTTTCGCATCCATCGCATTGCCAGGCAGTCAACGAATCCGGGGACTGCGCGGTTGAGCATGCCGTATTTGGAGTCACCTGTGTTGCGGAGGCGATGCGTCACGGGCATCTCTACGACGTTGTATCCCATGTGGCGGGCCGTGAGTGGGATGAAGCGATGCATCCCGCGGAATTCCAATGGAAGAGCGGCGGCAATGTCCCGGTGCATGACTCGCAGGGAGCAGCCGGTGTCCCTGATCGAATCGCCGAGAAGCAGTCGTCTGAATGTACGCCCGACCCAGGATGAGAGTCGTCGAATTGCCCCATCGGCACGCGATGCCGATCGGTCTCCTTGGATGAAATCAGCCCCTGAGGTGCGGAGCAATTCGAGCATGGCCGGCAGGTCCGCGGGGTCGTTTTGCAAATCGGCGTCCAGAACCGCCACGATGGAAGCGCGGCAGGCGGCGAAGGCTGCTTTGAAGGCGGCGGATTGCCCGTTTCCCCCACCGCCCGGAGGCGGGGGGAGGCGCAGGACTCGCAGCCGGGGCTCATTGTCCTGAAGCCGTTTCAATGCCGCAAGCGTCCCGTCCGTCGATGCATCGTCTGCGACGATGATCTCGAACCTGTCGCAGCAGGGATCCAACGCAGCGACAATCTCCGCCACAAGCGGCTCCACATTCCCCTCCTCATTGTGGGCGGGCACCACCACGCTCAACTCAACAGCTTCCCTCATCACCGCACCATACCCAATTGTGACTGTCACTTTCTGAGCGGTTTTCTCCCCATCAAACCACCCTCAATCGCGCAAGGGGCCTTCCGGCTGCGAAATCGCCGCTGCTTCTCCCCAAGGGAAAGCGACAGTCACAATTGGTGGTTGCCGAAAGGCAATGGGGGGAGGGGGGAAGTGGGGCGTACAATGGAGGCGATGGATCGGATGGAGAGAGAATTGCGAGAATCGGCGGCGGCTGAACGGGGCGGCACGCTTGGCCAGCCGCGGACGCCGGTGGTGTTCATCACGGGCGCTGGGGGAGAAGTTGGACATGGGCTTATCGAGGCGATGGGGAGAGGAGGCAGGTCCGACATCGTTGCCACCGACCTGCGGGAGTTGGATCAGTCCATCCGGGAGGCCTGCACCGGCACCTCGCAAGTCGATGTATGCGATCACGAGGCCATGGATCGGCTGCTCTCCATGTACCGCGTCACCGAAATCTACCACCTCGCAGCGGTACTCAGCACCAGAGCGGAGTTCGCCCCCGAGGTCGCCCATCAAGTCAACGTCAACGGCACGGTCAACATCCTGCAGCTTGCCGCCGAACAAGCTCGCATGCACGGCGAACCGGTCAAGGTGATCTTTCCAAGTTCAATTGCCGTCTACGGCTTCAAGTCGCTGTCGGAAAAGGCGAGAGCCGGGGCCGTTGGCGAGGCGGAATTCACGGCACCGCGAACAATGTACGGTTGCAACAAACTCTACTGCGAGAATCTCGGCCGCTACTACGCTCGCTATTACCGGCAACTGGCGACTGACGGCGCCGCTGGTCTGGTGGACTTTCGCTGCATCCGGTATCCGGGACTCATCTCCGCCCACACGGTACCGACCGGCGGCACAAGTGACTTCGTCCCGGAAATGCTGCACGCCGCGGCACGCTGCGAACCATACCGATGCTTTGTCCGCCCCGACACGCGAATCCCCTTTATGACAATGCCCGAGGCCGTGCATGTCACGATGCAACTCGCCGCAGCTGATCCGGTGTGTCTCAGCAGGGCGGTCTACAACATTGCCAGTTTCAACCCATCAGCGGCCGAGGTAGCCGAACTTGTCCTGCAGAACTTCCCGGATGCCGACATTTCCTTCGAACCGGATCCCCGCAGACAGGCCATGGTCGACTCGTGGCCGGAAGCGGTCGATACAACCGCCGCGAGGGTCGACTGGGGATTCAAGCCGCGTTGGACATTGCAGCAGGCCTTCGATGAGTACTTGGTGCCGAGCATCCGGGCAACCTATGGGCGGGAGAAAGAGTGATGACCCCAATCGATGTGCAGAGCATCTTTCCAACGCGAACCGGAAAGATCCTCGAACACCTGGACGAGACAGGTCAGCGAAAACACCTGCAGATGATCGAGGGTCCCATGGGTCCGACCATCACGATGCGTGACCGTGGGAAGGTCGACTGCTTCTGCTCAAATAACTATCTCGGGCTTGCCAATCACCCCGCTGTGGTGGAGGCCGGCATTGCTGGACTTCGCCAGTACGGCGCTGGAACAGCATCCGTCCGTTTTATCTGCGGCACATTCGTTCCGCACGAGCAATTGGAGGATCGCATCGCCTCGTTTCTGGGCGTCGATGCGGCCTACACCTTCGTGTCGTGCTGGAACGCAACTGAGGCTACATTTCCGACACTATGCGAAGACGGTGATGTCATTGTCTCGGACGAACTGAATCATGCATGCATCATCGACTCGATGCGATTGACCGCGGCCATGCATCGCGGTGTATCTCGGGTTGTCTACCAGCACAGCGACATGGAGTCGCTTCGAGAGTCGTTGCAGAAGGCGACGGAGAAGCGTAGCGAAGGCGGCGTTATCTTTGTCGTGACAGACGGTGTTTTTTCCATGGAGGGCGACATTGCCAACCTCGTTGACATCCGATCTCTTTGCGATGAGTTCGCCGCGGTGCTCGTGGTGGATGACTCGCACGGGACTGGTGTTCTGGGCGAAACTGGCCGTGGTACGCACGAACATTGCGGCCTCTGTGGCAGCGACATCGACATCTTCACCGGTACCCTCGGCAAGGCGCTCGGGGGTGGTGCGGGAGGGTATGTTGCCGGCCGCAAGGAGGCAGTCGAACTGCTGATTCAGCGCGGCCGTCCAACGCTTTTTTCCAATGCTCTTCCCGTCACGGTCGCATGTTCCGCAAGAGCGGCTATCGACACACTTGACGCCAATCCATCGTTGGTTCAAAAACTTCGGGACAATGTCGCCTACGCAAGGGCAGGCATTACCGGGACGCGTTTCGAGGTGCTTGCCTCGCCGACTGCGATCTGCCCAATTATCGTCGGCGAAACGGCGAGGGCGATTTCAATGAGTAACGAACTCCTGGACATGGGCGTGTTCGCCATTGGCTTCGGCTATCCAGTCGTGCCGGAAGGCACAGCTCGCATCCGAGTGCAGATTTCCGCCGCCCACGAGCAGGAACATCTGGATCGACTGATCGCCGCGCTTACGGCGCTGTCGCAGCGTTCATGAGGTCGCGGCATCGTTCGACATCGAGCGCGTTCCGCCAGTGCCCATCGCGTTTGATGGATGAGCCCACGATCACCGCATCCGCATGGCTGAACATGTCCTGAATGTTCTCCGGCGTCACGCCGGACCCCACAACAACCGGCACATCTGCCGCTCCACGAGCCTCGCGGATCTCTTCGAGGTCGACGGCGTGGCCAGTGTGGTTGCCGGTGACTATGACCCCATCAGCACCCATGAAGGCAGCCCCCCGAGCGTGATCGCCGATCGTGAGGTCTGCGGTAATCGAATGGGACGAGTGTTTCTTCTGAATGTCGGCCAGAATGGCGATGTCCGCGGCGTCGATCCTCCGCCGTTCCCGAAGAAGCGGGCCAGCATCGGCGACATCCATGAAGCCCTCATCGGCGATCGAAGCAAACGCGAACCCTTCGGCCCGAATGAATACGCCTCCGCTTGCATGTGCGATTGCAAGGGCTGCGGTGTTGGCACCCGCCAGAACCTGTACGCCGACAGGGAGCGACACTGCCTCGACAACTGCCGATGTGGCTGCCGTCATCGCTGCAACGATCTCCGGTCCAACCTCGCGGAGGAGATAGGGTGTGTCGTGCATGTTTTCAACAAGAACGGCGTCAAACCCGAGATCGGCCAACCGGCAGGCTTCCTCGACGGCTCTCTTCACAATCTGAGAGACAGAGTTACAACTCTGCGGAGTGCCGGGTAGCGCCTGAAGATGCACCATGCCGATGACGGCATTGTTCGTTCCAAGGATCTTCAGAAAATCAGCCACTGCTCGAACCGTTGCCGATCAGAGTGAACAATTCCATCCGGGTTGCCGGATTGTTCATGAACAGTCCATGCAGTTTGCTGGTCGTTGTCCAACTCTCGGCCTTCTTCACGCCGCGGTAGCACATGCAGAAGTGACGACACTTGAGGATCACGGCGACACCCTGCGGCTGCAGGCAATCATTGAGCGTGTCGGCGATCTGGGCAGTCAGTTTCTCCTGCACCTGCAATCGCTTGGCGTAGGCATCGACGACTCTTGCGATCTTCGATAGGCCCACTACTCGACCGTTCGGGATATAGGCAACATGGGCCTTGCCTACAAACGGCACCATGTGGTGTTCGCAGTGACTGTGCAGTTCGATGTCGGAGACAACGACCAGTTCGTTGTAGCCCTCGACCTCGGAGAAAGTCTTGGCAAGGTATTCGCGAGGATCCTCGGCATATCCCGCAAAGTGCTCGCGCATGGCGTTGATGACGCGGCGTGGCGTCTTTCGCAGCCCCTCTCGCGTCGGGTCTTCGCCAATGAATTCCAAGAGCCCTCGAACATGGGCCATGGCTGCTTCGTCAGTCGTCATTGGATTGGATTCGATTGTCGTCATCGCAGGCGGCGCATTGTCGCAGATCAGCCCGGCGGAATCAACGAAGATACTGTTCCCACCATCGCAATATCTCACCGAGGCGATGTAGACGCATATCCGGGGCACCGCCCCGACTGAACCCGTGGCTTGTTGAACGGGGGTAACGGACAAACCTCGCCTCCACACCTTGCAACTTGAGGGCGGTGAAAACTTCTTCCGCTTGTTCAATGTTGCACCGCAGATCGCCTTCGCTGTGAATGATGAGCATGGGTGTCGTCACATTGCCGAAGTGGCGAATGGGACTCTGTCGCCACCGGTCATCCGGCCGGCTCCAGAAGTTCCCGCCGAAGTAATCGTCCTCCTTGCTCGCAAAGTCGCTATTCCCACCCATGGACACGAGATTGGAAACACATCGATCGGTGATGGCCGCTCGGAATGCGTCAGTGTGTCCGACAATCCAGTTCGTCATGTACCCGCCGTAACTTCCCCCCATGACGCCCATGTTCTTCCGGTTGACCTTGGGGAGTGTTTCCATCATGGCAATCACGGCCTGCAGGTCGACCCAATCCGCTCCACCCCAGTCGTTGCGGATGGCCGCGCAGTGATCCCTCCCGTACCCCTTTGACCCTCGCGGGTTCGCGTAGACGACGGTGTAACCGGCTGAGGCGAGGCACTGGAATTCGTGGAAGAACGCCCAGCCATATTGCGCATGCGGGCCGCCATGTATCTGCAGTACAGCAGGCCGACGGCTCTTCACACCATGTGGCGGGGACATGATCCAACAGTGAATGCGTGTGCCGTCTTCGCTTCGAATCCACTTCTGGCGAGGGGAGGCAATTGCATGGTCCTTGCACCACTGCGTGTTCTCATGGGTGACTTGCTTGAGTGTCAGACTGCGGGCGCCGAGTCGACCGACAAAGATCTCCGGCGGCTCGGTGGCCATGCTGCGAAGAATCGCAACTCGCCGTCCGTCACGGGAGAGGTTCCCGAGCATGTGCACCGCGTGTCCGATTGTGAGCGGCGTCAGCGACCCGCCTTTTCGCGGTATACAGCAAATCTGCGCCTCGCCGTGCCACCCGATCTGGACGAGCAGCGAGTTACTGTCGCCGGTCCAGCGGATCGCCGGATCAAACGAGACGTCTCCAGTGTCGGAGAGCGTCGCCGTCATCAGGCAGCGGTCAAGCCCGTTGGTCAAACTCTTGGCCTTGCCCGTTGTAGCGCTTCCGACAAAGAGTTCCAGATTCTCGGTGCTGTAGGTATGCTCCTCGCCTTCCCTCCCCGCCCACGCCAGGTAACGTCCATTTGGCGACCATTGCACGCGGGTCTTCGGCCCGCGCGGGAGATTGGGAAGCGTCGCGGCCTTTCCCGTTTCAACGTCAGCAATGACGATTCGAGTTGGCCGAGCGTCCAACATCGCCCGCTTGCTTGTGTTTGTTGTGATGGCAATCTTGCCGCCCTTTGGTGACCACGCGAACGAGAAGAAGCCGAGATTGTCCTTTGTCCACAGCGGTCGGTGGGACCCACTCTCCACATCAACCAGATGCAGTCCGTAGCGAGCGGAGCCGAAATACCCATCGCCGTCGAGCCGATACCACAGGTCCTCTGTTACGAGCGGTGGATCGCACTCCTTTGTTTCCTTCCGCTTCTCGGCGGCCGCATGAGTTCGCTCTGGGAGCGTTCGGCGATAGGACACGGCGAGTTGATCTCCCGCGGGGCTCCACTCAAGGTCTGAGATGGAGCCCTCATCGAACGCGGTCAGCTGCATGGCATCTCCACCAGCCATCTCAAGAAGGTAGATCTGGCTTCCGTCATCCCCGCCGCGGACAAATGCGACCCGGGATCCGTCTGGCGACCATCTGGGCATGCTGTCTTTGTCGCCAGAGGTCAATGATCGCGGTCTCTGCTTGCGCGTGGCATCGGCAAGCCAGATCGATACATGATTGCGGTTGTCCTTGACAATGCGGCGGGTGTAGAGCACCTGCGACCCATCTGGGGAGATACGCGGGCTGCCTACCGACACCAGACTCGAGAGATCACTCGGTGTCACCGGTTTTCGCTTGCTCATCCGCGGCATCCTATAGTCTCCACCTCATGGACGCATCGCACCTGAAGAACCTGCTCGCCGAACTCATCGCTTTCGACACGACAAGCGATCGGAGTAATCTCGCCCTCATGGACATGGCGCAGGAACGACTCGCCGCGACCGGTGCTGCGTGTCACCGAATCCCGATGGCTCAAGGCGAGAAGGTGAATCTGCTGGCTGTCAAGGGCACGCCGCGCGAGGACCGGCAGGGGCTCACACTCTGCGGCCATGTCGACACGGTTCCGGCGGATGCCTCTCGTTGGTCGTCCGATCCGTGGACACTGACCAGCAAGGGAGAACACTGGATTGCACGGGGTTCATGTGACATGAAGGGTTTCGTCGCCATTGCGATTGCTGCCATGGAGCAATGTGACCCTTCCACTGCGCCGCTAGCGATTCTCCTGACATGCGATGAAGAGGTTGGTTCGTTGGGGGCACGGCGGGTATCCGAATCGGAACTGCCGATTCCCGTCCCTCGCAGTGTCATCATTGGCGAGCCAACATCTCTCGAGGTTGTCCGCCTGCACAAGGGCCACATTACTCTGTCCCTGCGTGTGGAGGGTGTTTCCGCCCACACTGGTTCACCGCATCTTGGCAGCAATGCCGTAGATGCAGCGGCGAGAGTTGCCGTAGCGCTGAGCGAACTCGGAAGGACAATGGCCGCCGAGCGTACGCCGGACAGTGAACACTTCAACAGCGAAGCCGCGTTTCCAATCCTGACCGTAGCAAGCGCGCATGGCGGCACAGCGATCAATGTCGTGCCGGAACAGTGTGACCTCGGCATCGGCCTTCGGTTGCTTCCTGATCAGAGTCCGGCACAAGAACTTGACCGAGTCCGCGTGGCTATTGATGACAGTTGCGTGTGTCCATGGACGCTGGAGGAGCGTGGTGACAACCCAGCGATGTCGACAGCGGCGGACGCCGAGATTCACCGTTGGCTCTGCGGAGAAATCGGGCAGGATCGAAGCATCGGCGTTTCGTATGGCACCGACGGCGGGAATCTGTCCCGTTCTGGATTCGAATGCGTGCTGTATGGACCGGGCGACATCGGCGTTGCCCACAAGCCCGACGAGTTCGTGCCGATGGATGAGGTCGAGCAGTGCGCGGCGACCATTGCGTCGGCGGTGAGGCACTTTTGCGGAGGTGCCTCGTGAGTACGCGTGTGTACGGGCCGGAACTCACTTGGATCGATGGAACTTTTCAACGAAAGCAGTCGATTACGGTCGAGGGCGGCGAGATCATCGCGGTTGGGCGGGATGCTGTGACGGACCCTATGCCTGGTGTTGCGATGACCCCCGGTTTTGTCAGCGCTCACAGCCACGCATTCCAGCGAGCACTCCGCGGAAAGGGCGAAGTCTTTCCGGAAGGCAGCAACACATTCTGGGGTTGGCGAGAGGCCATGTATGCACTGGTGGAATCTCTGAAGCCATCTCAGTTGCATGCCGCGTGCGTGCTCGCATTCCATGAAATGCGCCAGGCGGGCATCACCTGTGTCGGCGAGTTTCACTACCTGCATCAGATCGGCGGAGAGCCCTTCGCTGCGGATGAGGTCGTTCTGAACGCAGCGGCAGAGGTTGGCATCCGCATGGTTCTTCTGGAAACGTGCTACTTGAGTGGAGGCATCGACACGCCGCTCTCGCCCGCGCAGGCGCACTTTGCAACGACCGATCTCGGGGCCTTTTGGAATCAGGTCGATGCGCTGCGAGAAGTGGTCGATGGCGGCATGCAGCGAGTGGGCGTCGCCGCGCACTCCATTCGCGCAGTTCCGCCGGAGTCTCTTGGTTCTGTGGCAAGCGAGGCCGCGCGGCGCGGCTTGCCGGTCCATCTGCATCTTGAGGAGCAGCGACAGGAGATCGATGCCTGCGTCGAGCGGTACGGCATGACGCCAATGGCGTTGGTGTGTCAGGAACTCACCGTGTCACCGATGCTGACAGCAGTGCACTGCACCCACACATCGGCGGCTGACCTGGAACAGTGGCTGGACGACGGCGGCAATGTATGCGTTTGCCCGCTTACCGAGGCGAATCTCGGTGACGGCCGCTGCGATCTTGCGCGGATCGTCCGTCACCCGGGAAGTCTTTCAATCGGAACCGACTCGAACGCCCGCATCGGCATGCTGGAAGAAATGCGTTGGCTGGAGTACGGGCAACGTCTTGGGCGCGAAGCAAGAGGGATCGCAACCGATGCAGAGGGGCGCATGGATCGCGTGCTCATGGATGCAGCGACCATCGGAGGGGCCAGGGCGATTGGGGTTCCGGCTGGTCGTATTGAAGTGGGCCGGTTGGCGGACTTTGCGTTGATCGATCTCACCCACCCTCAATTGGCCGGTGTCGCCGATGAAGACCTCGCTGCCGCGCTGTGCTGCGGCAGCGACAACAGCGTCATTGCCGGCACAATTGTCAATGGAGATTCGCAAGTGGCCCGAGGTGCGATTTGAAGCGCTTCCATCGCCCTATGGAAGATGTGTAGAGGGGGCGACGGACCTGATCGGCACTTGGCGTGATTGGAATACGGCGGACGGTATGAAAGTCCAGACATGCCGGTTCCCATGCGACACCTATCGCATCGAGAACGCCCCTGATAGTCGATTCTGGATTCGTGACGAGGTCTTCGTAGGCGACGGCATGCATCCGGTTCGGGAGTACATTGCTCCAGTGCGCCATGAGTTCGGTGTACAGCCCGTATACCTCGGCGAGTTCATCGAGATTCGCCGTGTAGGCCTGCGAGGCGGCGAAAGCGTTGGCGAAACATGAAACGCAGGTGTCCCGGGCATCCCTGGTCATGTGAAGAATGGTCGCATGTGGAAACAGCGTGTGAATCAGCCCCACATGCAGATAGTTGCTGGGCATCTTGTCCGTAACGCGCGGTGCATCTCTGCGAAGTGCGGCAAGGTAGTTTCCCGACGCGTTTTCCGGCGGGTTTTCAATACATGATGGATAGGGGTGGGCGTGTACGAGCCGCAACATCGCGTCGACTTCGCCGGCCGTGTCGATCTCGTTGTGCGCGCCGAGTATCTGCTCCATCAGCGTCGTGCCGGATCGAAACATGCCCACAATGAAGACGGGCTGCGAAGAGTTGCTGCCTTGAGACGGCGGGAGGCTTGTGTCGATGATGGTCTGCACCAGATTGCGATGGACCGCCATGTCGAACTGGCCGCCATGTAATGCGTTCCCTTTCGTCCATGCAGCCCACGCTTCGTCGTATCTGCCCAGGTCCTCAAGAACCAGCCCTTGCTGCATGAACAGATGGGATCGGTGGTACGGCGAAAGATGTGGGATCGCAAGCGCAGTGGCAATGGCTTTGGCGGCAACATCGGGTTTGTCCAGCCGCCGCGCGACTCGCACCGTGGCCAACGTGACCAGTGGAGAATCGTTTACGGCGGTCTGCTCCAGTACATTCCACGCATCGCTTGACCTTCCCATGGATTCCAGCACGTGCGCTTTTCCCGCAACGGCTTCGGAGGAAGTTGTGTCAATCGCGGCCGCCTTGTCGTAGGCCGCGAGTGCCGAATCCAAGTCGCCGTTGAGGCGATGGGTGGTACCGAGCATTGCGTGGCCGCGCGCGTTCTGCGGCAGGAGGGTGGTGACCGAGCGAGCATACTGCGTCGGCACAGGCAGGACGCCGGACGCATTGGCGGCGGCGGCCATCAACATCATGAGATCTGCGTCACAGTTGTGGATCGTCGCAAGGGGCTCAAGAAGTGAAGCGGCCGCCGCGGCCTGTCCGCTGGACATCAGGACGCGGGCGAGCATCATCGAGAGCATCAGATTGTCTGGAAATGCGACAGCGGCAGCCCGCAACGAATCTTCGGCCTCTTTGAGGTGGCCCATGGTTTGCAGGGTCAAACCCTCTTCCGCAGCCAACTCCGCCGTGTCCACAGACGCCCGTGCCTTGCGGAACCAGCCAAGTGCCTCATCGTGTCGCCCGCGGTCCCGTTCGAGCATTCCCAACAACCTGAGGATTGTGGTATCACCTGGAGTACCGGCGAGAATCCCGCGGTAGATCCGCTCGGCCTGCCGGTACTTTCCGGCGTTGTGCAGTTTGCCTGCCCGCCGAAGTTCGTTGCCCGGGTTAAGTGTTGCCATGGGCTGAACAGGATACGGTCCCTATGCTGGTGGAACCATGGCTGCGATCCTCTCAGGAACCAATCTCTCCAAGGCCTATGCCGAGCGCCTGCTCTTCAAGGGCGTGAATCTCCATCTTGATGCTCGGGAGCGGCTTGGGATCATCGGGCCCAACGGGTCGGGAAAGACGACCCTACTGAAGATTCTCGCGGGTGTTGAATCGCCGGACACTGGCGAGATAAGCACCAGGCGAGGCCTTCAGGCTGCCTATGTACCTCAGGAGGATGGCTTTGGGGAGGACGCGACGCCGCTGTCAGCGGTCATGGCCGCTGGTTCGCAGACCCAGGCGGAAATCACCCTCTCGACGCTTGGCTTCGAACGATTCGACCAACCGGTTGGAACGCTCTCCGGGGGATGGCGGAAGCGGGTATCGCTGGCCGTCGCTCTGGTGACCGAGCCGGACGTCCTGTTTCTTGATGAACCGACCAACCATTTGGATGTGGCAGGGATTACCTGGCTGGAGCAGTTTGTCAGAGCGGCGACCATGGGCATCGTCACCGTAACACACGATCGTGCTTTTCTGGAGAACACCTCGTCGCGGATTCTTGAGCTGGCTCGCGCCTACCCCGATGGCACGCTCGAAGTGAAGGGGAATTACACCGAGTTCGTGCGGCGCAAGGCCGAGTTTCTCGATGCCCAATTGGCGCAGGCATCTGCGCTTGCAAACAAGGTTCGACGTGACAACGCGTGGCTTGCGCAGGGCATTCAGGGACGGCAGACGCGAAACAAGACGCAGGTTGTGGATGCTGCGGTTCGCCGCGGCGAATTGCGAGAGATTCGCACGCGGAACGATTCACCACTGCGAACCATTGGTCTGGAATTCCAGGCTACGCAGAGAAAGACGCGGAAGCTGCTCGCTCTCCACGGAATCAGGAAGTCAATGGGTGATCGGCTGCTCATCGACGACCTTGATCTCGTCCTGTCGCCCGGCCACCGCATAGCACTGGTCGGGCCCAACGGATGTGGAAAGACGACGCTGCTGCGTGTGATGCGGGGCGAACTGGAGCCGGATGCAGGGACCATCAAGCCAGCCGACAATCTCCGAATCGTCTCGTTCAGTCAGCGGCGTGATGAACTGGAGGCGGGCCTTACATTGCACTCGGCTCTTTGTCCGGTTGGCGACATGGTGGATTTCCGTGGCAAGCGCATGCATGTCAGCGGATGGGCGGAGCGATTTCTGCTTCATCGGGATCAATTGAGCACGCATGTCGAAAACCTGTCTGGCGGCGAGCGGGCGAGAGTGTTCTTTGCCAAACTCATGCTGGAACCCGCAGACATCCTCCTGCTTGACGAACCGACGAACGATCTGGACATTCCGACGCTGGAGGTTCTGGAAATGTCGCTGCTGGCGTTTCCAGGTGCAGTGGTACTGGTGACCCATGACCGCTTCATGTTGAAGAGGATCGGCGAACAGTTTCTCGCGATGGATGGCCTGGGTGGCGTTCGGCAATGCGCCAGTTTCGAGCAGTGGCAGAAGCATGTCGCTGGGACGACGAGCCCGACACCCAAGCGGCAGGAGCGGCAGCGAACGCCGAGGCAGCGGTCATCCACCAAGCTCAGTTACCATCTGCAGCGAGAACTTGACGGCATGGAAGACGCAATCCTTGAAGCAGAGGTTGGATTGAAGCGGGCTGAGTCTCTCGCCGAGGATCCGGCAGTCGTGGCCGATCACCGCCGGCACGCTGAGGCGTGCGCGGAGTTCAGTAAGGCACAAGTTCGCGTTCGAATGCTCTACGATCGATGGGCGGAACTGGAGTCGATGAAGTCATGACAGGCACGAAACACGAACGGCACATGCGAGCGGCAATTGCGCTCGCTCGCCGAACATCCATCGAGGAACAAGCCGGCGGCCCGTTCGGGTGCGTTGTCGTCAGGGACGGAGAGGTGATCGGGCAGGGCGCAAACCGCGTCATTGCTGAGAACGATCCGACGTGGCATGCAGAGATGGCGGCGATCCGCGATGCCTGCCGCGCGATTGGAACGAGGGACCTTTCGGGATGCACTGTGTACGCAAGCGGCGAGCCATGTCCGATGTGCTACGCGGCGGCATGGTGGGCGCGCGTCGATGGGCTGTACTACGCATCGACCGTCGATGACGCGATGCAATTTGGAGACTTTGACGATGCGCCGATCTGCAACGCGCTGGTGTTGCCAGTGGCCCAGCGTCCGCTTGTCGGCAAGCCGCTCTTGCGAAAAGAGATGCTCGAAGTCTGGCGAGCGTTTCAGGACATGCCCGATCAAATCCGCTATTGATCCGCGTGGGTCAATTGCGGTATCGCTCGTGACATGCTGTGCAGGATGCAGTGACATGACCCAGCAGCACGGAAAGCATCGCGGGATTTGATCTGTCGGAGATGATCATGTCCTCCAGTCGCTCCGCACTGCTGCGGCTCTCCCCAAGCATCGCCTTGAAACCGGCCGGGCGAGTGTGAACGAGGGGGTCAACTTCCAATAGACGAAGAGTATCAACAAGCCGGCCGGCCTCCGCCGCGGGAACGAGATCAGGATGCTCCGGTGGTGGGCCCCAGACAGCGTCCTCGATTGCAACGAGGTGTTCGTGGGTGCGGCCGAGATCTGCCATGTTCGAAACGAGCCCGGTTGGGAGCGTCACTGGGGGGAACATTCCGTTTACGGCGTCAAGAGTCTGGGGCGACTCGGTTCGCGCACTTGCGGTGCTGGCATACAAGCCGGGGTAGTGCATTGATGTGCCGGAGGCCCGCATGCGGTCGAGCATCGCGGCATTGGTTTCCCAGCCGAGTATCACTGATGCAGTGCCAGCGGCGGCGGCGCAGCGATGTTTGCCGTAATGGCAGTGGAGGTAGACGCCGCCGTTTGATGCCGAGTCGCGAACGGCGCGGGCCAGTCGCAGGGCCGTTTCACGATCGATACCGTCGTACCCGATCGGTATGTGGATGTAGCGAAATCCATGGGCGGCTGCTGCATCGGTGTCCGGAATGCCGCCGTCCACGCTGATGATGGTCCGGACGCCCAGCCGCTGCAGGGTCGCAAAGCCCTCGTCATCCTGAGGTGCGCCTCCAGCCCGGAAATTCCCGTGGTAGGAAACGACATTTTTCACGCCCGGCATGTCTCTGGCAGTGGGGCCAGGTTTGCTTGGTTCGAAGACGGGCATCAACGACTCGCACGCGATGAGCGTCGCCGTTGCGACAATCATCAGGAAGGCACGCCTCACTGCATCGCCTCAATCAACATGTTGAGATGATTGCGGATGCCGTCATGGCCGCGGTCCAGTTGCACGCCAAGGTCACGGGTGACATTGGTGGTGTCGAACATGTTGCGGGGCGAGGCTGGACTGGTCATGTCAATGTCCGCGTCGATGTTGAGAAGATCGGCAGCCATGGTTGCCCAGTCCCCCCAGCGAGCGTAGCAGTCTACGAGATGGTAGATGGTGCTGCTACGGCCAATGGAGGCCAGCGTCGCCTGCGCAACATCATCGACATGGACGAATTTCCCGCCGCCGGAGCGGGTGTGTGGTTCGCCACTTCGGATGGCGTTGATGATCGGCACGCCGATGCTGCGGTCGAAGTTCGGGTCGATGCCATAGACCGCGCAGGGTCGGATGATGGTGAAGGGTTGTTCTCGCTCGGCGTGTCGTGCCCAGAGGTGCGCTTCAACTGCAGCCTTCGCCGCTCCGTAGCCCGAGCCGGGCCGGGTCGGGTGATCGCCGTCGATGCTGCCGTTCCATCGCTCCAGGATGGCATGATGTACGGAGACGGTGCTCATGTAGACCAACGGCGTTTTCTCCGCGGCGTCGAGGAGCGCGACACTGCCTTCGATGTTGCTCTTCAGGTGGCGAGCAAGGTTGCCGCTGGAGAGTGCGTCCCAGTCGAAACTGTCGTGAATGATGGCATCTGCGCTGTTCAGGAGTGAGGCGATGGCGATAGGGTCATCGTGTGTGCCTTCAACGAATCGACTGACGACATCGGTGATGTGGCCACGCTCGCTCGTCTGTCGCACCAGTGCGGTGATCTCGTGTCCGGCGGCAGCGGCGTGTCGTGCTACGACGGACCCGATGAAGCCGCTGGCACCGGTAATGGCAATGCGCATCCGGCTCGCCAGCCTACTGCCCCGCGACGCAAACTGCCACTCAACCAACATGGGGTGTCCGACATCGGTCCCTAGCACCGGTGTCTGGTACCGGTCCCGGACACCTCGCGTCTCAGCGTTTCAGGCCAACCGAATCAAAGAAGGCCTTGAGGGCCTCTGGCTCTCCCTCGATGTCAATGTGTTCGATGTGGACAACGCGATCGTCTTCATTGAAGGTCAGGACCTGTATGCACCGGTGCTCGTGGGCGAGGCGATCCAAATAAGTGATTTCGACGCGACCATCATCGAGGAGTTGGAGGGAGGAGTCGTATTCGATGCAGTCGATATGCGTCTGTGCCCAGGTGTCAGAGGACCGGTAAGCATCGACAATCGTTGCAGCGCCGTCGTAGCGTTTGTTCTGAATGGTGTAGATGCAATCTGGTGCAAGCAGACGCTCCGCCTCGTCAAAGTTGCTGGTGTCGAGGGCAGTTGCGAGTTGAGCGGCGGCTGAGAGACTCGTGCGGGGGAGACTGTACACAGACAGGTGTCCGCACAAACAGGTAGGAATACTGGACACCCACCGAATCAGCCCTGAGGCATCAGTCGAGATCTTGACGTCGTCGCAGGATTGCAAGGCAGTGTTCCCCAATCAGAGACAATTGCCGTTCACTCCCGAGGCACACGGCATGGGAGAGACAGTGAGGCCATTCGTCCTGGCTCATGAATAGCGGTAACAGAAGAGCAGTAGAACAGGAGAACAGTAGACCGCAGTAGAGCAGGTGACCATCCGAGCAGCGAGCCTCGGGCTGCGCCTCGGCTCTGCTGCTCACCTGCTCTACTGCTCTGCTATTACAAACAGCCCCGGCCAAGGGGCGGGGCTGTTTGTAATAGCGGGGGCAGGATTCGAACCTGCGACCTTCAGGTTATGAGCCTGAC
>CAZJIB010000023.1:0-24956 GCA_964546085.1 uncultured Isosphaeraceae bacterium
CGCATGAGCTTCCGGAGGGCGGCCACCTTGATTTTGTCAGGGAGCGGCAGTTGAGCGAGCATCGATAGCACCCTCACAAGGTCGGCCGTTTGGTCCATGTTGAGGTCATCTGGGCACGATGTAGTGCAAGCGCTGCGCATAGTCGCGGGGGGGGGCGTCTGTAACTGGCGGCGCATCAGTGGCTTCAAACTCAGGCCCGCAGCCTTCCAAGCTGAATGTTGACGGTTCGAGTCCGTTCGCCCGCTTCCCCCGTAACGACCCGCAAGGGTCGTTTTTACTTGTAGTTGCGTGTCGTGCATGGCGATCACTTCGTCGCGTGGTTTCGCACTGATTTGCACCCTTTGGCGCCCCAACTGTCGTGGTTACTGGCGGGGGTGCGTCATGCGTGCCAGTTGCCCGTCGCTGTTCATCGATCGGTGCGCCGATTGTTGGCAGATTCTCAAGAGCTACTGCGGTATCAGCCAATCCAAGAACGGTGTAGTGCTGGAGCGTGGTTCGGTAGTCGCCGTGACGCATGAGTCTCTGAGCAAGTTGTGGGGCGACTCCCTGCAAGGCCAGTTCTGTACCGTAGGTCGTTCGCAGAGCATGAAAATCAACCACACGACCATCCGCATCTACCCGCTGAATCCCTGCACGCTCAAAGTCCCGCTGATGTGTTCGGTTTGTTACCGCTGTGGGAAATACCTTGACGGCTCCGCTGATAATCCGCCTTTCGGCATTGAGTTCTGACAACGCCATCTCGGGCGAGTGCGAGACCGACTGCCCCGCTGACGCCACGCTGAGAGGTTGCTCATTCACAAGCAACACAGCTGATTGGAGCGGTGGCGGGATGTTCTTCACGCAGGCCAACCCCACTCTGAAAGACTGTACTTTCACAAGCAACTCTTCCCCCGGCGAGGGTGATGGGCTGCGAGGCTACGACGCCGCCCCCACGATTGAAAACTGTTCATTCGTTGACAACGACATCTACATGTATGGCAACGGCACCCTCAATCCCGCGTCGGGTACGGAGTCCTGCGAGGGCGATGTCAATGGAGATGGCATTGTCAATGTCCACGACATGCTGGGCGTGATTGCGGCATGGGGCGCGTGTCCCTGACAAGCCCAGGGCCGCGTCAACGTACTCACATGCTGGTGTCGGTGTTGTCGCTGTAGAGATCGAGATAGAAGTCCAACAACTTTCTACCATCGATGATGCGCTCACGGCTATGCAGGAATCCAAAGTTGTCGAACATGGAAATCGCAGGAGACCGCTCGATGCGAACATCAAGGACAACCTTGAGATACTGCATCTCCCGACAGAACGCGATTGCGTGCTGCATCAGGCGGGTGCCGATTCCCCGCCGACGGTAGGCCTCCCGCACCCGCAGCCTTCGCATTTCAGCCGAATTGTCACTGAGGCGCTGCACGCCGATCATGCCGATGACCGTGCCATCGTGGTCGGCCACCCAGAAACCGCTCCCGTCACAATTGAAATACCCTTCCAGAAGATGCTCCAGATCGGCGCCCGTATCGTTGCCGCGAACTTTGCCCTCCAGCCGACTATTGTCAAAGAGTTCACGCAACATTGGAATGTCGCCGGGGGTCGCGCAGCGCACGGCCATCACTTCCGGAGGGAACGCAGGACTGGAGGAACCATCAATCATGTTGTCTGTTCCAATCCTTGACGCTGTCACGCAACATCAAGAAACTGAACCGAACCCGCCGCCACATCAATCACGGCAACAGTATAGATTACTGCGCGGTGAAGCGCCCCTGGGTTCACTACACGCGTTCTGTCGACGATTTCGTTGCTGGGGCAGTGTGTATGGCCGTGCAGCAGCCACGGCACACCATCAGCAACAAACGAATCAAGCCGTCGCTGATCATCCCCATGCAGGAATGCAATCTGGATGCCGTCGATCTCCAAGAGTCCGGCGGGGTGGTGGTTGTTGACTCCAATTCTCGCCGCGTGCCCACCGATGATGGATGGACTGTCGCAGTTGCCGAGTACGATATCGACTGGCTGGTCGATCAGTTCATCAAGTACATCGCAGGTCTCGAAATCTCCAAGATGAATGAGACGGTCACACCCTTGATCTCGCAGCAACTCGATCGCGCGGCGTGTCCGAAGCACCTCGCCGTGCGAGTCGGCCATCACGCCGATGCGCACTTCAGTGGCTCCAACGGCCCGGGGCGGTCAAATCTTCAATCCATGTGCGGTACCCTGCTTCCATCGCGATCGGATCTTCGTCAAAGAACATCAGCCAATCCAATGGCGTTGGGTACGGACCGATCAAGTCATTGAGTCTTCCGGCTGCAGCAGCTTGAAGAACACGATCCAATTGCAGGGAGTACACCTCGTGCTCAGCGATGAAAGTTGTCAGCGCCCAAAGCTGCGCGTAGTAGGCGAGCAATGAACTCCGGCCGTCCTGCAACACGCCACCTGGATCTGCGGCAAGGAGATCCTCCAGCGGAGCGATGACATCGGCCGTCACGGCGCCCCTCAGCGCGGCCCGCCGATCCCAATTGCGAAACGGGAGAAACTCGACACCGTTGGAGGAAACGCGAAATCCTTCCATCCAAGTCGCGATTCCTTCGTCCAGCCATGTTGGGAGACAGTCGACAAGCGCAGCCTCGGCATACTGATGCCAGCCCTCGTGAGCGGCGATTCGGAGCGTCGCTCTACTGCGACCCCGCCCGTCGAGGTCATAGAGCAACGCCGTGCCATCAATGGTTACGCCGCCGCGGCCAAGCGCTTGCCACTCAGCCGCATCGCTGCCCAGCATTTCCCGCAACTTCGCACTCCATTGCCTCTCATCCCGCATGAGATAGACCTGAAGTCGGTGCCGCGGCCACGGGAGCGGTGTCAGTGCGGAGGCGTATCGCATCAGTGCATGGTCATAGAAGGTCGGAAGGAGATCAACGAGTCTTGCGTGCGGAACCGTCGTCCGGATATCCCATCCGGTTGTCCGCAGGTGCACGCCTGGCGTACCTCGCCATGACCAGTTTTCCCGCTCTGCATCAAGCAGGTCGACTGCAACCGGCCGTGGTGGCTGGGCGGGCCCCGAGGCGCAGCCAAGAAGCAGCAGGAGGGCGGTCAACGCAAAGGATGCACGTGCCGCAATCATGTTGCTTCCATGACGCTGAGCGCCTGCTCAGCCGCAGAAAGGTCCTGCTCCGCTGCTTGCAATTGATCACGGGTCTCCTGTACCACATGTGGCGGGGCATTCTGTACGTAGGAGTCGTTGTCGAGTCGTTTGCGATAATTGGCGATGTCTGCCGCAATCTCTTCAATACGGTTTGACAACTTGGAACGTTCCACGCCCATGTCAACGGCGTCGTGAAGATCCATCAACTCGATTGTCGTTCCTTCAAACGGAATGGCGACACCGTGTCCAGTTACGTCGCAGATGTCGGCGATGCCCGCGAGCGATGAAAGTGACCCGGCGTTCTGCTTTCCAAAGGCCAGCAAGACATCCGGCAAGGCAAGCGTAACGGCACGCCGAGGAGGAACCTGCTGTTGGCTCCGCGCGGTGCGGATGGCCGTCACCAGTTCCTGCAAGCGTTGAAAGGTGGCGACGGCGGCATCGTCGAGTTGCAGGTTCTCTACTTGGGGCCACGCAGCGCTCGCGGCGAGTTCCGAAGGGTGTATCAGTATGCCTGCCACATCCCCGTCCGGAATATTTCGAATGTGCTGCCAGATGGTCTCGGTGACGAACGGGCAGATGGGGTGCAACAGCCGAACGGTCGCGTCAAGCACAGTTGCGAGCACCCGCTGCTGATGGGGATCGTCGCGAATCGTCGGTTTGATGGCCTCCAGATACCAGTCGCAGAAGTCGCGCCAGATGAAGTCGTACGCAGCTTCCGCGGCGCGATTGAATTGAAAGGATGCAAATGCAGCGTCGATTCGTTCGATGGCGGTTGAGAGCCTTGCCAGGATCCACTGATCGACATCGGGTCGATCTGCGGCGTCCACGTGCTCTGCTGGTTGGTCAATGGTTGACAATGCGAATCGGGACGCGTTCCAGAGCTTGTTCGCAAAATTCCTGCCAGCGTCGAACCGGTTCGATGTGTTGGCAGCAAGCGGACGTGCTTCATCCGGTACTTCACCGATCGAGACACCGTAGGCCGTCACCATCTCTGCGCCAGGCGTTGAGGGACTCTCCTGAATCGGTGCCGCAACGCGGTGCCCGGTGGGGGAGTCGATGAATTTCGGCGTGAAAGCCTGGCCAGTGTGCGGGTCGATGAGATCTACCGGCAGCCGGACATCTTGTGTCGCTGTCGCAATCTGCGCCATGACCAGACGAAGCGCATCGGTTCCGTGCGATGCGATGATGTCGCGGGGATCGACACCGTTGCCCAGCGACTTGCTCATCTTCTGACCGAATCCGTCCTGCACCATGGGGTGGATGTAGACATCGCGGAACGGAAGATCGCCGCGGCGGAAGTACCTGTTGAACATCACCATGCGACTCACCCAGAGGGTGATGATTTCGCGAGCGGTGCAAAGCACATCTGAAGGGTTGAACGCATCGAGCAGGCCTTCGGTCTCGGGGAAAGCCGCAGGATCGGGCCAGCCCATGGTGGAGAGGGGCCACAACGCTGAACTGAACCAGGTGTCCAGCACATCCTCGTCCCGGACAAAGCCTGCTGCCTCGATCGCCTGTTCTGTTTCCCGGTGGCCATCTGCGATGCAGAGGAATGTGCGCCGCACGCCCTCGGCCGCATCATCCTCCTGCCGCTCGACAACCCATGCCGAACCCCTGTCCGGCCAATCCTGGTCCGGCCAATCTTGGTCGGGCCAATCTTGATCCTGCCCAATCGGCGTGGTTCTGGACCAGACGGGAATGCGATGCCCCCACCAGAGTTGGCGGGAAATACACCAGTCGCGAAGGTTCTCGTGCCAGGCCTGAAAAGTGCGTGCATACCGCGCGGGGTGAAAGCGCAACTCGCCATCACCGGAAACGCTGCCGGAATCTCGCGGTGGCGGCGAACCGTCGAACTGATTGCTGGACATGGCCCGCAGCGCCTCGTTTCTCAGACGGTCATCGGTCACGGCGACATACCACTGGTCGCTCAGATAGGGTTCGATCGGCACATGGCTTCGGTAACTGTGTCCGACTGTATGTTCGTAGGGGCGGATGTCCTCAAGAAGATCGTGCGACTTGAACCAATCAACGATTGCGGTCCGAGCGTCTTCCCTGCTCATGCCAAGGAACGGCGTAGCATCCTTCGACACATCCTCCCACCCATATGCGTCAGAGATCGAAGCATCCGGCGCCATCACATTGATGACAGGCAGGTCGTGGCGGGTGCCGATATCCCAGTCGTTCGGGTCGTGTGCGGGCGTCACCTTCAGAAAGCCGGTGGCGAACTCGGCCTTTGGATCCTCGCCGCTTCCCGGCATCACCACATACTCGTCTTCGACGATGGGGATGACGCGATCGACGATCGGAAGCAATACGTTTCGCCCGCGGAGAGTGGCAGCGCGAGGGTCGGCGGGATTGATGGCGACAGCCGTGTCTCCGAGCATTGTCTCCGGGCGCGTCGTTGCGACCGTCACATGGCCAGAACCATCCTCGAGCGGATACCGCAGGTAATACATGTGGCCCGCGACCGACTCCATATCAACTTCGTCGTCGGCCAGCGCGGTGCGGGTCACGGGATCCCAGTTCACCAGTCGTTTGCCGCGGTACACAAGCCCATCTCGAAAGAGTTGGAAAAAAGCTGCTCGAACTGCTGTGCCGCAAACATCATCCATGGTAAACCGCAGCCGATCCCAGTCGCAGGAAGCCCCCATGCACTTCAACTGGTCGATGATCGTCTCTTCGTACTCGTCCTTCCACGCCTGCACCCGTTCCACGAAGGCCTCGCGGCCGTACTCTGTGCGCTTCTTGCCCTCGTTCTGTCGCAGTCGTTTCTCGACGACGGTCTGCGTGGCAATGCCGGCATGATCAGTCCCCGGCATCCAGAGCGTGTTGTCACCCCGCATTCGATGCCATCGCACCAGAATGTCCTGCAGGGTGTTGTTGAGGGCATGGCCGAGGTGGAGAGCCGCAGTGACATTTGGTGGCGGAATGACGATGCAGAACCGCGGGCCTGGGTCGGCAGGATTCGCGTGGAAAATGCCGGAGTCCATCCAACGCTGGAGGACATCGGGCTCCGCGTCCGCAGGAGCATATGATCTTGGGATGGCAGTGTCCGTACCGCGAGCCATGATCAGGCCCATGATACTCGCCTCCGTCGTTGCGGCATGCTCGATGGCGGGTTGCAATGACAATGTTCCTACCGAATCACCCGCGGCAAGAGAAGTCACGACGGGCGACCGCTCGGCGGCAATTGATGCCGCCATGGCTCATCTCGGCGCAGGTCGCACGGTTGAGGCCCTGGCCATTACTTCCAGACTCGTGGCACGGGACTCGGGCAGCGCCGATGCGCACGAGACGCACGGGCTTGTGCTGCTCGCAGAAGCCAGCCGCATGGACAAACTTGGTGACGCGGCGGGCGCCGCTGGCGGCTGGCTCAAGGCATACGGGGCCTATGACCGGGCTTGCGAACTTCGTCCGGATGCAGGTCTTCTCCATCTCTCAGCGGGGCAGGTTGCGCAGGCCATGGGTATGACCGCAGAAGCGAGACGCCACTACACCGCCGCAGATACGCTGGTGCCGGACGATCCGCGGGCCTCATTCTTTCTGGGGCAGATGGCATTGATGGAGAAGGACTGGGAGTCTGCCCGTCGTTGGCTTGAGCGAAATATCGCGATTGCGCCGGGCGAACCCTACGCCATGGCCTCGTTGGCAATCGTTGAAGTGGAAACTGGCGAGCCAGCCCGCGCAATTCGGATTGCTGGTCAGGCATGCCGAATCAGCCCGGGCGATGCCATGTTGCGAGTGTTGCAGGCCCGCGTCCATAGGCTGGCTGCCGAGGCCTCTCGAGGAATAGAGATTCTTACCGCGCTGTCACCGCAGCAGCAGGCAACACCCGCGGCTGCGGAAGAACTCGCCGCATGCTGGGACGAACTGGGGTACCCGGAGGAAGCCGCAGACGCCCTGGCTGCATGTTGGTTGGCGGATCGAAGCCAGTGGAAGGCCGCGGTGGGTGCCGCCAGAATTCTCATGGCAGCGGGCCGCCAGAACGATGCTGTTATCTGGCTTGAGCGAGCTCGGCAGCAGGTCGGGGACGCGGCCGTTGAAGCAGCGTTTGAGGGGGACACATGAGCGGCGGCCTCACATCGATCCTCTGGATCATGGCCATTCTGGTGCTGATTCTCGGCATCGTCGGGATTGCGGCTATTGCGATGGTCGCTCGGTGCCATCGATGCGACCGGCCAGATGTCTCGAGGAGCGATGGTCCGGCGGTGGATCCATGGGCCGAGGCGGGCCGGAGAGCCCCTGAGGACCCCGCGAACCGCGATGGAGGGGATGCGTAGCACTATGCGGTAGCCTGCTCATGAGGTCGCCTCAAGCCGGAGCCGCAGAGTGCCGATTTCATCTCCGGGAGTTTCTCTTTTTCTTACCAGAAGGACGATCCATGACCAGACACCTCCTGAGCATCCTGCTGGCCTCCGCCACCGCCACCGCCATCGCCCCTGTGGGGTTCGCTGATGACACCCTCGCGATCATCGGGCCAGCGGAATGGTCCTCGCGTATCTGGGCGGCTGCGGGGGAAGGCGACTGGCCGACGGTTGACAATCTCATTTCGAAGACGCCGGAAGGTGATGAGGAACTGCTCGACGCATTTCGCTCGCAGGTAGATGCCTACCGAGACCACCGCGCGGTGGAAGCGGAGGACACGGCGGCGTCGCGTGCCGAGGCCGTCGCCAAGATGAACGAGGAACTTGCCAGCGGACATGTGGTACTGGCGATGCAGTCGGCAGTAAAAGCGCAGACGCTCAGTGAGGACTTTGATCAGGCGATGCTTGATCCGGATGTGCAGAAAGTGTTGCATGCGGTCGAGACGGACATCAGAAAGCATGTGGACGAGGGCGATTTTCTGATGGCGCAGACGCTTCTGTATTACATGCGCACTTTCTACGAGGACACTTCACGCCGCGATCTCTATGACCGCTGGGATGCGATGCTTGATGACGCGAGCGTGCAACTTGGGTTGTTGCGAAAGTATGCGCCGCGTCACTTGCACGGGTTGTGGGGGAAGCGTGCTGAGGCACTTGGTGACGAACAACCTGAGGAGTACAGCGAGCAGGCTGCCGACAACTGGCGTGAGAGGATTGACGGAATTGAGCCAGGCATCATCATCGGATCGTTGCCTATTGCGGCGACTGAGCACATGCAGGAGGCCGGATGGAATCCACTGATTGCCGGTGGGCTGAAAGGCGCGCGTCGTCTTGGGACGACGCCTGCCATTGCCGAGACCTTTGAAAAGATCGACGATGGTGCAAATCGCGATGCATGGGTTGCCGGTGTCGACAAGGAACTGGCGAGTCTTACTGAACGGCTTGATGACCAGCAAGGCATTCGGGTACTCGATCTCATGCTTCGCCGGCTTGAGGCATTGAATGAGGCGACAATCGATCTCCCCTTCGAGGTCGTCGTTCGAGAATTCGGTGACGGCTCCATGTCAACGCTGGATCGGTACAGCGGCATCATCTGGCCGGATGAGTCCCGCCGCTTCAACCAACAGACTGAGGGACGATTTGTCGGAGTCGGCATCGTGATTCGCGAGAACAGCAAGGGCGAGATCATGGTCGTCAATCCGATCGAGGGAGCACCGGCCTACTACGGCGGCGTGCAGCCCGAGGATGTCATTCAGAAAGTTGATGGGCGATCGACCGCGGGCTGGTCATTGAATGATGCGGTTGACCGCATAACCGGGCCGCGAGGCACGCCCGTAGTGCTGACCATTCGGCGAGGTGAAGACGGTGAGATGATCGACTTCGCGCTGACACGCGCGACCGTCAAACTGCATTCGGTGCAGGGTTGGTGGAAGGAAGGGTTGGATGACGAAGGTCAGCCCATCTGGGACTGGATGGTCGACGATGCAAATCGCATCGCGTATGTGAAGTTGACAGGGTTCTCCGAGGAGACTTATCGCGATCTTCTCACGGCGATTCGCGAGATGTCGGCAGATGGCGTACCCAATGGATTGGTGCTCGATCTTCGCTACAATCCCGGTGGACTGCTGCCGATTGCCCGGCGCATCGCCAACCTCTTTGTTTCCAGTGGGACGATTGTTTCCGGTGAGGATTCCAACGGCGACCAGTTGTTTGTCATGGGTGCGCGGTCGTCATGGGCGTACTTGGCGGACTGGCCGGTAGTCGTACTCATCAATCAGGGCTCGGCGAGCGCCAGCGAAATCGTGTCCGGCTGTGTGCAGGCACACGCGGCGGGCGTCGTTGTTGGGGAGCGAAGTTGGGGTAAGGGAAGTGTGCAGACGGTACACCCAGTGTCCGACGAAGCAGCACTCAAGTTGACGACGCAGTACTACCGACTTCCATCGCCTGACGGCGGGACGACACCGGGGCGGCTGGTTCACAAGCAACGTGGTTCGAATGACTGGGGCGTCGTGCCGGACCTGATTGTTCGGATGTCACCGGATCAGGTGGTCAAGACAAATGAACTGCGACAGAAAGTCAATGTGCTTGCGGTGGAAGGTCCCGACGAGCGACCCAGCGTTGACGATCTGCTCGACAAAGGGCTTGATCCGCAACTTGAGACGGCCGTTTTGTTGTTGCGAGCGACGGCTGTGTCGCGTCAGATCGCTGATGTACGGCAGGCCCTTGCAGATTGAGGGTGTAGCCGATCCCCTATGATTGGGGGATGATTTCACTTGCAGTTGCACTGATTGCCGTTGCCGCATCCGGCACCAACCGCTTTGGATTGAGTGAGCCGCCCGCCAAGCCAGTTGGCACGGTCCGCGTCGCAACCTACAACATGCTCAACTTCTTCGACCACGCGGATGATCCGTCGTTGCAAGGGAAGTATGACGACTTTGGCGACAATCCCGGGCCGACTTCCGAAGCGCGTTGCGCAGAACTCGCGAAGGTCATCCGGCAACTGGATGCCGATGTATTGGCGCTGGAGGAAGTGGAGTCGATTGAAGCGTTGCGATGGTTCAATACGAGATTCCTGCAGGGCATGGGCTACGATTATGCGGCGTCCGAAGAAGTTGGTTACTACCGTGGGATCGAGCAGAGTGTGTTGAGCAGGTATCCGATTTCCGGCATTCGGGTTTGGCCGGATGCGGACCTGTCAACTGTGGTGAGGAAGGGCGAGGGGTGGGCCGCCGCGCCGTCGGGTACCAGTGAGGTGACCTTTCAGCGGAGTCCGCTGTCGGTCGATATCAAGATGCCCGGCGGTTACGAGTTGACGCTCTTTATCGTGCACCACAAGGCGGGGCGAGACACTGATTGGCACCGCGAGGCAGAGTCGCTGAAGATCGTCGAACTCGTTTCTGCGATGGCTGCAAAGGACCCGGATCGGAACATCATGGTGCTTGGCGATTTCAATGCCGCGCCGTGGGATCGTTCGGTGCGGGTGTATCTCGATGGTGGGCTCTTTGACACAATGGGCTATCGCAGCACCAATGTGGAGTACGACGCGGATGCGCCGCTCTGGAAGACACACGAGAGCGATCGGATCATTGACTACATCCTTGTGAACGGCGCAGCGGCTGGCGAGTATGTGCCGGGGAGCGGCTTCGTGTTGGGGACACTTACCCCGCCATCGTCGTATGACTGGCGAACGGATCCGAAGCCGCCCGGCTACGCGGCCGATCATTACCCTGTGGCGATCGACATTGTTCCGCGGGAAGGGCAGGGTGCGTCGGTCGTGGCATCACCATGGCCTCGCGGTGCTTCGGATTCGGCACTGGCTGGAAAGCCCAAGGCGACGGCATCCACATCGGGAGGCGGGGGGGCAGGCAAGGCCGTGCCCGCCGATGGTGCACCGTATCTGGCGTCGAAGCGGAGCAAGGTGTTTCATGACGCGTCCTGCGGAAACGCCCAGAAGATCAGCGAAAAGAACCGCACCGGATTCGCCACGGTCGACGCCGCCGCCGCCTCCGGCCGCCGTCCCGCAAAATGTTGTCACCCCGAGTGATCGCTGCCTTCCCATCGCGCAATATTGTGCCAGTCACTCTTTGTTGAGCAGAAGTTGGACTTCCTGGACATCCTTGTCGCCGCGGCCGGAGAGGTTGATGAGGAGGTGGGCGTGTGCGGGCATGGTGGGGGCGATCTTGAGGGCAGCTGCAACCGCGTGCGAGGACTCGAGGGCAGGGATGATTCCCTCCGACTCCGACATTTTTCTGAACGCCGCGAGCGCCTCGGCATCCTCAACCATCGTGTATTCCACCCGGCCTGTGTCCTTCCATGCGGCGTGTTCCGGCCCCACCCCCGGATAGTCCAGACCCGCCGAACAGGAGTGCACCGGCTGGGTCTGGCCGAACTCGTCCTGCAACACATAACTGAGTGAACCATGCAGTACGCCCGGCTCGCCAAGATTGAGCGGCGCCGCATGCTGCCCCACCCCAAGGCCGGTGCCACCGGCCTCGACGCCCACCAGTCGCACGCCAGCGTCTGCTGCAAACGGCGCAAAGATTCCGGCGGCATTCGAGCCACCACCTACACATGCGACGATGCAGTCCGGCAGCCCGCCGAAAAGCCGCTTGCATTGCTCTTTGGCCTCGCGGCCAATGATCGACTGCAAATCGCGAACGATGATCGGGAATGGATGCGGGCCTACAACCGACCCAAGTATGTAGTGCGTTCCATCCGACGAACCCATCCAGTCACGCATGGCTTCGTTGGTGGCGTCCTTGAGCGTCTTCGAACCTGAGTCAACAATCCTGACCGCCGCGCCAAGCAACTCCATGCGAAACACATTCAACGCCTGCCGCCGGGCATCTTCGGCGCCCATGTACACCTCGCATGCGAGGTTCAGTCGAGCACACGCTGTCGCCGTCGCCACACCATGCTGCCCAGCGCCAGTCTCCGCAATGACCCGCTCCTTGCCCATGCGGCGAGCGAGCAAAGCCTGCCCAAGTGTGTTGTTGATCTTGTGAGCGCCGGTGTGGGCAAGATCTTCACGCTTGAGCCAGATTCTCGCGCCGCCAAGTTCCTCGTGCAACCTCGTTGCCTCAGTAACAGGTGTCGGCCTGCCCACGAATTCGCTGAGCAGCCCATCCAGCTCTTCATGGAAGCACCGATCGGATTGTGCTTCCGTCCACGCGACTTCAAGTTGATGCAGCGCGGCCACCAGCGTCTCCGGCACATACCGGCCCCCAAATGGTCCGAATCGACCGACGGAATCTGATGTCTGGGCCTCAGAGTTCATTGCAGGTGCTCAGTGAGAAAGGCGACTTCGCGAGCCTTTACAGTGGCGGACTGTTTGCCGAAACCGACATGCTCATCCGCGGCACCGGTGTGATCCAAGGCGAACACTTCGATCGCCTCGGGATGTTCGTAGCGGTCGCGAAGAAGATTCAGAAAGGCCATCTGTGCATCGAAGGGTACCCGCCTATCGCCGCGGGCGTGTACTGCGAGAATCGGTATCTCTCGCCAGCCATCCAAATGTGTAGCCGGATCGTGCTGTGCGATGTCTGCCAAGGCCGCAGGCCAACGAAGCGTGGATGCGCGTTCCGCGTCGAGCCACGCTCCACATGCCGCCTCAAGAATGGCAGCCCTGAAGGGATGCTGGCCAGTCAAAGCGCAGATCGCCGCCATGCCTCCTCCCGACATCCCACCGATTGCGCTGCGGGAGAGGTCAAACGATCCTCTCCGCGTCAGATCCACCAGAACGCCCTTCAACTCCTCCGCCATCGTTGTTATCACGGTCATCGCTGCTGCCGCAGTCTGCGATTGAGCGTCAAAACGCTCGCCGTGCCCCGGGAGATCCACCGCACAGACATTTATTCCGCTTCGAATGCAACGGAGGTATCGGCCCGGATCTGTCTCTTTGTCCGCCGTTCGCCCGTGCAGCCAGAGCAGAAACGGCCGCGGCCGCTCATCCTTCTCAATGAGCAGGGCGGGTACACCGCCGAGGCCGCAGTAGTGTGCTCGCTCGCGGAGCCGGGATGGAAGCGCATCAAGTCCTGCGGGCATGGGCCTGTGAATCATACGAGACCGATGGCGTATCCTCCCATCCATGCTCCGCATCACCGGCGGCGAATTCAGATCGCGAACACTCCGCACGCCGCGGGGCGATGATGTCACGCGCCCTTGGTCCGCAGTGGCCCGCGAGGGCATATGCAATCTCCTTCGTGGTCACTTGCCCGGGGGCCGCGTCCTGGATCTCTTCGCGGGAGTGGGAACGATGGGGCTTGAGGCAGCGAGCCGCGGGGCCGCCTCTGTTGTCATGGTTGAACGGGACCGCCGAATCTTTGCCATCCTGGAAGAGAACATCGAGACGCTTGGCTGCGGGGATCGTGTCAGCGCGATCGAAGCCGATGCGCTCGGCACCGTCGCCATGCTCCGCGGCGGCAAGGATCTCGACGTGATCTTCATCGATCCCCCTTATGCCTCGATGCAGGACGATGTAGGCCGCGAGCGCATCATGCAGCATCTTCCGCGGTTATCGGAGTACCTGGCAGAGGACGGGTTTCTGGTGCTGCGGACACCGCTTGACCCCGGCAAGTCGCCCCACAAAGTCGACGGACTCGCCGGACCGGAAGCACACCAGTATGGTCGTGGCATGTGGGTGCTGCTGTACGCCCTCGAGAGGACAAAGACTTCGTGAGTGACGATCTGTACATCGCTGCGAAGCGCGTTGTCTCGTTGCTTGCCGCTGCCGGGTACGAGAGTTATTTTGCGGGTGGATGCGTGCGCGACCGCATTCTGGGAATCGTTCCAGAGGAATACGATGTGGCAACCGCCGCCCGCCCGGATCAGGTGCGGAACATCTTCCCGCGAGCGCGGCGGGTTGGAGAGGCGTTCGGCGTCATGCTTGTTCGGCAGGATGAGTACATGTTTGATGTCGCAACCTTTCGCACGGACGGTTCGTATGCCGATCACCGCCGGCCGGACTCCGTCACATTCAGCGATGCCCAACACGATGCCGCTCGCCGCGACTTCACGATCAACGGACTCTTCGAAAATCCGATCAACGGAGAAGTGATTGATTTGGTGAATGGCAGGGCGGATCTGGAGGCCGGCGTGATCCGCGCCATCGGTGATCCCCGGAAGAGGCTGGATGAAGATCACTTGCGGATGCTGCGTGCAGTTCGTTTTGCGGCGAGATTTGACTTCGCAATCGAGGATGAAACCGCCTCGGCGATTCAGACTCTCGCTGGCGAGTTGCAGGGCGTTTCCCGCGAGCGAATCGGGCAGGAAGTGCGGCGGATGCTCAGCCACGAGAGCAGGGGTGTCGCCGCGAGGGAGGTCCAACATCTTGGGTTGGATGAGAGCGCATTGATGGAACCATCATGTGCCAACGCGCCAACCAGGCTTGAGCGACTTCCCGCCGCCGCCGAATATGGCACCGCGCTGGCCGCATGGGCGCTGGACCGCCATGAGGCTGGGCTGGAGGACCGCACATTGATCGACCGCTGGCGGAAAGCGTTGTCACTCTCCAACCGCGAATGCGATGCGTTGGCAGCGACACTGGAGGTACGTCGAAGCCTCGATGCATGGGACGATCTGGGGACGGCCCTTCGCAAGCGGCTGGCGGTTTCTCCCTGCTTTGGCGGCGCATTGGAAATTCTTGAGGCGGAGGATCCGGCGAAGTTTGCGGAAATTTGCCGCTCAGTTGACGCTCTTGCAGAAAGTGGGCTGGCTCCCAGACGACTGCTCAGCGGTGATGATCTGGTGGCCGCGGGTATCCCGCCGTCGCCGGCTCTGGGCAAGGCCTTGCAGGTCGTGTATGACGCGCAACTTGAGGGTTCAATCGACACATTTGACGAGGCTCTCGCCCTTGCAAGGGCATTCCTGAAAGAGCCCACCTGACCTGTGGGCGTGAGGCGGCTACACTGCTCGCAGCGGCAAGAAGGAGCATTCTCATGATTCAATTGTGCATGGCTTTGGCGTTCGTCTGTGTTGCATCCAGCGGCGCGGCACCGTCATCAGATATTGGTGATCTTGGACTTGCAAATGTTGTCCGGCAAACCGAATCCGACGGCGCATCAGTGTGTGTGCTGTCGATCAACGGCCAGATGTTGACCGACATCAGGTTGGAAAACTATGAGAAGGCTGCCGAGGCTCTGGAGGAGTTGAGCCCTGATCTGGTCGTCATCGAAGTGGAATGCAAAGACACTGAGGATCTGTGGGCTGCCTCGCAGGGTTGGATCGACCCGCGTGAGCGGGGCCTATTTGATGACAAACAACTCATGGGCATCGCACGACTCTTCCGAGTGCGTCTCAAGACCATTCCGCAGGTCGTCTGGGTCAAGGACTCGGTCGGTTTGAGCACGATTCTCGTGCTGGCCTGGGATCGGATCTATATGGCTCCGAACGCAAGGCTCTCCGGCGCCGAAGCCTTCCTGATGCAAACCGGGTTTGCTGGCGTACCCGATGAAGAGGTTCGCGCGAAGATGACCGCGGCCTGGGTCAACCGGCCAATCGGCATTGGGAAACTCGGGGGCCGAAGTGCCCACCTCATGAAGTCGCTGGTAGACCATCGAGAATACCTCTCCGGAACGTGGAAGGGAAAGGATGTTGAGTGGCGGGGGGACATGGAGGGGCAATTCGTCCTCGATGGATCGGATGAGTACATTCCCTCATTCAACGCCGTGCTCGCCGAAGAATTCCGAATCAGCGAAGCCACGGTTGCATCGCTTGAGGAGTTGTTGTTGCTCACTGGTATTCGCGAATACCACCTTGTCGGAGAGAAGGTCAACGGTGATCTGCAAAAGTACCGCGAGGGTTGGCGGCGAAAGTACGCTGATGCGAAGCGGTTGTGGGGGGACTACGGGCAGTTCCGGGGGTGGGCAACCGGTGCGAATCTGGTGGCCTATCTGGGCAAGTGCAAGAACACAGTTGTCAGTTTGATCGGCATCCTGCAGCGGTATCCGGCGGTGGAAGTTCGCATGCGCGTCGAATACGGCCTGACGCTCGAAGGGCTCAAGCAGTTGAGAGACCAGTTGCAGGATGAGATTCGCGCAGCCGGCCAGGGCGGTGGGGGCCGGGGCGGCGGCGGCAGTGGCGGTGGAAAACTCGGAGGCGGATGATCATGCGGATGAACCTGTGGACTGCGACAATCTCTTCACTCTTTGTCACACTTGCGGCGATCGCCGCACCAGCATCGTTTGACTACGGCGACGGTCGGCATTGGACGGGTGAAACTGGTCAGTCGATCACCGTGACCTACACCAGCGGTGGTCGGACGATCACAGTGGATGGTGTGCTGGAGGATGTGAAGGGCACATACATTGCAGTGGTAGAGGAGACCTCCGGGCGATCTCGAACGCACTTCATCTACCTCACCGAACTGCAATCGATCTCCACAGAAGGTGACGAGGGTGGAGGCGAGGCGCAGCCGAACACCAGCAGTGGCGCATCAGCCGACCTGAAGGCGGTCGAACAGGGCCCAGAAGCGCCGCCAGCAGCACAGGAGGTCGGTGATCTTCCACGCGGCGTCTTTGTACTGCCGCTCACCGACACGGTTGGGCAGCAATTCCGCGAGGTTGAAATCCGACAAATCGGGGAGCATGCCGACAAGTTCGGTCCGGGGCAGATCATCGTTCTTGACATCGACTCCGGCGGCGGCATGGTCTATGTCTGGGATCGAATCCGTGATGAGATCATGGAGTTGCGCAAGCGTCATCGTGTTGTTGCGTGGATCCGCAGTGCGATCTCCGCCGCTGCGTCAACCGCGATGTGCTGTCATGAAATCTACTTCCGCTCGACCGGCGGGCTCGGCTCCTGCACCATGTGGAGTGGCAACATGCAGGCTGCGCCCCCTGGGCAACAGGAGCGGTGGATCTGGGAACTGGAACAGGTGTTGACGCGGGGAGGCCGCAGCCCGTTGTTTGCTGGCGCGATGACGCGCCCGAATCGCCACCTGTCCTACGACCGCGATGAGGAGACCGGGGAAGTCACCCTCTACTCCGATGGAAGCGGCGCGACCCCGCTGGTGGATTTCGGCGACACGCTGACGCTGACAGCGGATCAGGCGATTGACAGCGGATTCGGCGATGGAATTGCCGATACCGAAGCGGAACTGGCAACCCTGCTTGATCTTCCGGAGTGGGTCGAAGTCGATGACTACGGCCGGAAAATCGCTGCGCGATGGCACGAGACCTTTGAGCGATCGAGCCGGGAAATCAACGAGTTGTATGGCGAACTTGGCGGAAATGTACAGGCAAGGGATGCGCGTCAGCGAATCGGGTTGCAGATCCGCGCTGGCAAGAAACTCATGGAACTCGCCCGCAAACTCGGGTCAAGCGCGATGTTCATGAGATTGGGCGAAGACCAGGTCGAAGTCATCCGCCGCCAGATCGAAGAACTCAAGCACCAGTTGCAACAAATGTAGGGGCAGCTGGCCCCGGGGCTCAACCGGGGGCTCAAATGCCTGCGTCAAAGAACTTCAGAGCGGCCGGGCCGATGCTGACTGTCAGGCCGTCCTCAAGTCGTACCGCATCAATCTTTTGATCCTCGACGAAGGTTCCGACGGTGGAATCCATGTCCCGCAGGATCATTGCCCCGTTCTCATCCTGTTCGATTGCGCAGTGTTCCCGGGAGACACTCGCCGCACAGATTCGAATATCGCAATTGGAGTCCCTGCCGATGATGATCTCCTGCGCATCGCCGAGGGCGAATTTGCGGAGTACTTTGCCATCGGAGCGGTTACAGACGTGCAATTCCATCATTGGCGTAACAAACCTATCCCGAACATGTGACCGGGCGCACCCCGCCCCGTCGCCATTGTGACACGCCGGGGGGGCTCTTGCCACGCCATAGCGAAGTTTTTCGTCGTTTATCCGGCCCGGGCGATCTTCCGAGGGCTTATCGGGCCATGGGAGGTTGCCCACTACACTGCCGCCCATGCCGACTCTGTGGGATGTTGTCTACGTGCTCGCCGCGCCGTTTCTCCTGGGCTATCTGGCGATCAGCCGTCTCCGCGGCCATCCCGCTCGGCAGGATCTCTCTGCGAGGCTCGGGCGTGGCCCATCGCTGAAGCCGGCGGAGCGGCGAATCCTGCTGCACGCCGTGTCCGTTGGGGAGGTCAACGCGATTCGCGGACTGGTCACCCAGTTGGTGGCCAGTGATGCAGATGTCGTTATCTCCGTGACCACCGACACCGGAATGGCACGGGCAATGACGCTCTTCGCCAATTCCTGCACGGTCGTCCGGTTTCCCGTTGACCTCAGTTGTGCAGTGCGGCGATTCCTGGACCGTATCAATCCGCACATCATGGTGCTGGTTGAACTCGAGGTCTGGCCGAACCTCATCGCCGGGTGCCGCAAGAGGGAAATTCCAGTTGTAGTGGTCAACGGACGCCTCTCAGAGAGAAGTTTCCTGCGATACCGTCTGGTGGCGGGGTTGTTGCGGCGTGTGTTCGAACGCCTGCATTCGGTTGGCGTGCAGGAGTCGATCTACGCCGATCGACTTGCCACACTTGGAGTCCCACGGGAGCGGATGTTCGTGTACGGCACGATGAAGTGGGACAATGCGGTTATTCGGGACGATGCTGAAAGGTCCGATGAACTCGCCGCGGACATGGGCATTGACCAAAGTGTTCCATTGATTGTTGCCGGTTCGACCGCGCCCGGCGAACACGAGTTGCTTCTTTCGTCGTTGCCCGACGGCGTGCAGTTGCTGTGCGCACCTCGCAGGCCCGAGTGGTTCGATCAAGCGGCATCGGTCCTCGCGGGCTGTACCCGCCGCAGCACCGGAGAACGGGGCGATTCGTATCTGTTCCTGCTCGACAGCATCGGCGAGTTGACCGCAGCGTACGCCCTTGCCGATGTCGTGGTCATCGGTCGAAGTTTCGTAAACATGCACGGTTCCGACCCTGCTGACTCCATTGCTCTTGGGAAAGCCACCGTCATTGGCGAACATGTCTCCGACTTCAGGGACATGGTTGCAGCACTTGTGGCGGGCGGCGGGTTGGAGCAATGCGCCGCAGATGAACTTCCCGGGGTTCTCGCTGCACTTCTAGAGGATGACGAGAAACGATCTGCACTCGCCGCCGCCGGTAGATCGGTCATTCGCAGTCATCAAGGCGCGACGACGCGGTATGCGGGCATGGTGGCCGAGGCGCTGGCGAATGCATGAGTTCGACCTCATTCGAGAGATCTGTCAGTTGCAGGGAACAATTCCGGGCGGGGTGTTGATCGGCCCCGGTGATGATCTTGCGGAAATCCGGGTCGGCGAGCGAAACCTTCTGCTGGGCGTCGATCAACTGGTGATCGGGCGGCATGTGGAGTTGAGTGCTTCGCCGGAACTGATCGGGCGAAAGGCCATTGCAAGATGCCTGAGCGATGTGGCAGCGATGGCTGGCCAGCCAATCGCCACGCTGGTCGCCGCGGCGTTGCCGCAGGACTGCGATGACGCATGGGCGATGGCGATCTTCGAAGCGGCTCGCAACACAGCGGAGGAGTTTGGGGCGCCGATCATCGGGGGGGACATTGCGGCAGGGGAGGGGGTCTTGTCGGTGACTGTCGTTGCGGCCTCGCCGTTGGGCGGCGCGGTTCGGCGGGTGGGTGCGCGGGCGGGAGATCTGTTGTGCGTGACGGGGGAACTCGGTGATGCTCAGTCGGGGCACCATCTGCACTTCACGCCGCGTATTGTGGAGGCGGAGGCAATTCTGGCCGCCGCGGGGAGCCGGCTGCACGCGATGATTGATGTGAGTGATGGGCTTGGGCGAGACGCTGCACACTTGCTGGAGGGGGGCGGCCTTGATATTGAACTCGATGCCGTGGCGATTCCGAGGCGTAACAACTGCGCTCTTGCACAGGCTGTTTCCGGCGGCGAAGACTACGAGCTCCTTTTCGCCTGCGAAGAGCCGCCACCGGAACTCTCAGATTGTCCCGTGACCGTCATTGGGCGGATCGCCAACGGGAGCGGCAAGGTCATGCTCGGGCAGAGCGATGTCTCGGATTGCGGCTGGGAGCATGGGCGATGAGCACGACGACCAGAGGGGAAGGCGAGACGATGTCGCTCGCCGCAGCAATGGCCGCTGATCTGCGGCCTGGCGACGTGGTCGCGCTTCGCGGCGACCTTGGTGCTGGAAAGACCTGCTTTGTGCGCGGACTCTGCAAGGCGCTCGGTGGGGATGCTTCGTTGGTGAACAGCCCGACATTCACCATCATGCAGGAGTACCCCGTTGCATGCGGTCGCCTTGTGCATGTCGATGCCTATCGCCTACGCGGTGAAGCTGAATTGCAGACAATTGGCTGGGACGAATTGTTGCAGGACAGAAACGCGGTGGTCGCGGTCGAGTGGCCCGGTCGAATCGTCGGGGCAATTCCGGACAATGCCATTTGGGTTGAATTGGAACATGGTGGGGACGATGTCCGCCACATCGAGATTCACGCAGGCGGCGACTCAGCGTAGATCAGCAGCCGGTGCCCGACGGGTGACCAGCCGTGCTCCTTGCAGAGACGATCGCGAATCGCAATGATTTCGTCGGATGTGAACTCGACGCGTTTGCCGGTCCGCATGCAGACAATCGCGTCGATCGGTTTGCGGCCGTAGATCAATTGGTAATGCGACTGTGTGGCGTCGAGGGTGACTTCCTGAATGATCCCTGCATCGCGCAGGAGTTTGATCGTTCGGTAGAGGGTCGCCTTTGAAACCTCGTACCCTTTCTTTCGCAGCAGATCCATCAATCCATCGGCATCGAACAACCCGTCGTACTCGATGATGGCGTTGAGGATGTCGGCGCGCTCCGGGGTGTACTTCAGATCCTGCGAGCGGAGGTATCGGCGAAACACCGAGCACAGCGGGGCCATGGTGTCGTCAGCCGCCGCGGGTTTGGGGGCAGGCAGATCCATGCGACCTAGTGTACTGCGGTCTACCATGGCCACATGACGCTTCGCGTGCTTGGTTTCGAGCCGTTTGATGGTCTGTCGCACAGGCAGGTCCGGGCGTCCATATCGCGGCACTCCAGCCATGATTGGCAGTGGGTGACGCGGCCGCCTCGGGCGTGGAAGTGGCGGATGATGACAGGGGCGTGGGAACTTGTCGCCGAGGCGAAGAAGCAGGAGTTCTTGGATCCTCCCCCGGATGTTGTGTTCGCCACGAGCCTGCTGGATGCAGCATCGCTGCGAGCGGCGATGCCACCTGGGAACCGCGACATTCCGATCGTGCTGTACATGCACGAGAATCAGGTGGTATATCCTCGCAGCGAGCAGGGCGATTCTCGTGACGCTCGGTTCGCGCTGACGAACCTCAACAGCATGCTTGCGGCCGATGCTGTCATCTTCAACAGCCGGTGGAACATGGAGTCGTGCATCGACGGGTTGATGGGATTGCTTCGAATGCAGGGGGACTGCGGTGTGGGGGATGTGGAAGCGATTATCCGCGGGCGATCGTGCGTGGTTTGGCCGCCGGTGGAGGAGCCCCCGGAAGAAGCGAGAGTTTTACATAACACCGGCAGTGATGGCGCGACCCGGGTTCTCTGGCCGCACCGCTGGGAGCATGACAAGGGTCCGGAGGAACTCCTAGAACTGGCTCGATCGCATTCGGAGGCGTCCAACCTCCGGTGGATCATCTTGGGCGAGCGGTTCGGCACCGTGCCACCGGCCATGGAAACTTTCCTCAAGGAGTGTGCTGGGCGCATCGATCACGCTGGTTTCGTGGAGTCCCGGGACGAGTACTGGCAGTGGCTAGAGCACGCCGACTGGGTGCTCTCGACCGCGCAGCACGAGTTCTTCGGCATCGCGGTGGTGGAGGCCTTGATGGCTGGGTGTTTGCCATGGCTGCCTGAGCGACTGAGTTACCCCGAGTTGTTGCCGGACTGTGCCCGTGGGCTGTCGCCGATGCACTTGCCATGCGACCCCCAGGCCGTGCACGAAGCAATAGTTGAACACCTCAGCGTCGCCACAGCCAAACAGGCTGTTGCTCAGGTGGATCAGGCAATCGGATCATCCTTGGTGGGCTGCTGAGAGGTATTTGCATTGACATTGGGGTCGACTGTGTGCTATGACGGGGGAAAGGGGAGAGGGGTTGTGATGCGTCAATTGTTGTTTCAGAGCGGAACACGTTTCTTACTTGCTGGACTCTGTGGCGGTGTCTTCTGGATTGCAGGCCCTGCTCTGGCCCAAGTTCCTCCTCCTCCTCCACCTTGCATGGGCGACGTCAACGGTGATGCCACCATTAATGTCACGGACCTGCTCGCTGTCATCGATGGATGGGGTGCTTGCGGGGATACTTGTCCGGCGGATATCACCGGCAATGGAACGGTCGATGTCGAGGACTTGCTTGCTGTCATTGGAAGTTGGGGAGATTGCCCTGACGATCCAACGGTGGGATCGTGCGTCTTGCCGGATCAGAGTTGCAGCGTCATGACCGAGGCGGAGTGCGCCGCGGCAGGTGGCCTGGCCTGGGCTCCGGACGGCAACTGCACAGACGGCGACGGTGATCGCATTCCGGATTCCCTTGAACTGGGTGACTGTGTTGGTGGTGGCGTCTTCTCTGGAAGCGATCCGACCATCGCTGATACAGATGGAGACGGCATTGACGATGGTGACGAAGTCTACGGCACGCTTGACGGACTCTACCTACAGGCCTTCGGTTGCAACCCATGCCGGTCGGACATTCTCGTTGAGACGGACTGGATGCATTCAGGCAGTTCGATTGAGCACAACAGGCTCCACATCAACCAGATGGATCGCCTTGTCGATGCGTTTAATTTTGCGCCTACTGAAAATCCAGATGGGACATTTGGCGTAACACTTCACATTGATCGCGGCCAGGATCCATACAGCGAGGGCAACAGTGTTCTTGATCCCAGTGGCGACAGCATCCTAGACGTGGGTGTTGGCCTGAGTGGTTCCGAGTTTCAAACAGTAAAGGATGCGAACTTCGATCCGATCCGGCACGGATACTTTCATTACTGCCTTCTCACGGATTCCTACAGCATTGCTGGCACAACAACTAGTTCGTCCGGATTGGCAGAAACTCCTGGTGACGATTTCATCGTGGCGATGGGCCAGTGGGTCACTGGCAACAGCAACAAGATTGGTCATACATTCATGCACGAGTTGGGTCATAACCTTGGCCTGCGACATGGTGGTTTCGAAGACTTGAACTACAAGCCAAACTACAACTCGGTAATGAACTACTGGTACCAGATATGTGGTGCGGATGAGAATCACGACACCATTCCGGATCAACGGCTGGATTACTCGTGGGGCTTGAATCCATTCCTCATGGAGGAGGCGTTGTTCGAACCCTTTGGCGTCACGGGAGAGGGACCACCTATCGATTGGAACGTAGACGGAGATACTACGGATGGCGATGCGTCAGGCAGCGAGCCGGCGCATCGCAACATCAACTGCCAGATGACCAATATCATGCCGAGCGCCAACTGTGGCACGCACGCGCACCAGCCAGGGCTTTGTTTCCAGCAAGCATCACAGTGTTACGACATTGACTGTGGATTCCTAGAGGATCACAACGACTGGGAGGCTATCAGTTACGCGGGGCTTACGGACGCGGACCTACTCCCGCGAGAGATCATCCATTGTCAATTCGGCCATCCGTTCTCTGTGTTCCCCTCATCTAACGCAAGAAGGAACAAGCCGTGACGGTTTTCCAGAAGCGTTTGGGTGTCATTCTGTTCCCAATCGTGACGCTCTCTCTCACAATAGTGTTGCTGCATGGACTTGGCCATGCGTTATCTACTGATGATGTAGGTGACGATGAAAGCAGAAATATCCTTGCTGAGGTAGGCAATGCAATCGTAGGGATTGCTGTAATGATGATTCTTTACAGCATCTCTTTGTTCAGATTCACACAGCCAACACGTGCAAATGTTGGCAAGGCTACATGGGTGGTATGGGTTGCCATCGTCCTATCAGCGATAGCCGGTGCCGGAATAGAGGAACTAGTGTCGAACGTCTTTCATTGGACGGAGTCTCCTCAGTGGATTGCGCCCAACCGATTCCGCAAAGGCATGTTCATCGTGATCTTGACTGGCTGGTGGCTGTTCAGGGAGAAAAACCCATCCGGCAACTAACACCCTATGGGGAAGCGTTCTTTGCAGGGATATCAACTTTGTCTTGTTGTCAAGCGGTGCTGGCTGGCAACTACTGTCGCCGACGCGATCGGATGAAGCCTGCTGCCGCGAACAACACTATGGCTGATGGTGTCGGGATGGTGGTTTCGTTGATGGGCCAGCCGAGGTAGAGGACATCGGTTCCGAAGTAGTCGGCCACTGGACCCGCCATCGTCGCCAGTCCGTAACTGAAGTAGACATTGTCATCGTCATCCAAGCCCCAAGACCACTCCATGGATAATGTGGACGCGCCGCTACCGAACTCGGAGAATGCACCATCCGGGAAATCGAATCCGAGGCTGCCCCAGCCCTCGTCCTCATATTCATTGAGCCCTCCACCGATGGTGCCATCGAAGTAACTGATTGGATCCCACCAGTTGGCTGAAATGATCAAGATCTGAGCCTCGTAGTCGTTATAGCCCTCCGGCATCAGCCCCATCAGGTCGATACCTTCGATCGTCATCTGGACATCTGCAACGTGATACTGGGGGACAAAGTCTGTCTCTGTATAGAGCGAAAACTCGACCAGCACATCAGCCGAAACGACCGAGGTAAGACTGAGAACTAACGCAGCGGTTAACCCGCACTTCCCATTCATGAATCCTTCTCCTTCCTTTGGCTCCAAGCCAACGGCACATGCTGATCTTATAAGGATCATGGTTGAGTTACCACTATCACATCGATAAAGGGCTTTCTTATGCCTTTTTGATGGCGAAATTTAGCGGGTGAGCCACATCCCACCACTAATCTCACCCAGCCATCCGGCTAGCGATGGGGACTATTTCTTGCGTGGTAGGATTGCCGTTCTCCATGACCTCCGAGCCCCTCGACTCTGTTTCTCCCGACGACTCCACTGAGGAT
>CAZJIB010000024.1:0-23386 GCA_964546085.1 uncultured Isosphaeraceae bacterium
TGCGAAACGACCTCCGGCGACACCTCGATGGTGAGCCGTTTGCGGGCCGGACCGGCCTCCTCGATGGTGATGTCATAGCCGCTGGTTGTTGATTCAGTCATGTGGTGAAACCCTTGTTCGAGCCTCGCATGATATCAACACACGGCCACTCAGCGAATGAAGAGCATCTCCGCATAGGTCGGCAGGGGCCAGAGATCCTCGGGGACCACACTCTCGAGGGCGTCCGCAGTGGCGCGGGCACGCTCCATGGCCGGCAACAGCGAGTCGCGGATGTGCTCGGCATGGTTCTCGCCGCTCCACCGCTCGGCAGTCACGAGGTCCTCGATCGTGCTCTGCAGCGACTCGACCATCGCCGTGACATCATGCAATGTGCCGGCAAGCCGATCACATCGCTGACCAATGTCCTTCGCGTCCTTGACGATCGCCAACAACTCCGCCATGTATCTCGCGCCGGCGGGAAACACCTGCGTGCGAAGCATGCGGATCATGGTTCGTGACTCGATCTCCACGATCATCCCGTACTGTTCAAGGAGCACTTCTGCCCGAGCAGCGAGTTCCCGTTCGCTCAGCACATTGAACCGCTGGAACAGGGCGGTGGCTTTCTCGGTCTGGAACACCGGCAGCGCGTCCGCCGTGGTCCGCAGATTTGGCAGGCCGCGGGAGGCTGCTTCCTTGTGCCAGGCTTCGGCGTAGTTGTCGCCGTCGAACACGACTCGGCGATGATTGCGGACGACTTCCCGAAGAATCTCCCGCACAGCCGTTTCGAGTTGCTCAGGCGAACGCTCTCCTGCCAATCGAGTTTCCAATTGGGTCGCGATGTCATCCAGCGACTCCGCAACAATTGTGTTCAGCACTGTGTTGGGCCAGGCAATGGATGCGGTGGAACCAACTGCTCGGAACTCGAACTTGTTGCCGGTGAACGCGAATGGACTCGTTCGGTTTCGATCGCCACTGTGGCGAGGGATCTGCGGCATCGTCGTCGCGCCAAAGTCCAGCGTGCCGCCGGTCTTGGTGTCACGCGGTTCTCCGGACTCCAGCTGATCGAGAATGTCACTGAGCATCTCGCCGAGGTAGATGGAGATAATGGCCGGCGGCGCCTCGTTCGCGCCCAGACGATGGTCGTTGGCTGCAGAGGCGATGGAACCGCGAAGCAGGTCTGCATGCGTGTCTACGGCGCGGATGACCGCGCAGAGGAACACCAAAAACTGCATGTTTGTGTGCGTCTGATTCTGCGGGTTGAGCAGATTGACACCGGTATCGGTAGCGATCGACCAGTTGTTGTGCTTGCCGGAACCGTTGACGCCCGCGAATGGTTTCTCGTGCAGCAAGCAGACGAATCCGTGATCCGCCGCTGTGCGGCGAAGAACATGCATCAACAACATCTGGTGGTCGGCCGCAACATTGGCGTTCTCGAAGGTCGGGGCGATTTCATATTGCCCGGGGGCGACCTCGTTGTGGCGGGTCTTGACCGGCACGCCGAGTTCGTAGAGCTGCTGTTCGACATCTCCCATGAATGCAAGGACGCGATCCGGAATCGCGCCAAAGTAATGGTCGTCCAGTTGATGACCCTTGGGCGGTGTTGCGCCGAGGAGCGTTCGGCCGCACATCAGGAGATCAGGGCGGCTGGCCACATAGGCCTCGTCCACAAGGAAATACTCCTGCTCGCTGCCGATGGTCGTGATGACGCGGCTGACGCCCTCATCCGTTCCAAAGATGCGAAGGATGCGCATTGCCTGTTCATTCACGGCGTCGATGGAACGGAGCAGAGGGGTCTTCTTGTCGAGTGCCTCGCCCGTCCATGAAACAAAGGCGGTGGGAATGCAGAGCGTGCCGCCTTCTTCATCATTCAGAATGAACGCCGGACTCGTGGCATCCCACGCGGTATATCCGCGGGCTTCCCATGTGTCACGAATGCCACCGGAAGGAAAACTGCTCGCATCCGGTTCGCCGCGAATGAGCATGTCGCCGGAGAACTCCGCAATGGCGTTTCCATCACGATCGAGTTCAAGGAAAGCGTCGTGCTTCTCGGCTGTCGAGCCAGTGAGCGGCTGAAACCAGTGTGTGTAGTGCGTGCAGCCGTGATCAATCGCCCACTCCTTCATCGCATCTGCGACGGTGTTGGCAATCGACGGGTCGATCGGTTTGCTCTTCCGCATGGTTTCGCGAAGTGACTCGTAGACCTCCGGTGGAAGTCGCTTCAACATGACATCGCCGGTGAATGTCCGGCATCCGAATCGGTCACAGCACCCGCCCATGCGAACCTCGCTAGCGTTAGTCTCGGTCATTGTGGTGTCTTCCATCATTCCCTTGACGCGGCCTGGCTTCCTGCCGGCGTAGCGACCCTCCAATGGTCAAGCACTCTCCCGCCGGCGTCGTGGGTTTGGCGGCGAGGCCCTTCTGCCGCCTGCGCACAGTATCGCGAATTCGCGGTCCGGCGCAAAGGGGGAAATGCACCGGGAGATCAACCTTTTTGTGGCGTGAGGTCGGCAAGCATCGCCGCTGCTTCGGCCGCCGGGTCGGCTGCGTCGGCGAGCCGTCGAACCAGCGCGGACCCGACGATCGCCGCATCTGCCAGCGAGGTGACGGTCTCCACCTGATCGGCCGTTGAAATGCCAAAGCCAACCGCCAGCGGAAGGTCTGTTTCGTTGCGAATGGCCGCAATCCGCTCGGCGAGCCCGCTCGGCCCTTCGCCTCGTTCCCCGGTCAACCCAGCGCGGGCGAGCACATACAGAAACCCGCTGGATTGCTGCGCAAGGGTCCGGAGACGGTGCAGCGGGGTTGTCGGAGCGATCAGTTGGGTGAAGGAAAGATCATGACGGTCGCAGGCTGCTGCGATCGAGGCGGCCGCATCGCTGTCCAAGTCGGGCACGATGAGGCCATCAAAGCCCGCTTCCGCGAGCATTGCTACGAACCGCTCGCCGCCGAGGCGGAAGACGATCGAGTCGCTCACCATGGCGACGATCGCCGCATCCGTCGTTGGCCGCAGTCGCCTCACCATGTCAAGGACCGCCCTCGGCGTGACACCCCGTTCCAGCGCGCGGTACATCGCCGCGGCGATGACCGGACCATCAGCAATTGGATCGCTGAAGGGGATGCCAATTTCGATGATGGGGGCACCTGCTCCGTGAAGTGCGGGAATGACCGCCTCGGTCGCTTCAAGCGAGGGATCGCCGGCTACGACGAAGGGAATGATGGGTCGGGTTCCATCCAGATCGGCGAAGATGGCATCGATGCGACCCACGCCTACTTGATGCCCTCCGGCCCGCCACCCTCGATGTACTTGCGAGCGATGGCGTCGGTCAGATTGACGCCTGTGATGTTCGCCAGAGTCGCCAGCCAGGCCAGAACGTCAGCGAATTCGCTCCCCAGTGCCTTGAGATCGCCATCCCCACGTTCATGGCGTCCAATCGCCTCCGCGAGTTCGCCGAATTCCTCGGCGAGCCAGACAAAGGTCGGCGATACGCCACGGGCAGCATCGGTCTCGAAATACCGCTCTTTGATCAACGATTGAAACTGGGCGATGGTCATGTCAGCGGCCATGAGGGGAAGCGTAGCAGGGGAGATGCCTCTCCGGGGCCCCCGCACGGCACGCCCCATGCGAGGCCGCTATACTCACGCTGCCGGTAGAGGCCCGTGCTTCGCAGCCGGTCATGTCTTTCGATTCGATTCAAAAAACCATCGTGAGGAGTTTGCCCAGGATGTGGATGGCACGAACAGCAGTCGTGGTCGGCACAGTCGCGATCATGGGTCTGGGGACACTTGGTTGCACCAACAACAGGTCCGATTCGAAGGTCGCCATGGGCGATGTCGAAGCGGTGGCAGCGGAGGCGCCCGATTGGGTACAGGGTTATGTGCCCCAAAGCGAGAACACGATGTTCTTCGTGGGTCGGAGCCACCTTCCCCTGAAAGGTTCCGGATACACCATCGTCGATGAGCGATCGCTTGTGCAGAGTGCGCGGGACGATGTGTACGATCAGATGCGACAGCGTTTGGCGCCGATTGTGTTGGGTGGCCACACTGATTCGTCCATCAACAACGCGGCTCTGAAACTCGGCTACAGCCTGGTCGTTCCCGCTCTTGCCTCGCATCTGAGCGAAGAGGGCATCTACATTCAGGATAATGGTCGCCTCGACCAGTGCTGGATTTTGTACACGATACCGCGGGAGGAATTCCTCCGGGCGACTGCCCGGCTCGAGATGCAGTGGGGAGAACTTCAGGAACTGGCGGTCGGGATCGCCATGGCCGAGAACGAACAGAACATGCGGATGCGCGCCGCAAGGAATGACGCGGCGGTCAAGGCCTCGGCTGAGGATCGCCAGTGGGTTCGCGACGACGCCGTCGTTGCTCGTGACCATTCTGTGGCCGTCGACAGCGATCGACAGGGATTGCCCGGTCGCCGCTTCACTCCAAAGTCAGATCAATAGTCCAGCAACGAACAAGGATCTCAGGGAATGATTCGAATGAAGATCGTGATGTTGACTGCCATCGGGCTGGCACTCTGCGGGTGCGCTACCAACTGGCAGCAGACACGTGGCGGGCACTGGGAACAGGGAAAACCCGGCGCGGCTGGCTGGCAGGTCAAGTCCGGCCGTGCTGCGTTGGGAGCCGTGACCGTTCTGGAGAACGGCCCGACGACACAGCCTCTTGTGGATGCCAACTATGTGAAGTCGGCCTACAACGCCATCAGCCATCTGCTTGCAACGGCTCATCCACCAATCATCGGCGAAAACGCATTCGACCCACGGCGACCGGTTCTGTATGCGACGACGGTCGATCTGAACAACTACACCCAAACGAGCAACTTCGGCAGGTTGCAGGCTGAGTGTCTCGCAACGGCATTGACCCAGCACTGGCTGAGCAAGGTCGTCAAGATGACTCTTCGCCAGGGGACGACGCCGATCGTGCCGCGAGAGGGTGAATACCTGCTCTCCCGCGATGTGGAGGAACTGGCGAAGGACTACAACGCCGGTGCGGTCATGGTCAGCACGTATTCGGTCACGCCGGATAAGGTCTACGTCACTGTCGAGTTGATCAATGTGGACTACAACACTGTGGTTGCTGCGGTGACCTACGATGTTCCGCTCGGCCCGCGGGCGATCGCACTTCTGACAGGTGTTGAGGTTGCCGATGGAGATTTCCTTCGATGAGAATCGCTACTCTGGCAGTGACTGGCGTGGCCGCCGCTGTCATCGGGTGCAGCCCGGCGACGAAGGCGCCAACATCCTGGGCCTATACGCCAGCCCATTCGCAGTACATGGAGACGCTGCCGCCGGAACTCAAGGCCGAGTTGCTGCGGCTCCGCGCGGACATGCAACTGCAACGAAATTCGCAGTACTACAACTTTCACGGGGACTTTACGCCGGACATGATTCGCCGGATCGACGCTGTGGACAGAGCGTGTACGCAAGCGTACCTCGCCAGTGACCGTGTAATTATGGGCAATCTGACACCCAATATGTCGGGATTGGCAAAGACCGGCGAAGAGGCTGACATTCAGAGCGCGGTCATCGTCAACACGGACATGCGGTCGCTCAGCGACGATTGGCGGTCCTTCTGGCTCATGGACAAACCGGCTGGCCCAACTGAGGTCCCGGTCGTCGACTCAACCGGTCGGTAAAGACTGGATTTCCGAAAGGTTCTCGGTCGTCCGGCCTTGTCTTCCACTGACGCACACTTCTGATGCGTTGGAGGGCATGTCTTGGTCACTTTTCAGGATAGTGGGCGGAGCCCACATCACCAGCCCGAGAGTTTCTTCATCCCCGGTGATGTCCAATACAGCCGGGCCATCGCCGCCGCCGGCAATCTCTCAGATTGCGATGCTGTGCGAGAGTTCTGGCAAATGGCGATCTGCGTGCTGGAGGAGGGGCCTCCGGAACTCTGGCTCAATCTCACACGTGTCGTCGGCGCCGATACCAAGTTGGCCGCATGCCTTGTGGCGTTGCTTCGCAGGGCTGACGAGCAGAACACGGTTGTCCACATCGTCGCCTCTGCGGCGGTTCGCGAGATCCTCGATCTCTGCCGCATGCCGCCGCTTCGCTGTTTCATCGAGTCGCGAAAGGCTGGCTAGTCGTGCAGCACAACCTGTGGGTCTTGGATGGCGCAGGTGCTGCCATTACACACTGACAACTTGAATCCAGGGCGCAGAGCACCGCCAGCCCATATGCCGCTGGGTGTTGTTGCGATGAACGCGACCTGGTGATCCTTCTCCAGCGGCCAGCACTCAGCTAGCCTTGCGAGCGTGTCGTGAATGGCATCTTCCGGGGAGGCTCCGCGGCCCATCAGTTCCACGACGAGAAACGAGCCGCAGATGCCACTGATGAGTTCGCCGTGCCCAGTAGCAGTTGCCGCGCCGCGAGCCGGATCGACATACAGGCCGTGCCCGATGATCGGCGAATCACCGACGCGTCCCGGTACCTTCCATGCCATGCCGCTTGTGCTGCATGAACCGGCCATGTCACCACCAGCATCAATTGCAAGCGTGCCGATCGTGTCATGGCTGCCGAAGAGTTCCCCAGTGCCGATATCAACAGGCGGTGGGGGTATTGGCGGCGCATTGGTCTCTCGCCACTGTTCCCACTTTGCCCTAGCCGATGCGGCCAGAATATCCTCTGCCTCCATACCCTGCGACTCGGCGAACGCATCGGCCAGCGGGCCGGCGAGCATTGTGTGCTTGGTTCGCTCCATGACCATTCTCGCCATGGTGACCGGATGCAGGTGTCGTTCGATGGCGCACACCGCGCCGCTGCGGTGCGGTGCAGCCATGATGGCGGCATCGAAGGTCGCGCGGCCATCGCGGTCTGGAAGCCCACCGAATCCGACCGAGTCGATCGATTCGTTTGACTCTGCGGCGCGGGCGCATGCTTCTACGACATCAAGGGCGGAGGCGGGCGAGGCCAGATGCGGGAACTCCGTTTCGATGATCGGCAGCGAGAAGGACCATGTCGAGACGAGCAGCGGGGTCGTCATGGCGTTGGTTCAGCGGCCGCTGCGGCGCGGACCTTTTCGAGCCGGCCCTGCCAATCCTCGATCTTCTCATGATCCTCTCCAGCGTAGACGATGGCCTTGGCCAACCAATTGAGCGATTCATCGTAGTTTCCATGTGCGAAGTGGACCTCCGCAAGGGTAGCCATGGCCAACGGGTCATCTTCGCCACGGATCGCAGCCGCTCGCGTCGCGGCATCCATCGCAACATCGAGGTAATGCTCGCGGTATCCAGCGTGACCGTTGTTGATGATGACCTTAGCCATTTCCAAGAGGAGATCTGCATTGTCCTGCCGACGCTCCATGCGGGCATCCATGATCCGGTCGATGTCATTCCACCGATCCAGACCGACTAGCGTATTGATAAGTGTGGTTTCCGCTCTACGGGTCACCTCATCTTCCTCGCCGAGCTCTTCAGTGAGGCGGTTGTACAGGGCGGACACCATCGCAACCGCTTCATCGCCCCGGCCCTGCCTCGCGATGGACCTGACCCACTGGAGCTGGGATGCAACGGTCATTTTTTCAGAGGCGCCGTGGAGTTGCGCAATAATCGGGACCACTCGCGAGAAGATTGCTTCCGCTTCAGTCGGCATATCTGCGTCGAGATATGCTTGTGCCAGCCCGAGTTCCAGTTCACGGAGCGATGGGTTCAGGTGGTCTATGACCTCTCGCCCCTTGGCCATCCAGAATGCCAGAAAGGAGAGGCCTCGATCGACGCGTCCGCTCTCCATGTAGAGGGTCGACAAGTAGTAGGCATTCCCTAGTACCTCGCCACTCTCCATCCCGTACACGCTCTCCATGTCTTCAAGCAATGCGTTGACGATCTCGTCCGCCTTGGTGTGGTTGTTGTTGATGTACGCGATGGCACGAAGCATTCGCATCTGTATGACGGGTAGTCCCAGCTCGCCTGCCGCCATTTGCCGCATAGGCGCGACCACCTCTTCCCAGAGCGGGTCCCCGTCCTCGAACTTGCCCTGCCTCAACAATGCACCCGCGAGCGACGCTCGTGCATTCAGCAACTCAGGGTGATGTGCCCCGTATGCCGCAGTCATCTTGGGCAACACCTCACGGATCATCGCCTCACCCTCTTCCAGCTTGCCATCGTGGATCATCGCGTTGGCCAACCATAGCTGCGAGGACAGTGCGGGCGGGTAATCCTCGCCGGCAACATTGCGCATGATCTCAATGGATTCTAGGAACAGATCTACAGCCTCCCCGTTACGGCCACGAAAGATCCGAACGAAGGCAGCCCCTGTTAAGGCCTGTGCCGTCTGGATATGTCCAGGGCCGAAGACCGCTCTGGAATCAACTAGGGCCTGTTCTGCTACAGCAAAGGCTTTATCTATTTGCTTTTGTTGAAAATAAATCATTGCTTGACATGTGCGTGCTTCAACAGTCACCGGGTGTAGCGAGCCAAGCTCTTCCTCCGACGCCTTGATCGTAGCTTTGATCACCTCTTTCGCCTCAGTCAGCGCCTCTGTGCCTGTCGTGCTTCCACTCATGCCATTGACGATGAGCAGGTCAATGCCGATGGCGGCCCTTACTCCCAGCTCAAACTCCCGCGTGACCTCTGCCCCGGCTTCGATCGCTGCGATGATCTCACGTCGAATTGATAGAGGGTTTCCCGTGAACGTTATGGTTAAATTGTCGGCAATGATGTCCTTCGCCTCGAGGACTGCATCATGATCTGTGCCGAAAAGGGTAGTGCCTTGCTCCATGACCGAGTTCGCAACCCCGGTGGACTGGTCGTACTTTCCCAGGTCATGGAGTACCTTCGCGTAAGCGATGGCTGCCCGCAGGTGCTCGTAGGGTCGTCCAAGGGTTTCGAAGAGTTCCACGGCTCGTTGCAGTTGGGCTTCCGCTACTTCTAGCTCACCCATCTCCCAGAGCAACTTGCCGACGACCGCTCGAAGGGGAGCTTCGAGGTGGGGTTCATCACTAAATCGCACCGTGATATCGTCGGTGGCGTGCAGAAGGATGTCGTGGACGGTCAGCGATTGTCCCTGCGCATTTCGTGGCGCGCCAAGTTCCAGGAGTTCGGCGCTGAAATTCGCGATGGATAACATCCATTGGAAGCTCTTCGTGGCTTCCTTTGTCGCGTCCTCTGCTTGTTTACGAGCATTTTCTGCCTCGGTAAGTGCGCCAAGAACTTGTTGTTCCGCAGCAACAGCTCGATCACGTTCAACAACCGCAGCCGATTCAGCTTGTGTTGCCCTGATGCCTGAGTACACGCTGACAATCGTGGCCACGACAAGCACGCCAGCGATCGTTGCCGCTGTGGCGACAACACCTCGGTTTCGCCTCGCAAACATCTTGAACTGATAAACCATGCTTGCGCGGCGGGCTTCGATGGGTTCGTTCATCAGGAACCGCTCGATGTCCTGCCGCAGTTCGTGGGCCGACTGGTAGCGGCGGTCGCGGTCCTTGTCCATGGCCTTGGAGACGATGGTCTCAAGATCACCGGAAATACCAGTGGTGACCGTTGTCATCCGAGTTGGCTGGCGTTCGCGAATGACCCGCGTTGCTTCGTAGATGGGAATGGAACTCAGGTCGTAGGGAGGTTGTCCAGAGAGCAGTTCGTAGAGGATTACGCCGAGGCTATAGACATCGCTGCGGGCGTCGATGAGGTCCGGGTCGGCTTCGCACTGTTCAGGACTCATGTACTGGACGGTGCCAACCAGTTGCCCAACATTGGTCTGCAGTGTTGTGACCGCCATGTCGGAGTCGGTTGCGCGGGCGACACCGAAATCGATGATCTTGGGATTACCGGATTGGTCTACGAGAATGTTGTCCGGCTTGAGGTCGCGGTGGATGATGCCTTTGATATGGCCGTGGTGTACGGCATCGCAGACCTTTTCGAAAAGGCGTAGTCTCGCATCGGTGCCAAGATCCTTCTTCTGCGCATAGGCAAGTAGCGATTGCGCTGCGGCGATGTATTCCATGGCGAAGTACGGAACACCGCCCGTGCCATCATCCCATGTGCCCGCTTCGTACACCTGCGCGATGCCGATGTGGTGCAGGCGGCCGAGGATCTGCGATTCATATTCGAACCGCCTCAATGCACTGCGGGAGGTGACGCCGCTGCGCATGACCTTGATGGCCACCTTGCGGCGGGGATTCTCCTGAATGGCCTCGTAGACCGTGCCCATGCCGCCGCTTCCGATGACGCGGCGGATCTTGTAGTGGCCGATCTCTTTCGGCCCCCGGGTTTGCGATGGCGTGTCCGCCGACTTCAGCGTTTCGGCTTCCGGATCGGTTCCCTTGTCTGGCTTCTGTTCTTCGCTCATGCACGCAGTGTACTGGTGCGATATAGGCGATAGGAATCTTTTTCTATTCGATCGAGCTGTTGCTGCGGACAGCGAGGTGCCGCACGACAATGAAAGCCATCCATATGCAGCCGATCACCACGCTCTTCCGCCTTCCCACCCTTCGCCCCAGCCGCCGATCACGGCAATGATCATCGTGATTACAACGGTGGTGAAGATCGCGACAAACGCAACGGTGTGTTTTCTAGATCGTCAGGCATACCCCAAATCATACTCGCGGTAGAATCCACCCCATGAGCATTCATAGTCAGTTCATAGACATTCCTGTCACTACGACGTTCGACATCGACGGCTACCGAATCACGGAATACAAGGGCATCGTTCGCGGGTTGGTGGTACGTGCCCCGACGATCGCCCAAGGTTTTCTCGGTGGCCTGAAGAAGGTCATAGGCGGCAAAATTGGCGCGTATGCCGAGATGTGCGAACAGACTCGCCAAGAAGCGTTCGAGCACCTGCTGGAGCATACTCAGCAGATGGGTGCCAATGCCGTGGTGGGATTTCGGTACGACTCCTCGGATCTCGAAGCGTCAGCCACCGAAGTGCTCTGCTACGGGACCGCCGTCGTGATCGAGCAGGCCTGAGCCTCTCGGGATGTCGAGCCACTACTCGTCCAGCAAGCATAGATTCGCGGAGTTTCGTCGGCGGTTGAAGCAGCCGGTGCAAAGTGATGACGTGCCCACGCTCGAATCCGGGCGCAAGTCACTGGAGCGATCGCGATCGTTCCGAACACTGGTGAGGGAGTTCTGGCGTTTGGCTGGCCCGAACAGGCGAGAGATCATCTGGGCGCTCGGCTATCTGACGGTTGGTGCGACGATCGGGCTCATTCCGCCTGCAGCAACAAAGGTCGTCTTCGACAACATCCTCGGTGACGAGCCGCTTCCGGCTCCGCTGGTTGATCGCATGCCGTGGTTGGCGGACAAGGTGACCTTGCTTGGGGTCATTGCCGTTGTCACGGTGCTCATCACGATGATCGCGCTCGTGTTCGGCGTCCGTGGGCGATGGATCGCAACCCGCACTACGACGCGAATGCAGGTTTCCGTTCGCAGGATGTCGTTCTTGCACGCGACATCGCTCCCGCTGCATCGCGTCCACCAACTTCGCAGCGGCGGGGCTGCATCGCTTGTCAGGGAGGACGCCGGATCAGTCGCAGATCTCGTCTTCGGCCTTTGCTACAACCCATGGCGGGCAACTATTCAACTGATAGGAATTCTCTGCATTCTGTCCTTCGTGGATTGGCGGTTGTTGCTTGGGTCGCTTGTGTTGTTCCCCATCATCTTCTTCACCCATCGAACGTGGGTCAGCCGGATCAGGCCGCTCTGGCGGAGCATCCGCGGAACGCGGCAGCACTGCGATGCCATGGTCACTGAATCATTCGGCGGAGCGAGGGTCGTGAGGAGTTTTTCGCGGCAGCGCACTGAAGCGTCCAATTGGATTCGCGCCAATCACCTGCTCGTACGCAAGGAATTGCTTGCGTGGTGGTGTTCCCGCGGTGTGGACATTGCCTGGTCGGTCATGATCCCGGCGGCAACTGCGGCGGTGCTTTGGTTTGGTGGATGGCAGGTGTTGCATGACCGCACGCTGGTGGCGGCGGGGGAGTTGGATCCGAGTAACGCGATTACGGCAGGAGACATGGTGATGTTCCTGGCATATCTAGCCATGCTTCTGGGGCCACTTGCGACGTTGGCGGAGAGCGCTACGGCATTGCAGAATTCACTGGCGGCGCTAGACCGCGTCCTTGATCTCGCCGAGGAGCCGACCGAACAGGATGCGCACAGCGGAGCAACGGTCGTCTCTGCCAGCGAAGTCCGGGGCGATGTGTCCTTTGACGATGTCTGGTTTCGCTATCCAGGAACGGACTCGAATGTGCTGGAGGGCATATCGCTTGATGCGGCGGCGGGGAGTACGACGGCGCTGGTCGGACCGAGCGGTTCGGGAAAGACGACGCTCTGCAACATCGTCGCTGCGTTTTATCATTGCGACAGGGGCGAGATTCGTCTTGATGGTACGCCGTTGCGTGATATCGATCTTGCCTCGTATCGTTCGCTGCTTGGCATTGTCGAGCAGGACATCTTTCTCTTCGAGGGAACGATCGCCGGCAACATCTCCTATGGGCGGCGCGGTGCATCGCAGGGGGAGATCGAGCGTGCTGCGGAGCAGGCTGCGGCGCACGAGTTCATCTGCGAATTCCCCGACGGATACGAAACTGAGATCGGCGAGCGTGGTGTGAAACTCAGTGGCGGGCAACGCCAGCGGATTGCGATTGCCCGGGCATTGTTGGCCGATCCGCGGATTCTGATCCTTGATGAGGCCACGAGCAATCTGGACACGGAGTCGGAGCGTCTGATTCAGCGTAGCCTTTCGACGTTGCTTCGAAATCGCACCAGTTTCGTGATTGCGCACAGGCTCAGCACGATCGTGGATGCCGATCAGATTCTGGTGCTCGATGGTGGTCGCATCATCGAATCCGGTACGCATGAAGAACTCATGTCCCGCAGCGAGCGATACCACGACATGGTCGTGCTGCAGACCCATCCGCAGGGGTAGCGACAGGAAAGGGACAAGGAGAGAGTCGAACAGGCCCGTTCGCCAGTCCGGCGGTTGTGGTATCGTGTGTTTCTCAGGGCCATTGGCGCAGTTGGCTAGCGCGCTTGTATGACACACAAGAGGTCACTGGTTCGAGCCCAGTATGGCCCACTCCTCGGTGACCAATCAAACATGGCGGCACATGAGTGCCGCCATGTTCGTTGGCTCCCCTCGTCGCGGGCCCTCGTGTTTGCTCGACGCGGGGCGTCTCGCATCCACGCGGACTCGCGGGGCGAGAGTCCGCAGTGCTCGCACTCCGCCCGACCCACGGGTGGGTCGAGCGGATCGTCGAGCCCAGTATGGCCCACTCCTCGGTGACCCCCTGCAGACGCGGGGGGGTTGCATCGTTTTGCAGCGAAATCACTCGGTTTTCGTTTTGTTCTATTAGAGTCCATTGCCCATGAAGCGGGGGGGGCAGTTGGAGTTACGGACACGGACCCCAGGCAGCCACCGCCGCAAGCAGATCGGTCACATCGACGTTGCCACTCTGATCAATATCCTCGGGGCATCCCATGCACGGCCCCCATGCGGCGACGATTGCCAGAAGATCGTTGACACCGACCATGCCATCACCGTCGACATCGCCCTCGCAGGCCGGACAAGTGTCTTGCACGCTGTTGCCACCGCCATCGGTGAAGGCACCACCGGTCTGGTTTGGTGTGTTTGCACACACCATACTGTTCTGCAGCAGGGCATCGGCAGCGTCATCGAACGAGATGCCGCCTGACGATGCGGCCACGTTTCCCTGGACGATGCAACTGGAGAGGGTCGGATCGCTATTGCGGCAGTGGATGCCGCCTCCAGCCTCATTGGCGGAGTTCTCCTCAAAGGTGCAATCCTGTACGTCTGCGTTGCTAGGTACCGTGTGGTCGATATCCGCTACACACGCCAACCCTCCACCACTGCGACCAGCGATGTTTCCGCGGAAGGTGCACCCAATCAGCGTCGGGTGTGAATCGTAGGCCGCACTCATGCCACCACCGTCGCCGAGCACGGTGTTGCCTTGAAAGAGGCAGTTGGTGAATGTTGGATAGCACGGACCGCCGCCATTTCCGCTGCCGTAGATGCATACCCCGCCGCCAGAACCGAGCGGGTTGCCGGACTGGGTGCCTTCGATGAAATTGCAGTTGGTGACGGTTGGGTCACTGCTGGAGCGGATGAAGAGGCCGCCGCCGACATTGCCGGTGTGGTTTCCGAGGAACGTTGAATTCTCGATCTTCATGTCACTCTGGAGCGTGCAGGTAATCCCACCTCCCCAACTGGCGGTATTGCCTTCAAAGATGCAGGCGTCGATGTCCGCCGCGGCATGGTCGATTGCGTAGATGCCGCCGCCGTGACCTTCAGCAGTGTTGCCCCGAAGTGTGCAGCCTTCTATGCGAGGTTCGGCGTTGGTGATGAAGATGCCGCCGCCGCCCCAGGCGGTATTGCCCGCAATGATGCACTGACGAATTACGGGTGAACTTTCAACGACATGAACGCCGCCGCCGCAGGGGGAGGGGCCGAAGATCGGGTCGCTGAACATGCGGCCGCTGCCGCCGGTGAGCGTGAAACCTTCCACGGTACTCCAGCCGCCTTCGCCGCTGACGAAGGAGACGACCGAGGTGCCGCTGCCTGAGCCGTCAATGGTTGTGACATCGGCCCCTGCGCCGCGGACGATGATGCCCTTGCCGAGAAAGTCGATCGATTCCGTATAGGTACCAGCGGCCACCAACACCAGGTCGCCGGTCACCGAAGCGTCAATCGCACCCTGGATCGTTTCGTACTGCTTGGGCACATGCAGTGTGGTTGCCATCGCGGTGGACGCCGGGATCAGGACGCATAAGAGTAGGTGCCGCATGTCTCCAGCCTACACGCTGCCTTCCCCCAGTCCCAGAAAGTGCTGCCGTTTTTTCCGGAAAGCAGTCCCCGTCACGCGTTCAGGAGCGGGGATCGGTGACCTGTTCGTTTCGGAGCGGCGACCGCTACCTGAGCGTTGAGTGGATGGAGCCGGTGTCGTCGATGAGGATGGCGTCGACATCCGGGAGATTGCGGACGAGTTGGAGGCCGCGGTCGACGCCCATGACCATGAGGGCGACTGAGAGAGCATCGGCGAGCGTGGCGTCCGGTGTGATGACGGTGACACTCCGCACACCGCGCGAAGGCATGCCGGTTCGGGGGTCCAAGACATGGTGATATCGAATGCCGCCCACCTCAAAAAACTGCTCTGCATCGCCGCTTGTCGAGAGGCATGTGTCAGTCAACTCCAGTGTCATGATCAGGTCACTTCGGCCACCACCGGGTTCCTGCACACCCACATGCCACGGCCGGCCACTCTTCAGGCCGCGAACGAATACCTGCCCGCCAACTGTGATCATGAAGGAGTCCACGCCCCTTGCATCCAGTACAAGCACCGCGTGGTCCATGGCGATGCCCTTGGCAATGCCACCGAGACCCATCGCCATGCCCTTGCGGGAAAGCCGGATCGACACCGCGCCGGCGTCAACATCCACCAGTTCCCAATCAACCAGAGGAAGTCGATTCGCAATGGCATCCGCACTTGGCACGACCGGGTTACTCGCCTTGAAGTCCCAGAGATCCCAAAGCGCCGCCCATGTCGGGTCAAACGCTCCCCCGGTGAGGTCGGCAATCGCCAGACTTCGCTGGACTGCAGCAAGCAATACCGGCGGTACTTCGACAGGGTCTCCGCCGGCAGCGGCATTCACCGCTGCAAGCGGGGAGTCCTCGCGCCACTCGCTCATCGCCATCTCGACATCGCGAAATACTGCGAATACCTCTTCAACAGCGTCAGCGTGCTCTGCCGGTACTACCACCGATACAGATGTGGTCATGATGACCTCGACCCCGCGGACATACTCCCCCTCAGGAGATCCGCAACCCCAGAGAAGAATAAACGGCATGAACAAGAGCCTTCGCATGCGGCAGGATCATATGGGAAAGCCCGCCGCAGTATGCTGCTGCTCCCATGCTTCCCTTCGCGATCGTTCTGCTTTGTGTATCCGCCGTACCCAAGCAGACTATCCATGTCGCCCTCGACCCCGCAACCGGCACGCTTGCCGGCAGCTCCGTCATTGCACCCGATGGGAATCCAGGTTGTTTCCTGCAACTTCCACCGAACACCAACATCACCGCGCTGCAGCCGGCGGGCTTCGACACTGCGGCTGCGATTCCCGCAGACCAAACTGTGCGGGTCAAATGGGAGGGCGTCTATCGCGATGACATCGCGTCGGGCGAACAGGCCGGACAGATTCACAACTTCTCGGTCGATGCGCACATCGGCGAAGACGGTATTTTCCTCTCCGACAACGCGCCATGGTTCCCCCAACTTGTGGACGGCGAAGGGCAACCCGTACTTCGACTGATTGACCTGTCAATGGACCCACTTGAAGGCTGGACATGTGTCGGCAGCGGCGATCCGACCTGCAACGCGCCGATGGAGATTCCGTGTCTCAGTTGGGCGACCCCTCGCCCCGTCGAAGGTGTTGCGTTGGTCGGGAACGCATACGACGCCGAAGGCAGAATCGTCCACACGCCGGCCGGGCCGGTCGAGGTCGTCGCCGTGCTCTCCCCGAAACACTTCGACAAAGTTGGCTTCTACCTGGATGCAGCGGAGTCTTACCTCGACCTCTATACGCCGCTCCTCGGTGCGTATCCTTACAGACGATTCACCATCGTCGAGAATTTCTTCTCCAGCGGATTTGCCTTTCCCGGCTTCACGGTGCTGGGTCCGCGAGTCGTAGGCATGGCGCCTCGTTCGCTCGCCCCGGGATACCTAGACCATGAACTTCTCCATGCATGGTGGGGCAACGGCGTTTATGTCGATGCGCAGGACGGCAACTGGTGCGAGGCACTGACAAGTTACTGCACCAACTACGGCCGCCGCGTTCTGGAAGAAGGCGCCGAGGCAGGGAGAGCCTACCGCCGCGGTTTGCTCAACAAGGTGTCACTGGACCCCACCCTCGACAACGGGGCTCTTGGCGACTTCGGCAGCGCCGATCCATCGGGGGGAGGTCCGGATCGATTTGTCGGGTACGACAAGGGCGCATTCGTCTTCATGATGCTCGAGGATGTGCTCAACAACGGCGAAGTTTCAGATGCGTCGCAGAGCGCCATCTGGCCAGTCCTCGCCCGATTCGCGAGCGACAACATGGGACGCCGGGCGAACTGGGCTGCGATGCAGGCCGCCGCCGAATCCCAGCGGCCAGACATGGAGAAAGGCTGGCTGGACGACTTTTTCCGTACATGGGTAAGGGAGCACACGGTTCCACTGACCTCCGGCGACCGCGACCCGGACTACCGGTTGTACCGCTTGCTGCCGCCATGGCAGATCAGCCCGACAATTGCCGGTACGCTGCAAGGCGCATCGGTGTACGCCGATGACGCGGCGGGCGACAGCGGTGACTGGCTGGCCGATGTTGATCACGGTGACAACCTGCTGTTGATTGGACCAGAAACGGTCGCAGAGCATGCACGTCTGCTTGAGCGTTGCGATGATCCAATCGCTTTCCATGACGGCGGCTTTTCAGTCGGTGGCGTGAACTACGCAGGTGAGGACCTTGCCGTGCTGCACACCATGGGCCACCCCGATGACCCGGGGCGATTCATCACCCTGTTCTGCCCGCTTGGAGAGGGGGGCTGGGAGCGATTGCGGCTCATCTGGTACTACGGCAAGGACACGACGGTCATCTGGGACGCGAATCAAACGCTGCTGAGGCGGGTCTATGAACCGGCAGCCAAGATCGAACAATGATGCATTGACCGCCGGCGGACTCGTGGTAAGGTCGCAACAAGAGTTTCTTCATCGCAAGTGTCTGCTTGGCCGGAACTGTATCGATCGACTACATCGATATTGCATCCCTGCCCGACACCGCTGTTGATCGGCACGGCGACACACTCTCCGTCACAGGTGTGAGCGGACTCGTCTGGGCAGGCGGTGACTCTTGGCTGGCTGTCATGGACAACAGCGATCTGGTCCTGCATATGGACATCGACATCGCTGCCGATGGATCAATCGACATCGAGTCGGTAGAGGGCCTTCGTTTGCAGGGTTGGGGAGACTTCGAAGACATCGCAATCGACGCTTCCGGGAACATCATGCTCAGCGACGAGGGCGCGCAGGAGATCGCTCCCGACTCTGCCTCTTCCGAACATCTACGACCTGAGGCGTGGCAATCTTGGTTGCGAGTCGCTCTGGAGCGATGGCGTCATGCTTTGGACCGGCAATGAAGAAGCACTGGAGGTCGATGGGCCGCGAGCGACGCCCGACAACGGTATGGTCGATGTCGTCGATCTTCTCGCGATCATTTCCGCATGGGGCAGTTGTTAGCGCGACCAGACATTGTTCACGCGGTCGATGTCGGGAAATGCCTCATCGGGATCAATGACAACGCGGCTGATCCTTGAGGGCGTGGTGATCGGGTGTTCATGCCGATTGGTCCACGCCCAGACGGTGACTGGGATGGACAGCCGCTGCGTGCTCCCGTCATCGAATGTCACCAACACATCCAGCGGACACACCCAATCGTCGCGGTTGTCGATCACGAGCGTTGCCGACCAAGCACCGTCAATCTCTTTCTGTCGCACTGTTGCAATCGACTGATCCAGGTCGAGAGGCTCTTCGAAAAAGCCACGCCAGAACCAATCGAGATCCGCGCCTGCGGCATTCTCCATCGTGCGGTAGAAGTCTGCTGGCCGAGGCGACTTGAATGACCAGCGGCGGACATACTCGCGGAACGCTGTGTCGAATCTCTCGGGGCCGAGTATCTGTTCGCGCAGCAGCCGCAGGCCATACCCCGGCTTTCGATAACTCAAGTGCCTTCTGTGTTCGATCAGGTCCGGTCTGGTGTTGACCGGTTGGGGGTCGTCGATGTGTTGCGATGCGTCGTACTTCGGCACATCCAGCCGATGCTCTTCGTCGCCGTAATACGCTTCGGTGGAGTAGTGGTTGACAAAGGTGTTGAAGCCTTCATCCATCCATGCATGGCGCCGTTCGTCGCTGTTGACCATCATTGGAAACCAGTTGTGCCCGACTTCGTGGTCGGTCACATCAAACAGTCCACGGTGCGTACTTCCGCGGCAGTACACGAGCATGGGGTACTCCATGCCTCCGGCGGGGCCGCGAACCACCGTCATCTGCGGCCATGGATAGGGTGCGAGCATGTCGCTGTAGTACGAGATGGCGTGTTGCACATACGACGCTGCTTCGTCCCAGATGTCCGCAGCCTCCGCAGGGTACGCCGATTGGCACAAGACGCGGTGATCGCCGACCTGTACGCTTCCGGCGTCCCATGCGAAGGCCGGGCTGGTGGCCCATGCGAAGGTTCGAATGTCGTCGCCGCGAAAACGCCAGGTGAGCGGATCCTCGCCTTCGGGGCGTGACGCTGGGTCAGTGACTTCCTCCAAGGTGCGAATGGCGGTGACTTCGTCGCTCTCCATTGCGATGGCAAGCCGCTCTTGTTGTGTCTCGGTCAGTACATCTTCGGGATTGGTCAATTCGCCGCTGCCGAAGACTAGGTGACTCCGCGGAACAGTGAGAGACACTTCATAGTCGCCAAAGTTCGTGTAGAACTCGCCGCGGCCGATGTAAGGCAGCGTGTTCCATCCGTGGACATCATCGAACACGAACGGCGTGGGGAACCAATGGGCGAGTTCCCAGACGGGTCCGGCCTCGAAACTGTCGTCGTACCCCATGCGGATCTTCGCCGAGGTCGGCATGGGAAATGTCCAATCGATATCGAGAGTGGCCTGTCCGCCGGATGCAGGAATCGGTTCACGCAAGTTGATGACGGCGATCGTGTCGTAATCGTTCCATGAGACGTCCGCACCGTCGACCATCAGACGGGAGATCACAATGCCGGGATGGTCATCTTCGCCGGTGCTGCGCCCTTCGCGGCTGCGGACGCTCCCCTCGCGATGGATGTTCTGGTCAATTTGCAGGTGGATCGTCCAAAGCGACTGGGGGGAGTTGTTGGTGTAGAGGATGGTCTCGCTGGCGGTAATTGTGTTGGCGTCGACATCAAGCGTGGCGGTGATCGTGTGATCTGCCCGTTGCTGCCAGTAGGAGGGACCGGGGCTACCATCTGCTGCGCGAATACTTCCCGGCGCAGGAAGTACTTGCAACTGTGAGAAAATGTCGGCGTCGTGCCGCGCAGTGTGCCTTCGCATCGTGTTGGAGTCGCCACAGCCCACGAGGATGAAGGCAGCAAACATGGCGGACAAAAACCTCATGGCCGCGGGGTCGCTACGAATTCAATGCCCGTCTCTTCAAAGAGCACGATGCTCTTGGCGATCGAGTCGTTCCAGTGCTCGTCGCCTTCCTCTATTGCCCAAGTCACGACCCGTTCAATGCCCGCCTGCACGATTGAAAGCGCGCAATTGACGCAGGGGCTGAATGAGGAGTAGAGCGTGGCGCCCACTGGCGACACCGCATTTCGCGCACATTGCACGATCGCATTCATTTCGGCATGCACGATGATGTCATACTTGACAGGCCGCTGGAGCCGCTCAGGCAAGTCCGCAAATCCGCGAGGCAGGCCGTTGTATCCGGTGGCAATGACTTGTCGCATCGGCGAAACGATGACTGCGCCAACTCCCCGTGACGGGTCCTTGCTCCATGTGGCGATTTGTTCTGCCAGATCAAGAAAGCGGGCATGCCAATTCACGTTCGGCATGGGATCAGCGAGCCGTTACCAGACCGGTGACTCTGAACTTGAGTACTTCTTCGCCCGGCACATCCGTCTGCACCATGGCCTGCGCCTGGAAGGGGCCATTGTTGGTGATGTTGGCTGGCGCCGTGCCGCTCAGGACGAGGTCGTAACCCGAGCCAAGAGAAGTCTCGATGGGCACCGGGATCAGGTTCATGCCCTCGAAGGGGGGTTGAAGTACCGCGGCGTTCACGATATTGAACGGTTCGCCATCGGCACGGCTGATTCGGATGCTCTTGTTGTACCCGCCGCCCGGTGTGACTGACCCAAGAGAGAGCCACGGTTGAGAAGCGCGAATCGTGCCGTAGGTGTGACCATTGGCAAGAATCTGAAAGTCATAGGTGCCGCTTGTGCCGTCGGGCATGGTGCCGCGCCCCGTGACATTGAGCCGGGAGTGAAAGGCCCCCCAAGGTGCGTCGGGACTGACTGTGATGCGGAGCCGGCGCGGTTGCCCCGGTTCGACTGCGATCTCCTGGGAGGAGATGTAGCGCCCGTGCGATCCGCTTGGCTGCATGGAGACGATCTCGAAGTCGGCGGTTGTCGGTTCGAAGGTCACATCGATCGTCTTTCCAGCGCCCCGTTTCATTTCGCCGAGTTGGGCGAACTTCTGGCTGCGGGGGATCTTGACGAAGTTGTTGACAAAGGAACGGATCCAGAATTCCATCTCCGGGGCGTTGGCAGCATTGGTGATGATTGTCACTTTCTTGTCCTGTTTGTCGGACTTTCCCTTGGGATCGAAGGTCACCATGATCTTACCCTGCTCGCCAGGCTGCAGAATCTGCTTATTGGCGACGGGCTTCGTGCATCCACAGCCGGCCTTGAGGTCTCGGATGACCAGCGGCTGAGAGCCGATGTTTGTGAACGGTACTGTGCAGGTGACTGGTTGAAAATCCCATATCTCGCCGAAGTCGTGTTCTGCGTTGCCCAACTCAATCCCGGGACCCTGCATGGTGGGCACGGCGGCGGTTGGGGGTGGAGATGATGACTCCTGTGGCGAATCGCTGTTGCCGCAATTGACCAACAGAGCACATGCAATGATGACGGCTATTCGCACAGTCATAGCGTTGGAGTTTACCATGCCGCTAATACAAGGAGGATGAAGCCACCTCCTCTCGCACGGCCGAAAAACCGCAGCGAAAGTGACAGATACTTTTTTCGGGGGGGACGAAAGAAAGCGGGGCGGCTTTCGCCGCCCCGCTGAATCAGAGCACGATGGTCGTGGTGTGACGGGGGGTCACTCCACGGTGAGGCGGTAGGCGGCGTTGCCGGCTACGTCCTGTAGTCCACCAAATCCAAACCCGTCGGCTGGATTCGCCTGCCAACTCGCAAAGTCGCCGAGGGCAGACTGGGCGATGCCAGTCTGGCCATTTATCCCGAAATCGTTGCTTGGGATGACGGCGAAGTAGTACGTGCCGGCACCAAGAGCCGCACTGATGTCGAACTGGATCAGATCGCCAGTGCCACTCCATGTTGGGAAGTTGGCAGCGGCAATGTCGATCGAGTAGACATCACCCACCAGATCACCGCTCGCCGCCGTAGGCGAACTGTAGACGTTGACCTGGTAACTCGTGACCCCGGCAGGTCCGGCATAGCCGTTCCAACCGTTGAGCACGGCTTCGATCGACGTGACTGTGCCACTGGAATCCAGAGTGAAGTCATCGAGCGTGGCGATGTCATAGATCGCGTTGGCCGGCTCGAAGTACTGGCAGGCAGTGATGTTGCCTTCAATGTCGCTGCCGTCATCGGCACCGATCTGGTCGAACGGGTTCGGGCCCGCGTTGCAGTCAACATCCGCACAGAATGTGCCTTCGCCAAAGAACGTGCCGCCGAAATCGATGCAGTCCGTATCGAACATTGGGAGGCAGGTGAACTGATCAATGCAGCATGCACCTTCCATTGGCTGACACTCATTGACATCGGCACAGGCGACGTTGTCGCCGTTGTATGTGCCCTTCTGAGCTGCGCAATCACTTGCCGTGACATAGACGCAGGTGTCATCAGGCAGGCAGCACGCACCTGAGAAGGTGCCGCAGCCGTCCGGAGTCGTGTCAATGTCCACGCACCACGCGAGGTCATAATCCGCAGCAGCCCAGCCACCGTTGTCTTGAGCGGATCGCTCATCGCCGGGGCCGGCGGTTTCCCAGAGCCAGAAGCACGACTCGGTCGTGTTGTTGACCACTGAGATCCAGTAGCACTCGCCTGCATTCACCGGGACCGGCGGATGCGATGCGGAATACTCCCACTCCGTAATATCGCCGATGCCCGACGGGATCACGTTGCCCGTGGCGACCGTCACTGCTGCGACCGAGAACGGTCCCGCGTGCACGGTGCCCGGCGCGCTGCCGTCACCATCGTCGAGGTAATAGGTGATTGAGAAGTCGTCACCCGTGCCAGGGCTGTCGACACCGCAGTCGAACGGACCGCTGAAGTCGATGTACATGCCCCACCAACAGACCTGTGTGATCTCGCCGCTGGCGGACGGCTGCACAGTATCAGCGACCTGATACCCGGCGCTGCCGTTCATGTCACTTGTGGCACCAATGATGCCGCCGGAGCCGTGTCCGGTCTGATCAGGTGATTGGCAAGAGGTCGCATTGCAACCCTCCGCGCAGTCCACATCGGCACATGCCACACCGTCGCCACGGTAGGTTCCGCCCGCGCTGTTGCAGCCGGAAAGGGTGACTTCGATGCAGGTTGCTGGGTCAACACAGCATGCTCCGGCGGCACATCCGCCATCGGCACACATGCTGTTATCGCCAAGGTAGGAACCACCAGCGGCGGCACAGTCATCGGCGG
>CAZJIB010000025.1:0-23326 GCA_964546085.1 uncultured Isosphaeraceae bacterium
ACGGATTCGTTCCCGGCGGCAGTTTCTGGGTGTAGCAGGAGAGCCCCATTGCCATGGGATTTCGCGTGCAGTGAATGAACGCCGCGTTGGGAAATACCTTCGCGATCGGCCCGAGCAATTGGTAGTTGCCGAGTTGCTTGTCGACCACGCGATCGGCGTTGCCCGCGGCCTCTGCCAAGTATTCGCCTGCCAGCGACCTAAGATCATCCTGCGTCAGCATCGACCAAGCCTCGGCTATGCCGCGGCCAGTGAGCGCTTCGTTGACAAGCCGGGGCATGGACTCGATCTCGCCAAGGCCACAGCCCTGGGAGTGCGCGTCGATGATTTGCTCGGTCAAGGTCGAGCCGGATCGCAGCATGCCGACTATGAATACGGGCCGCCGGCTCTCACAACCCGATTCGGGCATCGACTCGAACGCTTGTGCATCAAAGGCCTCGATGATCGCATCGTGTCTCTCTGCATTCTCCGCGGCGTCAAACTGCGATACCGACAACGCATTTCCCTCGCCATACGCCTCCATTGCGGCGGTGCACTCACCAGCCTGTTCCATGGCCTTACCCAGCGTGAAGTAGAGCGTCCGACGAGTTTCAATGGGTTCGCGTTTCGCAGGAAGATGCGACAGCACCGCCTCAGCAGCAGCGTGCACTTCACCTTTCTCCATCTGGATTCGGGCGTGAACTATGGCAATGACGGCATCCTCGTTTCCCTGTTTCAGAGCGGGTTCAAGCACTGCCAGAGCGCGTTCCGTCTCATCCAGTCGCAGGTAGGCATTTGCCTTGCCGGCCAGGACACCGGGGTGATGCGGAGAATGCTTCAATGCACGGTCATAGGCATCGATCGCCTCATGAAAATCCCCTTGCGTCACCAGAATATCGCCCAGCAACCCGTGGTAATCCGCCCGCTTTACATTGCGACCGATGGCCGCTCGGATCATCGTGATCGCCTCATCCCTCTTTCCAAGTTGATTGCACGCCTGAGCGAGCAACGCCATTGCCAGATCATCTCGGCGACGATCTGAGAGAACCGCCCGCGCGAGCGCCTCGGCATGCAACGGTTGCCCCGTACCGAGTGCCGACATCGCCTGCCGGAGCCGGGGATCAACCTGCTTTGCCATCAAGCACTCTCCTCCTGATCAGCCCTGCACGAGATCGGCGTTGGTCGGAAAACGGCCCAGCGCGGAGAGCAACTGTTCGATCTGCGTCGGCGGGCTCATGTTGAGCAATCGTCGGCGCAATGCGGTGACTGTCTTCAGTTCCGCCTCCCCCATCAACAGGTCTTCTTTGCGTGTGCCAGAAGCGGCGAGGTTGATTGCTGGATAGAGACGCCGTTCAGAGATCGACTTGTCCAGAATCAACTCCATGTTTCCGGTTCCCTTGAACTCCTCGAAGATGATCTGATCGGCCCGTGATCCGGTGTCCACCAGGCAACTGGCAATGATGGTCAGTGAACCGGATTGTTCGATGTTCCGGGCGGCGCCGAAGAGCTGCTTTGGCACTTCCAGTGCGCGGGAGTCAAGCCCGCCGCTCATGGTCCTGCCGCTGCTGGCATACTTTCGCGAGTTGTTGAACGCCCGTCCTACGCGGGTGAGCGAGTCGAGAAGGACAACCACATCCTGCCCGGCCTCCAAAAGCCGCTTCGCCCGTTCGATTGCCATGATGCCCAGTTCGATATGGGCGTCAATGTCCTGATCGTTTGACGACGCCAGCACTTCGGCCGGAACTGTGCGCTGGAATTCCGTCACTTCTTCGGGTCGCTCGTCGATGAGGAGTGCAACGAGTTTCACATTGGGATGATTGTGGTGGATGCCGGCGGCCATGTTTTGCAAGAGAACAGTCTTGCCTGCCTTTGGAGGGGCGACGATCAATCCACGCGTGCCGTAGCCGATGGGGCAGAACAGATCGATGAGTCGACAAGCCGGCGGGCAACCTGGGTACTCCAATTGCATCCGCGGCTGCGGATCGATGACGATCATTTCTTCGAACGGAAGATGGGAGGCATATTGACTCGGTTCAATGCCCTCGATCTCGAGTACGGATCGCACGACAGGTCGAACATTCCGGGGCTTGCCCTTTCGCCTGTTTCGACTCTTTCGAAGGATGACTTCCGCTGTCACCATTTGTCCCTGCCGAAGGGGGAATTCCTCGCGAAGCGCAGCGGGAACATACGGGTCGTCGTCTCGAAGCACCGGCCCATTGTTCCACTGACGCAGCCGCCCCTCGTGGGGCGAACTCCAATCAAGAAAACCGGTGATCGTTTCGGACATTGTGGCCTGTACGCATGGCGTGCTGATGCAGCGACGCCGATTGCCTCTGTCGTTCGTAATGACTCGCTATGTCCCGGAACCCCGCTCCCCCTCGTCGCGGGAGGCGGAGTATAGACCATTGGATGCGATCAGGGCTGCAGCCTCCGCATTCTTGGTCAACAGTGCGAGATTCGCCCGAAGCGACCGGCCCTGCGTTGCTTCTGCCAAGGCACTCAGCAAAGCGGGCGTTCGGGAGTGCCCCGCCTCTCCGGACTCCCGCCACAACTGCTCAGCAGATTCAATGACGCGCTCAAGCGAGCCACGAGCAATCGCCACGTCCTCCGGGACCGGTTGGGTGACCAGCACCGCCGATCGCTGCCCCAACTCATGCCAGTGCACTCGGCAGAGTTCCACGATCGCTGAGGGGTCGTCGAGCCGCGAAATGCATGGATCGTCACCGGTGCCAGCCTCGACGAATCTGGGAAAACAGTCGGTGCCCATGCCAACGACGGGGACGCCGATCGACTCGATTGCCTCGACGGTCGCTGGGATGTCCAGAATCGATTTGCAGCCTGATGCAACAACGCAGACGGGGTTTGCTGCGAGGGCTGCCAGATCTGCTGATATGTCCAAGTGTTGAGCCCAGTTGCGATGCAGACCACCGATGCCACCGGTCGCAAAGACCCGGATTGGCCTCTCGGTGCGGCCGCAGGCAAGCAACGCGGCTGCGACGGTTGTTCCCGCAGAGGCACCAGCTCGCATTGCGGAAGCCATTGTGGCGAGCGAGACCTTTGAGGCGTCAGGATTCGCCGCAAGAATGGCGAGTTCGTCGGGCGCGAGTCCGATGTGCAGGATGCCATCGACAATCGCGATCCATGCCGCTACACAACCACCGCGATCGACAGCGGCGGTCATCGCCGCCGCGGCTGCCTGATTGATTGGCGTTTCGTGACCGACACACGATGGTGCCTCGCCGTGTCTGTCCTGCCAGAGCTGCCGTGGCAGACCGCAGGTCAGCACGGCCGTCTCCAGTGCGACAACAGGCCGTCCTTGATCAAGGGCCTTCGCCACATCGCTGGAGACAATGATGCTCACGATCGTCGGGTTCGGATGCGACCACCCATGCGTTTCCCGGGCAGTCCGGTTGGCACGATGCCTCCTGGGAACTTGTTGCTCTCCGCCCGTTTCTCCGAGTCGGGAAGGTCCAGACGTGTTCGGCTGTGGGTGAGCCGCGCTTTCTGCGTCCTCTCCTGTTCTTCCTGTCGCTGCTTGACCACGCGATCCGGCTCGGGTCCCGGTTTGAAGTCCGGGTATTCCTTGACTGGAATCTCAACATTGGTGAGCGCTTCGATGGCGGAGAGCAGTTGACCTTGTTCGGGTGTGACGAACGACCAGGCAATGCCGTTCCTCCCCGCACGTGCAGTGCGTCCGATGCGGTGGACATAGACCTCAGGGTCCTCCGGAAGGTCGTAGTTGATGACATGGGTGATGTTGTCGACATCAATGCCGCGTGCGGCAAGGTCGGAGGCGATCAGAACGCTCAACTCACCGTCCCGCAACTTTCGCATGACCTGGTTTCGCTTGCTCTGCTGCAAGTCACCATGAATGGCGCTTGCATCAAGCCCCTTTCGATTGAGATATCGAGTGAGTCCGTCCACCGTCGCCTTTGTTCGGCAGAAGATGAGCGTGAGCGCAGGTTCTTCATGCGTGAGGAGATGATGGAGCAGGCGGTTCTTGTCCCACCCGTGGACGGGAAGATGCTGCTGGGCGACCTGCGAGACGGTCAGGCTTCCGGATGATGCCGTGACATCGAGCCGTTCCGGATTGTTCATGTACTTTCGAGACAGCCGTTCGATCTCGTCTGAGATCGTTGCCGACACGAAGATCGTCTGGTGTTTCTGCCGCATGCCGCCGAGAATGCGGCGGATGTCCTCGCGGAATCCGATGTCAAGCATACGATCGACTTCGTCGAGAATCGCGAGCCGAACCTTGTCGTAGGGAAGGTGGCCGCGGCGGTGCATGTCCATCACGCGTCCCGGGGTGCCGACGATGATCTGTGGATTCTTGTTCAACTTCTCGATCTGCACGGGCATCTTCTGTCCGCCGTAAATAGGGACAGAGTGCAGGTCGGTGAACCGTCCGAGTTCGCGTAATTCATGGCAGACCTGAATAGCCAGTTCGCGAGTCGGTACCAGAATGAGCACCGAGAAGGCATCGTTGTCGCTACGTCCTTGCAGGGCAGGAAGTCCGAACGCGGCGGTCTTACCCGAGCCCGTTCGTGACTGGCCGAGGATGTCGCGGCCTTCGATGGCCAAGGGCACGAGCCGCGCCTGCACGACGGTTGGGTGTATAAAGCCCATTTGGTCGATCGACTTTAGGAGAGGTTCATCGAGCCCGAGGTCGGCGAAGGTCGTGTCGGTTGCGAAGATTTCAAGATCGGGCTTGGGGGAGTCGGGCATGTACTGCTCCGGGGGGGTGCTTGGGGAGGGGGTAGAAGGGTCATGGTAGGATCGGTGCTTCGTCGATACAAGTCATGAAGCCATGGAGTGGCCGAGCGTGCAGGGAGGCACGGCATTGACATGTTGACCGTGAATCTGGATGCAGTCTCCAGAAACCTCTCGATGTTGCGAGCGCATATCGGTGAGGGGGTCGGCGTATGCGCTGTGGTGAAGGCAGATGCGTATGGTCTCGGTGCCGCGAAGATGGCGATACATCTGCAGACGTGTGGCGTGGACATGCTTGCGGTCTACGATGTGGATGAGGCAGGATTGTTGGTAGATGCGGGTGTTTCGGTGCCGATTCTCGTCCTTGCCCCTGTGCGGTCCATTTCGGCGATGCATCCTGTCCAGCGGGGTCTTGGAAAGGGTCAGATTCATCTGACCGTCCATGGCCATAGTCACTTGGAGGCGGTTGCGAGACTCGCTGCCAGTGGTAGTGGGCCGCAGCCGATCCATGTCAAGGTCAATACGGGGCTGAATCGAGGTGGATGCAACTGTTCCCAGGCGGTCTCGTTGATCGGGCGTGCGAAGGCGGATGATCGAGTGCGCCTGGCGGGCGTGATGACGCACTTTGCAGCGGCCGCTCAGGATGAGCGCAGGACCTGGGATCAGCATGTCGAATTCGACAAGGTGTTGATGGCAAGTGATGTACCGGCAGATGTCCTGATTCACGAGGCCAACACGGCCGCGGCGATCCGCTGGCCATGGGCGCGGCGGTCCATGATTCGCGTCGGTCTGGCGTGGGCGGGGCATGTTCCTCACGGCGTCGATACGGATGTGCCGTTGCAGCCCTCCGTTCGCTGGTTGTCGAAACTTGCCCATGTGCGGCGTGTGGCCGCGGGAGAATGCGTTGGATATGGCGCTGCGTGGCGGGCTGACCGCGACAGTCTCATAGGCATTATTCCCGTTGGGTATGCGGCTGGGTTTCCGATTGCTGCCGGGGCTGGGTCTGGGGGCAGCGGTGCGGTTGTTGCTGTGCGGGATGCCGCGACCTCCGATCTGCTCGGTCATGTGCCGGTTGTGGGATCAGTGTGTATGGATCAGATGGCCGTTGATTTGACGGCGTTGGCGGAGAGCGTGTGTGGGCTTGATGCCGAGGTTGAGTTGATTTCGCCGAGTGTGCAGTCACCGGCGTCGCTGCCGCGGCTTGCAGAGGCTGCAGGTGTTGTGCCGCATGCGGTGTTGTGCGGCATCTCGTCCAGGATTCAGCGGCAGTATGTGAGTGTGGTGGAAGCGAGAGCGATGGCGGGGTGAGCCTCCTCCAAAAACGCGTCCCGCCACCATGAATGGTGGCGGGAACGAACGTTGGAGAGAGAGAGGATTGTCGGCTCTGTGTGCCGTCGAGCCCAGAAAACGCAAGTTCCGAAGTGGGTCGGCCCGTAGGCGGTCCCTGATGGTTACTCTCGCTTTCTGGGCTCGAGGGCACGCTGGTGTCCGAGGGGTTCTATCGGCAGATGGTTGGGGGATGTGTAGTGAAAGGTCGGGAGTTTCTGCAGCGGCCGATAACACCTACCATGTTGTCCATGGAGGCAGTATCACCGTCCGTTCTGCGTCTCGGCGTTGTTCGGTTCTTGAATGCGGTGCCGCTGATCAGCGGTCTGGAGGTGTGCCGGGGTGTCTCATTGGAGCCTGGGGTGCCGAGCAGGTTGCTGCCGCGGCTGGAGGAAGGGGCTGTGGATCTGGCCCTCGCGTCCTCCATTGACTACCAGCGAGCGTCGGCAGACCTGCGCTTTCTTCCGGTTGGCGCGTTGGGGAGTCATGGCGAGACGATGACTGTGCGGTTGTGGAGTGCTGTTCCGTTTGATGCATTGGAGACGGTGTGGTGTGACACCGACAGTCACACATCAGTGGCGCTCTTGAAGATCGTGTTGCAGAATCAGTATTGTATTGTGCCGCGGCTTGAGCCATTTGATGCGTCGGCGGTCAATGGTGATCCGGCATCCTGGCCGGAGTCTGTCTTGCTCATTGGCGACAAGGTTGTGTGCGGCAGCCCGCCGGCGACGAGTCACCGATATCAACTTGATCTTGGTGGTGCGTGGAGGGACATGACGGGTTTGCCGTTTGTCTTTGGAGCTTGGATGGGGAGGGCCGATCTTCCGGACGAGATTGTTCAGCGGGCGGCCATGTTGCTTGACAGGCAGCGACGGCGTAACACTGATCGATTGGAGGAACTCGTGTCTGCCGATGGTCCGCCGCGGGGTTGGCAGGTTGATGAGGGTTTGAAGTACTTGCGAGATCACATCGAGTATGCGTTTGGATCTGAGCAGTTGGAGTCGATTGAGCGGTTCCACCAGATGGCGATGCAGTGTGGTGTCATTGACGAGGTGCGTCCGATTCGTTGTTTCGAGATTTGAGGCTGTGCCTGTTGCGTCGCAATTTCATGTTCCGGAGTTGGCGGACCTTGCGAAGCAGGTTGTTCGTGCGCCGATGGCGGTCAGAGAGAGTCAGGTTGAGGCTGCAGAGGCGCTTGTATCGGAGATTGTGGATGAGGACGCCTATCCGATCGATTACTTGGTGTTTCGGCTGACCGGCTATCGGGGCGAGATGGATGATCCGCCCATTGCGATTGGGTCGGCGGTGCGATCAGATTTGTCGGCGTTTGTGGCGGTGGTGACGCGATCCATGGCTCTGTCTGCGGACGAGATGTTGTCGGTGGAGGATGTAGCGAGGCATCTCGGTGTTTCGGGGCGTACCGTCAGTCGCCTTCGCCGTCGCGGGTTGGTCATGCGGTGGGTGCAGGAGTCGGATGGGCGGCGGCGACTTGGATGCATGCGTGAGACGCTGGATGCCTTTCGGGCTCGGGCGGAGAAGCGATTGCGGCCGGCGCGGGCATTTTCCCGTATGGACGAAGCTCAGCGGCGGGCGATCAGAACTGCTGCGATGGGGTATCGGGGCACGAGTCGGTCCATCAATCGGGTGGCGAGGGATCTTGCGAGGCGAACCGGCCGAGGGCGGGAGACGATTCGATCGCTGCTGCTGTCCGACCCGGCGGTGGTGCAGGCGATTGGAATTCGTGGGCCGTTGCAGCGGCGAGATGCGAGAGTTATTGAGCGGGCGGTGCGCATGGGGATGTCGTGGGAGGCGTTGGAGGAGCACTTTGGGCGGACGCAGGATGCTCTGCGGCGGGCGGTACTCCGTTTGCGTGCGGATCGGCTTCGGTCATGGAACATCGGGTTCGTTGAGTTGGAAATGTTTGGCCGCGAGGATGCCGAGGCGGTCATCCTTGGGGCCCTTGAGCAAGCGTGGGCGGAGGCGCCGGTGCTTTCGATGGAGATTCCCGTGGTTGGCGATGATGTCATGGGGATCGAGGAACAGGTGGAAACATCTCTGGTGGCAGCGATGAATCTGCTTCGCAGGCGGGCGGCGGTGGCTGCAGCTGACTTGCCTTACGCTGCGGGGTTCGATGGCATCGATCGAATCGAGACGGATCTTCGTTGGTCGTTTCAACTGCAGCAGGCATTGGTTCGCGCGGCGTTGCCGGATGCATTTGCGGTTGCCGCTCAGCATGCGGGGCGGCCGCTATCGGAATTGCCCGGGGAGGCGGCAACTGCGTTGGCCCACCAGGTGATCAGTACGACCGCGGGGGCGGTCGAGGAGTTGGATCCTTCCCGCGGTCAGCGGTTGCTTGGATTGGTGCGGTTGCGTGTTGATCGGAGTCTTTCTCAGGCGGCGGTCGGCTTGGCTGGCGGAAGGGCGGCGGCAAGGCGGGTCGGTCCGCTGGTGATCGATCATCCCTTTCGCGGCCTCGTGCCGTGGTCTCGCCTCATCCCATCGAGGGATCTTCCTGCGACGGCGACATCGCCGGAGGTGTCGGACGCCCTCGCCGTGCGATTCGGCTGGCGGGGGCCTGCCCGCACGCTCAAGGAGACAGCCGACATTCTCGGCCAATCACCTCAATGGCTCTACCGCCACCTACGCCGCTGGCACCTGTAGCTCCTCACATGTGCGCAAGGGCAGCGATTGCGAGGAAGGGTGGGGAGGGCGAAAAAGGGCTTATCGCTTGGAGAACTGGAAACGACGGCGGGCACCGGGCTGGCCAGGCTTCTTCCGCTCTACTCTTCGTGGGTCGCGGCTGAGGTAGCCGTGTTCCCGCAGAATTGAATCGAGCGAAGTGTCGTACTTCAGCAGTGCGCGACCAAGGCCGAGGAGGATGGCTCCGGCCTGTCCCGTGTAGCCGCCACCGTTGACATTCACATGAATGTTGAGGGAACCTTCGGTGTTGGTTCGCTTCAGCAGCGTGGCGAGATCCTGATGATCCCGTTCTTCGGCAAAGAACTCGGTGTACGGTTTGCTATTGACAATGAAGTCACCATTCCCGGGGCGAATCCGCACGCGGGCGACCGCGGCCTTACGCCGTCCGGTTCCCCACCACCAGTGGCCGTCGTCGGGTGCCGAGGTCGGTTCCCGTTTCTCGGCCGGCTCTGGTGCCTTGGGTGCCTTGACCACTTCTTCCACCACAACAGTTTCGGTGGCTTCCACCTCAGGTGCGGCAGCGTTTTCGTCGGACGTCGTTGGTTCGATTTCGGGAAGGTCGTTCATCATGTCGATCAGGCCGTCATTGGCTGTGGGTGTTGATTCGTGTGTGGGTGTGTCGCGCCCGGGTACACCTTGAGGCGGCGATACATGTCGCGGCCGAGTCGTCCCTTTGGCAACATCCGACGAACGGCGTCTTCGATGATCCGTTCTGGGTGTTTTTCAAGAATCTCAGCGTACGACCGCGAGCGGAGTCCGCCCGGATATCCGCTGTACCGGAGTTTGGCCTTTTGCTCAGCCTTCTTGCCCGTCAGCGCGACGTTGGCCGCGTTGGTGACGACAACGAAGTCGCCGCAGAGCACGTGCGGTGTCCACTCCGGCCGGTGTTTGCCCATGAGCCGCGTGGCGATCTTGGTGGCCATGCGTCCCAGCACCTGATCCGTAGCATCGACGTGCACCCATTGGGGGTGGCACTGGCCAGGTTTCGCAAATGTCGTTTGGCGGGGCATGGGAAGGGGTTTCGGGGGGTCTTTCGCAGTTGGCGAACGGGTGAATGTATCGCTCCACAAGGGCGATGTCAACTACCATCCTCATCCTATGGAGAGGCCTGAAATTGACCAGAAGGTGGGGCATCAGCGGCCAAGGGTGGTGTTGGCATGGGGTGCCATTGTGCTGCTGAGCGCCTTCATGGCGGTCTTGGCCACCATCCCTGCGCCAAGCGAAGGGGAGGGGGAACCCAGGGACGAGGCGGGGCTTGCGATGACCCACCTTCAACTGAGGTATTTGCTCGGGGCTGCATCGTTGACTCGGGAGCCTGATCTTGCCGTCTCGCAGGCCGTGGCCATGCTGGATGTTGGGAGTGTGGAACAGCGGCAGCGGGTCATGGCATTCGCCATCGCCATGGGCGACTCGGGGGCGGCTTTGGAGGTGGGTGCGCATTTGCAGGAGGATGTGCTGCGAACAGGCCGTTCGCTCGATACGACGCAGGCCGCGATCACTGCGGCGCTGACTGTTGCTGCCACTGATGGTGTATCTGCGGTTGACGAGCAACAGCGCGAGCTTCTTCAGGATCATTTGGGCTGGTGCGGCGAGTTGTTCTTTTCAGCAGGTGAGCAACGCGAATTGATCAAACGGTCGGCGGTCGCCCGGGTGTTGGCACTGTATGGCGTGATTGCTGCCGGCGCGGTTGTCGGGTTGGCGGGACTTGTTGGACTCATCGTGCTGCTCGCCTACGCGCTTGGCGGATCGGTTCCATCGAAACTCGGACCGGCTCGCGCGCGGCACGGTATCTATGCCGAGACTTTCGTGGTGTGGATGGCGTTGTTCCTCTTGCTCTCGATCGTCAGCGGCGCTTTGACCGGTGGGGCAGTCGACGCTGTCTCGCTGTGTGTCACACTTGCGGCAATGTTCACCAGCCTTGCCGCACTCATGTGGCCAGTGCTGCGGGGCATTCCGTGGTCCGATGTGCGAAGCGATCTGGGGTGGAGACGCGGTAGCGGTGTTGTTCGTGAAGTGTTGGCGGGTCTTGCGGGGTTTGCCATGACTATGCCCATCATTGGCGTAGGGCTGCTCTTGACGCTCTTACTCATGGTCGTGCAGGGCGTATTGCAGGGTGGCGGAGATGCCTTTGCAGGTACGGGTGGACCGGCCCACCCGATCCTGGTGGAACTGGCCTCGGGCAGCACGGCCTCCCGCGTGGCCATCGTGTTGCTGGCGGCGGTCGCGGCACCGTTGGTTGAGGAGACCATGTTCCGCGGCGTGTTGTACCGGCAGGTGCGGACGGCGTGTGCCCGCTGGGGAAGCCCCATGAGCATCGTGCTGAGCACGCTACTCGTCTCGTTTGTGTTCGCACTCATTCACCCCCAGGGCTGGGTTGCGATTCCGGCGCTCATGAGTATCGCCGTCGGCATGACGCTTGTTCGTGAGTGGCGTGGGTCACTCATTGCATCAATTGTCGTGCACGGGACGAACAACGGCATCATCGTCGGCATGCTGATTCTGCTGCTCAGTTGATGTCGAGCGTCGGTCGGGCTGTAGATTGCTCGGCTGCACCTGCCTCGCGTTCCACATTTGAGACCAGTGTTGAAAGAGCGTCCGACACGCGATCGTTGATGGACCAATTCCTATCGGGTGTTCCTTCGTCTGCATTGATGCGGAGTTCAGGGTGTATGGGAATCGACCCGAGAAACGGAAGTCCCATGGACTCGGCCAGGTCCTGCCCGCCGCCGCTTCCGAAGAGGTCGTATTCGGTGCCGTCCGGCGCGGTGAAACTGCTCATGTTTTCCACGACTCCGAGGACAGGTACACCGAGTTCCTCGAACATTCGTGCGGCTCTCCGCGCATCGTCCTGCGCGACGACCTGTGGCGTGCAGACGATGACTGCGCCGGTCAGCGGCAGCAACTGCGCGAGGGTGAGCGGCACATCGCCTGTTCCGGGTGGAAGGTCGATGATCAGGTCGTCGAGTTCGCCCCAGTTCGTGTCGGTGACCAGTTGTGTGAATGCGCGGTGGGCTCGCGGGCCGCGCCAGACAAGTGCGTGATCCGGATCGACAAGTTTGCCGATCGACATGATCTTGAGGCCATGTGCTTCGAAGGGCAGCAGTTGTTTCCCGTCGGATGATGGCTGCTGATCCTGAAGCCCCATCATTGTGGGCATGGATGGTCCGTAGATGTCGCCATCGAGCAGCCCGACCTTTCTGCCTTCGCGGGCAAGTCCGCCGGCCAGGATGGCCGCGACGGTTGACTTGCCCACCCCGCCCTTTCCAGCACCGACGGCGATGATTCGCCGAACCGAGGGAAGGGGTGAAGGGCCATTTGGGGCCGACTGGGCGGGTTGTGCGCTTTCATGGGCCATAATCGGGTCCGGGAGAAGCATGGTACCTCAGGGGGGGGGCAATAGCATGGTCGATGATATCGTTGCACTGGGTACGACACAGGAGGTCGCCATCATGTTCATCCGAACCATTTCGACAATCGCCGTTACTGCAAGCATGCTTGCCGCCGCTCCGTCACCGCCGCCGCCTGACGATCTGCTCGCCGGGCCATCTGTCGAAGATGAGGCAGTCGACGATGCCGCGATGAGGAATGACGCCCGTCGCATGCACGGCGAGAAGCGCAAGGTTTCTGCCGTTGAGATTCACACATGGATCGAGACACTTCAGTCGCTTGAGTTGGCGCGGGATCAGGAAATGGAAGTGCAGGGGATTCTGGCAGACTATCGGCAGAAGCAGCGGGAGTTCCGCCGTACATTTGCTAAGGACTTGCAGCCCAAGGGCCGCGAGACGGACGTAATGAACGACATGGATCGCGAGCAGCGTGAGGAGCAGATGCAGCGGATGAAGGAAATTCGCGACAAGGCTCCAGACCCAGCCGTGTATCAGGAGCGCGTATGGAAGCTCCTTACCGAGGAGCAGCAGGCGGAATTTCAGATCACCTATGACCAGCGATTGAAGGATGCTCTTGAGAAGGACGAGAATCGCAAGCGACGCGACCACGACGGCCAGCAAGACAAGCAAGGGCGTGATTCGGGGGGCAACTCCGCAAATCCACCGCTCGATGACGGCATGGATGCGCCATTCAGCAGGCGGCAGGATCGGCCCAACGATGCGGTGGATGATGCGTCACTGCGGCGAATCAGGTTCCTTCGCCGCCTGCAGCGGTTGGCACAGGATCAAGGCTGACTGGTTCGCTGGTGAGGCGATGGGCTTCGACGAGGTCCTTCAGCATCGTCAGGTACCGAACATGCAGGGCGTCGAGGTCGTTCCATTCTTCGCGCGGCGTGAACCCATAGGCATCCCACAGTACGAGTCCTGCTACGCGATGCGTAACGCCCAGTTCATCCGTCCATGATGCGCGCATCGCGGCGTCGGCCTGTTCCATGAATTCCTCGTCCGGGACGAACAGTGTGCGGTCACCTTCTTCACCGCAGTATCGAGGCGAGACGAAGACGTAGACATCAACGCGGCCGCGAGCCATTTCCAGTGCTCGGCTGACATGGTGTTCGACTCGTTTGCGATCGTCCGCGCCTCGACTGCAATCGTACACCGATGGAAACAGGCCATTGGACTGGTTGACCAGTCGCTGCAATGTGACGCCGCGGTCCTGCCAGTTCTTTCCGGCGGCTCGGCGTGTTGGGATGCCGAAGTATCCCCACTGGGCCTTTGGCCGAAAGCTTTCGGCTATGCGGAGGCCTTTGTTGTAGACATCGAGGATCGGGTCGAGTTCCTGTTGGGTGATGGTGCCTGATCGCAGGTCCTTCCACCAGGGGTGCTCGTAGTCCATGACGGCGGGCCCGTCATAGTCTTCGGCAACATTCGTCGTCACCCACTCTTCGAAGGCGGCAATGTCGGTGTCGTCGATCACGCCGTCCGTGTTTCCATCCACTCCTCCGTAGTACTTCATCGGGATGATGGTGATGTCGGACTTGGACGCGTAGGTCCGCGTCAACCGGCCTTGCGAAGGGTCGGTGGTCTTGATCGCATCGTAGACCTGGGGGTTCCAGGTGGAGCACGCGGCGGTGAGGGCGAGCGAGAGCATGATGTCTCCATTATTGTGCTTTCCGGGCGTGCTCGCCTCCCCCAAGAGCGGCAAGTTGGCCGATACCCTGAGGAAAGGTAGTCTCAGGACCGTACAGATGGAACGCGTTGACATCTATCTTGACATCGTCATGCAGCAGCCGCTGCTGCTGGCGCCGATTGCCCTTCTGGCGTTCGCATTCCTCTTGGTCCCTGCCCATCGCCGACTCAGCGTGACGCTCATTGTGCTTGTTCCGTGGTTGACGCTGGCGCGGCTCCCTGGGCTAGGCACGATTCAGGCGGCTGCCAAGGTCGGGTCGGTGGCGGCGTATGCTCTCGTCGCCATTGCGGCATTGACGCATCCGGGTCCGCGTCGTGACATTCCCGCGATTGTCTGGCTCTATGTCGTGTTGGCCGTGCTGTCGATCCTGTACGTGCTGAGAGTGGATGAGCGGATGTTGGCCATTGTGCTGCGCATGCAATGGTTGGCCGTGACGGTTGCGGCGATTACGCTCGTGCGAACGCTCGTGACATGGGAGGACTTCAAGCAGTTCATTGACTCGTTGACGTGGGGATGCATCATTGCGCTTGCGCTGCCGATTTCAGGTCTGATTCTCTTTCCCACGGAGTCTTTCCTCCGCGGCGTCGCTCGATTTCAGCCCTACGGTGCCAACTCGAACCAGATCGGCATGCTCTTTGCGCTGTCGGTGCCGCTGATGACCTACATGGCCATGACGACCCGTCGCCAATCGATTCGACCCTTGTTGATCCTGCTCGTGACGGGAACGATCGGCATGGCGCTCATTACGGGCAGCAGGCAGACGATGCTGGCCATCGTCCTGGTCATGACGCCCGTTGTGTTTGTACTGAGCAAGCGACCGATTCTCACATTCTCGGTCTTGGCGATTGCGGGTGTCGGGCTCGTGTGGCTCCTGTCGTCCGTCGAGACGGCGGCCATGGAACGATTCTCGTCGCTGGAGTCGACGCGTCTGGACATCTGGACGCTGTACTGGGGGGAGATTTTTCCCCAGCGGCCCATATTCGGACTGCTCGGAACTACCGGCGAGTCATATTTCAAGGACACGAGCCTCGTGGGGCAGCACCCGCACAACGCCTGGTTCTATCTCATGTATCTCGGTGGCGCCTCGCTTGCGTTACCGATGTTCCTGCTTTCAATCTACTCGGTTTTCAGCGGCTGGCAGATCTGGAAGCGGCGGACGCTCCTGGGTGGTGACCCGTTTCTGTACAGCTTGATGTTGGTATTGCTCGTTGCGATGTACATACAGGGACTCTTCAATCAGGTCGTGTACTGGCCGACCTATTCATGGTCATTTCTGCATGTGGTCTTGGCGGGCCTGTTCATTACGCTTTGGAGCGACATCAAGGAGGGGCGACTTTCCGAGGCTCTGCCGTCGCTTGAATATCTTGAGGCGCATGAACGAGAGCTGGAGGAGTTCGAGGACTTCAGTGTGCCTCAGCCAGCCGCTTGACGCCGCAGCAGGCGGAGCACGCTGCTGCGCTCACTCGAATTGAGCATCAGTATCCACGAGAGCACGGCATAGGCGGCGGCATAGCACCCCACAGCCACACCGACGCCGAGCCATCCGATGTGCTCGCCGCTTGACACGGCGGCTGCAAGCAGGAGCGTTGGTGCCGAGAGTAGTGCGGCCAGGAGCGCCGGGCATGCCGGGGCAATGATGTCCCTGGCGTGCAGGCCGACCCCACCGCCGGCTTTGGCTGGAATCCAGAAGAAGTGGATGACGAGGTAGATCGCCGCGATGGCAATGCCGACGGAGGTGTACCGCCAGGCATCCGGCAGCAGGAAATACAGGCCGATCGTGAGGACCGGGTTCAGCAGGCCACCGGCGAGGACAAGTGGGGCGTAGCGGCGAATGTGTCCACCTCCGTAGAAGAGTTTCAGCCAACCGTCAGACACAGCCCTTGCTGCGAGGCCGATGACCATGATCTTCACAAGCACTTCCGCCGGCACGAAGACAGGCAGTCCTGATTCAGGATGTGGATCCTGCGTTGCGCTGCCGATCCAGAGACGAAGCAGCGGTTCAGCAAGGAAGAACACCACGACCATCGCCGGGAACGCGACGAAGGACAGCAGCCTCGTGCTGTGCCGGAACATGGCTTTCAAGGTGTCGTTTTCGTCGGTGGAACTCAGCCGAGCGCTGACGGCATCGAGTCCGAACGTCATTCCAAGCGATGCCATGCGGACATAACTGACCAGTCGCAGGGCGAGCGAGAACACCGCGTTTCCCCACAGCCCGAACAGCAGATTCATGATGTACTGGGAGACGCGCGAGTGCAGGTTCATCGCCAGCACGACACTACTGTTCCATCCGAATGTGCCAGCTACTTCTCGAAGTGCCTCTCGCGACGCGCCCCGCATGCGCGGCAGCATCCGGCGGTCGCCGGCGATGATCCAAATCAGCAGGAGGCCGGTTGCGACCAGATTGACGACCATCACGAGTGTGCCGTAGACAGTGAGTCCCTGGACGGAATCTGTAATGCCCATCATGTACATCGGAATGACCGTTGCTATCAGGTAACTGCTTCGCCTCGCCACTGTCCATGTGTTGTGCGAGAGGAATCGTTCCTTCACGACCAGCATGTTGATCGTGGGCGAGAAGAAGACGATCACGCAGGTTGCGACGCCTTCGGCGCCGAGTATCCACTGCGACGGTGCGACCCATTCTTCCTTGATGCGCAGCAGCGGCACGATGAACATGAGAAGGGCGAAGAAGATCGCCGTCAGCACTGCGACGATTGCGCACACGAGGTACGCCGACGCGTAGTACTTCCGAAATTCGCCGTCATCCCTGTGCCAAGCAGCCCCGAGTTCCCGCACCATCGAGTGTCGCATCATGTCCTGCAGCATCCGCCCGATACCGACGGACGAGCCGATGAGGCCGAGCAGGCCGAATCCATCGAGCCCAAGCCACGCGATTTGCAGCGGGACCGTGACGATCCCCATGCCCATGGTTGCAGCCAGGCGGCCGTAGTTCGTGGCGATGCGGTACAAGCCGCGATGTCGTTCGGAGGGCATGGCAGGAGATCGTGATAGTACGTATCGTCAGGTTGACCGTTCGTCGTGCATTGCGCTGCGGTACAAGTCGATGTATCGGTTCACAACGGCGTCCCCGGCGAAGGTTCCCTCGACCCAGTCCCTTCCGGCAGCACCCATGGCCGCGATGCGCTCATCGTCGCCAAGTAACGACTCCAGGGCAGAGGCGATCGAGTTGCTGTCCTGCTCGGTGATGATGGCGCCGCCAGAGCCTTCCAGTTCAGGCCAGATGTCGACGCCTTTGGTCGTGATGGCGGGGAGTCCCGACCCCATCGCCTCGGGCAGCGCGAGGCCGAAGTTCTCCTGGCTGGTGGGCAGAACGAAAAGGTCGGCGGTGCGGTACAGCGCGATCTTGCGGTCTCCTTGGACAAAGCCGACGAACTCAACGACATCATTCAGGTTGAGTGACTCGGTTTGTTGACGCAACGCTTGTTCATACTGCTCTTCGCCGCTGCCTGCAATGACGACCCGAATCGGTCTCTTTCCGGCGACCTTTGCTGCCGCGTCGATAAGGCGATCAACACCTTTCTTGTAATGCAGACGGGAGAGAAACAGGATGACCGGAGTGTCACCGCACAGGGCGGGCCAGTGTTTGCTCGGGTCAGCACTCGGTGGGGGATACAGATATGAGGAGGGGTCAAATACCAGTGGGGCCACACGCAACTTTGCTCGACGAATCCATCGCTTCGCTTGCCGTGCCTCTGCCTCCGCCGTGCAATGGACTGCCGCCGCACCGTGCAGCATGCGACGACCGGCAATCAGGAGATACGCCCGTTTCTTGAAGCCTTTCTGTCGCATGCACCAAGTGTCGAACATGCCGTGCAGCGACACGATGTATGGCGTTCCGCATCGCCGGGCGATGGCAGCCAGTTGCGTGTTTGCAATTTCCCATGGCGTATGCAGGTGCAGGACATCCGCCTGCGCAATGTGGTCTTCCAGCGTCTGTAGTCGAGCGGCCGAGAACCGGTTGGGAGGACGATCGAACGAGCCGGTCAGCATTGTCTGTGGGCTGTCGCCACCGGCGGGCAGATCCTGCCCGTCCGTCGCCATCAGGAGCACATCTTTTCCGCTGCCCATCAGTGCCGATGTGAGGTCCAGAACGGCCCGAACGACACCGCCGTCCTCCAGTCGAACGCGGGCGCAATAGTGCAGAATACGCATGGGTTTCAGCAATACCGCCAAATGGAGGCTCACCTGTTGCCACGGCGGCGGGCAGTCACTAGTATCGGTCGTTTCCAACCACTTTCACCCCACAGCGGAGATTTCCAGCATGTCCACAGACGCGCTTATCGCCCCCCACGGAGGCACCCTCGTCAATCGATTCGTCGATGATGCACAGCGAGAGGCCCTGATCGCCGAGGCAGCGACCCTGCCATGTATCACGCTCTCGAGCAAGCAGGCCTGCGATCTGGAGATGATCGCGATCGGCGCCTTCAGCCCGTTGACGGGCTTTGTTGGTAAGGCTGACTTTGAGCGAATCTGCACCGACATGCGGCTTGCCGATGGCACCGTCTGGTCGATCCCAATCACGCTGGCGGTTGATGAAGAGACGAAGGAGACGCTCACCGAAGGCGGCCGCGCCGCGCTGTACCACGGCGATGGCACGCTGCTGGCGGTCATGGACATCACCGAGATCTACCCGCACGACAAGGCGTTGGAGATTCCCAACGTCTTTGGTACGGATGATGATGCCCACCCGGGCGTGCAAGCTGTTCTGGAGGAGGGCGACTGGCTCGTCGGCGGACCGATTACCGTTGTCACCGTGACCCCCGAGGCGGAGCCCGGCGAACAATTCACCGAGTATCGCCTTACGCCAGCCGAGACGCGGGCTTCCTTTGCCGATCGTGGTTGGTCGACGGTTGCGGCGTTCCAGACCAGGAACCCGATTCACCGCGCCCACGAGTATCTCTGCAAGTGTGCACAGGAAATTTGCGACGGTCTGCTGATCCATCCGCTGGTCGGCGAGACGAAGCCCGGCGATATCCCGGCCGATGTCCGCATGAATTGCTACACGACCATCATCGACAATTACTTTGTCCCCGAGCGGACGATGTTGTCCGTCATGCCCGCAGCAATGCGATACGCAGGACCGCGGGAGGCGATTATTCATGCCTTGGTCCGCCAGAACTACGGCGTCACCCACTTCATCGTTGGCCGCGACCACGCCGGTGTTGGTGACTACTACGGCACCTACGATGCGCAGAACATCTTTGACGAGTTTGGCGGCGACGAGATCGGCCTGACGCCGCTCAAGTTTGAACATGCTGCGTTCTCCAAGAAGGCGCAGGGCATGGTCAGTGCGAAGACGTTCCCGAAGATCGAGGGCGACCAGATTTTCCTCTCCGGTACCAAGGTTCGCGAGTTGCTGCAGCAGGGTGAGCGCCCTCCGCAGGAATTCACTAGGCCGGAGGTTGCCGATGTCCTGATCGAATGGGCGACCGCGCCAGTGACCGCGTAATCCAGATATTCAACCACCGCAAAGGAAAGACCTCACCATGACAGAGCAAGTTGCGACGAACATTACCTGGCACGAAGGCACCGTCACTCACCAGGAGCGACAGAAGAACCTCGGCCAGAAGGGTGCGACGATCTGGTTCACCGGGTTGTCAGGTTCGGGCAAGAGCACGATCGCCGTTGCGGTCGAGCAGGTGTTGCTTCAGAACGACAAGCATGCGTATGTGCTCGACGGCGACAATGTTCGCCACGGTCTGAACAAGAACCTCGGCTTTTCGCCGGAGGATCGCACGGAGAACATCCGTCGCATCGGCGAGGTGTCCAAGTTGTTTGCTGACGCGGGCATTCTCTCGATCACCAGCTTCATCAGCCCGTACATCGAGGATCGAAACACTGTTCGTGCGCTGCACGAAGAGGCCGGTCTTCCGTTTGTCGAGGTCTATATCGACTGCTCGCTTGAGGCTGCCGAGGAACGCGACCCGAAGGGTTTGTATGCCAAGGCACGTGCTGGCGAGATCAAGGGCTTTACGGGTATCGATGCACCGTATGAGGCGCCTGAGAATGCCGAGTTGGTCGTTGCGACCCACGAGCACGATGTCGAGACCTGCGTTCGCATGGTCGTCGAGTATCTCGATGGTGCAGGGTTCTTGTCGGCGGACTAACGCTTAGCCGCCCCCGAATACAACGACATCGTCCCATGTCGTCATTTTGTCTGGCGTGATGTCGCCGCTGGTCGGGTTTGTCAATTCCGTCCCGTCGACATCGAGTGGTGGGCTTGCCTTTTCAAAGTAGATCTTGTCCGGGCCTGGGGAGAGCAGCAGGTATTTTCCTCGGGCAGTAGCCCACGCGACGCCGCTGTTGTCGATGCCCTCCCAGAACGAAGGGTGGGAGAGGCGCAGCGTCAGCCAGGCAAGTCGATCTTCAGTTGATTCACGAGTACCGATGAAACTATGCTCGTCCTGCCAAGGTTCGGGGAAGTAGTTCTGGAGGTCGGGCAGGTCAAACTGCGGGATCGTGTTGTCCAGTTGCGGGTACCCGTTCTCGGCAGGGTCATCCAGTAATGGGCCGTCATCCCGTGCCGCGCGAAGGTAGATGATCGGGTTCTCCCAGGCATCGACAAGTCGCGGGAAGACATACTCGCCGCTCCCCGTCCCGCCCTGTTCTGGGGCGATGTATTGCAAGTCGCCGCCCTTGGGGCTGAAGTAGGGTTCGTAGTCTCGCCCGTTGATCCACGGTCCTGCGCCGAACTCATCGGCGTTGAACTTGAGTCGCCATGTGTCGCCCGTGAACTGATCTTCGAATGTGTACTCCGTGCCTTCGAAATTGGCGTACTCGTCGCGGACCTCGGATGGCGAGTTGTCGGTTTCGACGCGAGCGCCGCCCATCAGTTCCAGAAGGGCGTTGCCCATCGGGGTAATTGCCGAAGCATCGGCGCTGCTGCGGGCGGAGTCGGGGAGGATGCCCGGATAGCGATCGTGGTCCAGTGCGAACATGTCGCATGCTCGGCCGAATGACTGCATGAGCGAATCGGTCTTCGTCTTCTTTGCCGCCTTCTGTACCGAAGAGAGCGCTACGAGCAGGATGCCTGCGAGTACTGCGATGATGGCGATGACCACGAGTACTTCGATGAGGGTGAAGCCTCGCATTCGCAGTGATTTGGTGAAGGTGTACATGAGCGTTGATCCAATCGTTCTGTGAGCACAGGTCTCGTGGGTCAGTGGCCCCGTCACGCTCATCCGCAGAATGATCGTAGGCGGCGAGTTAGAGTTCGGCAAGGCGTCGAGCGGTTTCTGCTTCGATCAGTTGGTCGATGAGTCCCTGCACGCCTCCGGCGAGTGTTTCGGAGAGGTTGAAGGACTGTCCAAGGCGATGATCTACCACGAGGTTGTCCTTGTAGCGATAGGTGCGGATCTTTTCTGCCCGCTGTCCGCCGCCGATCATCGAGCTGCGGGCTTCCGCCCGCTCGGCCTCGATCATGGCTTTCTGCCGTTCATAGAGTCTCGCCCTGAGCAGTTTCCATGCTTTCTCGCGGTTCTGGGCCTGGCTCTTGGTGTCCTGCATGCGAACTTCGATACCGGTTGGTTCATGGATGAGGTGCACGGCGGTGGCGACCTTGTTGACATTCTGTCCGCCGGGTCCGGTTGCGGTGGTGATCATTTCCTTGACATCGGTGGTGTTGACTTCGACTTCGACTTCTTCTGGTTCGGCGAGCACGGCGACGGTGGCAGTGGAGGTGTGAATGCGGCCTTGGGCTTCGGTGGCGGGGACGCGTTTGACTTGATGGGTGCCGCCTTCGAAGCCGAGGTTTGTCCAGACGCCTTCGCCGGCGATGGCGAGTATCACGGATTTGCAACCGCCTTGTTCACCCGGGCTTCGCTCGAGTTCTTCGACGGTCCACTGCTTTGAAGCGGCGTAGCGGCGGTACATGTCGTCGAGGTCGCCGGCCCAAATGGCTGCTTCGTCACCGCCGACGCCTGCGCGGATTTCAACGATGATCGAGCCAACGGACTGGTCATCTGCGGTGACGAGTTTCTGTTGGATGGTCTGGGTGAGATTGCTCAATTGGCTGGAGCGTGCGGGGAGTTCTTCGCGGGCTATGGCGATCAGTTCATCGTCTTCGCCGCCGGCTATGAGTTCTTCGAGTTCTGCGATCTGTGATTCGGCGTCGCTGTAGGCCTCGTAGAGTTCGACGATGGGGGCGATGGCGGCTCGTTTGATGGAGAGTGTTCGGACTTGGCGATGGTCGGCGAGGACTGTGCTGTCCATGAGCTTTGCGGAGAGATCCGTGTGTTGCGCAGCGATGTCCCGAAGTTTCTGGAGGACGTTCTCAGGGATGCGTTCGGTCATGGCGCGGTGACAGCAGGGTACCCATGATGTGAGTCGCGGGCGAATCCGGGGACTGTTTCGGGGGCGCGATTCCGAGGGCGGTTTCGGGGGCTACTTCTTCTTGAAGTAGTTGCCGCCGAACTTCTTCTGGAACTTCTCAACGCGGCCGGCGGTGTCTACGAAGGAGGACTTGCCGGTGTAGAAGGGGTGGGAGCCGGACCAGATTTCGACATGCATTTCCGGCACGGTGGCTCCGACGGTCATGACATGATCGCCGCGGAAATAGACCTTGCAGTCGTCGTGGTATTCGGGGTGGATGTCGTTCTTCATGGTGTGTTCCGATCCGGCGATGCTTGCCGGGAGCCCCATAGTGTAGGGATCATGGTGCGTGCTGCAACCCCTGTGGGGAGAGGGCTTGACGATGCCCGGAGGGGGGGTATCCTACGCCGCTCGATCCCCTGTAGCTCAATTGGTAGAGCGAGCGGCTGTTAACCGCTAGGTTGCTGGTTCGAGTCCAGCCGGGGGAGTTCACCTCAAGCTCTGCTGACACACGTGCCGACAGGGTCTTTTCGATGAATTCCCATCAACACACTCAGGAGCTCATGCCCATGTATTCTCGCGTTGTACGCACTCGACTGTCCAGCATTTCAATCGCCATCCTCGCGGCAGTCGCGATCGCCGGATGTCAGTCCACGAGTCCGATCTGCTGTCCAACCGCTTTTTCGAGTGATTCGGCTGTCTGCTGTCCTCCGACCGCAGGCGACATTGCCGGTGTCCGCGCGGCAAACGATGCGTTCTATGCGGCGCTCAACGAGATGTTTGTTGGCAACATCACCCCGATGGAGGCGGTGTGGTCGCACGAATCGGATGTCTCGCAGCTCGGTCCGATGGGTGGGCGCATTGTTGGCTGGGATGCTGTTGGAAAAGAGTGGCGGCGAGAAGCTGCGCTCAAACTCGGCGGCAAGGTTGTGGCTGAGAACATGCAGGTGGTCGCAGGGCCGTGCATGGGGTACACCGTCACAGAGGAAGTGGGCGAGAACATGACGGCTGACGGCAAGCCAGTTGAAGTGCGATTTAGAGCGACGAACATCTTCCGCAAGGAGCAGGGCGGCTGGAAGATGGTCCATCACCACACCGACCTCTCCGCAGGCTTGATTGGCGCGACTGGCGAAGTGAAGTAGCGGGCACGGGGCAGGCCCGCTTATTTGCAGGTCATGCGTCAACTCGTCAGGCAGCCCCGTCGCCC
>CAZJIB010000026.1:0-18343 GCA_964546085.1 uncultured Isosphaeraceae bacterium
AAATCCAAAATGCAGGGTCTAGGATCGACGATAGCGTTGTGCCTCGCCTCTAACACGATGGCGGGGATGATCGGCCAAGAAGTCAACATGGCCTATTCCTTCACAGGGTGGCCAGGCAGCAGTGGTTACACGGTCGGGCCTGACCTGTACACAGTCACCAATGATGTCGAGTTTTCCACTACGGACTATCTCTATAACTACAGCGGCGGGTACGGCGTACCAGAGATCGTTGGAACGGTCCAATACGACATTGACATCTCTGATACGGCGATCGAATTCAGTGTGACGATTCTTGACGGGCTGACAACCGATTACTATCACTTCCTGCCAGCTGACTTTCACGGATTCATTCTGGAAGACGCAAATGGCACCATCGGGTCGTTCGACAATGCAATTCTGTCGACTAGTGCGCCTGCCAGTCACATGTCGGAGTGGGACCTTTGGAGCGAAGATCCCTGGTTCGAGTCATGGCTCGATGACCGATTCGTCGCGGTCGATGATCCGAGCCGGGCATTTATTCAAGATATGGACACAGCTGTACTCGACATGCAAGGGATCGGCTGGGTTTTCGACACTGCAGAGGAGGGAGACGTGTTCTCGGTGCGGTGGGACATCGGTTTCAGCGGTGAGTTGCCAGGTCCGGGAACGATGCCGCTTTTGGGGCTGGCTCTATTTGGCATAACCCGCCGCAGACGTTGCGGGGAATCATGAGAGCACTCGTTTTCATTATTGCTGCGGCCTTCATGGCCGCGGTATCCCATGCCGAAACGATCAACGTGCCAGGGGATTATCCGATCATTCAAGAAGCGATAGCAGTTGCCGTTGATGGCGATACTATTGAAGTTGAAGCGGGCACATACTGGGGTGCTATTGACTTTCAGGCCAAGGCGATCACCATAGTGTCGGTCGATGGTCCCGAGGGCACGATCATCAACGGCAAGGGAGAAAGCCCGGTTGTACGCATCGTTCAAGCCGGGTTTGATGGAGCCACGATTTCCGGCTTCACCATTACCGGTGGTTGGGGTGATGTTGGTGGCGGTGTGTATGTATCCGGTGTCTGTGGCGCGATGAGCCAGGCCACCATTACGGACTGCATCATCGAGAATAACGATGCTGAGCTTGGAGCCGGTATGTATATAACCGGCGGATGCGCGTGCTATGCCTCGGCCATCAACCTCTCCAATTGCATCATCAGAAACAACACGAGCGGGAGCGGTATTCACGCTGTTGATACCAGTGATACATGGTGCTCTCTGGTCCTGCGGGTGGAAGACTGTTCAATCATAGGCAATGGTGTATCGAATTCCATCAATCACCACGGTGGTGGCATGCGGGTAGATGTTGATTCGCTGGATCCCGACGTTGTCATCACCGGTTGTACGATTTCTGACAACATGGCATTGACAGGTGGCGGACTCCACCTCGCTGGCCTCAGCGCATTGAGCGAGGTATCGGATTGCACGATCAGCGACAACACTGGCATGACGGCTGCTGGCGGCGTACACCTCTCATCGGTACATGCTGCCATTTCCGGTCTCGTTATTTCCAATAACCTAACTTCGCTTGTAGCCGCTGATGGTGGTGGTTTATATGTGCGTCCAGATCCTGCATCACCGACGGTCATTACGCAATGTGAGATCACCGGAAACTCTACTGCGGACAATGGTGGCGGCGTGTTCGTCTACAACATGCCGGGTGAAACACAGTTCGTCGACTGTAAGATCACCCAGAACGTTGCGCACGGCTCCTCGTATGACAACGGTCATGGTGGTGGCCTGTATATCGTGCATGATTCGTCCGGATCGAACGACACGATTCTGACAAATTGCCTACTCACCGGAAATTCTGGATGGCGGGGTGGAGCCATTGCTCTTGGCCAGCACGGCACGGTCGAACTGCACACTACGACCGTTGCCGACAACCAGGCACTCGACAAGGGTGCCGGTATCTTCGACGCGGCGAACGCGGGGAATCCGCATGCCCAGTGCTCCAACTCGATCCTGTGGGGCAACACGGATCTCACAGGAGAATCCGCGAGCGCCCAGATCGACGTTCCAGCATCGCTTTCGTGGCTGCATGATTGCATCGTGCAGTCTTGGCCGGATGATCCTGCCGATGCGCCCATCCCGACGCTCAATGTGCTGTCGGCCAACCCTCGATTTGCCGACCCGGAGAATAATGACTACCGACTATTCGCCCTCTCGCCGGCAATCGATGCGGCGAACAATGGAGATATCTCAGTAACAACGGATCTGGATGGGCAGCCTCGTTTCGTCGATGATCCGATTTCCGATGACACCGGAGCCGGAACGGCGCCGTTTGCCGACTTTGGTCCATACGAGTATCAGCCTCCTGATTCCGGGACTCCGGGTGACCGCATCTGGATCGGTGGCTCCTCCGGCTACTTCGAGTACGACGCGAACTGGTATCCCAGCGCTGCACCGCAAGTTTTGGATACTGCGCTGTTCGCTCGTGCCGATGAGAGCGTAGATGTGAGTTTTAGCAGCCTCGCTGCGACCACTGGTCTGGTCGTTGGCGCAGGCGATATCAGACTTGACCTCTCCAGCCAGTCCTATGACATTCAGCAGACTCTTGTCGTTGGTCCATTCGAAGGGGACACCGCTCAACTATCCTTGGATCTCGGCAGCGGCGGTGGCGACCTGACCCTTCCGTCGCTGGATGTTGGAAGTTGGGGTCGAGTATCCCTGAGCGACAATCATAGCCCGCAGATCACTGAAGTCTGGTTGGATCCATGGGGCATTGTTGTTGGTGGTGCAGGCCTGACCGGCGGTCTGACCAGCCAAGGTGGGCGACTGCTCCCAGGCATGGCTAACGGGGACCCCGCAGAGTTTACGATTTTCGGTGAATACTCCCAATGGGCAGCGGGCAGTTCGGAGAGTCCCGGCTGGTCTGGCGCACTTGAACTCGACATCGCCGGACCGCAAGCAGGCGTGGATCATGATCGCCTCCTGGTAACCGGACTCGCGGAATTGAGCGGCATGCTACGGTTAGATTTTGACGCGGATTATGCTCCAAATATCGGGGATTCCTTCGATCTCTTCCAGTTTGGCAAACGAGATGGAAACTTCGATGTTCTCTTCTGCAGCGGCCTCGCCCCTGGCCGATCCTGCACCTTTGCATCCCCGCTGCGTGGCGGTGATGTCGATGTCGATGAGCAGATCGAGATCGCTTTTCTTGATCCTGCATCAGTCGATATCGGCGGCGTTGGATCCGATATCGCCATTGTGGATCTCAATGGGGACGGGTTCAATGATGTCGCGGTTCCGATTGAGGCCAATGGCACGGTGGTCATCCTTCTGAACAATGGCATGAGCGGCGGTATTTGGCAGGGGCTGGCTTTGCAAACTCCGTCTGTGGTAGTTGGCGGATCGCCTGGCAGCATCAGTGCCGCAGACTTTGACAATGACGGCAACGCGGATCTAGTGGTATCTAACTTCGACGACGACGACATCTCAGTTCTGATGAACAATGGCACGGCTTCCTTTACTAGAACGGACATCCAGGTCGAGGATGGACCGGTGGATGTGACTACGGGGAACTTTGTTACTTCGGATGCGATGTCGCGGATCGACATCGTCGTAGCCTGTGCCGGCAATCTAAACCGCGTGGTTATCCTCCAAAATGTCACGTCTATGGCAGGACGCGGTTCGGACTTCCTACAGACTGCGTCCGCGGCAGTCATGCGACCAACACAGATAGACCCGTCGGATGTTGATACCAACAAGGACTTGGATGTTGTCATCACCAGTGCTGACAACGATATGGTTGGCATTCGCACACTGGAGGACGACGGAACCATTCCCCTTGGCATGATGACAGCCATCGGCGTCGGCGACGCGCCAACACGACAGGTTGTCGTTAACCTTGGCGATGACACTAAAGATGAGATTGTGACTGTCAACCAAGTGGCCGGATCCATTAGCGTCATTCCGAACGACGCCTTCGGGTACGGCCCCGCAGCAACCACAGCAATCGGAAGCAGCCCTGAGGACATCGCAGCGGGGGACTTTGACGGCGACGGTGACAACGATCTTGCGGTGATTGCGACGCCAGCGGGGGGCGTGCCGTCAATCATCATTCTTCGCAATGACACCGACACCGTCATTACGCTTTCCGAGCTGCCGGATCTGGCCCTTGCTGGATTGAACCCCTCCAGGGTGGCAAGTGGAGATCTTGACGGTGACGGTCTTGCCGATCTAGTGGCGATCTCGGACGGTGTTGTACTGCGTGGCAGCGGCGCAGGAGCCTCGGTAACAACAGCGATTGCAACCGCACCATCGAGTTCATGCCTTGGGGATATCGACCTGAGCGGCACCGTGGATATTGCGGACCTGCTTGCGATCATCAGTGCTTGGGGCGCGTGCCCGGGATGCCCGGAGGACATTGATGACAGCGGTACTGTGGATGTTGCTGATCTACTGACCGTCATTGCGGCCTGGGGACCTTGCGAGTAATTGACAGTTCCCAAGAACTCTCTATGACTCGGTTGCTTGCTCCACTCGCTTGGCGTCGTACGCCCACACCTCGACGATATCGACCTCGTACCCGTGCGGGCACTGTTGCGTGACGACAAGTTCTGCCGAGATGCTTGACTGCGGTCGTGCAGGGCCGCGGTGGCCTGCGGCGACGCCGCCGATGATGAGCCCACCATTGCCGCTCACACACCGGCCGCGGCCGCCTTCAGCGGTCAACTCGTAGACCTCGACGACCACGGCATACAAGTCTTTCAGAGCGGGGGGGCACCCAACAGGAATTCGGCTTGCGCGGCTTCAGGCAGTCGATTTCGACCACTTGGGGTTGGAGCGCCGACTCCTCCCACTCCAACGGGTATGCATGCTCATTCGTACACTGTGCCGATGGCGAGGACGGCAATGCGGCTGGCTCCCTTCGGCGAAACGGTGTTTGCGACGTGGAGCCGTCTGGCCATCGAGCACGATGCCATCAACCTCGGGCAAGGGTTTCCGGATTTTGACGCCCCCGACTTCGTCAAGGAAGCGGCCGTCGAGGCGATTCGTAGCGGCCACAACCAGTATTCGCGTTCGGCCGGGTTACCGGCTTTTGTCGAGGCGGTGGGGGAGACATTCGAGATTCCAATAGACCCGATGGAGGAAGTGACGGTGACCTGCGGGAGTACCGAGGCCATCGCCGCCGCCATTCTCGGTTTGGTTGAACCCGGCGATGAAGTCATCGTCATCGAACCCTTTTACGATTCGTATCTGGCCTGCCTGTCGATGGCTGGTGCCGTGCCCCGCATTGTCACGCTGCACGCGCCCGACTTCACGCTTGATGAAGCCGAGTTGCGGGCCGCGTTCAGCAGCCGTACCGCGATGGTGATCGTCAACACACCGCACAATCCGAGCGGGCGTGTGTTTACGCAGGAAGAACTGATACTGATCGGCCAACTCGCAATCGAACACGACGCGTTGGTGCTCAGTGACGAGGTCTATGACAAACTCGTTCTGGATGGTTGCCATGTTCCGATGACGACTTTGCCCGGCATGCGGGAGCGGACCATTACGCTCCGCTCACTGGGCAAGGTGTTTTCGGTTACCGGTTGGAAAATTGGCTGGGCCGTTGCGCCGCCGCCGCTTTCCAAGGCTATTCGATCAGCCCACCAGTTTCTATCGTTTTGTGCCGCCACCCCGTTGCAAGCGGCGGCGGCCGTGGCTCTTCGGGCTCCGCAGGCGTACTTCCATGAGTATGTTCGGGAATATCGCCAGCGGCGTGACGTCCTTGTTTCGGGGCTGGAGGAGGTCGGCTTTGATGTGCGGCTCCCCCAGGGGACGTACTTTGTGCTGGCTGGTCACGGCAACTTCGGGTTTGGCGACGATGTGTCGTTCTGTGAGTATCTGGTTCGCACCTGCAGGGTGGCGGCAATCCCCCCCAGTGCGTTTTACGCCCAGAGCAGGGAGGGCCGAAACTTGGTGCGTTTCGCCTTCTGCAAGGAGCTCAGGACGCTCCATGAGGCCGTCGATCGCCTTCGCGGGCTGGCATAGCGGCGGTGGGGAAGGTATCCTGTGGGGCTTCCCTGCAAAGGAGCTTTCCCGTGTACGCGATCGTTGAAGACAGTGGCACCCAGATCAAGATGAGCACCGGCGATGTCCTTGAGGTCGATCGTCGTGATGTGGATGGCGACATCCCCAGCTCCCTGACATTTGATCGTGTTCTTCTGGTGGCCCCGGACAAGGGTGATGCCAAGATCGGCACGCCGTATCTCGAAGGCGTCAGCGTCGAGGCTGAGGTTGTTCAGGAGTACAAGGGCGAAAAGATCGATGTCATCAAGTTCAAACGGCGCAAGGGATATCGTCGCAAGCAGGGGCATCGCCAGCGATATTTGAAGATCCGCGTTGGTGAGATCGTCACCGGTGATACGCCGGCGGCGAAGAAGAAGAAGAAGACGACCAAGAAGGCTACTACTTCGTCATCGAAGAAGACGACGAAGAAGAAGACCACCAAGAAGAAAACTCAGGCCTCGTAGGTCGTTCAGCGGCGAACGATCGTCGGCGACTCGATGGCTTTGCTGACCAGTTTGTCCACGGCGGCGGAGATGCGGGCTGCAAGTTCCGGATCGGCCATGCCGCCGATGCTGCCGGACATGGTTGCCGGCGAAAGCAAATCCTCGAAACCTGGTGTTGACGCTTGCAGGGCGATCGTGGCCTGCTCCATGCTGAGGCGCAGCGCGCTTTCGGCGTTTCCGTGGGGCCAACCGAAACCTCCTCCGACATAGAGGCCCACCTCGCCGCCTGCAAAGACCACATGGCGAATGGAAACATTCGTCGCGGTTGGATCGATCGGCGTCTTGCCGGCACGGGGAAGCCAGAGCAGTTCGAGATGCATCACCTGCCCGGATTCGACTGTGCCGGCATAGAGGTCTTCCAGCGGGATGTCCGTCAGCCACAGGTCACCGCTGTTGAGGTCGGTTGCCATGCAGCAGGTCGTGGTGGAGGGCACACGCAGGACGACCCGGGTCAGCCCCAGAGAGCGAACCTCCAGTGATGAACTGCTGACATCGCCGGGGCCGCTGGCGCATCCACCCATGCAGGTCGCCGCGATCAATCCCATGATCAATCGTTTACGAAACATCGTGATCCAGCAGCATGCCGGGCGTATGCACGGTGGGATCAGTTTCGTCGGCAGGCAATCGCCCGACATTCGGTGCGTCGATGCCAAGGCAGGAGAGTGCGTTGCGTTCGACGATTTGCCTGACACGCGATCGAGGTACCGGTGGGAGCGGAGTGCCCTGCACATTGTGATTGACGCTGTAGAGCGCCTCGATCGTTGACTGGGCGGTTGACCGGGGGAATCCGCTGCCCAGGAGGAGGCGGTCCATGACGCCAAGACTGAGTGCGGCGGAAAGCGTGTTGTAGAGTTGCCACGGCGAGGTGGCGATGCCTGAAACTTCCGCGTAGACATTCTCGTGTTTACCTGCCAGCATCAATGTCTCATCCACCCATGGGTATCCGACTGATGTGAACAACAACCGAAGTGTGGGGAGTGCGCGGGCGACTTCATCCCAGTGTGTGGGCCGAGCGAATTCAAGAACGGCTGCGGCGGGCAGTGGCTCGGGCATTGTCACGATGACGGGCATCGATCGTTCGCAACATCGTTCGTAGATGCGCATGGCCGCGGAGTGTGTTGGGTGGAAGCCAGCGACCGCTGGGGTTACCACGACGCCGACAAGACCGAGCGAAAGGGCTGTGTCAAGATCCTGCATCGCGGATTCTGCCAGCGGGTCAATGCCTGCGATGCCGAGCCGGTAGCGGGGGTCTCTTGCGACAAAGTCGGCAATGAGTTCGTTGGGGACATGTGCACCGACAAGTTCGGCGCGGTGGCCGAGTACGAGTGATGCGTCCACGCAGGCCATGGCTCGTCCGAGGGCGGCCGCGTCGCCGCTGTGTTCGGCCCATGCTGGTGGTCGGTCAACGAGCGTGCGTGCCGTTGTCTCGCCGAGTTGACGGGGGTCGGACCAGAGTCTGGTGTGGCAGTCGATGATCATGGTGTGCTCCAAGGGGCCCCGGGGGAGATCCCCGGGGGAGAGTCCCGGAGGAGAGTCCGGGGGTGGGCGGATTGTACCTGTCAGTTGAGTTGATCGAGCACTGCTTTACGATATTGGGCGTCTTGGGGCCTATTCTCAGGTATCGGCACGATGCCCTCGAGTCGATCGATTCTGGACTTGGGCAGGGGGTGGGTGGAGAAGACTTCGGGGGAATGTGGTCCCTCATCGAGTACGCGGAGGATGAGGATCATGGTGGGTGTCCAATAGCCTGCGGCGCCGATGTATCGCACGCCGAGGTCGTCCGCTTCCATTTCCTGATCGCGTGAGAACCGCAGGAGGTAACCTCCGCCAGCGGCGTTGACGATCTGGCTGATGGTCGGGGCGTTGCCTGATCCTTGGGCGAGGACGGCGGCGGTGGTGTTGATGACATTGGCGTGGGAGAGTCGCTCGTCATGGTGTTGGGCTGTGACATGGCCGATTTCGTGTCCGAGGACGGCGGCGAGTTCGGCTTCCGATCGCAGTTTCTGGAGGAGGCCTTTGGTGATGAAGACTTGGCCGCCGGGTAGGCTGAAGGCGTTGATTTCGTCGCTCTTGAGGGCGGTGAAGGACCAGGGGAGGTTTCGGTATTGACCTTCGATGCCGGGTAGCAGCGAGTCGCCGACGCGTTTGACGTAGTTTCGCACTTGCTGGCTTTGCACTTCGCCGCCGTAGTGTTTGATGAGTGGGCCGCGGGCCTTCTTGCCGATGGCGACTTCCTGCGCGGGCGACATCAGGAGCAATTGGCGGCGGCCGGTTGCGGGGTTGTGGGAGCAGGCGACCAGCAGGGCAGCGGCGAGCGTGGCGAGGAGTCTCAAGGGCATGATGGGTATCATCGGTGCATGGAGGAGACATCGCAACGCCCAGACACTCCGAAATCTCCGGCGTGGAGTGACCATGACCTGCGAGATGACCCGCACGCGGTCGTTGACAAGGCGGGGCGGGTTCGGGCCATGTTTGGGGCGATTGCCCATCGGTACGACCTCAATAATCGGCTGCATTCATTTGGGTGTGATCAGCGGTGGCGGCGAGCGGCGGTGGCGATGGCGGCGCCGCGTGAGAGTGATGCGGTGGTTGATGTGGCATGTGGGACGGGCGATTTGGCTCGGTTGTTTGCGGATGCGGGGGTGGGGTCGGTGATCGGGGTGGACTTTACGCCGGAGATGCTTGCGATTGCATGCTCGAAGGGTGGTGGCGTGGAGTATCGGGAGGGCGATGCGATGCGGTTGGCGATTCCTGATGACTCGGCGGATATTGTGTCCATTGCCTTTGGGCTGCGGAATGTGCAGGATCCGAAGATGGCCATCGCCGAGTTCCGCAGGGTCTTGCGGCCGGGGGGCCGGCTGGTGATTCTGGAGTTTTCTCGCCCCGGGAACAGGGTGATGGCGGCGGCAAACGATCTGTACTCGAGGCACATCATGCCCAGGACGGCTGCCTGGATCGCGGGCGATAGCAGCGGCGCGTATCGATATCTACCCCGCAGCGTCGATACTTTCCTTGATCCAGACGCTCTTGCCGCTCTTGTCCAAGACGCCGGTTTTGCCCATCTCACCCAACGCCGCCTCACCTTTGGCGTTTGCACCATCACCCTCGCACAGTGAGTGATAGTCAGGTGCTGCGCGGTTTGGCCTCGGAGCGGGAGAAGGTGAGTTTTACATAATACGGAGAAGGTCAGTCGGTGGAGGGCTCCGGGTCGAAAGCACGAGCCTGCTTCATTCGGCGATCGATGACGGCATATTCCTGCTCATCGGCCTCGGTGAATCCGGTGCAACCGAGCTCCTCCAATACCGCCACCTCCTCCACGTCCAGCAGGGCGGCTGTAATGGCGGAGCGGATCCTTGGGTCGAGATCTCCACGAGCCACCCATGGCTTGGTGACATTCTCATACGCCTTCACGACAACGACTTCGTCTGGCAGGCACAACTTGCGATAGGTCGATTCCTTCAGAGCGCCAGCATCATGGGTCCCGTCGATCACGGCCTTCGCCACCAAGTCATGGCGGCCCAGATATTCGAACGACGCGAGATCATCCGCAACCAACCCTGCGTCCAGCAATTCTGCCTGCGCCAGATACCGACCGATGGTCGAGTGAGCGTCGCCGAAAGCGAATCGTTTGCCCTTCAAGTCGGAGAGCCGCCTGATTCCCGAATCCGCCCGCGTCACAATCAAACCATTGAATCGCTTGCGACCTTTCCGAAGTTCCATCGCCAACAACGCCACATCTTCATTGCGTTCATGAGCAAGAATGTACGACGCCGGACCGAACCGTACAAAGTCCACGCGGCCCGTGGCCAACGCATCAATTCCATCCTCGTAATCCTTGAAGATCGTCAGATGAATATCTACCGGGCGGCCCAATTGTTGCTGCAATGGCTCTGCCAACGCCTCCAGCACCGGCATGAACTTCCGATACATGATCGAAGCGCGGTCAGAGGGATAGACGCCAAATTCCAGCCGGAGTGGCGGGGCGGCAGAGACAGCGCTGGAACACAACACGGCAATCGCAAAGAGCATTCGCATGATCGTCATGCCTGACAGTCTACGAAATCGGATTCGGTTTGGATTCAAAGGGCGGCGAGAATCGCTTCGACGTTCTCACGGGCGTCCCCAAAGAGCATCGAGGTGTTGTCGCGGAAGAAGAGCGGATTCTCCACCCCTGCATACCCGCTGGCCATGCTCCGCTTCAGCACCACGACCTGCTTTCCCTTCCAAACCTGCAGCACAGGCATTCCGGCAATCGGGCTGCCTGGGTCATCCTCGGCGGACGGGTTCACGATGTCATTTGCACCGATCACCAGCGTCAAATCAGTCGACGGGAAATCATCGTTGATCTCGTCCATCTCCAAGACGATGTCATAGGGGATCTTCGACTCGGCCAGCAACACATTCATGTGCCCCGGCAACCTTCCCGCTACAGGATGAATGGCAAAACGAACTTCAACCCCGCGTTCTCGCAAGATGCTTGTTACTCGCGCCAGTGCGTGTTGCGCCTGCGCCACCGCCATGCCGTAGCCGGGGACGATGATGACTCGCTTCGCCTCGGACAATATTTTCGCCGTGTCCTCAACCGAAACCGAAGCAGCATCGCCCGTTGCTACCGCCGCCGCACTTCCACCGCCATCAGCGGTGCCAAACCCGCCAAGAATCACATTTGCGAGTGAGCGATTCATTCCTTGGCACATGATGTAACTCAGAATCGCACCGCTGCTGCCGACAAGCGCCCCCGTAATGATCAGCAGGTCGTTGCCAAGCATGAAGCCTGAGGCGGCCGCTGCCCAGCCGGAGTAGCTGTTGAGCATTGACACCACGACCGGCATATCCGCCCCGCCAATTGCCATGACCAGATGAATGCCCAACAGGCCTGTCAATATCAGCGCCCCAAGAAGCACGAGCAACCCGACATCCAGAGATGGGTTGCCGACAAACAAGACTCCCAGCCAGATCGTCGCCGCCAGAACAATGAGATTCAAGACATGTCGTGCGGGCAGCAACAGTGGCTTGCCCGAGAGCATCCCGTGCAGTTTGCCGAACGCAATGACCGAACCGGTAAAAGTGATTGATCCAATACACACACCCACAAAAATCTCGATTTCATGCACGCGGGCTTCGACGCCTTCGAGGTGCGAATCTGCATTGACATAGAGAGCCAGCCCAACCAACACTGCCGCTGCGCCGACAAAGCTGTGTAGAATCGCCACCAGTTGGGGCATTTCCGTCATCTTCACTCGCTGAGCAAGCGTTCCACCGATAAGACACGCCGGGAGAATCGCCGCCGCCAGCACCCCGTAGCCAATTCCGCTGACTTTCACGCCTGCAGCCGTCGCTGCGAGCGCAATCAACATGCCAATCATTCCAAGGAGATTTCCTCGCCGCGCGGTCTCCTGATTTGACAGCCCGCCAAGGCTCAGAATGAAGAGCGCTGCGGCCGTGATGTATGCAACTGTGACGAGACTTTCTGACATCACATTACCGCTTGAACATCGCCAGCATTCTGCTGGTCACAAGGAAACCACCAGACACATTGATTGCTGCCAACAAGACAGCTGCTGCTCCAAGAATGGTGGTAGCAGCCGTCAATGACCCGGACACCTGCACCATGCCTCCGATGAGGATGATGCCGCTGATTGCGTTTGTCACGCTCATCAGTGGGGTGTGCAACGCGGGCTTGACATTCCACACAACCTGCCACCCGACGAAGCACGCAAGCACGAACACTGTGAAGTGGCGCAGAAACGTGTCGGGCATGTACATGCCCAGGAGGACCAACAGAGCCGCCGTAAGTACGATCGCAGCGATCGGACGCAGGTTGAGCGGACTGGCCTGTTCCTCCTGGATCCCCACCGCGTCATCTGCAGATTCGTCCGCGGGCCGCTGGCCCGTATCGATCGAATAAGGTGGACCTGGGTTCCGCGGCTTCGGCGGCGGCCAGGTAATGTCGCCCTCGTGTACCACAAGTGCGCCTCGTACGACATCGTCCTCCATGTCGACATGGAATCCCTCATCGCCGCCCATGTCATCAAGAAGCGCCACTATCGCAGCGCCGTACAACCTGCTTGACACCGTCGCCATGCGACTCGGAAGATCGGTATAGCCGAGAATCGTCACGCCGTGATGCACCACCTTGCCACCTGGGTCGGTCAGCGCACAATTGCCGCCCCGCTCGGCCGCAAGGTCGACGATCACAGAGCCTTCCTTCATGCTCTCCACCATCCCGGCCGTGATCAGAACCGGCGCCACCCTGTTCGGAATCAGCGCGGTCGTGATGATGATGTCAACCTCGATCGCCTGTTCCGCAAAGAGCTTTCTCTCTGCGTCAAGAAATGCATCGGACATCTTGGTTGCATACCCACCCTCGCCCTCGCCCTTCTCAACGAACTCCAATTCAAGGAACTCGCCACCAAGGCTCTCGACCTCTTCTCGCACGGCCTTCCGCGTGTCGAATGCGCGGACAATCGCCCCCATGCCCTTTGCAGTACCCACGGCTGAGAGACCTGCCACGCCGCCGCCGATGATGAGTACCTTGGCCGGATCGATACGCCCGGCAGCAGTCGTCTGCCCCGCAAAGAAACGGGGAAAGTCATTGGCCGCCTCGACTACAGCGCGGTAGCCGGAAATGTTCGCCATGGCGCTCAGCGCATCCATCTTCTGCGCCCGCGTAATCCGTGGAATACAGTCCATCGCCAGCACGGTGGCATGCCGCTCCGCCAACTTGTGCATGAGCTCGGTGTTGTCCGCGGGCCATATGAAGCTCATGAGCTTCCCGCCGTCGCGGAGCATGTCGACCTCGTTGCCGTCCCCGGGGATCGGCTGCGGCGGTGCCACCTTGACGACAAGATCACTCCTCGCCCAGAGATCAGCGGCGATCTTCACTATCTCTGCGCCAACCTCTTCATACTTGGGGTCGCCGAAGTCCGCGCGAAGTCCGGCACCGGCTTCCACCAGCACCGAAAAACCCTGCTTCCGCAGGGCTTCAACAGCCTGCGGCACGAGCGCAACCCGACGCTCGTCCGGGAGGATTTCCTTGGCAACACCAATGATCATGAGGGATCTCGGGAGAGCCGCACAGTGTACCTCGAAGGTGCCCGCAATGGCGAGGCACGAACCACTCGATCAGCCCGACATTGAAAGAAGCGCTTCACCAAGTTCACCCCGGGGAATCTGACTCAGGCCACCCCTCTACCAGGTGCGCTGCGTGGGTGCCGCCTGTGTAGCCGGCGTGGGCGTCTGCAACGGATTCGTATGCACGACGGCAGCCGGTGGCTCCCATGCCGGTGGCGAGGTCTCGCGGCTCCACTCCTCCTGTCTTGGAAGAATGAACCCTCCGATCGTCGTATCCGTGTCGTAGAAACTCGGGAACATCCAGTCGCTCATGACAACTCCTTTCATCATGGGTGCGAGTGTGTGTCTGTGGTCATCATACTCCCCGGCCGCCCTCCGCAACCCCCGGAAGGGAGGCTTTCTCAGTCAATTCGGCGATCGAATCCCGCTTCGCCCGGCCTTCTCAATGACAATTGGCCAGCCGGCATACTGATCCCGATCGGACGCGTCGGGAGATGCCCACCGCGGCCAAGCCTCGATACGAAGCGTCTCCGTCTTTGGGTCGCAGATCAGGAGCCCCCAGCCGGGAGCCCGGTCATGGAGCGCCGCGGGCTCGTGTCCCGACACATGCGGATTCGATGCAGCCAGCACGGTCATCAGATTCCCGAATCCATCGACATGGTCGCCGGTTACGGATTGCCCACTCGGCATCCACCGCCGCGGCCAACTGTTGGCAATTGCTGGTGTGCAGAACAGGATTGTTCCGTCCCCGTGTTCGTCGATGCCGTACCTCGCGGCAAATCCAAGGTGCTGATCGCCGCAAACATGCACAGCATTGGCCCGTTGGAGATACCGCAGCGCTCGGTTCCGACCGCTTTGAGGCCACCCGTTACTGTCCGCATCGGCGGCAGGCACATCATCCGGAGGACTCTCGCCGACAGGAAAGATCGGAAGACCAGCCTGCTTCCCCCCGACCGTGCCACGCGGGAGCGTCTGAATGCACGCAAAGGGCGACTGCGAGAAGACCGCCTTCATCCAATCGCCATCCTGCCACGATGTTGACCACTCATCCAGAAAGGCTTCCTGTCGTGATCCGAGCAAGGGAATGCTTGCATCATCCGCATCTCGCTTTGCGTCAAAGCCCTCCGCCCGAAACCAACCGTTGTACACGTCGCCCTGCGGTACGGCGATCGCCGCCGACTCCTTGAACTGCCGATCACCCAAGATGGCGATGTCCAGCCCGCCATAGCGAAGCCGGGTGAAGTAGACGCTGTTTCCCTGCGCATCGAACGCAGGATCGACAGGGTCGGGCAGATGAGCCGTCTGGGTGCGGTGCACAGCATTGACGAACCGAGGACCATGCTTGTATCCGCCGCTGTCCTGCGCGGTCAACCCCTTGACTGGCTGCGCATCGCGCTCCCCGGCGCCCCAGAGATTGCCGTGGTAGACATCGTGATCGTCGGGAATCGTGATGCAGGGTCGCGTTGCGGCAAGATCGCGAAACGCCCAGCACCAATGGGACCACTTGTAGAGATAGTCCAGCAGGTAGGCATCTTCGTTGCGCTGAACCGCAGGCGCAATGTCGCCCTCATAGATCTGATCCCCGCTGAAATACAAGAGATCCGGATCCGCTGCAGCAACGGCGGCCGCAATGTCATTCTGCGGCGACCACAAACCATCGTGATTCCACTTCAGATTACCCGTGTATGACTTGTGGCAGGTCAGCGCCGCCACCTTCAGGGGCTCATCTCCCGGTGGTTCGGCTCGAACCTCGCCCTCGTACCAGCGGTCGTCACCACATAACGCAACCGCATAGGGCGCATCCGCAGCGTCATCCCAATTCGGGATCCTGAAGGTCGCCGTCCAACTGTCTCTGTCGATGTCGGCGCGGACCTCTCGATCACCAATGCGGAGCATCGCGGCAGCAGGTCCACCAAGCGGCGGAAACTGGGCCGTCATCTTCAAGATGCCCTCGCTCAGTGTGTAGAGGACGCACAGCACCGGCCCAAAAGCACGTTCAGGGTGCAACACCACACCGGCCCCCGATAGCGAGAAGTCATCGAAGCGATGGCCGGATGCTCCGCCTTGCGGGCCATGGTGGGAGACAAGGGCGATGTTTCCATCCAGAAGGGCGGGGGTGATGCCGTCATACTCGGCGCGGCTCAGGAGTTCGCCGCTGGCGGCGTCGTTGGCGGTCAGCGCAACACGACCATGCACTGTGTCCAGTACTTCAACCCGCAGGCGCACAGGCTTGATTCCACCAGTACCGAATCCCTCACCCTCCCGGCGACTCGGTTCGATGAGCGGCAACTGCGCCGGACCAACCTTCGTCTGGATGGTCCACAGTCCTGCGCCGCCAACCGGAGCGTCGTTTCGGCGCAGCGATACCGCACCCTGATGGTCGACAAGCGCGATGAGACCGCCGTCTTCTGCCGGCACATGATGGACCATCGCCGTCAATCGGTAATCGATTGCCTCGTTGCCGGATCCGATCAGGAATCCACTCCAGGCATTGTCTGCACCCGGAAGATCCTCTTCTGCAATGCCAGTGGTGACTTCCGCGGCGTACGGGCCCGCGACCGTCGCAGTCAAGAGATGCAGCGTCCGCATTGGCAGCCGCGGCGCCACTTCCGAGCACTCGATGGCCTCATCCACGACTTGCCAATCCTGAAGGCGATTTGCATGCCACGCAGCGCCAGTCCAATGCTGATCGGGCATGCCATTCCAATCAATCAAGATCGGAGACTGCGCGGCGAGAATGCACGGCAGGAGTTCAAGCATGTGACGCAAGCCGAGAGGTCATTCGGACGCAATCCTCCGCCAGTGCAGACAGTCTCTGAGCGGTGGGCTCATCCACATTCCCGTCATCCGAAAAATGCTCGCCGCTGGCATACACATACCGCGGCACGATGACGCAGCGAAAGTCGAGCATCAGCGATGCAATGAGCGAAAGCGGGGACATGTGCGATGCGGTGCCGCCCGCTGCGCAGCACAGGCCGACGACCTTCTCGCTCCACGCACTTGCGCCGAGTTCGATCACATTTTTCGCTGCAGCGGATGCGTTGTAGTTGTAGATGCCGCTGGAAAGAATAATCCCGTCAGCCTTCACGATGGCTTCCTTTACTGCCACGGCGTTGGGATGACTCCACGCAGCGTCGCCATCACAGATGGGCAGGTCCATCGCGCCAGCGTCCAGAAACGACGAAGCACGATCGCCTACTTCTGCCTTCAGCGCTGCGAAACATGTGCGGGCCATGTCGCGGCTGCGGCTCTGGGGGTTTCGGCTGCTGCTGATGACGAGATACTGCATGACGCGGGCATCGTACGCTCAACGCTCCTGCCAGCAGGCCGCTCAAGAACGATGTTGTCCTTGAGCGGCCTGCTAGGCTGTTGCGACGAGAAGTGACGCAAACACCACCCACGACATCCGAAAACCTTCCGCCTGATGCTGATCTGCCGCGGTCAGTACACATCAAGGGGCTCATGCTCCTGGTCTCCGGCGCGTTCCTGCTCGCCCTGGGCCTGGAAGCAGTCAAGGCGCTAGATCAATCCAAGGAAGTCGGTTGGCAAACAGGTCTTCTTGCCCGGGCGGTGTTTGGTCTGGTGTTTGTGTTGCCGATGGCGTGGCCCGACATTCGCAAGTTGGAACTGTTTCGGCCGGTCATTCTGCTTCGAAGCGGTACCCTTGCGCTGTACCTCACCGGCATTTACTACGCCGTTGCCGAACTCTCGCCTTCCGAAGCCACGACGCTCATGGGTACCCGGCCCATCTGGATCGCTTTCATCGCAATGATCGTACTCGGCGCTCGTTTTCGCTGGCTCTTCTGGGCGGCGACTGGCGTGATGATTTTGGGCGGAATGATGATGCTTGGCGTCCAATTCAAAGAGAACCTCCCGGTGTTGCTCATCGCCATTGCCTCGGTCGTCTTGAGCGGGCTGGGGTATTTCCTGACCGACTATGTCCGTGATATTTCGGCTGCTGCGCTCGCCTTTCACATGACGGTTGTCACTTTGGCAATTGCACTCGCCGCCTACTTCATCGGTGGCGGCCATCACCATGTTGAAAGCCTCTTTGACGCCCGTGGCATTGGGTTGCTGGCGACTGTGGGGTTGTGTGGGACACTCTTTCAGGTCTTCTTGACCAAGTCGATGCAGATGATCGGGGCAGTCATCGGGGGGCTGGCAGGATTGCTGACAGCAGCGTTCGCCTACCTCATGGATATGGTGTTCTGGGACGGCACGACATTCAACCTCATGCACCTCGCTGGCCTGTTGCTCATTCTCGTCCCGTCCACCTGGATCGGCATGAGCAAGAGCATCCGCACCGAGGAGCACGAAACGAAGCACGCAGCATGAGTACAATCTTGAGTACACATGGAGAATCATCATGAGTAGCTTTGACTCCCGCGAACAGGCCTTTGAAGCCAAGTTCGCCCACGATCAGGAACGGCGATTCAAGGCCATTGCCCGCCGGAACTACCGGCTGGGCCTTTGGGCGGCCGGGCTCCTTGGTAAGGAAGGCGACGATGCCGATGCATACGCGAAGACCGTCGTCAAGAGTGATTTCGAAGAGCCCGGCGAGGAGGATGTCGTCCGCAAGGTCGTTGCCGACCTCGCTGCCACGGACGCCTCCGAGGCCGATGTTCGCAAGCAGATGAGCAAGTTGCTGGAAACCGTCATGGGCGAGGAGGAATAGGCATGGCATGTCGCGCAGTCAGCCACCGCCGAGGAGACGCCATAGCGCCAACCGCA
>CAZJIB010000027.1:0-6691 GCA_964546085.1 uncultured Isosphaeraceae bacterium
GTCCATAGCGGCGGAGCGGTTTGGCACCTCGATGTCGGCTCATCACATCCTGGGGCTGAAGGCGGTCCCAAGGGTTGGGCTGTTCGCCCATTAAAGTGGTACGCGAGCTGGGTTCAGACCGGCGTGAGCCAGGTCGGTCCCTATCTGCTGTGGGCGTTGCAATATTGACCGGAGTTCTCCCTAGTACGAGAGGATTGGGAGGGACTCACCCCTGGTGTGCCAGCTGGACCGCTCGGTCCATCGCTGGGTAGCTAAGTGAGGCAGGGATAACCGCTGAAAGCATCTAAGCGGGAAGCCTCCCCGAAGATGAATGTTGCGCGTTCTTTAGAATGAGAGACCCCCGGAAGACCACCGGGTTGATAGGCCGCACGTGTAAGCGCAGAAATGCGTTCAGCGAAGCGGTACTAACGGTCGAAGACCTTGTCGTGCCGACCGGGTTCCGGCGCCCACTGAAAGGTGGCGAGCCTGAATCGGTTGCACGAGCCATGTTCACAAAGGTTGTTCTACGACAACCGGTGCGACACTACACATGAATTCGTCTTACCGCCGCAAGGTGCCGAAAGGCACCTTGCGGCTTTGTCGGCGATTACAGGTCCAGGGATATACCTGATCCCATCCCGAACTCAGAAGTCAAGTCTGGGCCGCCGATGATACTGCTCAGCGGGAAAGTAGGTCATCGCCGACGTTTCAGCCCCGCAGCCGAGAGGTTGCGGGGCTGTCCTTTGCGCGAGTGCGGTACGCCACCTTGCATGGCCGGCATCGGCATCGGCAGCGAAGCATTCATCCCGATCGGCGTGCCGGCAGCGGCCATGTTGATTGGAACCGCAGCGGGATTCTGGTGGCGACCCGGCCCCCGGCTTCGATCCGCTGTACAGCACTTTGCCGCGGGAATCATCTTTGCCGCAGTTGCGACCGAACTGGTGCCGCCGATCACATCGGTCTTGGTCCAATGCAACTTCGCCGCGACAGTGAACTCTCGCTGGATGCGACGACCTGCACGCTTGGCGGTCCGACGGACTGCGCAGATGGATCGACCATCTACGCAACGATGGATGTGTCGCAACAGGGATCGATGACCGATTCGGACATTCAGGGAACCGTGGAGGGTCTTGGCGACATCATCATCATCAACCCGCCGACCCCCGGCGATGCGAATGGTGACGGTGTTGTGAACATCCAGGACATCCTGGTCATCATCGCGGACTGGGGTACCTGCACTGAGAACTGTGCGGGTGATGTGAACGCCGATGGCTCCGTGAACATCCTGGACATCCTGCTGGTGATCGCCAACTGGACGTTCTGACTTCGTGATTCTGTTCTTGTCCTCCTGCCCGGCCCGCATCTGCGGGCCGGGCTTTTTCCCCCCCCACAATGTGCGGGGCCGGTGAGGCGGCGGCGTTAGGATGTGGGCATGCAGCCGGAGGTGTACAGTCATACGCAGAAGGGAACGGTGATTCGGGTCTGCATGCTGTGGGCGATCTCGCTGTGCGTCGTCATCGGCGTATTCTCAGCCAACATGTCTTGGGGTGCACGGGGCGGCTTGGCGGGCATCACCCTCTTTCTCGTGCTGTTGACATGGCTGTTCGGATCGCTGACCGTCGAGGTAGACGACGAAGAACTGCGGCATTGGTTCGGCCCCGGCTTCTGGCGAAAGTCATACCCGCTTCACGACATCGAGTCCGCCGAACCGATCCGCAATCTCTGGATCTACGGCTGGGGGATCCGCCTCACCCCGGGCGGCTGGCTCTACAACGTCTCCGGTCTGGAAGCAGTGCAGGTCTCTTTGCGCACCGGTCGCCGTTTCCGTATTGGCACCGACGACCCGGAGGGCCTCACCAAGGCCATTGCTGCGGGAATTGCTTGACCGCCTGCCGGATACCATCCATAATCGATCTGCGAGGAGGAGAAACAATGCAACGTCTGGTGATGATTCTGTGCTCCGCGGCCCTCTGCGCTGTCGCAGTGGCTGAGACCCATGTTGTTGAAGCGTACACCACCTGGTTCTCACCCAGCGAAATCACCGTCGTGCCGGGCGACACCATTCGCTGGGAGTATGTGAGCGGGTACCCGCATTCGGTGACCAGCGGGATGGAATGCACTTCCAATGAGATCTTCGACGCGCCCTTGAGCGGCGACAATCCCGTCTTCGAGTGGATCGTCCCCGAGGACCCCCCGGCATCGATTCCCTACTTCTGCATGCCTCACTGCGATATCGGCATGACCGGCCAGGTGAATGTCTCCATTCCAGCTGGCCCGAGTGTGCTCTCCTTTGGCGCCCACGAACTGGATTCCAACGGCAGCGGCTGGGTCAAGATCATGTGGCAAAGTGACGCCTCGATCATCGGCTACCAGTTCGACCTGCTCGGCGCATCCGTTACCGGTGTGGACAGCGGGCTGACGGAGAAATACCAGTGGATCGTTGATCACAATGGAACACTTGTCCTAGCCTACGCATTCGGCACGCCAGCCATCCCGCCGCAGGATAATGCTGCCCACCTGTTGACACTCGCAATCGAATCCGCCGGACCGGAACTCTCACTCGATGGCGCTATCTTTGTCGGCGCAGATGGAGATCCACTGAAGGTCGATGCAACTGATGTGCTTGAACTCGGTGGATGTGACGCCGATGTCAACGGTGACGGGCTCGCCGATGTGACGGATCTACTTGCTGTCATCGCAGCATGGGGCGGAGCGGGCGGCGCCGAGGATGTCAACGGTGACGGCACCGTCGACGTATCAGATCTTCTCGCAATCATCTCAGCGTGGGGACCGTGCTGACCGCGATCACATTGGTCGTCGCGGCGCAGTGCCCTGTGCCCGCCGATTTGCCACCAACAACGCCGGATGGACTGTCCGGAACATCGGTGGCGATTGATGGTGATATCGCGGTCATCGCTGCGCCACTGGGCACGGGCAACGCATGGGCCACTGGCATGGCCATCATCTACCGCCGCGACGGCGATGCGTGGGTGAGGGAGGCAGAGTTGATTGCCGAAGATGGGCAGTCTGGCAACATGCTTGGTGTGTGCGTTGACGTTGACAGCGGCCGGGTCATCGCGGGAGCGTGGTTTGAGGATCATGCCGGCAATGACAGCGGCGCGGCCTATGTCTTTGAACAGCAGGGTGGCAAGTGGATCCAAGCGGCCAAACTGATTGCTGATGACGCAGCTGCCGGCGATACCTTCGGCCGCCGCGTCGCCATTGATGGTGATGTCTGTGTCGTGACGGCACCGCTGGATGACGACAACGGCACATCCTCTGGTTCCGCCTATGTGTTCCAGTTCGACTCCGGTGGCTGGTTCCAACTACAAAAACTCGTGCCCAAGTCTGGCGGGGCAGGCGACCAATTCGGACTTGGTCTTTCGATGGACGAAGAGCGCATCGTTGTCGGTGCGCCGTGGACTGATGGCGGACGGGGACGCGGTCACATTTTCGATCGCGGCGATGTCATGTTCCATGAGGTCGCAGCACTGTCGGACCCTGCGGGTGACGAGTCCGACTTTCTGTCCTTCGGTGTTGCGGTCGATGGCGACATGGTGGCGTTGGGTTCATACCGGGACAACCACGATGGCGGCATGGACGCGGGCAGCGTATTCATGTTTCAGGAGGGATTCGCCGGCTGGGGCCCGATCCAACAGATCCAGCCCCTTGGCGGCACTGTTGCCGGTGACCAGTTCGGGGTGAGTCTGTCGATCGATGGAGAAGTCATGGTTGTCGGGAGCCGATTTGCCGATGAGGCAGGCGATCGTACCGGGGCGGCCATCGTCTATGACTTTGATGGCAGCATGTGGCAGAAACGGGGCACCATGGTGTCACCCCAACCTTCGTATGGAGCCGAGTTTGGCTGGTCGGTTGCGGTACATGGCGACAACGCGGTCATTGGCGCCCCGTGGGCGGAACCGGACGGCGAAGCGCAGTTTTTCGACGGGCTGGTGGCGCCCTGCGGCTGCCTTGGCGATCTTGACGGCGACGGCGCCGTTGCAGTCGGTGATCTCCTGCAGATCATCGCCGCCTGGGGGCCTTGCAGCGCCTGCGAGGAAGATCTGGATCAGAGCGGGTCCGTTGATGTCGCCGACCTGCTCGCGGTCATTGCGGCCTGGGGGGACTGCTGATCTCAATGCCCGCGTCGGCGATGGCGGCGATGCAACGATCAATGTGAGGACCCAGTTCTGCGCCGAGTTCCTCTGCGCCCAGTTGAATGTCCTCTCTGGAGACTGCCGCGGCGAACGTCTTGGTTCTTAGTTTCTTTCGAACACTCTTGGCTGCCATCCCTTCGAGCCCAGTCGGCCGAAGCAGTGCGCAGGCAACGATGAATCCAGCAAGTTCATCCACCGCAAAGAGCGTCCTTGCCATGGCGGTTTCGCGGGGAACCCCGCTGTAAGGTGCGTGCCCGAGGATCGTTTCGATGATTCCATCGCCCACATCGGTGTGCTTGCGCAAGTGGGCCACACCCACGAACGGATGTTCCTCTTGGGAGGGGTGCTTTTCGTAGTCGAAATCGTGCAGGAGACCCGCGATAATCCATCGATCCCGCTCCGCCTCATCGCCGTCACAAAATGCCCCCATGCATGCAGCGACACACTCCATGTGCTGCCGCAGCGCCCGACTCTTGACCCACTCATGCATCAGTGTTCGTGCCTCGTCCGGTGACATTGCCGGCAGGATACACGGCCCGGTGATGCAGTCGCACCAACGGGCTTCGTGTATCATCACCCCCCGGGGCTTCCATGGATAATCCAATGCCACGAAGTATCCTCACCGGCTCCCCAGAAAGCGATCGTTCGTCTGAGTATGTCGCGGAACGGCGAAGCGTATGTCGATGAAGCGATCATCGATGATTTTTGGCAGAAGATGAGAAGGCAGGTGCTCTTGAAGGAGCCGCTCTAGGCGATGAAGACCATGGCAGAGACAGCATCATCTCAGGACCCGATACTCGTGACGCCGGAGGTGAATTTGGTTCGCCCAACGGCGCCGGTGGTGGGGCGGCTCGTGGAGTCGACCAGTTGCCAGCGAGGGCGTTCGGAGAGTTTCGTTCGGCATGTTGCGTTTGATGTGACGGGCACTCCATTGGCAGGAAATATCCTCCCCGGCCAGGCCTTTGGCGTCATTGCCCCAGGGGAAGACGAGCGGGGAAAGCCGCATGCCCTTCGGCTCTACTCCACCTCCAGCCCAAGTTGGGGTGAGGACGGGAATGGAAATGTCATCGCGACCTGCGTCAAGCGTTTGATCGACGAACGAAAGCCACAGAAGGAGGGCGATGATCCGGAGGATCATTCTCTCTTCCTCGGTGTCTGCAGCAACTACATGTGCGATATGCGCGTTGGCGACGAGGCGATGCTTACCGGCCCGAGCGGAAAGCGATTTGTGCTTCCAGAGAACCCGGATGCTCATGACTATGTCTTTCTTGCAACTGGAACTGGCGTTGCGCCGTTCAGGGCCATGGTATTGGAACTGCTGCGGCGGCCGGGCGGGCCGACGCCGAGCCGAGTAGCGTTGGTACAGGGAGTTCCATACACCACGACGCTGCTGTACGACGACCTGTTCCGGGAACTCGCGGACGAACATGAGAATTTCTCATATCACACAGCCATCAGCCGTGAACCGATGGCCGACGGACGTCGCGGCCGCTATGTACATCACCTACTTCAGGAAGAACTTGGTACTTTTGGTTCGGTACTGCAAAACTCCCGGACACTGGTGTACGCCTGCGGCCTGCTGGGCATGCAGTTTGGCCTCTACCAGATGCTCGCAGGGGCCGATCTTGCCGACGCATATCTGACGGTTGATCCGTCTCTGTCAGCGTCTGCGCCGAGTGACTGGACGAACGTCGAGATGAAGCGGAAGATCAAGCCGACCCACAGATGCATGATTGAGGTGTACTGATCGGGGTGTGAGATACCTGTTCGTCTAACTCGGCTTGACAAGTTGCCCCTTCGCATCGGTGAATACGCCACAGACGATCATGACAAAGTCGACGATCGTCCAAATGCCGAGGCCACCACATGTGATGAGCATGAGAATGCCGGTGCCAATCTTGCCGACATAAAAGCGATGAACGCCGAGGCCGCCGATAAAGAAGCACAGCAGAACGGTTGCGACGAAACTCTTGTCACTGATCTCCATGGTCATGCTCCTTTATTGGCATCCTATCGTACCGATGCCGCAATGTTTCCACCGTCAACGGTAAGCACTGCGGCCGTGGTCCTCTCTGCAGTTGCGAGATAGACAAAGGCCGCGTTTCGTCCACCCAGACATGCACTGGAATGCCCGCGTCCATGCCGCGGGAGGAAGACCATGGGCTGTCCCTCAAGTTCTCCGAAGAGAAGGTGGTCGGAGGGTTCCCCGAATGGTGTCGACATGCGTTCCCAGCGAGCGTTCGTGAGACCGTCGATCTCGTAGATGCCGCTGCCGCCAATGACACCGATCACTGTTGGTGTTCCGGGTTCCACCGCTGACTACTCCGAATAAGGTGACTCTCGTCGCTCTTCCGGTGGTCAGTGTACCCCCCGATGAGCGTGCCGTGCGGAATCGCCCCCGTGGTACACTTTCGCTCCGGCATTTTGAGGGGACTGGACAGGTGGCGGAGCGGTTGAACGCGCCGGTCTCGAAAACCGGTATGGCCTTCGGGCCATCGTGGGTTCGAATCCCACCCTGTCCGCTACGGTCAGTTGAATGTCAGGGGCAGGCGCCG
>CAZJIB010000027.1:6701-14676 GCA_964546085.1 uncultured Isosphaeraceae bacterium
AGTTCTCGATCACGATGATGAGGTCGGCAACATTGACTTGTCCGTCATCATTCTGATCCGCAAAGCAACTGGAGACACCGTCACATTGTCCCCACTGGGCGATCAGGCTCAGGGCATCCATGAGATCAACAGTACCGTTGGCATCGATGTCGCCGGGGCAGGTGGTGGAACAGGATGCATAAATTGCATTGCCGCCGAGGTCGTTCCAATCGCCGCTGATGGTTGTTGGTTGGTTGCCGCAGAAGAAATTGAGATCCACATCAACCGATGAGACACCCGTCAGATGAATTGCTCCGCCGTTCGAGGTGCCATCATTCTCCTGAAAACTTCCACGGGTCACCGTGCAGGCTGAGTCATTGACGACAATGCCACCGCCGCCGAGGCCGGCCAGATTGGATGCGAAATCGCAGCCGTCAAATTCGGCTCCGCCGTCGTTGACACGGATGGCACCACCCGTCGTATTCGCTACATTCTCACGGAAGTAACAGTTGAGAAAGGTCGTCAATACGCCACCGGTGCTCACGGCGCCCCCGTAACTCGCGGCGACATTACCATCGAACAGGCATCTGTCGAATGCGGGAGTTGCGCCCGTCACGGCGACGGCACCACCGAATGAGAATGACTCGTTATTCACGAATGAACATCGGCGAATATACGCACTGCCACCACCCTTGCAACGCAGGCCACCACCGCTGTCTGCAGTGTTGTTCGAGAAGGAGCATCTCATGACCGTTGCAGAAGAATTCCAGAGGTACATGCCGCCGCCGCCCCTTGTTTCCAGCAGCGTGTGGTTGTCATCGAAGCGAAGATTGGCGAGGTACGACTCCGAGTTCTGCGCCCAGATCCCACCGCCGCCGAACTCCGATGTGTTGAGGGTCAGCACACAGTTCACCACTGTCGGGCTTGCGGTGTATATGAAGATCCCACCACCTTGCAAAGTCTGCCAGACGGGGTTCAGTGTGCCGGTGCCGCCGGTGAGCGTGAGTCCGGCGATGACTGTTTCGGAGGTCTCGCCATTCATGCAGACGATGGCCGAGCCTCCGAGTCCGGTCGCATCAATGGTGGTTGCGGCAGCGCCGTCTCGCCCAAAGAGTCGAATGGCCTTGCCCTGCATGTCGAGAAGTTCGTTGTAGGTTCCCGGCCCGACGCTGACAAAGTCACCAGACGAGGCGGCATCAATTGCCGACTGCACGGTTCCGAAGTCTTCCGGCACCCGAAGCGTGTCGGCAGCGACCGTTGTGGTCAACAGCAAGATGGCAGCAAGCACAATTCGCACGACCCTCTCCATTCCCCCCCCTTGAACACACCGCCCCCGTGCATCAGAATAGGGATAAACCGGGAAGCCACCACAAAAAACGCCGAAATTGCCGTTGTGAAACCCGAGCGGTGCCCCGTGCGAAGACGAGAATGGGGGTCGACACCTGCGGGAGTCAGCCGTATCGTGTCTATGGAGCGTGCTATGAGATTCAACATCGCTGCAGCAGCCGTGGCCGGAGGTCTGGGATTTGCCTTTGCTTTGGGATCGGCGGGGGTCTTGGCCATGCTTATCGGCAACGACTACGCCAAGCCATTCTTGGAGATGCTGGCTTCGATCTACCCCGGGTACAAGGCCGACGGCACGGCTCGGGACCTCGTAGTCGGGTGCTTTTACGCCGCGACTGATGGCGTCATTGTCGGTGGTGGGCTGGCTCTGCTGTACAACCTCGCCGCCTCAATCGGAAAGAAGTCACGCTGACGCAGGTAGCATGGGTGGGCATGTCTCCTCCGGAAATACCCCCAGGCGAGCCATCGATAGAGGCTCCGCTATCGGGCCAACGGCTCGATGAATTGGCGATTGCTGCGGCGGACTCCATCGTTGCCGACGACCGAACTCGGCACCTGAGCACCGCCTACCTTCCATCGCGCCACGAGGTCATCGGAGTTGTGGAGCGATTGAGTTGGTTGTTGTTTCCCGGATTCATCGGGCCGCGGGCCATTGGTGCATCTGCATTACATGACCATGCGCGGCGAACATTGGCTGATGTCGCTGGCCCACTCTTCCATCAAGTTGCTGGGGCATTGCGATACGGAAACGAAGCGGCAAAGTCGCGGGGCTTTGAGTCGCACTGCCCGGAGTGCGATGAGGAAGCACGAAGCATTGTCGATGGATTGCTGGGAGCCATTCCGGACATTCGCGCCGCGCTGGCACTTGATGTGCAGGCCGCATACGACGGCGATCCGGCGGCTCACCATACCGACGAGGCGGTGTTTTGCTATCCGGGACTTCGGGCGTTGTGGATGTATCGCTTGGCGCATGAATTGCATTGCCGCAGTGTTCCTCTGCTGCCCAGGATCATCGGTGAACACGCCCATGGTGAGACCGGTATTGATATTCACCCCGGCGCAAAGATCGGCCAGTCGTTCTTCATTGATCATGGCACGGGTGTGGTCATCGGCGAGACAACAGAGATTGGCGACCACTGCAAGATCTACCAAGGAGTGACACTGGGCGCGAGGAGCTTCGAAAAGGACGAGCGAGGTAATCTGAAACGAGGCGTCAAGCGACATCCCACGCTGGGTAATCATGTCACGGTGTACGCCGGAGCGACTATTCTCGGCGGTGACACGGTGATCGGCGATGACTGTGTTATTGCGGGCGGTGTGTTCCTGACGCGATCAATTCCGAGCGGCCATGTTGTGCGTGGGCCGCGTGCCGATGTCACGCTGATAGAGCATGGCGGCGGACTCGGTTGACGGCCCATTTTTCTTCGCTTCTTGCGGTAAAATGCGGAGTTCATGGCCGAACACATTCCAGATGCCAGAACAATGATCTCGACACCGCTCGGTGAGCGAGCGGTGTACAGCCTGGATGCGCTGGGCCCATTGGACGGCATGCCCCGCAGCATTCGTGTTCTGCTGGAATCGTGCCTGAGGCACAACGGACGAGGCATTGTCACATCTCGCGATGTGCGTGCGTTGGCGAGTTACCGAGCAACTGAGGTCGGCGAGGTGGAGATTCCCTTCACGCCGGGCCGCGTTGTCTTGCAGGACTTTACGGGCGTACCCGCGGTCGTCGATTTGGCCGCCATGAGGTCAGCCATCACTCGGCTCACCGGTGACGAGGGCAGCGCCGAAAAGGTCAACCCGTTGGTGCCGTGCGATCTGGTAATCGATCACAGTGTGCAGGTGGATGCATTCAATTGTGACGATGCCGTCACCATCAACGCCGAAATGGAGTTCGATCGCAACGCCGAGCGATATCAGTTGTTGAAGTGGGGTCAGGGTTCCTTCAACAACTTTCGCGTTGTTCCACCCGCCACCGGCATCGTTCATCAAGTCAATCTCGAGTTTCTTGCGAGCGTTGTCTGGGATCACAACGGCGAGCTCTATCCGGACAGTCTCGTTGGTACGGATTCACATACGACGATGATCAATGGTCTCGGCGTGCTCGGCTGGGGTGTCGGTGGGATCGAAGCGGAAGCGGTCATGCTTGGCCAGCCCATCTACATGCTGGTGCCGGAAGTGGTTGGCGCGCGACTTGTCGGCACAATGCCGGAGGGCGCGACTGCGACAGATTTGGTGTTGCGTATAACGGAACTGCTGCGATCTCACGGGGTGGTGGGGAAGTTCGTGGAGTTCTGTGGCGATGCGCTTGATGAATTACCCCTTGCGACCCGCGCGACGCTGGCGAACATGGCCCCGGAGTACGGCGCGACGATGGGATTCTTCCCGGTGGATCAGCGGACGATCGACTACCTTCGGCTGAGTGGTCGTGATGATTCACTGATCGAAACGGTCGAGCAGTACTGCAGGCTGCAGGGACTTTGGCGAGACGATCGTGAGATCGTGTACTCCTCCATTGTCGACATAGACATCTCAACGATTGAGCCGGCGCTCGCGGGGCCGTCGCGGCCACAGGATCGAATTCTGCTTCGGGACATGAAGCGGGTTTGGAAAACCGATCTTGGTGAGCGGTTTCATCACGACGAGCCCCGGCATGTGGACATTCAAGACAATGGGGTGGAGTTCGCTCTTGCGGACGGCGCTGTCGTCATCGCCGCGATTACCAGCTGCACGAATACGAGCAATCCGGAAGTCATGGTCGGCGCCGGATTGGTTGCCAGAAACGCCCGTGCCCGTGGGCTGGAGCGAAAGCCGTGGGTCAAGACATCACTTGCGCCCGGAAGTGCGGTTGTGACCGAGTATCTCGACCGGGCTGGTCTGACCGAGGACCTCGAGTCGCTGGGCTTTTTCACGGTCGGGTATGGCTGTACGACCTGCATTGGCAACAGCGGGCCGCTCCCCGACGCGATCCGCGCCGGCATTGATGGCGGGGATCTCATCGCCTCCGCCGTACTCAGTGGCAACCGAAACTTCGAGGGCCGCATCTCTCCGCACATCAAGGCGAACTATCTCGCGTCCCCGCCGCTGGTGGTCGCCTATGCGATCGCCGGTACGGTAGACATTGATCTCGCGACGGATGCGCTCGGCGAGGACAGCGACGGCAACCCGGTGTACCTGCGGGACATCTGGCCGTCGACCCAGGAAGTACAGGATGTTGTGCGGCAGAGCGTTTCCAGAGACGAGTTTGTATCGCAGTACTCGGATGTCTTTCGAGGCTCGGATCAGTGGCGAGCGATCAGCACATCGGAGGGCGAACTCTTCGACTGGCCTGTCGACAGCACCTATATCAAGGAGCCGCCGTTCTTCACGGACATGACCATGGAAGTGTCGCCGATTCAGCCCATCGAACAGGCTCGAGTGTTGGGAGTGTTCGGCGACTCCGTGACGACTGACCACATTTCGCCTGCGGGAAGCATTGCAACTGACTCACCAGCGGGGCAGTGGCTGCTCGAACAGGGCGTGCCGGTTTCTCTGTTCAACAGTTATGGATCGCGCCGCGGCAACGATCAGGTCATGATTCGCGGCACCTTTGCAAATGCGCGCGTGCGAAATCAACTGGCTCCCGGTACGGAAGGTGGGTTTACCACCGACTTCACCGATGGCAAGGTGCGATCAGTCTTTGAAGCGTCCTGCAACTATCGCGAGCGGGGGATCCCGCTGGTGATTCTCGCGGGGAAGGATTACGGCATGGGTTCGTCACGGGACTGGGCGGCGAAGGGGACCATGATGCTGGGCGTGCGGGCCGTCATCGTTGAGAGTTATGAACGCATTCACCGCAGCAATCTTGTTGGCATGGGGGTGCTGCCACTGCAGTTCGTGGAAGGGGAGAGTGCTGCGACGCTGGGGCTCGACGGTAGCGAGGTGTTTTCGTTTGCGATCGATGATGCGCTGCGGCCGCGGGACTCGGTGTCCGTTTGTGCCGTGCAGGAAGATGGCACTGCGATTGAGTTTCAGGCAACATGCCGCATCGATACACCTGTTGAAATCGAGTACTACCGAAACGGTGGCATTCTCCAGACCGTACTTCGGCGCATGGCGTCAATCTAGCGATCTGCAAAAAAAGAACGGCCCGGCCCGATGCCTCCGGCATCGAACCGGGCCGATGGTCGCCGGTCAAGCGACCAAGGGGTATGGAGGAGAGAGGGATCCGTTCAGGCGCCCATCGCTTCGAACTCGCCGGAGTGCGAGAGTTCGCAGGCGGGGTCGCAGAGGGGCGTGTCCTGCTGTTCGAGTTTGGCGTGAATGTGCTCCAGCAGGCGGACGCGCACGCGATTCTTGCTGCGATGCGCCTCGTTCTCAATCGGGCTCTTACATGTATTGTCGAAGTTTTCGTAGTCCACGGTTTATCCATACCTCCAGCAGTTGCTGAGAGACTCCCATCCTTTGGGAGGCTCCATCTCTCGGGATGCCTTCGCAAACGGCCAGCCTGACCGCCAGGTGCTCGTCGTGCGAAAGCGACTGAAACGACTTGTCAAGCCTCCGGAGTCCGGCGGGGCTCGGCCGTGAATCGGCCTTGGATCCGTCGCCGGTGACTGCCTTGTGAAGGCGAACGAGCGGCCGAAGCCGCCGTGAGATTCGCGATCGCAGCAGTCGTGAAAGGAGGCCCCCGTCTGATTCGAGCTGATCGAGATCGTTCTCGGTTGCTCGGTCGGCGAGTTCAACAAAGAGATCCTGGCAGGTGGCCTCGGCATCGCTGTGCGGAAGCGTCCGCTTGGCCTCTTCGAAGAGGCTCTCATACCGGTCCTCAAAGAGGTCGAGTATGCGTTGCGAGTTGTCGAGTGTTCCTGCCATATCCCTTTGCCGCGATCTCCTGTCGAGACCGCACAAGTGAGACAAGCCCGCTCTCCCCCTCCCTTTTCGATCTTCTGCCTCTTTTCGCCCCGAAATGTGACTGTCATTTTTTTGCGGAAAGGCAGCACCCCTGAGGGGTCCAAAAACGAGGTTTCGGCCACTCCATCACCCTGCAAGGGGGGAGAAAAACCGCTCAGAAAGTGACAGTCACAATGGGGGGTGAAAGGAAGAGGGGGGTGGAGGAGCTTTTCTGGGACAGTCATGGAGAACAAGGACAGTCGAAATGTTGTGGTGCGGTGGTGTCAGGAACTCGATGCGGAGGCGAGGGTGACGCTGTCTCGCCGTTTACGGGATTCACTCACGCAGGTGCAGGACCGCCCCATTGAGGCCATGCTGGCGACTGCCGCGGCGGCGGTCATGGCCGCCTGCGCAGAGGATCTTGGGCTGAACAGCGTGGAACTCGCCAGTCTTCTGCGGGAACCTCGCCAAGATGCCCTTGCCGGTCTCTTGACGGTTGTATCCGGTACCTAGCGAAACCGCCGCACTGCGGCCAACCAAGGCGAATGTCTGCCATCCTGTGGCATGCGAAAGTTGCTGCAGTTTCTCAATCAGGTGATCATCGACTGGGTCGGCGTCCACGGACCTCCTCCAAGAACGGCCATGGCGGGCTTTCTTCCAGTCGCAGGTTGTCCTTGGTGTGGTGGGACAGTCGTGATCCAACCGTGTCCTTGCATTGCCCGAAAACGACCTTGGAACCGACTGGTCAGGCTCGGCCCCTATGTGCCACCGCTCTCATCCTGCCTTGCCGAAGGAAAGTACACGGCGTGGCCGGAGGTGCTGGACCTGATTGGCGCCGAACTTGGTCGGGCAGTGCAACCCTTCGTACAGAGTCGAGCGATCGTCGTACCCGTTCCCATGCCGCTCGTCCGTCGGTTTTCGCGCAGGATTGACCACGCGGCTGTCTTGGCCAACGCGGTGGCCCGTGTCCTTCGGCGGCCCATGCGGTCTCCGATCTGGCGCCGCTGGAGCCCGCCGCAGGCCAGCCGAACGGCGGCACAGCGTAGAACGCTGCGCCGAAGGGACTTCCGACTCTGGCTGCCCCGCGCGATCAGGGGCCGTCCCATCGTGCTGGTCGATGATGTACTGACAAGCGGAAGAACCCTCGAACTTGTGAGCCGAGTGCTTCGTAAGGGAGGGTCTGGACCCATCACTGCTGCAGTCGCGGCAGTGGCGGATCCCGCATCTCACCAAGTAATTGCCCAAATTATTGGGGATGGGGGCCTTCCAGTGGCTTGACGACAGTGGAAGTGCGGGTAGGATGTGCGGTCTTGCCCTTATCGAAGGGCTTTGGGGGTTCGTGCGTCACCGCCTTCAACGGCAGCGTGCGTACGAAGGGCTCCTTGAAAAGTGAACAGTTGGGTACACCGCGAGGATATGCCCGATGCACGGCCAATCACGATGGCCGCGTCGTCGGGTTTATACATCTTGGGCGCCGGAGTTCACAGCCCCGATGCCCATGGCATCCTCGTGAAGTCCGCGTCGTCTTCGGACGGCGCGATGTGTGATGCCAGAATATACTGGCGAGTTTGCCGCTCGCCGGTCACCTGTTCGGGCCCTCGGGCCAGAGTGGGTGTGACCTGGTCAGCATGGAACTGAACCTTGTGTTCAGGGATGTGCTGGCCGCCACGGTCAGGCCTTCAAGTCGAACTGATCATTGCCGTTTCGGCGGCGATGTTCGAAAAGACATCAATTGAAGAGTTTGATCCTGGCTCAGATTGAACGCTGGCGGCATGGCTAAAAC
>CAZJIB010000028.1:0-14340 GCA_964546085.1 uncultured Isosphaeraceae bacterium
GCTTGAGGTGCTGGTGGGAGTAATATCCCGTGGAGGTTCGAGTCCTCTCTCGCGCATGCGATCAATAAAATAGGGGCCGGTCAGTTGACCGGCCCCTTGTCGTTACTGGTGATATCTGTCAGGGACAATTGCCCCAGACGCCAATGATGGCCAACAGGTCGCTGACATCAATGGTGCCATCACCGTTGACATCTTCAGGACCGGATGTCGCACCCCAAGCCGCAATAACGGCGAGCAGGTCAGAGACATCGACCATGCCGTCGCCAGTCACATCGGCGGCACAGGAATCTTCGCAGGAGATCTCAAACAACTGAATGCCATCAACCGCAGCCTCGATGACGGAACCCTCACCAAGATCACTCGCGGTGAAGCGAATTCGGAAGCTGGCGTTGGGCTCGAACCCGCCAATGTCGCTCAAACTCCACTCCTTGTAGTACCAACCGCCTGCGACTTCGCCGCCGGATGGGCCTACTGTTTCCAGATTGGTCCAGGAAGAACCGTTGTCATCGCTGATTTCGACTACGAATGTATCCGCATAGGGCGAAGCACCATATGTGTTGTCGTACCAACGCCAGTAGGCGAGCACCTTTGTGCCACTTGCGTCCATCGTCGGCGAGGTCAGGATGGTCGATGTCGCATCGACATCGGTGTTTCCATCCGCGTTGCCGGTGAGATAGCACATGCCGCTGCCGTCAGCGTCAGAAGCCGGGTCGCCCCGATCCCCGCCGCCGGCGGGTGTACCCCGCTGCCAACGACCATCGCTGGAACCGGTGGCTGCACCACTGACACTCCAACCCATGTCGGTCTGGAAGTTGTCATCGAAGGTCACCTCGGAATCGCCCGCGGCCGAAAGTACCGAGAAGTGGTTCCCGGGGGCACCGCCGGGGTAGGTCACCGTCATGCCGCTTGTAGTCTCAGCGGAAAAGTACATGTCGACGGTTGTACCGCACTCAGAGGCGGGGATCGTCGCCAGATAGTCGCTGCTGTTCACCGCGGCCATGTCATAGGAAACATAGGAACCACCAGTGCTCACCCAAGCCTTGCCGGAACCGGCGGCATGTTGCCCAGATAGCCCTTCCACGCGCACGGCAACGGTGGTGCCACCGTCCGGTGAAACGAAGTCGGGGAGGCCATCCGGCAGCGTGATCGACAGAAGTGCCAACTCGGGCGTGTCGATGCCGTGGACATTGAATCCGGAGGTGATCTCCGACCAGTGCGGAGTCCCGTTATCGATGCTTCCATCATCATCGTCGAGCGTCAAGTAGTCAATCGCAATGGCGGCGTTGATGCCGGTACCGTTGTGCAGGAGCATAGAGTTAATTGAAATGTTCGAAATGACATCGTTGTATTGCGTAGGCTCAGTCGCCATCAACGCCTGCCGTATGTCCCAGACAATGCCGGAGATCAACTGGCCACACGCGTGTATCTCGCTACCACAGGAAGAGCATCCACTCGCGCTGTATTGGCAGGTATTGTCTGCCGTACGAATGCCGTTGTTGCAGTCGTTCTGAAAGAAACCCCTTGCAAGTTCCGGATCGCTAGTCAGAAGGACACCCATTACATCGCCCATGCCCTCGCCGTAAGCACCCTGCCCACTCCCGGCACAATCAACCAGGTGGTGGCCATATTCATGATGCACCACAACTGAAAATGCGGTATTGGAGCACCCACCGCCCGAACGGTAAAAGTTAATCGACGAGTAATCGTAATACGCGTTGCATGTGCTGGTGTGGTTGACATTCACCGGCCAGTCATATTGATTGCTGATGACCGGATAGGTCGGGTTGTATTCCAGAACGAAGTCTCGAACCATATTCGCGTGAATGTAGGCATTGACCTCCGCCCGGTAGTTCTCATTGTTGTTGTTCTCGTTATGCAGCAGGAGTCCGCTGCTTGGTCCGCCGACATTGATCGACACTACCGAGTCACTTCCGGACTGGTTGGCGACATCGAAATAGAGGCCGCGAACGTAACTGGTCAACGTATTGCCGTCGAGCGCGATCGTGTACGAGCCATCGGCATCCGCATAGGTCGAGTTTGATCCCGAAAGGACTTCCGCGTACGGCATGCCGGTGGTCACTTCAGAGTGGCACTGCTCGGCACCGCTGTCCTCGGTGGCGAGCCCTTGGACATCGCCGGACTGCTCGCCGAAGTGAAGAATCATGTTTTCTTCGTGGAGAACGCCGCCGTTGGCGGAGTCAATGACGAACTTTCTCTTGTCGTAGGTGTCCGGATTCCATTGGCCGCCAACGACCGCCACGAATTCCATGGCAACACGGGGCTTGACCGGCGCGAACTCGTCCCCGGCGAAGATCACCGTAGTGGGGTTGGAGATAGTGGCATCACTCCCCATCTCGTTTCGGGCAACCGCGAGCGCGAGTGTTGCGTTAGTCTGAAGGAGTCGGCGCTCGCCGCTGAATGTGTTGATGTTTCGGAGGTCGCTTCCAGCAAGCACGAGCGGGAAGCTGGGCTCGTTGCGAACGAGCAGTGTCAGTCGCGATCCCCACACGGGCAGACCATCGCGGACCTGTCTGTAGTGGACGGCGGTGAACTTGTAGGAGTCGGTCGCCGAGTCGTACATGACGCTCTGTATGGCGTTGCCGGCAGGTGACGGGCCGGCGAGTTCAAGTTCGCCTGCATTGGCACCAAGTACCGTGGACCACTGATCGACGAACGCTGCCGCCGAGGCCTGAGGCGAGTCGCCGGTCGAGAAAGGTCGTCCGTACAGTCTGTTGATTCTGCCATCCCGCGCATCCCGCAGGACGCCGAGGCCGGGGTAGGCGGAGACAAGATCATCTGCCTGCAGCAGTGGTTGTTTGCTGGGACGAGGGCTGGAAATGCCTCCAGGGCCTCTGCCCGCCACCGCAATGGCTGCGGCAGCAAGAATCGTTGTAGTAATAAAAAAGGAGCTTCGGGCGTATGTCCGGGCGATATGCATGGGAATCCTGACCTCTCTGGCTATGTGAGCCGTCTCTGTATACGCAGGATTGCAGGAATGGAACCCCGGTGCGCGGTGCATTTTCCTCTTTTTTCGGTCACAATCACCGCTTGATCCCCCATGGCAGCCAAGAACCGCCCAAATCGCCCTTCAAACCCCGTCATGCTCAATCGCCGTGGGCGACGGGACTATCACATTATCGACACCTTGGAGTGCGGGATCCGGCTCGTAGGGAGCGAGGTCAAGTCGGTTCGGGCCGGCCAAGCGAGTCTGGCCGAAGGGTGGGTTCGGGCATCGGAGCGGCCCATTGGGCTCACCCTGCATGGCGTTCACATTGCCGAGTACCCAAATGCCAGCCCTGCACACCAACACGATCCCATCCGAACTCGTGCCCTTCTGGCCCATCGGCGGGAGATCCGTAAGCTCGCCGACTTTGCCCGTTCCGCCGGCAATACGCTCGTACCCCTGAAACTCTACTTTTCCGACGGCCGCGCCAAACTCCTCATCGGCCTCGCCCGCGGCAAACGCAAAGCCGACAAGCGCGAAGACATCACGAAACGCGAAGCCGCTCGCGACATCGATCGGGCCATGCGTCACAAGTGAAAGTCACGATGTCAGGCGGCGGTTTGACAGCGAGGTTGGCGGAGGATGACATGGCGGCCCGAACGAGTCTTGGCCTCGTACATGGCCTCGTCGGCATGGCGAACCAGCGCATCGGCGTTGACGGGACTTGAGACCTGCCAGTGAGCGACGCCGATCGACATCGATACATCCATTGGAAGGTCCAATGCCGCAACGGCTTCGTCGAAGGCCGCAGCAATTCTGTTGGCGACACGAACGGCGGCGTCCGGGTCCGCATGGGGCATGAGAACGCAGAACTCATCACCACCGAACCGGCCAGCCACATCGATTGATCTGGAGTTGGCTTCCAAGACTCTTGCCGCAATGCGAAGAACCTCGTCGCCACGGTGGTGTCCCAGACGATCATTGAGGGACTTGAATCCGTCGAGATCGATCATCAGGAATGCAAGCGGCAGACCACTTCTGTTCGCCTCTTCCCATCGCCCGTCCAGCATGAGGTTGACCCAACGACGATTGGCAAGTTTTGTCAGATCATCCGTCCGAGCTGCGACTTCCAGTCGCTGAATCATCAACTGCAACTCGCGATTCGCCACCGCCAATTCCGAGAGCGAATGGCTGAGATCAGCGTGCAACCTATCGTTTTCGTTTCTCACCTGCTGTAGCGCACGACATTTCTGCACCGTTGCCGGCAGCGTAACTGTCTCGTGTCCAGTCAACACCAGGTAGTCGGCGGCCCCGGCCCGAATCGCTTCGACGGCTGCAGCAGAATCCTCCGGCGTACCCGTCAGAATCACTGGCGCATCGGGGCGAAGCCCCTGAGCGTACGCAAGAATGTCAAAGCCAGATCCATCGGGCAAATGACTCGCTGAAATCACAAGATCCCACGAGGCCGGATCCCGCTCGTGAAACTCCCTCAATGAGTGGACAACGGCACACACAAATGGTTCGGCACTCTGCCGCACGCTGACCATCGCGGCAACCAGCCGTTCGGCAAGAGCCTGATCACTCTCAACGATCAAGATCCTTCGGCACATCGCATTGTCTTTTCGTTGCATCGCTTGCACTGCCATGATCACCACCCTCTGCCTTGGAGTTTCGGGAGGACAATCGTGGGCCTCCCAACTCATGAATCGGCCCAATGGCCATGGAGGATCATCGATGCAGCCCGCTCAGAGGCGTTCCTGCCCGCACAACCGGTACACACCCCCCCAACTTGCCCCCGTACCATGCCTCTCATCATGACCCAGCCGACACCCCTCTGGCTCGCCGCCGAGCCCATGCAGACCCCACACCATCTCCCCGTGCTGAACAAGCATGACGGCAGCATCATCGCCGAAGCCTGCTTTGCCGATCCCCCCACCATCGAGGCAGCGATCCAGAATGCTTGGGAGAACCGTGATCGCCACGCCGAATACCCCGTTCACCGCCGCCAGAAGATCCTTCGAAATCTCGCTCGCATCATCAATGACCGCCGCGATGAGTTCGCCGCCCTTATCGCCCGCGAAGGCGGCAAGACCATTGACGACGCAACTGTCGAAGTAGACCGCTCGATCGACGCGATTTCAATCGCGGCCGACGAAGTTCCCAGAATTGGCGGCGAATACCTCCGGCTCGACACATCGCCCCGTTCCGAACAATGCGAAGCCATCGTTCGCCGCGTCGCCGCCGGTGTCGTCAGTTGCATCACGCCCTTCAACTTTCCCCTCCTGCTCACCGTACACAAGGTTGCACCGGCCATCGCTGCCGGATGCCCCTTCCTTGTCAAACCCGCACCTGCCACACCCCTCTCCAGTCTCCTTCTTGGCACGGCCCTGCGCGAAGCAGGAATGGAAGACGGGTTCAGCGTCCTTCCCTGTCTCAACGAACACGCCGGACCGCTCACGGAGGATGATCGCATCGCGGTGCTGTCATTCACCGGCTCAGGCCCCGTTGGATGGATGCTCAAAGAGCGATCCGGTCGAAAACGAGTGCTCCTGGAACTCGGCGGCAACGCGGCCTGCATTATTGATGAAACCGCGGACATCCAAACAGCCGCCCGCCGCGTTTCCATCGGCGGTTTCTATCAGGCCGGGCAGAGTTGCATCAGCGTGCAACGAGTGCTTGTAGAACACTCGGTCCTCGATGCCTTCACTGACGCGCTCGTCACATTCGTCCAAGACCTCAAAGGTGGGAATCCATTGGACCCGGGCGTCTTCCTCTCGCCGCTCATCTCGGAGCATGAAGCGCAGCGAGTTGAAAAGTGGGTGAACGATGCAGTTGCAGCCGGAGCACAGATCCTCTGCGGCGGCTCACGAGACAGTTCGTTCTATTCACCGACCGTGCTGCGGAGTGTCCCGCACACGGCCGACATCTGGAGGAAGGAGATCTTCGGGCCGGTGGTAAGCGTCGCACCATTTGAATCGTTCGACCAGGCATGCGTTCTCGCCAATGACAGTGACTATGGCCTTCACTGCGGGCTCTTCTCGAATCGCCTGGACCACTCCATGCAGGCGTGGCGGCGTCTGGAAGTCGGCGGCGTCGTGGTCAACGACGTCCCGTCATTCCGAACCGACAACATGCCCTACGGCGGTGTGAAGGAATCTGGACTCGGGCGTGAAGGCATCCGGTACGCAATCGAGGAATTCACCGAGTTGAAGACACTGGTTCTCCGGAGCGTCTAACCGACCAGCCGCATGATGTCGTTGTAGAAAGTCACAACGAACGCCATGCCAATCAACGCCAGGCCGAGCACTGCCGCAGCATTTTGAAATGCGATGGAAGGCGGTCGCCCCCGCAGCTTCTCATAGATGAGATAGAGGAAGAGTCCACCATCCACAATCGGCAGCGGAAGGAAGTTCAACACAGCAAGATTGATGCTGATGATGGCGAGAAAGAAGAACAGGTAACTCCATCCGCGATCGGCGATTCGGGCCCCGATGTGCACGATGCCAATGGGGCCGCGAAGTTGCTCCACACCGACGCTTCGCCTCAACAGGCGATCAATCGTGAGATAGGTCAACCATGTAATGTTGATCGTCTCGTCAATCCCCATGGAAATGGCCGTCAACGGATTGCCATTGGAACTCCGCGTCACATACACCGGCTCAAAGAGCAAAGCAGCCAGCGGTGTGCTCCAGCCGAGATCGGCAAAGTCCGCAGCCTCCGACGCCTCCACAGGCAAGACGATCGAGATTCGCTCTCTCCCAGCAGTCGGATTCACCGCGGAGACAGCGACATCGGTGACATCGTCGCCGTCTCTCACCGATTCAACAACGGCCGAACGAATGTCCGCCCAATTGTGAACTACCCGGCCCCCCACCGAGGTGATCGTCGAGCCCCCAAGCAACTGCGTTCCCGCAAGAGCAGTCGGCTGTTCCACGAGCCCATTGGGTCCGCGGATCATGACAGCAGTCATCGGTTGGGCGATGCGAGGGATATCCCAATCGCTCATCAATACCACACCCAGCCGCCCGCTCTGAAGCACTGCCGGCACATGTACCTGTTTACCGTCCCGCAACACTTCGATGTCCACCTCGCCGCTTCCGTGTGCAGCAAGCACATTCCGAACTGTCGCCCGGCTGGGCATCTCAAATCCGTCGACATCGACAATGACATCGCCGTCATGCAACAGTCCCACATTGGGGCTCGTCGGTACAACATGCGAAATGCGGGAGAGCGGTGCCAGACCGAGCAGCCCCTCGACAAAGTTCTGAGGAGCATCGTCAGCAACACCCGGGATGCGGAGAATCTGGAAGAGTGGGCGAACCGGGATAGTCGCATCAATCTCGCCCCCCTGGAACGACCACCTGGTCTGGATGCTGGTTCCATCCGATGCCTGCACAACCTCGTCGAAACCGCCCCATGTGGTCACGGGGGATAGTGGTTCGGCGATACCGGCCGCAATCATTTTCATGCCGGGCGTTATGCCGGCTTTCGCCACGCTTGTTCCGCCCAGGTAATTTGAAATCTCCTCGCCGGTCTGGCCGCCCTCGGGCAATTGCAGCGATGATGCTGGCAGTAGTCCGAGTTCCATCAGACCTTCCTCGCGAACAGTCGCGGGAATAATCGAGAACATGAGTTCCTCATCGCGACCCGGTCGCTTTACTACCAGTTCCAATGACCTTCCCGGAACCGCCATTGATGCGGCAATCTGAAGATCGGTGAAGGTGCGCGTCTCGTCCCCGTCCACTGAGAGAACCATGTCGCCGGGTTGAAGGTGTTGATCCTTCGCGTTTGTCGCCTTCGCCTGTGAGGCCGGCGAATCGGGAATGATTCCTCCAATTACGGGCGCCTCAAACCGAACGCCCACCTGAAAACACACGACGAACAGAAGGCCCGCCATGAGGACATTCATGACGACGCCTGCAGACACGACGATCATCCGTTTGCCGATCGGACAATGGTTGTAACTTCGTGGATCCTCGGACACGGCCGACGGATCTGAATCGTCTTGCCCGACCATCTTTACGAATCCGCCGATCGGCAGAATCCGCAGCGAATACTCGGTCTCACCGATTCCCCTCTCGCGGAGAAGTGAGTCGGACATCTCCGCCGGCTCCTCACCGTACTTCGCCACCACTTGCTTCGCAGTCGACCCCATGGCCAACCCCACACCCTTACGCCACGACAGAAGCACCGGGCCCATGCCGACAGCAAACGACTCCGCGCGAATTCCGGCCCACTTCGCAGCCAGGAAGTGGCCGAGTTCATGGACAAAGATCAGGAGCCCGAAACCCAGCACGATCAGGGCAAAGTTGAAGAGAGATACAAGCGTCATGATGATTTGTCAGGCGAGATGGGCCCTCGTTTCGATTGCGGCGGAAGCCATCCTTCTGGCCTCCGCATCAGTAGCCAACACTTCCTCGAGACTGGATCCATCCCCAAGCGGCACCTCAGACGCCGCTTCCTTCACAGTATCCACGATCGCCCCAAAAGGAATGCGTCCTTTCAGGAAAGCCGAAACAGCAACCTCATTTGCCCCGTTCAAGGCCGCGCCAGCCGTACCACCGGTAGCGATAACCTCTCTACCCATCGAGACCGCAGGGAATCGAGCATCGTCCACAGGCAGGAAGTCCAGCCGCTGCGCATTGGTCCAGTCGACCGTGGGCCACCGGCTTGGCAGACGATGCGGCCACAAGAGCGCCACTTGAATCGGCAATCGCATATCCGGCGGGGCCAACTGTGCAATCGTTGATCCATCTTCGAACTCCACCATTCCGTGAACGACGGACTGCGGGTGTACCACAACGCCAATCCGCTCCGGCGACAGCGAGAACAGCCAATGCGCCTCAATGACTTCCAACGCCTTGTTCATCATGGAGGCAGAGTCCACAGTGACCTTCGGCCCCATGTTCCAAGTTGGATGATCAAGAACCTGATCGACCGTAGCGTTGGTGATTTCCTCCCGCGGCGCGTTGCGCAACGGTCCACCACTGGCCGTCAATGTGATTCGTCGCACCTGATCGGTACACCCCGCGGGAAGACACTGGAGAATCGCAGAGTGCTCACTGTCCACCGGGATGATGTTCACCCCCTGCCGATACGCAGCACCCATGACGATCTCGCCCGCGGCAACCAATGACTCCTTGTTCGCAAGTGCCACATCGCAACCACAGTCGATCGCAGCCAATACTGATTCGACACCGGCGATGCCCACGATGGCGCAAAGCACAAGGTCGCCCTTCTTCGCATGCTCGCGGATCATTCGCTCCGCCGATCGGGGACCCGAATACCACGCAGGATCGCAGTTCCCGTCATCGGAGGTCTCTGCAATGGCCGCAACCTCTACGCCCAGCCTGGCAGCCTGCTCAGCAAGCGCCCTGTAGTCTTTGCCGGCAGCAAGCCCTACTACGCGAAACGATCGTTCAGGCTCAGTAGAAGCAAGGTGCTCCACAACATCCACCGCACTGCGGCCAATTGATCCTGTGGATCCCAAGATGAAGAGACGACGGCTCACTCGCCCTCTCGCCTGGATGACTTCGCTTCGGAAGATGTAATCGAGCGTCGCCCTGCGCCGTACAGAGTTCGGCGACCGGTTGAAGGCGGCGCCTTCACTTCCACCTTGGTAGCGAGATCCTTCGTCGCTGCCTTCTGGGCAGTCTTCTTCCTTGTCGACTTCTTCTTTCCAGACTCCTTGTTACCCGCTGCCTTCTTTCTGCCCGAAGACCTCCTCCTTCGAGGCTTCTTCGCAGGTTCCTCTTTCTTCTCCGCATCAGGGGCTGTCTCTTGAGCAGCCGCTTCACCGGTTTCCTTCTCGCTCTCGCCGGCCTCGGCATCCTTGGACGCCTTTGATTTCCTGTGCCGGCGGCCTCCTCGCCGTCTGCGGCGTCGCTTTCGAGGCTCTGTGGATTCGCCATCGCCCTCATCGGCATCTGTTGCATCTGCGGCAACAGGGACGGAAAACAACGATTCGATCTTCTTGACGATCTCGGCTGAAAGTGAGGACATGTGATTGCGGATCTCGATGTCCGCCTCTCCGCACTTATCGATGATCTCCTTACTCTTGACTCCCAACTTCTTGGCCAGTTCGTAGACACGAACCGTCACTTCCTCGGTCTTCTCCCTGGAGGAACCGCCACGCCGTTGCCGCTTGGGCTTCTCTTCCTTCTTGTCAAGTGATGCCAGTTCGGCATCGAAGTCCCCGCCGAGTGCGATGGATGTCGCATCTGCCGCCGGTGGAGTCCGGCGACCGCGACGCCGGCGTCGCCCTTTGTCACCAGTGTCCTCCCCTTCGACATCGTCAATGTGTTTCTCTGCCTCGATCAGTGCGTCAAGGGTCGGTGGCTTTGGCAGCGGAATCGTGCTGGCATCCACATCGGCTCCGCGTTCGTCGTACGCGAAATACGCAACATGATCCGTGGCGATGGAGACGCTGACGCGAACCACGATTCGCTTCCCGGTGGCGTCCTCATATCCATCCAGTTCTCGGCGCCTGTGCGACATCAGCACACTCGCCACGGCAGGCGAGCAGGCGATCTCGATGCGGCGGATGCGATCGCTTCGCAGCAACCACCCCGCGTGCCGCGAGGCATCGGCAGCGACCTGTTCGGGCGATTTGACTTGCCCGCGAGCAGCGCAGTGGCTGCAGCCGACATAGTGGCTGTCCAGCACACTCGGCCGCATCCGCTGGCGAGTCATTTGCAGCAGACCAAAGCGACTGATCGGCAAAATCGATGTACGAGCGCGGTCGCGCTCAAGGTTGTCCAGGAACTTGTTCTCGACAGTCTTTCGATGAGAAGCCAGCGACATGTCGATCAAGTCGTTGACGATGAGGCCGCCCAAATCCCGCAGTCGCAATTGACGGCAGATCTCGTCGCAGGCCTCCATATTGGTCCGGTATGCGTTTGTTTCACTGTCCCTTGCACGCCGGCTTCGTCCCGAGTTCACATCAATCGAGACCAGGGCCTCTGTCTGGTCGATGACCAGTCGCCCGCCGCTGGGCAGATCCACATCCCGGCTGTGAATCTGCTCTATCTGTTTTTCGATGTCGAATGCGTGGAAGAGCGGCAGCGGGTCGCCGTATCGAATAATGTTGGGTGCCGAGCGAGGGGCGGCGACCTTCAAGAACGCACTGATGCGTTCATGCCCGGATGCTGAATCGACGACGACGGCGTCAATCGACGGCCGTAGCACATCGCGAATCGTCCGCACAAGAAGGTCTGACTCGTTGTAGAGAAGGCATGGCGCCCCCACCTGTTCTATCCGCTTCTCCATGACCTTCCAGAGTCGCAGCAGATACGCGATATCCCGTTTGATCTCGGTCTGAGTCCTGTCCATCCCCGCAGTTCGCAGAATGAAGCCAAAGCCTTCGGGAAGATTCAGCGCATCCAACTTCTCGCGGATCTTGCGGCGAAGATCTTCGTCCTCGATCTTCCGAGACACACCTACCTTGTCCATGTAGGGCATCATCACCGCCAACCGCCCCGGAACCGACAGGTAACTTGTCAGCGTCGGCCCCTTCGTTCCAAGACCTTCCTTCAAGACCTGCACGAGAATCTCGTCGCCCTTCTTGAGGCAGTCCTGAATCGGAGGCCGAGCCTTTCGCGCAACCTTCTTGCCAACTTGTTCGGTCTTGTCCTTGCCCGGGAAATACCGAGGATGGAGGTCGGTCACATGAAGGAACCCGCGTTGGGGGCCTCCATACTCGACGAAGGCGGCCTGAATAGCCGACTCGACATTGACCACCTTCCCTTTGTAGATGTTTCCTACGCCCGTAGCCTGACTCGTTCGCTCCGTATAGAGCTCTTCGAGCCGCCCATCTTCAATGATGGCGATGCGACACTCCACTCCGGGGTCGTCATTCACAATCATCAAATGGCGTGGCGTCGGCGAGTCCTTGCTCTTGCCTGTACTCACAGTGTTCTGTCTCCACGTTCTATGCCGCCAAGCCGCCGAACGCTCCACCCATGTACGCCGAGTTCGGCCAGCGGCCATACTCGCGTCTCCTACCTCTGCCAGCGAAGGGATGCCGCGGCGGAATCGGAGGGTGGATCACCGCGCCATCGCGATCGCGAGGACGGGCAAGGCTTGGTTGTTGCCGGGCCGCACCGCATTCTGGCGTGCGATGCCCGACAACCGATGTTCGTCTCTCATGCCGGAGTCCCTTGTTCGGTGGACCATCCACCAACCGCTTCCGGCACGGTTTTCTGCAGTTCATCCCGGAGAGTCGCCAGGATCCTCCGGTCGGAATCGAGCGAGCCGACCTTTCGGGCGAGCCGCTCGCATGTCGGAATATCGACCTTTCGGATCACCTGCTTGACAACAGGTATCTGGGTGGGCACCAGCGAGAGGTGCCGAAGGCCGAGTCCGATCAGAAGCATAGTGTATGTCGGATCGCCGCCGATTTCACCACAAAGGCTGGTTTCGACCTTTCCACGCCTTGCAGCCCTGATAACAGCCTTCATCAGCTTGATGACGGCCGGGTTGGCGGCTGTATAGAGGCTGGCCACTCGCTCATTGCCGCGGTCAACGGCCACCGTGTACTGGATGAGGTCATTCGTGCCGATGGAGAAGAAGTCCACTTCGCGGGTAAAGGTGGCCGCCATGAGCGCGGCACTCGGCACCTCGACCATCATGCCCACGGGCATGGATCGGTCAAACTCGATGCCTTCCTCGTCGCATTCCTCATAGACATCATTCAGGATCAACTTCGCCTGCCGCAATTCGTTCATCGATGTGATCAATGGGAACATGATGCGGAGCGACCCGTGTACCGACGCCCGCACGATGGCCCTGAGTTGAGTTCGAAACAGTTCCTGATTCTGCAGGCAATAACGGATCGACCGAAGACCCAGAAACGGATTCCGTTCCGGCTCGGCCTCTTGCTCCTGGGTGTACTTGTCGGCACCCAGGTCCAGAGTTCGAAGAGTAAGCCTGCGACCCCCGAGCATCTCAAGGGCCTTTGCGTACTCCTGATACAACTCCTCTTCAGTCGGGACGGTGTCGCTCGTGAGGTACTGGAACTCGGTTCGGAAGAGCCCGATTCCCTCCCCGCCGAGGTCGATCACCTGAGTGATCTCGTGGGAGAACTCGATGTTTCCCTCGAGATGCACATGTACGCCATCGACCGTAACCGACTCCTCCGAAACCATTTCCCGTACCGAGTGTCGGAAGGACTCCAACTGCTCGATGTTTTTGCGCATCTGGGCGACGGTTTCCTCGTCAGGATCGACCATGACTGTGCCGGTTTTGCCATCCAGTATCAGCAGGTCGCCATCGTTGACGATTTCCGCAACGGACTTGCATCCGACGATGACCGGAATGCCGAGCGCTGCAGCCACAATGGAACTGTGGTCAGTACGACCGCCGAGATCAGTGGCGAGCCCGAGCACCTTGTCCTGGCGGAATGAAGCGACTTCGGCCGGCGTAACTCCGTGGCAAATCACGATCACTGGTTCTGCCGCGGTGGCAAGCCGATCGTGCGCGGTTCCCGTCAACTGATCGAGCAGCCGCCGCTCAAGGTCGAGCACGTCGTTCGATTTTTCCCTGAAGACCCTCGCGTCCATGGCGCGAAATCGATCGGCCAGTTCGCCGAATGCCTCCACGACCGCGAATGCTGCATTGACACCTTCGTCCTCGATTCGCTCCCGAATGGGCTGAATGAGCGCCTCGTCCGAAAGTAGGGCGAGGTGGAATTCGAAGATCTTCGCCGGTTCGGAGCCAAGCGTTCCCGCAACGCGGTCACGGTCCGCTTCCACCTGCCGTCTCGCCGAATTGACCGCCAAGTCGAATTTCTCCAACTCAACAGGAATCTCATCTTTCGAGAGAATCAGAAATGGGACTCGGTGGAGCGATCGCTCGAGCACCATTGCCTTGGCGATGACGACGCCAGGGCTGACTGGGATGCCTTGGAGGAGTTTCATGGCTGACGCGGGAGGTGAGGAGGAGCCCTCGCCGGTTCGCGGGTCGCATTATAGGTGATCGGGTACAGGCGGCTGCTGCCGGGGCTCTTCCGCAGATCCGAACCAGAGAAAACGGGTGAGTGACCGCAGATCCGCGCCAATCACTATCAGCGCCGGTAGAAGAAGCAGAATGAGCACGGTCGCCCCCATCAAACCGAAGGAAATCGCAACTGCCATTGGAATCAGGAATCGCGCCTGCATCGATTGCTCAAGCATCAACGGAGTCAAGCCAAGAACAGTCGTAATGGTCGTCAGAAAGATTGGACGCAGCCTTGCTGATCCTGCCGCGACAATGGCGTCGCTCAAACAGTCACCGATCTTTCGCCGCGTGTTGTAGAACTCGACGAAGATGAGCGAGTCGTTCACGACCACGCCGCTGAGCGCAACAAAACCGATCATGCTGAGGAACGACAGGCTGTACCCCGTGAAGTAATGTCCCCA
>CAZJIB010000029.1:0-14097 GCA_964546085.1 uncultured Isosphaeraceae bacterium
TCCTCGTTGACGACATCGCCATGCCCGGCTGTTGCCAGGCATCCGATCGTCACGGCACACGTTGCGAGCCACCTCAGCATCGACGCTCTCCTCACCGCACCATTGCACCACGAAGAGCGGTGGGATGCAAGGGAAATCGGGGATGGCCCCCCAGCGGTAGCCGGAGGGCTGGGTGAATACGCCCAAGGTCGCAAGAGAGCACTCCCCGCAGGTGACAGAAGAGCACTTCAAGCGCGCATCCAAATGCGCATCCGCAACCAACTGCAGGGACTCGAACAGAGCAGAACCGGGCTCGGCCAACCCCAACACAACTGGTGTCGCTGCAGAACGATGCAACCCCCTGCGGTTGCAGGGGGTCGCGGGGGAATGGGCCGGAGTGGGCTCGAACCACCGACCTCACCCTTATCAGGGGTGCGCTCTAGCCAACTGAGCTACCAGCCCGAAGCACCGAAGTATAGCAGGATCGACGCTCTCCCAGATTCTCTTCAGGGTTGTCGAGTGTGACGGTTCAACTGTTCTTCCCTTACGGACACGGTCCCCACGAAGAGATACACAACAGGATGTCCGACACGTCCACGGTGCCGTCACCGTTGGCATCCGAAGTGCCACCGCTCTCACCCCAGTGCCCGATGATCGCGAGGATGTCGGTGACATCGACATTCCCGCTGTCATTGATGTCGCCAGGACACGGCTCGACCTCGCTCGGCTCATACGAACCATCCGGAAGTACCGTTGCGAAACTCCACTGTGGATCGGTAAGCAGGCCGTACAACGCAGCGTCGTACTGTTGCACGAGTTTCGCGTTGTACAACTCCCACTCGCCGATGATTTCCGGAATGCGCCAGGAGTAATCCTGCGCACCGAGAATCGATGTCAGTCCCCAGTAGTGGTATTCGGTCACCAGGCACGGAAAGTCACATGTCGGATCGTCGTAGTGGTAATAGCCACCAGCAATGTTCGCGCTCATCGCCTGGCCAATCTGACTTCCTGGGTACTCACCGAAGACACTCGGGTACGTTTGCGAGTAGCCGCCGAACGTGACCAGGTGCAGACACTCTTCCAGCGACGCGTCGAAGTTCTGGTTACCCGGGTAGCCGGGATTAGTCTCGTTTCCGTAGAGGTCCTGCAACGCAAGCGAGTCCCAGACCGAGTCGGGAATCGTGTCGAAGTCATCCTCGGCCGCATTCTCGTTGGGCCACATGAGCATGGAGGCGTGCAGCGAGAGAAGGGTGTTGAACACCGCGGGATCATCGGCCTCGCCATCCTCGTCATTGTCGATCCACTGCGCAAGAACATTCGCCGCATGCAGAACCTTGCCGTTTGGCGTGCTGCTCGTGGCATAGACATGCAGCCCAAGCACATCCACGTGCTTGGAGAAGACCTGAGAAAAGCCCTGCGGAGCATTCCCCGGGAGGGGGCCGATCTGAAAGTACTCGGCACTGGCGCACACAGACAGAAGAAGCGGGGCAACAAGTCCCAGTTGATTCATATCGAGAACCTCTCAGTCAGGCGCATGGTCCCCATGCAGCAATGATCGCAAGAAGGTCAGTGACATCGACGACATCATCGTCATTGATGTCGGCATCGCATCCTGCGCAGTCACCCCATGCGGCGATGGCCGCGAGCAGGTCGGTCACATCAACAGAGCCGGAGTTGTTGACATCCGCCGGGCAGTCATCTGGGTCGCAGACTCCCGAGTCACACGTTGTGCCTTCGCCCATCCATGTACCGCCGCCGTTGTTGCAGTTGGTTTCAAGAATCTGGATGCATGTGCCGTCCGTTCCGACACAACATGCGCCGGGAGAGGACACGGGGACGATCTTGAATACTTCACCACCGAGATCGCAAATGTACATCTCGCCGTTTGCATCCTCGCCAAAGGCGGAGATGGAGTCGATGGAAAGGGATCCGGGAGGATCAAGTTCACTGGTCCGCTCGGTGTAGTCGGTGACAGTTCCGCCGCTGTTGCGGAAGGACCAAATCTGTTCCGAGCAGTATTCGCCGAAGAAGTAGGTGCCCTGCAACGCAGGGATGGCACTGCCGCGGTAGACATGTCCACCGACGACGGTGCAGCGATACGGGCTGCCGCCCTGGCTGTACTCCCAGATCGGGAAGGTCATGGTGCTGGAGTTTGCGCACCCACTGGTGTTGTAGGAGTGATCGCCTTCATAGCAACGCCAACCATAATTCTCGCCGCCGGAACTGCTGGCCGGTTGATAGTCAACTTCTTCGTATGCATTCTGGCCGACATCGCCGATCCAGAGGTCGCCCGTCTCGCGGTCGAACGAACACCGCCACGGGTTTCGAAGGCCGTATGCCCAGATCTCATCGTCGCCGGTTGTTCCGACAAACGGGTTGGATGCTGGAACCGCATAGGGCGAACCACCATCCACATCGATGCGGAGCATCTTGCCCATACGCTGATTAGTGATGTCCTGCGCTCGGTTACCCGGGTCGCCGCCGCTGCCACCATCACCAGTACCGATGTAAAGGTAGCCGTCGACCGGGCTGAACCCGATCCACCCACCATTGTGGTTTGCGTATGGCTGGCTGAAACTCATGATCGTGTACCCGCTGCCCGAGTCGGCAACATCGGGGTTGGACGAGACGCTGTACCGCATGATGACGGTGTTGCTGCTCGTGGTGTAGTCGATATAGAAGTAACCGTTGCTCTGGTAGTTCGGGTGGAACGCCAGGCCAAGAAGCCCCTGTTCGTTTCCGGTTGAATTGCCGGAGATGTCCAGGAAGGGCGTGGAATTCACGGCACCGGTATCGAGATTCAGAATCTTGATGCGGCCGGTGTGCTGCTCGACAATGAAGAGCCGCGATGTATCGCCGGGGGCATGTGTTGCGGCAACCGGGCGAGCTAATCCGCTTGCGACGCGCTCGGCGGTCACTGTGGCCGTACCACCAGCGCGATGCGGTGCAGGATCCTGCCCGGTGTGTCCTGTTGGCGACATCAGCGGCTTGGGCTTCGGGCCACCAAGCAATGCGCCGGCTCCAACCATGCAGACTCCGGCGATGGAGATCGTGAAGAGTGTTCGTGCGAGCATGTATGACTTCCCTTTTCTCGAGCTTCTCGTCAATCGGTCTGACGGCCGCGGACACCTGAACCACCTACCCTAGCCGATGCCCAACTGTTCGCACTGCACCGCAACAGGGTTCCTTGCGGTCCCATAACCGCGGCGCAGCCACAGCCGGACAACTGAGGGTACCACCCCTGTTGCTGCGGGCAAGCCCGATCTGAGGGTTATCCACTCCTACCCCGGCTCATTGCCGCTGGTGATGGGAAAACCGGCCCGTTCCCAAGCGTCGATGCCGCCTCTGAGGGTCCTGACGCCGGGAAATGCCATCTTGATGAGCGCCTTGCTCATGGCCAACGACAGGTCGTCATTCCAAGTGTTTCCATAGACGATGATGACCTGATCTTCGTCGAGCTTCCAAGCATCCTGCGACAGGGCGGCCATGGGCATGCTGATGGCGCCTGGAATGTGACCATCCCGGTACCGCCAAGGAACCCGAGGGTCCACAACGACAATGGCAGTGGCATCACCACTTCGCGTCAGATTCTGGGTCTCCTGCGCCGTGACATACACGAGGTTACGGTCAGTAATCCCACTCTTGCAGCCAGTAGCAGCGAGAATGCAGGAAATCAGGGCGATCGGGACCACAACAACGCGCATGAAGGCAGAATACAGCAACCGCCGGGGCGTTGGAGGCCCACCGCCATGATCATTGCCATGACAATCGCTACTGCTGCTCTTTCCGGCCCTTTCGGCGTTCCATCCATGGGGTCCCCTGATGCAGGCGTTCCGGGCCACGCGACGGCTCGAGCTGTCACGGATGTCGGGTGGGTCGGCCCCGGGCAGACCTTCCACATCATCGTCCCGCTCACCATCGACGAGGGCTGGCATGTCTATTGGGTCAACCCGGGCGCAAGTGGCCTTCCAACGGAGGTCGAGGTCGATGTGCCGCCCGGATACACAACGGGGGCGCCGATCTACCCGCGGCCCGAGTTGTTTCATGGCGAGGAAGGCATCACCTACGGCTATGCCGATGAAGTGGCGATCTTCGTACCTGTGACCGCCCCGGACGTCACGGCGGACGGTCGCGAGGATTTTCGCGTTCGCGTGACGTGGCTCGCATGCAGGAAGCGATGCGTACAGGGATCGGCTGACCTCAGTCTCGAAACTTCGGTGCGCGCCTGGGATGAGGGACCGCCGCGACGAGACAAACGACTTGCCGATTGGCAATCGCGCTTACCGAAGGAACTGGATGAACTGAACGGCGCGTCCGCCCGAGTGATGGGATCGATGCTGGTACTGCAAGGTCCCGCCACCGCATCGCCAGCATCATTCCTGCCCATCGAACAACTAGGCGTTCGATTCGCCGAAGCCGACCTGCCAAGTACGAAGGACGGTCGTTTCGAACTGCGGATTCCGATCATCATTGAGCCGTCGAATTTCCAGGGCAACGATCCGGTCGTACGAGGGTTGTTGACATTAGGAACCAAGGAAACCGACCCCTGCTACCGCATCTCGCTGCCCTACGAGGCACCGGGTATGCTGCAGGGTTCAATAAGAGGAGACAGACAAGAATGAAACGCACCTACACATGCGCAATAGCACTGCTCTCACTTGGCCTCATCGGCGCCGCCTCTCAGGATCACCCCCAGAACAGCCCCGGCGACCATCCAGCCAAACCGAAGACCGCCAAGGTCGGCGAAAGCGCCCCAACCTTTACGCTTGAAGACCACCGAGGCGAAGAACACTCGCTTGGGGATTACAAAGGACGCATTGTCGTACTCGAGTGGTTCAATGAAGGATGCCCCTTCTGCAAGGGCGTGTGGGAGTGCGGTCTCATGCCGACCATGCTTGAAGAAATCAACGGCATCGACGACCAGATTGTCTATCTGGCAGTGAATTCCACGGCCAACCGCGCAAAGGACAAGGTCGTGCAGGGCGGCGGCGACTTCCTGAAGAAGATGGACTCCGACATTCCCATGCTCATTGACTATGACGGAGTGCTCGGCCACCTGTATGAAGCAAAGACGACTCCGCATGTATACATCATCGACGAAGAGGGTGTACTGCAGTTTCAGGGCGCGCTGAGCGACGATCCACTGCGGAACGAGGGCGCCAAGGCGGAGACGCATGTTGTGCGCGTGATCAAACAGCTCAAGGCGGGTGAGGAAGTCGAGCCGAGTTACGTCAAGCCGTGGGGATGCTCAGTGAAGTACGCACGCAGCGGGGACCGCTCGCGTCCATCCAAGCCACGCCCACCCAAAAGAGGAACGCTGACGCCATAGAGGTGCCTTACACCTCTTAGCCCAGGTTCACCGGCATGATGATGTAGAGGAAGTCATTCCCGCTTCGGAACAGGCCAGGCTTGTCCTGTCGCTTCAACTCGATCGTAATCTCGTCTGCGCCGACGACCTTCATCGCATCGAGGATGTACGCGGGGTTGAAACCGATCTCCAAAGGCTCACCATCGAACCCATCGAGAGGAATCTCGATCTCCGCTTCTCCCATTTCCGGCGATCGGCCCGTGATCACCAGCCGCCCCTGCTCGAAGACCATGCGGACCCCCCTGGACTCCTCGTTGGTCAGCAACGCGGCGCGGCGAATGCCTTTGTTCAACGCATCGGATGAGACTCGGACGGACCGGTCGAGGTCCTTCGGCACCACATCCTCATAGGGAGGGAAATTGCCCTCGACGAGGTTGCTGGAGATGGTTGCGGTTTCCCCTTCGTCGTCGATGTGAAACAGAACGCGGCCGTCATCAACATGCACCGCGACACTGGCCTCGCCATCACCCAGCAGCCGCCGAAGCAATGTCATCGTCTTGGTCGGAATGATGCAGCGGTTTTCGCCATCACCGTCGCAGGATGCCGTCGCCATTGCGAGGCGATGCCCGTTGGTTGCGACCATGCGAAGCGTGCCGTCCTTCCGCTCAAGGAGAACACCGTTGATGGCGTATCGGCTGTGATCAGTCGCTGCAGCGAACAGTGTGCGATCGATCAGGAGATGAAGTTCCCTGCCATCGATGACGAAACTCGGATCGACCCCTTCGAAAGTCGGCGCATCGGGAGCCTCGGAAATCGGGAAGGCAAAGACCTTGAACCTGGAATCTGAGGAGCGAATGAGCAGCGCGCCATCGTCACCGGATAGTGTCATCGTCGGGTCGTCACAACTGCGAACAATCTGGGACACCTTGTCGGCCGGCACAAAGGCCTGCCCGCTTGACTCCGCGTCTACCCTTGTCGTGGAACGAACCAGCGAGATCTCTCCATCCGTAGCAGCCAACTGTAGCCGGCCGTCTCCAGAAGTAATAAGGACACATTGCCGCGACGGCGTCGGCGTTCGGCTTGGAACGACACCTGCGATCAGTGACATGGCATCTGCCAGAGCATCGCGGTCGCAGACGGCCTTCATGTTGGTTGCTTGTTTGACGGTCATGGTGCTGTGATTCTCCCTTGTTTCGCAGGTGCGAGTGTAACAGCGCCGACCCCGGAGGGGCCACGGGAAATTCTTTCCGCACCCCCGGCGGTTGTCGGGGCGGCATGTGCATGAGATACTGACCCTTTCCCGTCTCCCACGACCCCTTTACTCTGCACAGGAATACCCATGGCATCGTACGAAGCAGCCGTTCACGCAAAGGCCGTCACCCTTGATTCATTGGCAATGGACATGTGCGCCGCTGCCGGTAGCGGCCATCCAACCAGCGCAATGAGTCTTGGGCACATCGTGACGGTGTTGATGTACCACACCATGCGGTGGTCGCCGCAGGACCCGGCCGCATCCGGCGCAGATCGGCTCGTACTCTCCGAGGGGCACGCAGTGCCGATCGTCTACGCGGCGATGGCTGATCTGGGTGCCACGGTTCAGTGGCGGGGCGAGGAATTCACGCTGACACGCGAACACCTTTCATCGCTTCGGGAGTGTGATTCGCCACTGGATGGACATCCGAATCCACGAGAAGGCGTGTCGTTCTTCGACGCCGCAACCGGATCACTCGGGCAGGGTCTGTCTGTTGCAGCCGGTGTGGCACTTGCGGCGCAGCGAGACGAGAGCGATCGTCGCGTCTATTGCATCATCGGTGACGGTGAATCTCGCGAGGGACAGATCGCCGAAGCACTCGACTTCATCGTCGACCATTCCCTTGCGAATGTGCTGCCGATCTTCAACTGCAATCAATACGGACAGGCGGGTACCGTCAGTCAGCAACAGTCGCCCGAACGACTGGAGGCGAAACTCATCGCCACCGGTTTCGAAGTGATCATGATCGACGGCCACGATCCGGCCCAGATCACCAAGGCATTTGACGCCTTCGCAGCGGGGACCACTGCACCAATGGCGGTTGTCGCCCGCACCGTCAAGGGTTGGGGCGTACCGTCCATGCAGGGAGGAAACTGGCACGGCAAGCCGGTGAAGGGCGAACAACTCGCCAAGGCCCTCGAAGAGTTGTCCCGAACAGCACTGTCACTGACATCCGCCATGACGGCGGAACTTCCCCCAATTACCCCACCACCGCCGCCCGTGGCGAGCCCTGTAGTCGAGGCCGTACCTGGTTTCGCCGACTCAATGGAGCGGTGGGACATGCGGACGACACTACAGGCGGGGCGGATGGCGACAAGGCGGGCATACGGCATTGCTCTGCGGGCACTCGGTCACGCCGACGCTCGCGTCTGGGCAGTGGACGCCGATGTCAGCAACTCCACATTCTCCTGCTGGTTCGGGGGCGACGCGGATATGGCAGCCCGATTTGTCGAGTGCAAGATCGCCGAACAGAACATGATTTCCGTCGGCGCAGGGCTCTCCGCCGCCGGGAAGATTCCGTTCTGCTCATCTTTTGCGAAGTTCATCACTCGCGCCTATGACCAGATAGAGATGGCGATCAACTCCGGCGCGAATCTGAAGATCGTCGGTTCGCACTCGGGTATTTCGCTTGCCGCGGACGGCCCGAGCCAGATGTCATTGCCCGATGTTGCGTGGTTCCGGAGTCTCGGCACGATGACCGATCACTACGGCGGACCCGGGTGCTGGGTGCTGCAACCCGCCGATGCGTGGGCGGCCTACGGGTTGACTGTTGCGATGGCCAAGCATCAAGGCTGTTGCTACATGCGGACCCACCGGCCCGATGTGGAAATGATCTACGACGAGAACACCGTGTTCGAACTCGGCGGGTCGGAAGTGTTGATAGACGGCCGCGACCTGTTGATCGTGTCGGCCGGATTCATGATCCATGAGTGCAACAAGGCGATCGATGAACTCGATCGGCTCGGGATCGACGCATCGCTTCTGGATCTCTACAGCCTGCCTTTCGATCAGGATCGGCTGCTGGACATTGCCAACGAAAACGGTGGAAACATTCTGGTTGTCGAGGACAACTACGGCGCTTCCCTCGGCTCAGCGGTCGCTGATGCATGTACTGCATCCGGCGACGCCTTTACCATTGAACAGATGTATGTCAAACGAATCCCCAAGTCCGCACGAAGCGAGGACGACATTTTGCGTCAGTGTGGGCTGCACGCAACTGATATTGCACAGACAGCCGCCGCCATGCTCGGTGTCGTTACCACGACGAAAGTTCCATCTGGAGAACACTCATGACCAGCAGCAAACTCCACGCCCTCCTCAACGCGCAGATTACGCATGAACTTGGCGCGGAACTGCAGTATCTGGCTATTGCCTGCTGGGCATCGCGGCAGAACCACCCCGGCGTATCCGGGTGGTTCATGGCGCAGGCCGCGGAGGAACACGGGCACGCGATGAAGATTCTCACATGGATGGAGGAGTGGGACATGGAGGTGAAGATCGAGACGACGCCAGCCCCAGTTACCGAGTTCGGCTCGCTGGTCGCCGTGTTTGAAGCTGCACTTGCACACGAACAACGGGTGACCTCTCAGATCCATGAGATCTATGCGCTCGCTGGATCGGAAGGAGCCTGGGCCGTGCAAGTTGCGTTCCAGTGGTTCGTGACCGAACAAGTCGAAGAGGAAGCCTCTGCCCGCGACAATTTGGCGAGAGTTCAGCAGATCGACGACAACGCGCCGGCGATTCTGTCCTTCGATCGACACCTTGCCCGCTGAGCGATCGAGCACACCAATGCTTGGCTCCCACCTGTCCGCGGCAGGTGGCGTCGTCAACGCACTTGTGCGGGCGGCGGAGTTGGACATGGATTGTGTGCAGGTGTTCACTCGGAATCAGCGGCAATGGAGGGCGCCGCCGCTTCGTGATGACATGATCGATGCGTGGAAGAGTCAACTCATCGAAATGGGCTGGAGCGAAGGCGACCGGGTTGTCAGCCACAACAGTTACCTCGTCAACCTCGCCTCGCCTGACCGGGCGGCGAGGGACAAGTCGATGGCGCTGCAACGCGACGAGATGGAGCGATGTGAGTCGTTGCACATCCCGCTGCTTGTAGCCCATCCGGGGGCTCGGCTCGGCACGCCGAGGCCGCGGGGCGAGGCGAATATTCTTGGTGGCGATCCCACCCGCGAAGAACTTGCTGGTCTGCGGCGCATTGCCAAGTCAATGGACCGGTTGCACCGTGATTTGCCGGGTTACCGTGTTGTGACCTGTTTGGAGACGACGGTTGGTTCGGGCACGAATCTTGGGTATGACTTTGGCCATCTCGCGGCGATTCGGGACATGGTGCAGGATCCGGAGCGGGTGGCGTTCTGCTTTGACACCTGTCATGTGACGGCGGCGGGGTACGACATGTCGTCGGCGCAGGCCGCCGCCGCTGTCTTGAACACGTTCGAAGAGTTGTGTGGGATGAGCCAGATGCGAGTCATCCACTTGAACGATTCGATTGGGGAATGCGGCTCCCGCACGGATCGCCATGCTCACATCGGCGAGGGAACCTGCGGACGCAGTTGTTTTTCGGCCCTGTTGAAGCATCCTGCTCTGGAGGGGGTGCCGATGATTCTGGAGACGGCAAAAGAGGATGACCCGCGGGGGCGACCTATGGACAGCATCAACACGAGCAGGCTCAGGAAGATCGCGAAATCGCGTCGATAGAGGGGTTCGGTGTACCCTTTGACGATCATGGTTCGACGGGACCTCAATCTTGTGCTGCTCGTGGCGATGCTCGCCGGGTGCAACGCTGCGCAGCAGGCCGAGCCGGAGCCTGCGCCGGTGGTTGACTTATCGCCTGCTGCGCTGAGTGTTACCCAGCAGGATGCCCTTGACCAGGCACAGACGGCGAAAGAATCGGGTGACTATGAGGCAGCGCTGGCGCTGTTCCGGGAGATTCTGGCGGACAATCCAGTTGCAACTGACGCTCTGGTTGGGATAGGTGACGTGTATCTGGCAGAAGGGCTGTGGGATCGGGCAGAGCCGGCGTTTGCAAGGGCAGCGAAGTTGGAGCCCAGAAATTTCGATGCGCAGTACGGCCACGGTGTCACGTTGCAGATGCTCGACCGATTCGTCGAAGCGGTCAGGGCGTACCACCGGGCGCTGACCATTGATCCAGACAGCCTTGGCGCGAATCTGAATCTCGCAACCACCTATCTGCAAATGGGGAGGCCCAAGAGCGCGCTGGTGTTTGCGCAGCGAGGCGCCGATCTGTCCGATGGCGCCGCTGCGCCGCACATCACGCTTGCGGCGACACGGCAGTTGTTGGGTGATGGCGAGGCGGCGTTGGAACAATACATCACGGCTGCAGAGTTGATGGAGGAGCCGTCGCCGCAGTTGATGGAGAACATCATCTACTTGCTGTCGCAGCAGCGGCGGTACCTTGAGGTCGCCAATGCAGCACGCCAGTTGATCCGAATCGACCCGACAACCGAGTCGTGGGAGCGACTTGGATGGGCTGAGTTCAGGCTCGGAAACTATGGAGAATCGGCGAAGGCCTACCGAACGGCTGTGCAGTTTGAAGAGCGGAACTGGCGGGCGCTCAATGGCGTGGGTGTGACCGCGCTCAATACCTGGTTGTTGAGTGACAAGCAAGACTTCGACGCCCATCAGGATGCGAGGTCCGCCTTCCGAAACTCCCTCTCCATCAACCCCGACCAGCCCAAGGTCATCACCCTCCTCCTCCGCTACAACCTCTAGCCCTTCCACCCCACAACCCTTTGGCACTCCACAATTCATGTGATGGGGTCATATGATGGGGCGATGTCGAACGAAACGCTGTTGGAGGTTTTTCCGTCGCCGTCGGAGAAGCCGTTCGTGGTGGAGCATGTGAACGAGGAATTCACCTCGGTGTGCCCAAAGACGGGGCATCCGGATTTCGGAAGAGTCATCGTGCGGTATCAGCCCGCGGCCACATGCGTGGAACTCAAGAGCCTGAAACTGTACTTCCAGTCGTTCCGCGATGAAGGCATTTTCTACGAAGCAGTAACCAACCGCATTCGGGATGACCTTGCCGCCGCCCTCTCGCCGTCATGGCTGCGGGTCGAAACTCACTGGCGGGGCCGCGGTGGCATTCACAGCCGAATCACCGCCGACCACGGCGATGTTCCCGCTGGTGCGACGGCGTGAAAATCGTCTTCGCCTCATCCAATCCTCACAAACTGGTGGAAGTCCGAGCGATCCTTGAGCCACTGGGAATGGATGTCGTCGGCCTCGATGCATTTGGCGATCAACCCCCAGAACCGGTCGAAGACGCCGACACATTCGAAGGCAATGCCCGCATCAAGGCCCTGGCCTATGCAACTGCGCTGTCCTGCCGCTGCCTGGCTGACGACTCCGGACTGGTTGTCGACGCGATCGGCGGACGACCAGGGATCCACTCGGCGAGGTTTGCCGGGGAAGGTACCACGCGGGCGGAGCGGGATGCCGCCAACAACGCGCTGCTCCTTCAACTACTGGCATCTGTACCACCGGGCCGCCGCACCGCGAGGTTCGTCTGCGCAATGTGCCTGGCGGATCCGGACGCTTCAATTGTCGCTGAAGCAACAGGTTCGTTCGACGGTGTGATCACGGAACCCCGCGGCAGCGGCGGTTTCGGTTACGACCCACTGCTGTTTGTCCCGGAACTCGGTCGAACCAGCGCAGAACTCTCGGCCAAAGAGAAGAATGCCAGATCACATCGGGGCAACGCACTACGGTCGCTCGTCAGCCTGATCGCATCGTGATCATCGCGACTTCAGCGGGGCAGTTCACGCGCAGCGGGAACCACGCACCAACCCCGAGAGTAACGAACAACCTGCTGTCCCCTCGCGCATATACGCCCGCTGATCGACGATGGGCCAGCGCGAGATTCCCCCCGGGTTTGCGAGGGAGCGCAACCTGACCGCCATGCGTATGACCGGAAAGCGTAAGTGGAATGCCATGGTGCGAGGCCGCCGGGAACGCCTTTGGATTGTGCGCCAACAGGAGATGAGTGTCCGCGTCGCAAACATGATCGACCTTTCGCCGACTGCGCTTGGCAGTTCTCGCCCAGTCAATACCCGCGATGTTCAACCGTTCCCCATTGAAAGCGATGGAACAACGCGAATCTCTGAGCATCGTGATGCCCGCATCGATCGCCATGTGCGAAAGCGTGGCGGCACAATCCAACTCATCATGGTTTCCCAGAACCAGATATGAACCCATGGGCGCGCAGATCCCGGCGATGGCCTGGAGCAAGGGCTCCGCACCGTCCGCATCGAGATCCACAATGTCACCGGTGCACGCGATGAGATCAGGTTGCTGACCGGCCAACAACTCTACGGCCGCCCGCGCCCGATCCAATGGCATGAGGTCACCGAGGTGGAAGTCGCTGATGTGGCCGACTCGAAGGCCATCAAACGCCTTCGGCCATCGCGGGGACGAAATCTCCAACTCGTTGAGGCTGATCGTCTGATCGAAGTGCTTGCGGACGATTCGCCCACCACTGAGCCGATCAGGACCCGTTGTGAAAAGGAAGTGCCGCATCTTGGCTCGGCGGTACTTCGCGGTTGGTTTTTTGGAGACTGCCATGTGATGGATGGTACGCCGGGCTCGAAAGAGAGGTTCAGAAGCGAATCTGGCCGCCGACGAAGAGACCCTGCAGCCCTGCATCAAATGTGTACGAACCACTCTCCGCATTGAGTTCCTTCAGGCGGTACCCGAAGTACAGCGATGTGTTCGCCGCGAACTCAAGCGCCATGCCGACCCGCACCATCCAGCCAGTGCCGCCGTCGCCGCCGACCAACGAACCAACACCCACTGCTGCGTCGATGGACAGCGAATCAAGCCATTCCACATGCTCCGATGTGTCCCAACCCAGATCCATGCGAGCTCCGCCATACAGGAACTCCCACGACTCATCACGCGTCACCGAATTCCCCGTCGTGACATTTCGCAGGTCGAGGTCCACCCCGTACCACTGCGCGCCGAGCAGCGGCGCAAAGGTCAGCATGGTGCCACCGCCCCGAGGGTATGGCCGCACCATGTCCCAACTCGCCTCAATACCAACGCTCTGCATCTCGACGGTCCCCGACCAGAGATCACCATTGCCCAGAGCCATGCCACCAAAGGTCGTATTGCCTGAAAAAGTACCGCTGTTGGAAACACTGAAGTCAAAGGTGGAAACCTCCAGCGTAAGGTGATCGACCGGCCGCAACTCAAACTCACCGAGAAGTGTCGGCTCCCGGTCGCGTAGAAATATGTCCGTTTCGAAATCCAACTTTGCACCGCCGTCCTGAATGGTGCCACCCAGCCTCGGCAGCCAGACCCCCGGCCGCAGAATGGCCGCACGTTCGGCGAGATTTGTGTCCTGCGCAACTGCGGCAGCGGCGATGAGTGTTGCAACCAGCATGATCAGTTCATCAAGTGGACGCGCCCTGTACCGGATGTGATTTCACCCAGTACAAGCGGGTGCGAGCCAGCTTTCGCAAGTTGCCGCATGATCGAATCTGCGAATGCAGGGCGAACAATCAGGCAGTACCCAATGCCCATGTTGAACACGCGGAACATCTCGTCGCGGGAAACGCTGCCACGCTTCTCCAGGAAGTTGAAGATTGAAGGAACCTCCCATCGATCAAGATGCAGCACCGCGTCGACCGAATCAGTGAGTGATCGACAGAGATTGCCCTCCAGACCGCCCCCGGTGATGTGCGCCATGCCGGATACGACCTTCTTGACCGTGTAGTGTCCAAGGCACGACAACACCGGCTTGACATAG
>CAZJIB010000030.1:0-13676 GCA_964546085.1 uncultured Isosphaeraceae bacterium
GGCATGTTCGGTCACGAACGGGAGCACGCAGTGCAGTCGCTGGCCATCTGGCGAAACACTTGGGGTGCTCACGAGGTGGGCGATGACACGCTCGCAACGGGCTTTTCGTGTCACGAGCAGGCTAAACGGGCCATTGGCCGCTCCTTGCGGCACCCGCTGGAGGTACTCGTCTGATTTGGAAACCTTCGCTTGGAGAACACCGTATTGTCCGGTACATTCAGAGGTCACACACCTTCCCACCGGTAGATAGGAACACACCGTGCACATCACTCTCCCAACATACCTGCGGCTTGCCGCCGCGAGCATGTGTCTGACCATCGCCGCAAGCGCCATCGCCGACGAGGCGGAAGGCCATCTGGCATGGACACCTCCATCATCGAAGCAGGTCGGCTCGACCATCTTCGAACAGCGGCCGGCTCGAACGCGGGTGCAGGTGCTCTCCCGACTGAACACATTTGCGCTGCGGGCCGAAGACGAACTGCTCATTGCCGCAGGCGAAGCAATGCGAGCCGGCATCGTTCGCGAGGTGGATTACACCGAGGGCAGTGGCCAGTGGCAGCGGTTACCCGGCGGTTGGATGTGGGGCATGGACATTCGATGCGAAGATGCGGCGGGTGTGCGGCTGCACTTGACGGATATCGCTATTCCCGAAGGTGCCGAGGTGTACATCACCGGGATGATTTCGGGAAATGAAAACGCAACGGGTCCGCTGACAAGCGGAACCGAAGACAGCATGTGGGTCCGCACGGCTCCGGGTGATACCGCGCAGGTTCTCTGTTTCGTCCCGGATGGACTCGACCGCAGCCTGCCATTCCGCGTCGATCAGGTGTTGCACACCTATCGGGATCTGTTCGGTGTCGAGATTGACGCTGCATCGCGCGGCGCATTGTCGTGCCACGAAGATCGCACATGCCACAGCGAGTGGGACGAGGTCTCGGAGTCAATCGCAAGCGTGTACTACGTCAGCGGCGGTGGCGGGTATGTCTGTTCTGGAACGCTTCTCGCCACAATTCTCGCCGATGAGACTCCCTACTGGCTGACGGCAAACCACTGTATCAGCAGCAGTAGTAGCGCCGCCTCCGCGGAGTTCAAGTTTGACTGGGAGACGACGTCCTGCGATGGCAGCACGACAAACGGCAACACGGTACTCGCAGCGGATCTCATGGAGACATACTCCACGAGCGACTCATCGCTCCTGATGATTCGTGGCGAACTGCCCATGTCCTATTCCGGCGGCGTGTACTTCGCAGGATGGACTGTCAGCACTATCAGCAACGGTACAGCCAGCTCGGTGCTCCATCACCCTTCCGGTGACTACATGCGCATCACGCAGGGCACCAAGAACGCAGGCGGCATGTGCGCATCAAGCAGTTACGAGCACAGTATTCAGCACACGCTCGGCGATATGGAAGGTGGCTCGTCAGGTTCGGGCATCTTCCGAAACAGCGACAAGAAACTCTTTGGCCAGACCTGGTGCACGACAACCAACTACTGCGACGCGCCATCGCAGCGGTGGTCGAGTTTCGGACGGCTGGATCGCGCATATTCAAGCGGCGGATTCAATTCGCACCTCATTTCTGGATCCGATGATGAACTCGAACCCAACACCGACTGCGCAAGTGCTACCGATCTCTCCAGTAACTCATGGCCTGATCTGGTCGTCAAGAGTACGGATGAGGACTGGTATCGAATCGTCCTTGGAGCGAACGGCAGCATGTCGGCCAACATCACATTCACCGATTCCAATGGTGACATCGATGCGCGGCTCTACCGCGGGTGCGACGATCTCGTCGCATTCAGCCAGACAAACTCCAACAATGAATCAATCAGTTACACCAACAACACGGGGCAGACGGATTCGTTCTACCTCCGCATCTATCTCGATGGCGATTCCAGAAACGAATACGGACTGACCCTGACCGCAGACACGCCGCCTGCGGGACCGGAGAATGACGAGTGCGACGGCGCATTGGCCATCGTCGACGGATGGAACGACTACGACACGGCAGAGGCCACGACCAGTGCACCTGACGAGGGTGGTGCATGCTCTCTGACATCGGATGTCTGGTATGCCTGGACAGCTTCGTGCGACGGCGAAGCGACAGCCGTCATCAACGGTGACAACCTCTTCGAACCAACGATGGCAATCTACGCATCCTGTCCGGGCACAGCAGGTGAATTGCTTGGCTGCGCTGACACATCCACTGGATCGGCGATGGCGTTTGATGCTGTCAGCGGCGAAACGTATCACGTGCGGGTCGGAAGCGCTGATAACACCACCGGGGATGGTTCGGTGTTGCTGATCTGCACACCGGTCGTCGCGTGTCCGGCAGACTGCAACGACAGCGGCTCGGTTGATGTGCAGGATGTACTCGAAATCATCGCGGCCTGGGGCAGCGACAGCGGCTGCGACCCGACTGATGATGGTGTCACGGATGTGCTGGACCTGCTCGAGGCGATCAGCGCTTGGGGCCCATGCTGAATCGACCTTCTGGTCGCGGGCCGAGGCCCGGCACCTTCTTTCCTTGATCGGCCGTCAGAAGCATGCGCAGTCGCATGCGGAGGCGATCGTTGAGTTCCGAGCGGGCGAACTCAAGGCGGGCGTCGTCAATGGCAGTCTGGGCATCGGCCTTCGTAAACATTCCCTCGCCGCCCCCTTCGGACATCGCTGCGGCGCGGCGGTTCTCGATCATCTTCTCGGAAATTGACCACCAGTCCGATCGGTATCGCTCGGACAACCGATCCACCTCGCCCTTCTGCTGTGGCGTCAAGCCGGGGATCGCGGCGGCAGCAGCAAGCATGACGGACAGGTCCTCGTCATCGTTCAGGACACCCGGATACGCCGCCTTGATGAAGTGGCGGCGCACGACCCAGCGATCGGTCTCTGGAAGTTGCGGGAGGATCTGATCGACCATCCCCTGATTGGTCCTCGCTACCTGTCTCGCAGCCTCCTGAATGTCGGCGAACGCAGCCTGCCACCGCTCACGCATGGCAACCATCATGGCACCGGCGTCCTTCTCGTCCTCGCCATTCTCTGCAAGCCACATCATCGTCTGGAGCCGATCCATCCGATCAGATGCCGCCGCAAGATTGGTGGTGGGGCCGTCGGCCTGCTCGTGGTAGTTGTGCAGTCCCCGCAGGAGAACATCTTTCCCCTCGACGGTAATCTCGGGTCCCTTTTCGATGGCAAAGAGGTTGACCAGATCGACCGTGTCCGACATGCCGCCCCACCACTGACCGCTGTGCGGTGATGTGCGTTCGCGAAACCGCTGCCGTTCCACCATGACGAGGTCCGGCGCGTCGCGCTTCACATCGAGAACTGCTGCAATGTCGTCGAAGAAGGCGTTGTCGAGGGCCGCGACGCTCTCCGCCGCGGCCTGACTGGCCTCTCGCCGGGCTCTTGCGGACTTGGCAGGAGATAGTGGTTTTTCCTCGACGACTTCCTGGCCATCATTGTCTGCAGTTGCGCGAGTGGCGTCGTACTGCTCTCGGTATCCCTCGTAGAGCGTCTCAAGAATTGGAGCGTCGTCATCATCCAGACCCAATAACCGAGCGTAGGCGGCGGGGCGTCCGGGAGAAATCGGCGGCGGGATCGTGACGCCGCCGGCAATCGATTTGTCAACTTCCTTGATCTCCCCCGCCTGCACCGTTACTTCAGCTCCGTCGCTGCTGACCACGACAACGGTCTCGCTGGATTTCTTCGTCTTCTTCTCTTTGTTCTCTTCGAGCTGGGCGAGGAGTTCTGGTCCGAGGATGCCATCAAGTTGGCGCTCGGTCGACTCGACGATGCGATCACGCTGTTCCTCTGCTGTCTCGATGGCCTCGTCGTGCTCGCCAACCACCTCACCAGTGAACTGCGCCATGGTCCGAAACTCCCGAGACTTTTCCAAGTGCTCGGCGTGGCCGCGGGCAATCCGGAGAAATCGTCGCCGAAAATCCTCCTGCAGCACGGCGATGCTCTTCGCCTGGGGTTCGCTGAGTTCGTCAAGCGCGAGCGCTTTCTCAAACCGGCGATCCAGCCCGCGGAAGCCGCGCATCGCCCTGCTGAATCCCTTCTGAAAGTAGAGGATGGTGAGCTCTTCAGCCGCGTCCGCCGGGAGGGCAGCGACAAGTGAGCTCCAAGTTCGCCAGTTGAGTTGGCTGAGGGCGAAGGCCACTCGTTGCAGCGGCTCAGTCAAGGTGTCGACGCGGGATTTCATCGACTCCTGGAATTCCTCGTCGGCCATCAACATGAACATCTCCTGCTGTTCCATGTCGCGGATCCCGATTTCATCGACGATGTCCAGGACGATGGTGATGACCTCCAAGACACCGTCGAACACATCGCGTGCACCGGCGATGTAGCGTTTCTCATAGGACTCCAGCAGAACTTCGACTTCCGGGCTCGGGTCATCCAGGTCAATCTGTTCAACCAATTGGGTCATGTGGACCGAAGCGCCGCGGTTGAGATCGCGCGTCAGCGGGAGTGCGACCAAGCGGTATGAATCGAGTTCACGGTTCAGCCGCACGCGGGCGAGCATCCGCTGCTGCGGCTCGCTGCACATGCCGGAAACCTCGTCGAAGTAAGACCCGTCGACAGCGTTGATGCGGTCCATTGCCCGTACGCCAAGTGCGACGATGCGTTCGAGTTCCGATCGCTGTGGAACATCGAACTGCATGAACCCGAACCGGCCGGCCATGTTGGTGAGGCTGTCCTCAAATGCCTTGATGTCGCGGTCACGGAGGCTTGCGAAGGAATCGAGGTACCGGTCATACGACTCCAGCACGACTTCCTGCTGCGGAGCAGTGAAATCGAGCAAGGCCGCCTGTGTTTCGATCTCGTTGACCTTCATCGGATCTGGAAGGACTGGGATGGCCTGCCCGCCTGCGGCGTTTGCCAGACAGAGCGCGGCGTAGGTTGCGCACAGGTATCGCGTTTTGCCGATTCGTCTCGCCATCAATCACGCATCATACGGCAGCCCCACTCGCCGATTCGCCGCGAAAACGCCCTGGAGAGTGTGATAGCCACAATTGGGTCAAAACTGGCAGCGGCGAGCCGGGGGCTCGCCGCTGGGGGGAAACATGAGGAAGGAGTGGGGTCAGGCGGCCTTGGAGTTGCGGACGGTGCGGCCGACGGTGCGCTGGTCGGAGGTTGCGCGGCGATCGGCTGAGTGCTCCATCTCGTAAAGCATGTCGTCAGGACTGCTCGCCCAGATGTCTGCGCCGATCTCTTCAGCAAGCCCGTCGACGCGGTTGAAGATGCCGCCGCCAACAGCGATCTGGAGATCGGGGCAAGCGTCAACGGTACGGATCGTGTCGATGATGCCCCGGATATGCGGCGCGTCACTCGGTGCAGAGGAAAACATCACGAGAACATCGGGCTTTCGCTCGTTGACCTCGGCGAGAATCTCGTCACCTGCGATACCACCACCGCCGAATCGCACCGAGTATCCGTCAGCCTCGCACAAGTCGGCAACAATCTGCGCCGCGAGGTCATCAGCTTCACTCGGTCCACAGAAGAGGTGGACAGTCTTGTTCCGCGAATTCTTGTTCGTGTATCCGGCCTGCACCTGATCGACCATGCTGCGAAGGAGCCGCGTGGCATAGTGGTGGGCGAGATTCGTCAATTGGTCTTCCCGATAGAGGGCGTTGATCGACTCAAGTACGGGCCAGAATCCATCAGTCGCAACCTGTTCGGGTGTCCATCCGCTGGTGATGGCGTCAGCAACAACCGCACGAGCGGCTGGGCGATCGCCCGTGATCAAGAGCGGAAACAGTCGTTCAATGAAAGTGTCGTTGTTCACCGGCAACCCCTTGCGGTTTCCTGTGGCCCCACATCCACGGGGCCTTCACGGCCGGGCCGCCCGACGGGCGACTCCTCCGGCCACGCGAGATAATCGTGTACCGGAGCACTTGCGCTCGACAAATGTTTGAGTCCCCCATTTCCGCGCGGATATCGGACGGGCTAACAGCCTCCCCAGGCCGCAATCACCGCCAGAAGGTCCTCAACGCCGATGATGCCGTCCCCAGTGACATCGCAGGCCCCGCTCTCACCCCAGGCAGCGATGATCGCCAGCAGGTCCATGACATCCACCAGACCATCGCCGTTGCAGTCCGCAGGGCAGGGATCGCCGCCGCCACCACCCCATGCCAGGACGATTTCCAGGATCTCCGCACGCCTGCTTTCCGCCACTGCGACCAGCGGGAAGCCCAGGAAGATCGCACCACCCCCGTCGGGGTCGTCGCGAAGAATCGCAGCGTTGCCCTCGCTGCCGCTGAAGGTCAGCGATGCGCCGCCGCCAGGTGAAACAATGTCGCTCCAGTTGCTGAATGGGTAGGAGAGGCCGACCGAGCCGAATTCGCCAAACAGATCACCCTCACCGGTCACCGAATCGTGCCCCTCGTCGTTGTCGTAGGAGCCGATGCCGAGCCACTGCTCGCCAAAGTCGGTCAATCCGCGATCCCACAGGTAGTCCTGACTGGACAACAGCAGGTGGCCGCCCGCGGCAATGTAGGTCGCAAGCGCTGCTTCGCCAGCCGAACCCGGCCCTGCAGAACCACCGAACTCGTCACCGGTAAACCACACTACCAGCGGATATCCATTGAGCGTCGCTGCATCCGGCTCGTTGTCGGAGTTGTTGGTGTCCCAGATGTCGTACACGACGCCGATGTCGTCAAGCGGACCCTCGAACATTGATCGCACGTCGGGGCTGTTGTCGTCATCATCCACAAGGAGGATGCGAATCGCGTCCGTTGTGGTGAACGACCGCCACGCAGCCCACTCGCCATCACCGCACCAGTTGGAGGCGGAGACTCGCCAGTAATAGGTCGTCGCGGAATCAAGCAGTATCGGCAAGTCAAGCGAACTATCAACGATGCCGTTCTCCTCGTACACAATCTGGCTGGTATCTGCTGTGGCAGACACCTGCAAGTGATACGTCGCGTCACCTGACACCGCAGCCCACTCGAAGAGCGGGGCGAGATCCTCATCCATCGCACCGTCAAGTGGCCGAACAAGCGTCACAACCTCCGGAGCGTCTTCCGACACGCCGATGTTGGCCCCGGCGGTGTGCATCTGATCGATGGAAATTCCAATGACCTCGAAGTCATGGCTGCCACTGGGCGCTTGCACGCCGGTGGAGACCGTCAGCGTCACCTCCGCTGGCGGGACGACCGGGTTAGCGGAGAACATGCCGACAAGGCCGTCCGGCAAGTTGTCGAGCGAAAGCACCACCAACTCCTCGTACCCAAGAATCTGTCCAACACTCACCGTGTACTCCACTTCGCCAGGAGCGCAAAGGGACGCGGATGCCGGATCGACGGCCATTGAGAACCCTGGGTCCTCGGCACAGTTGTAACAGACAAGCGAGAAGTCCTGATCGATGCCGTCACCGCTGTTGGGAACGCCATCAGATGTCAGGTTCGCCGCCTGCACCACAATCGTCACTTGGCCGGGCGGTACCGGTCCGAGGAACACACCCTCGGTATTGTTGCGGTCGTCCGCACTCCCGCCCGTCGATGACCATCCATCGCTGCCAATGTTGTTTCCGCGCCAAGTCGACAAACCACCCTGCACAACAAGATCAAGATCGTTGTTCCAGGCGGGCGTACTTCCGCCGAGTCCGTGCCCCGGGGCGTCGGTCCAAGCGAGCATGATTCGAATCGGTTGCGACGGGTCATGCGGCGAGACTGTCAATGTCCACTGATCGCCGGTTGCATCGAGAATCGCCGGTGCATCGAAGTACCGCACGCTGCCCGGATCGTTGAGTAGTACGGCGGGAAGATCGAGCCTGCCCCACCCCTGCTTTGAATCAAATGGATGGCCCAGTGTATTTCCATCAGCGTCATCGTTTCCAGCGAGGTCACGAGCGGCGGCGGTGAGCGCCGCCTTCACCATCGCCGGGCTCGGATCGTCTCCGGTCTCGTTTCGATAGTGCTCTGCGAACAGCGCCACCGCGCCGGCGACCTGTGGACAAGCCATGCTCGTACCGCACATGAGCGAGTGGCCGCCCGGAACACTCGAATCAACGTTGCAGCCCGGCGCAACCATGTGCGGGATCTTTCGCCCGTCCAGACACGGTCCGTGGGCAGAATTGCTGGAGATGTCGTCGATATTTGTGTCTTGTGAACCACTCGAGCCGCGCATCTTTGTTGACCCGATGGTGAAAATGTTCTTGGCTTCATCCGGCGAACCTTGCGAACTCGTGCCGCCATTTCCGTTCATGATGGCCAACACGTACGACAGTGGTTGATCCCCTGAGACACCGCTGTCGGCATCCCGAACGCCGATGTCGACTTCCATTGTGTCGATGTCGTACCCCTGCGGCGATCCTGATGGTCCCCAGCTGTTGCTCGATGCAATTGCTCCGCTCTGTTGCGACTCCGTCATGAGTTGCAGCATTCCGCCGGGCTGCTGGTACACCGGTGAATACACTTGTTCGACAAGTGTCGCTCCTGGCGCAACGCCGAGCCCGCGAAGGAAACCCCATGAATCCGTCACACCGGAAGCGCCGGTCGCAGCAACGATGCCTGCGGTATGGGTTCCGTGACTGCTCGAAGCGCTGCCGCCGCAACTCTCCCCGGTGCAGGAGCCAAATTGACCGGCCAGGTCGGTGTGGTTCTGATCGGAACCGCCATCAACAATGGCAATCGCTACGCCGTTGCCATTGATTCCCATGTCCAGCAACCACTGTCGGTAGCCGGGGAAGGCGTTGTTGCCGTTGTCGACGTTGCCGGCATTGACCTGCGAACTCATTTCGCTTCGAAGACCGCCGTCGAGTGGCCGCGGCTGCAATGCGTACACACCAGGTACGCCCGAGAGTGACTGGTACGCGCTGCCGGGGGCGTTGAACGAGACAATCTCGAACCGCTCGTCAAGAATGCGGCGGTCCATGCGGGTTGCGCCTCGATCGGCGAGTAGGTCCAGAGCCCGCTCCGTATCCGCTCCGCGGTACAGCAGGAGGCGGGATTCGAGTGGCGCATTGCTCAGGTTTCGCCAGCGCGGCAGAACCCGGAAACCGTTGACGAAGTCCCCTGTCCATCGAACGCCGGGAAGGCGGCTCGAGGAACTCCGAGAATCTCGATCGCCCCAGACGATGTAGGTGTACGGGTGGATGTACTGGATGGGTTCGAGACCTTCATCCCGCAGGGATGACAGCCACGATTCCTGAATCGGCCCGGAAAATTGCACGAGCCGCAGGTCCGTGCCCGCATTGGAGATCTGATCCCATCCCGCATCCAGAGTCACCATGTGGCGCAGCGGGTCAAACCTCTGCTCGCCAAGTGACAGGGTGTAATCAACGGCCGCTCGCGGCATCGGGCCGGCCGAGGCTGCGACAGCCACGATTGACGCGAGAGCGACAACGAGGCCAATCCGAAGGTGGGCGGCAATTCTCAACATCAGGCATACATCCCCAGATGACGCTTGGGGGGCTCCGTACTACTTCTACCACCCCCTTCGCGGCAGGCAAGCCCTTGGTTCCCGAACGGCCCGTTCGGGGTGGGATCGCATCGGCGGGCCCGATAAGGTGTCCGGTACCGGTGCCGGACACCGGTGCCAGGAACCGGTGTCGGACACCCTAGAAGTCGCAGTTGCGGGGCGAGCGGGGAAATGGGATCACATCGCGGATATTGGCCATGCCAGTGGCGTATTGGATGGCCCGCTCGAACCCGAGGCCGAAGCCTGCGTGGGGCACAGTGCCATACCGCCGCAGGTCGCGATACCACCAGTACGGCTCGGGGTCGAGCCCGCACTCGGCCAGCCGAGCATCCAGCACATCAAGTCGCTCCTCCCGCTGGGAACCACCAATGATCTCGCCGATACCCGGTGCCAACACATCCATCGCCGCAACCGTCCGCTCATCATCGTTCAGGCGCATGTAGAACGCCTTGATCTCCTTCGGGTAGTTCATCAGGATGATGGGCCGCCCCACATGCTCCTCCGTCAGCCACCGCTCATGTTCCGACTGCAGGTCGCTGCCCCAACCCACCGGATACTCGAACGCAACGCCCGACTCCTGCGCCTTCGACAGCGCATCAATTGCATCCGTGTACTCCATCCGCTCGAAATTGGATTCCACAACACTCTCCAGCCTCTTGATGCAGTCCTTGTCGATCCGCTGCTCGAAGAACGACATGTCATCCGACCGCTCCCGCAGCAAGTCGCCAAAGATCGACTTCAGAAAGTCCTCCGCAAGATCCGCGTCGTCAGCGAGATCTGCGAAGGCAATCTCCGGCTCAATCATCCAGAACTCCGAGAGGTGACGCGATGTGTTGGAATTCTCCGCACGAAATGTCGGACCAAACGTGTACACACGGCTCAGCGCGCAGCAATACGACTCGACATTGATCTGTCCCGACACTGTCAGGAACGACTCCTTGCCGAAGAAGTCCTGATCGAAATCCACATCGCCATCATCCGTCCGCGGCGTATTCGCCAGATCAAGCGTCGACACCCGGAACATCTCCCCCGCACCTTCGCAGTCGCTCGCCGTCACGATCGGCGTGTGCACCCAGAGAAAACCGTTTGCATGAAAGTATCTGTGAATCGCCTGCGCAAGACAGTCACGAACGCGGGCCACCGCGCCAAAGGTGTTGGTCCGCGGCCGCAGATGAGCAACCGTTCGGAGAAACTCAAACGAGTGCCGCTTCGCAGCAACCGGATACGTATCGGGATCCTCGACACCACCGGCAATACGAATCGTCTTCGCCTGCATCTCGACCGACTGCCCCTTGCCCTGCGAAGCGACAAGTTCCCCCGTCACCTCGATCGAACACCCCACCGTTAACTGGAGCACATCCTGCTCGTAGTTGGGCAAGTCTGCCGGCGCAACGATCTGCAGCAGGTCGAAACAGGTACCGTCCGAGAGATGAATGAACGACAACCCCGCCTTCGAATCCCGCCGTGATCGCACCCACCCGCGAATCGTCAACGATGACCCGGCAGCAAGTCGCTGCTCTTCAGGTCCACTCAGGATGGCCGAAATCGGGGTGCAGCCGGGGTCGAACGCCATTGCAGAAACTCCTTCTTGGATCAGAGAAGCGGGAAAGTACCACGACGACGGGCTGCCGGGGCAAGAGGTCCCTGCCAAGACGGCAGACACCACCGGCCAGTTGAACCGCTGGCAGAGGCCAAACCGGCACGGTTCTTGCCCCTAGGAAGGGCTGGCAGACCCCTCATCAACATGGCCCCAACCACCGCACAATCCGCACCCCGTGATCAGGACGGACGACTCAACCTCCTGCTGACATGCAGCAGTTGGCGGAAGGACACTGCCATTCGACAACTGCCCAGGTTGCTCGATCCCATGGGAATCCGCAGTTTCATGGCCGACAGCGGCATTGAGGCCACAGATCTCATTCGCGGCAATTCCGTCCACATCGCCCTGGTGGATCTGTCGCTTCCGCTGCGAAGTGGCGGACGGAGAGGTGAACCAGGTGGCGAGAGGATCCTGCAATTGCTGCGGCGGCTCGAATCACCGCCGCCCACCATTGTGCTTCGAGCACCGCAGGCCACACGGCGGGAACACGCCCGTGGTTTGGCACGATCTCTGCATGAAGGTGCATTCACCGTCGTCGACCGGCCCCTGCGGCTGGAGACGCTCTTGGACGCGCTGCGACGAGTGGTTCGGCGACGGTATGCCGACCGCTGGCCGCGAGCAGTCCGTGCATTGTCACAAACCCGGCAAACCAGGTGGTCTGCCGGAGAACATCGAGGAACAGAGGAGACACAGGAATGAATGTCAAGCCACTAGGAGACAAGGTCCTCGTCCAGCGGGCGGAGGCCGAGTCGAAGACCGAGTCCGGCATCTATCTGCCGGAATCCGCCAAGGACAAGCCGAAGGAAGGCACGATCATTGCCGTGGGCAGCGGTCGGCTCAACCATGACACCGGCGACCGAACGCCGTTCACGGTGAGCAAGGGTGACCGGGTGATCTTCTCGTCCTACGGGGGAACTGAGATCAAGATCGACAACGAGGACTACCTCATCATGACCGAGGACGACATCCTCGGCATCATCGACTGAACGCCTCTTGGAAGGACGACGCGATGGAACGAGGACCACTGATTGAATTGCTGCGGAACATGGTCGGAACCGACAAGGAACTGACCGCCGTCATCTGGGGTGAAGACCATCCCATGGAAATCCGCAATGTGGAGGCGGTGGATGAATTGAAGAGTGCGCAAGGCATTCGCATCACCACGAAACAGAACTACATCTGGCTCGACTCCTCCCATGTGTCTGCCGCGTGGCAGGCCCGGAGTGATATCTGACATGACAATCGCCTCGGACCAACTTCGCTCGGCACTCGCCGACCTGAATGGACAGCGCCGCGTTCGACTGCACTTTGAAAACGGCCCGTCCTGTGATATCGAAAACGCCCTGCTCGTACCGGCAGAGGCGGACAACCTTTTGAAACTGACCGACGGGTCTCGCGAGTATCTGGTCGACACCGGCCGAATCGCGTGGATCGAGATCGGCGAACAACTCGCACAGAACTGAAGGAACGATCAATAATGACTGCAAAGAACATCGCATACGACATCGACGCCCGCGAGCAGATGCTCCGCGGCATTCAGAAGCTCGCCAAGGCCGTCAAGACGACGCTTGGCCCATCAGGCCGTGTTGTGGTCGTGGAGAAGTCCTTTGGGGCTCCCACAGTCACCAAGGACGGCGTCACTGTGGCGAAGGAAATTGAACTTGAGGACGCCCTTGAGAACATGGGCGCCCAGATGGTCAAGGAAGTCGCCTCCAAGTGCTCCAAGGACGCCGGCGATGGAACCACAACGGCGACGATCTACGCCGAGTCCATCTATACGGAAGGTCTCCGGAACATCACAGCCGGCGCGCAAGCCAACGAAGTCCGCCGCGGCGTCAACCTCGGCGTCGAGGCCATCGTGGCTGAATTGAACCGCATGTCCAACGATGTGAAGGATTCGAGCGAGATCGCCCAAGTCGGTACATGCGCGGCCAATCAGGACAGCGAAATCGGCGGAATCATCGCCGAGGCGATGGACAAGGTCGGCAAGGACGGCGTGATCACGGTCGAAGAAGGCAAGAGCCTCGACACCAATGTTGACCTGGTGGAAGGCATGCAGTTTGACAAGGGATACCTGAGTCCTCACTTCGTCACCGACACCGCCGAGATGGAGGCCGTCCTTGAAGATTGTTATGTGCTGGTTCACGAGAAGAAGATCAGCACTGCCAAGGACCTCTTGCCGATCCTCGGCAAGGTCGCCGAATCCGGCAAGAGTCTCCTCATCGTCGCCGAAGACATCGAGGGTGAAGCACTCGCGACACTCGTCGTGAACCGGCTTCGCGGCATCCTCAAGGTGTGCGCGGTCAAGGCACCGGGCTTCGGCGATCGCCGCAAGGCCATGCTGCAGGACATCGCCATCCTCACCGGCGGCCAGCCCGTCATGGAAGAACTCGGAATCAACCTCGAGACCATCGAACTGTCGGACCTGGGTCGAGCGAAGAAGACTACCGTCGACAAGGACAACACGACGATCATCGAAGGTGCCGGCAAGACCAGCGACATCAAGGGTCGCATCGAGCAGATCAAGGCCCAGATCGATGCATCAAGTTCCGACTACGACGCGGAAAAACTGCAGGAGCGACTGGCGAAGCTCGCCGGTGGCGTCGCGCAGATCAATGTTGGCGCGGCAACCGAGGTCGAAATGAAGGAAAAGAAGGC
>CAZJIB010000031.1:0-13441 GCA_964546085.1 uncultured Isosphaeraceae bacterium
GACGCTCTACCACTGAGCTACACCCGCTTAGATTGTCGCGGCCACCAAGTTTCTGGGACTTCCAGAGTGCTTGCGAAGGCCGCGGGAGGCGGAGAATACCACATCCCGGCATTCCAGCAATATGTAGTCAACACACATCCGGACGATTCTCCATCTTCACACCTGTGCACGAAACACGCCTTGGGGCTTGCGATATGGCAGGAGCCTGTCAGTATGAAAGTACGAATCGAAGAGAGAGAGGCCGGGGTTCGAGCGTTCGGAGAGACATCCCCTGAGAGAGGAAACGGGAAGACTATGACCAACACACGCTTTTCAACCATCGCGATTGCGGCGATCCTCGCCGCTGCGCCCTGAGCATTTTCAGCCGAAGCGCCTGCTTCACTTGCCAAGGATCGTGCCCTTCAAGAGGCTCGCGCGAACCATCCGCGGCTGCGGGTCATGGACAAGGAAGGACGTGTCAGCGGCAATGCGACTGACGGTCAGTGGGATCGCGGCGTGCCTGCGGGATTCGGTGACCGATGCGATCCGCCCACGGACGCGGATGGCTCCGGCATGTGCTACGTCACCGACAATGTTGACGGCAACAGCGATGTTGATGGCGGGACGACTATTCTGACCTCGCCGACCATGGATGCGAGCGACGGTCCGGTACTCAAGTACTGGCGTTGGTACAGCAATGGCTCCGACTGCGCAGGCGGGGATTCCATGAACGATATATTCGAGGTGGATATCTCCGACGATGGCGGCGCAACGTGGATGACGCTGGAGACAGTCGGCCCGACTGGTTCTGAGGTCAGCGGTGGCTGGTACTACAAGGAGTTCGACCTCTCGGAGGTTGCCGGTTTCGAGCCAAGTAATGCCTTCAAGGTTCGGTTTGTGGCCAGTGACCTTGGCACTGGTTCGGTCATCGAGGCGGGCGTGGACGGCGTCGAACTTTCCCGCGCGTACTGCGATGATGCCGGCTGCGACGAGGACGTCAACGGTGATGGCATGATTGATGTCAGCGACCTGCTGGCGATCATGTCGGCATGAGGTTCCTGCGAGGGCTGAATCCTTATCTCACACATTTGACACAACAACAGCCTCTCAGGTTTCCACCCGGGGGGCTGTTTTTACAAACGATCGAATTGGGTTGCAGGGAATCAGAGAGGGGGAATTTTCAAATCCATTCCCATTATCCTGCCCGTGCGATGCCATGGGCCATCCTTTCATTCGAAACAACCCCCAATCCTGATGCCCTCATTGCGCATCTCGATGCGGCTGTATCGAACGGTCCGCGGAGTTTTTTAGATCCGTCTGATAGTGAAGGTGATCCGCTAGCGGCATCACTCTTTGGGTGCTGTGATCTGCGTTGCCTACTCTTCAATGGTGACCGGCTGACGATCAACAAGGCACCATCGGCAGATTGGAGCGAGGTACGCCGAGCGGTCCGGCAGGTGTTGGCGGAGGCATGAGCACAATCGCCGGACAACTGGAGGCGTGGTATGCAACGCACGCCCGTGACCTCCCTTGGAGACGCGGAACGAGTTCTTGGGGTCGATTGGTCAGCGAGTTCATGTTGCAGCAAACGCAGGTTTCGAGGGTTATCGACCGGTGGACGGCGTTCATGGTCCGATTCCCAACGCCCATCGCAGCAGCACAGGCGACCGAGCAGGAAATGCTCGCTGCCTGGCAGGGTCTTGGTTATTACCGTCGCGCGAGGATGCTACATGGTGCTGCGAGGGCAATCGTTGATCGATTCGAGGGCGAAGTTCCTTCAACGATTGCGGAACTTCAGACGCTTCCGGGGGTCGGGCGGTATACGGCGGGTGCTGTAGCGTCGATAGCGTTTGGCGAACGAACGCCGATCGTCGATGCGAACGTGCACCGCGTTCTTTGCAGGCTACATTGCCATGGGGGCGAGGCGTCGCCTTCAGCGTGGACATGGGAGCAGGCGGATGTACTGGTTGAGGATGCAACTGATCCGGCGATGTTGAATGAGGCACTGATGGAATTAGGGGCGACGATCTGTACGCCAAGGCGGGCGGAGTGTGAGTCGTGCCCGATAGCGTCCGATTGCCGGGGGAAAAATGACATCGAGTCGATACCGCCGCCGCGGAAGACCACTGATCGTCGACGAATCCACCACCATGCGGTTGTTATGCATCAGGATGGTCTCATCGCATTCGAACAACGCCCCAACGAAGGGTTATGGGGCAGCATGTGGCAGGTTCCAACGGTGGAAGCGGATCGCTCTCTCGAAACGGAAGTTGTTGAGCGATCTATTGATTCGGTGGCTGATCTGCACGAAGTGGCGTCCTTCGAACATGTCCTGACACATCGTGTCGTCGTGTTTCATGTTTATCAAGGTCGGTGCACCAATGACGCGAGGTTCATTTGGGGCAAGGGTGGAGATTCGGAAGATCTTCCTTTAGCGAATGCCCAGAGAAAGGTCCTCGCATGCGTTTCAGTATCGCAATAGGTTGATTTGGTAGGCTACTTGATTGTCCCCGGAAGGGAAGGAGAACCAAAAGATGAAAACAATCCATACGGTGATGCCCGCTGCTCTCTTGGCTGTCACAAACATATCGTTCGCGGATTTCCCGCCGGAGGAGTGGTTCGCCAACGACACGCTTGCAGCGTTTGTGGTGACTAACCCGACAGGGATCAGGGAGTCCATGATTGAAATTGCGAAAGCCGCGGACGCTCCCGTTGAGGGAGCGAATCCTGTCAAGGCATTCGTGCGATCGTTTGTTCAGGACACAGACGCCATCGATCTTGATAGCCCGATGGTGCTGGTTCTGCAACCTGCCAAGGTTAATCCACTCTCTCCCGGGGGGGGAATGTTCGGGCCGCAGCCGGAGATGGTTTTCTTCTGCCACCTTGCGGAGGGACAGACCGAGGCTCCATCGATCGGTGGTGGCCTTAAGGCAGCAATTGTTGAGGACGGCTGGCTCATTGCAAGTTCCGGCAAGGCCTGGTCGCCCCCATCAGAAGATAATTCCGGAGGTCCCTGGCTGGTGGAGGATGCGCCGCTGGGTGACTTCGTGTTCGTTGCCGATTTCGGGACTCTCTGGAAGCAACTTGGCCCAATGGCCCAGATGATGGGCGGGGCAATGATCATGTCGATGAACCAGGTTCCCCCGGGTTCGGTACCCGACGAGCGAAAGAAGCGGCAGTCTGCCGCAGCCAGCAAGGCGTTCCGCCAGTCCATGAAGGCACTTGGGCAGGTAGACACCATTGTTGCGACCGGGGACTTTGAGGGATACGACTTCGTCGTCGATCTCGACATTACGACAAAGAAGGCAACGGAAGTTTCGCCTGACAACGACGCGATTGAGCGGATGTCGCGAATGCTCCCCGCAAATCAGGGCGCATCGCTGGCCATGTCAAAGCGAATGCTTGAACTCTATGCAAGCATCGATTTTGATGCACTTTCGGAACTGGCTAATTCGGAATCGGCTCCTTTCATGTCGCAGGACATGGCCGCCGAGATGATCAAACTCACGCAAGATGGCGTGGTCGCCTCGTACGATCTGGGCCCTGATGGCTTTGGCGCGGTGTCGCTGGCTGATGTCTCAGATAGCAACGCCTACGCCGCGGAGATTCCGACATTTATGACGGCATTGTCCAAGTTCATGGGCGAGTCGGGCATGGAAGCCAAGCCAGTGGATGGTGATGCGAACACATGGTCGATCGAAGCTAATTCTGATACCAAGTTCTTGTCGGCATTCTTCGGCAATCAAGGACAGATGCGATTCAGGTCACTTGCGGATTCGACTGAGGCATTCATCATTGGGCCTGCGAGCTGGCATCCTTTGGGCCAGAACGATGACAACCTTCTGACGCAGTTGCTGGAGGAGCACAGCGGAGAATCGATCGACTTGGCAGTTACTGCTGATCCCCGCCGATTCATGGCAGGGTTTCTCAGTATTGCGGAGAAGGCCGGCGAGGGTACGGGATCGATTCCAAGTTCGCCCTCTGCGAGGTTATCACTGGTTCTTGGTCGATCAACCGGCCACCAGCACGCAACGCTCCGCATGAACGTTATGGGTTTGGCGAGTCTCAGTATTGACATGGACCAGATGACCAGCGGGACTGTTGCAAGCGGATCCGACAAGTTGGCACCTTCGTCGAGTAGTGACTAGCGGCCTGCTAGGCTGATGCTTCCGCGTCGATTTCTGCTTGTTTGACTTCTGCGTCCGGCTTTGGTTCTTCGTCCGTCGTTGGGTAACTCACCCGTGCGTGGTAAATGGCGTTGAGTTTCGCCACGATGGCGTCTTCAATCTTTGCCAGGTCAGAAAATGTCAGCCCACACTCATCGAACTGGTGATCAAGCAGCCGCTTGCGGGAGATGTCGCGGACAAGTGCCTCGATGCGCCCCGGGTTCGGGTCGGGCATGGCTCGTGCAGCCGACTCGACGGCATCGGCGATCATCAGGACGGCGACTTCCTTCGACCGAGGTCGCGGTCCTGGATACCTGAAGTTCATTTCACTGATCGGATCTTCGCCGGCCTCGATCGCTTCACGGTTCGCTGCGTGGTAGAAATACTCCACCAGCGTATTCCCGTGATGGGACTCGATGAAGTGCGTGATGTCGCGGGGCAGGTCGTACTCGCGGGCGAGTTCGATGCCGTCCTTGACATGTCCAATGATGATCAGGAGGCTCATCGATGGCTTGAGTTCGCGGTGTCGGTTGTAGCCCGACTGATTCTCCACGAAGTACTCGGGTTTGTTCATCTTTCCAATGTCGTGATAGAGACCGCCGACATAGGCGAGAAGCGCGTCTCCGCCGATCGCCTCGGTTGCAGCCTCGGCTATGTCCGCAACTTGCCGGGAGTGGTTGAAAGTGCCGGGAGCAAGTTGCTGCAACTGCCGCAGAAGGGGCTGACGCGGGTCGCGGAGGTCGGCGAGGGTCATTCCGGTTGTGATGTCGAAGATGCGTTCAATGCTCGGCAGGATGCCCAGAACAAAGAAGCCGACGAACAGCGATGCGAGACTTGCAAGTAACGCGTTCGCGAGCGTCTGTCCCCACGCGATGGCGAAGTCCGGATATTCCACCATGCCCAGTAGGAAGGCGCCGATGCCAAGAACGATCGCGGTGATGCCGGAGGCGCGGATCAGGGTTTGTCGCTGACGGACTTCTCGCAATTGGGCGATGTTCGTGCCGCAACCGGCAACGATCAGGATGAACCATCCCATGGGTTGTTCAAGTGCCATCGCGACAAGTGCGCACTGCATAAAGGCAAGAAACATGGCCATCCGCTGCCCATACGCAAGGCAGGCAACCGTGACCACCAGCAGCGTGGGAGCAATCGCCGCCGCAAACAGAAATCCTGGAGCCTCGATGGTGATGAGGACGCTGACGGCCAGCATGCCCGCCATGAGGGCGCACAGAGCCACAAGCCGCAGCCAATTTCGGGCTATGCGCGGAGTTGAGACGGTGGTGTAGGCGCCGATGAATACGGCGAGCATCGCCAGCAATCCGATACCGCCGAGGCGGGGAAGCCATCGTGTGAGAATGGGGGCCGCGGCCGCGAACTGCGACGTTTCAAGCATGGCGTTCTGATATTGCTTTGCCGTGAGTACATCGCCTCGCCTCCAGATCACATCGCCGCGGCGATGTGTCCCAATGATGGGTTCAACTTTTTCGGCAGCGGCGGCCCGTTGTTGCTCGGTCAGATCGGTGTCGAGCAGCACCGTGGGCTGCCCGGCGGCAATGAGCCGTGCTTCGACGGTAGGTACGATATTCTCCGGAAATCCGGAACGGCTGACGGTCTCGGCGAGTCGCGGATCGACCGCTTGGCCGGGCTCGGCGGGGAGAGGAATTGCGGCGGCTTGATATGGTTGAAGAAGGCGATCCCCTGCATCGAGAATCGCTCGATTGGCCGGCGGTGTGGTTGTGAAGACCTGAAATTCCTGACTGGACATCAGGGGAGTGCGGCGAAGGAGATCGTGGGTCAGTCGCAGTACTTCGCCTTTCCACGCGGTCGTAGGTTCACCGTCGACGGACATGCTTTGCAAGGCTGCGATGGCCTCTGGTGTCAAGGCAAAGTGTTCGACGAGTTCCGGCGTGACTTCATCGACCGTTGTCATGCCGGCAACCGCGGCGGGGAGACCGAGGAGCGACGCCTCCAGGCGTTCGAGGTACGCGTTGTTCGTGCGGTAGATGCGAGGCGAGGCGTTCATAGCCTCTTCGCGGCGAGCTTCGGTGGCGGCGACATCCTCGACCTCGAAGTCGAGGCGATTGACGCGGGTTGTGCTCATGACCTGGCCATCGCGAACCTTGATCTGTTCTCGTGACCATGTGACCAGAAGCGAGACGGCAATCAGGAACAGAAACACGATGACGCTGGTGTGGATGAACTCTGGCCGCACCACCAGTTCCCGCATGGCCACAGCCTGCCGCGGAAGATTCTGCAGCACCTGTGCCCGCCGACTTCGCGGGCCTCCGCCCGACCGTGATCCACTGTTCCTGACCATCGCGCTGTCACAGTATCGTGGCCGAATTCCGGATTACTGCTCTTTTTCGCCAAGAATTGTGACTGTCACTTTTTTTGCCAAGAGGCAGCACCCCCTGAAGCGTGGGAACGCCCTTGCCAATCCGCAACCCCCTCTGACGGCCTCCTGGCCGGGAAGAGAAGGGGCCAGAAAAGTGACAGTCACAATGTGAGGGGGGCGGCGAGGTCGGCGGCGCCGAGGATGCCGGCGTTGGGGCCGAGTTCGGTGAGGGCAAATTGACATCGGCGGGAATCGGGGGGAAAGACATCCTGGTCGAATTGATCCCGGATGGCCTTGAGCAGTGGCTCGCCTGTTGCCTCTACGATCCCACCACCAAGGACAATCAAGTCGACTGCCAGCAGCGACACGACATTGGCCAGGGCAGTGCCCAACCGCCGCATCCCCCGCATGACCTCCTCATCGCCACGCTGGAACGCCGCAGTGATTTCTTCAGTTCCACAGGGCTCCCCAAGCACCCTGCGAAGTCCACACCGGCCGGCGAAATCCTCGACCACCCGTCGGCCTTCCACTCCCTCTGGTTCGCTGACCGACATTCCGATCTCGCCAGCAGTCCCGAGCGGACCTCGCCATGGTTGCCCGTTGAGTACCAGGCCGCCGCCGATGCCTGTGCCAACCCACGCAGCAAAGAGGCTCGGGTGGTCCCGCCCAGCGCCTACCCGGTGCTCGCCCCAAGCCGCCGCCGTCACATCATTTTCGATGATGACCGGTTTGCCGAGCCGGTCCCACATGGCGCAGGCAAGCGGAGCGTTTGTCCAGTCCAGATTCTCGCCGCGAAGCACTACGCCACTTTCCACATCGACGCTTCCGGCGACAGCAATGCCGACGGCTCCGGCATCCGGCGCAACCTCCGACACCATTGCGCAGGTTGCCTCGACGACACCCTCGAACCCCAGGTGCGAGGGCGTTGCCCGGTGATGTCGCTCCGTAACCGATTCACCCTCGACGACACCGACCAGTGTGTTCGTTGCGCCAAGATCGATGCCCACCAGTTGGTTCGTAGTCATGACATCAAGGCGGCAAGGTCCGGACGCCGCTGCTCCCCGATTGACTGTTCAAACATGCGAGCGATGCGCAAGAGTCGCGCATCATCAAACGCGGGTCCCTGCAACTGCACGCCGATAGGAAGCGGCGAACCGTGCTCTTCGCTAAAGCCACCGGGAAGTGAGACACCGCAGATACCCGCGATGTTGGCATTGGCCGTATAGATGTCGCAGAGATACATGGAGACAGGATCGGCCTTGGCTCCAAGTTCAAACGCAACTGTCGGGCTCGTCGGGCCGAGGATCGCATCGCACTTCGAGAACGCGGTTGTGTATTCGTCGCGGATCAATCGCCTGACCTTCAACGCGGTGTTGTAGTAGGCATCGTAATACCCGGCGCTGAGGACATAGGTGCCGAGCATGATCCGCCGTTTCACCTCGTCACCGAATCCTTCCGCGCGGCTGCGGGCGTAGAGATCAAAGAGGTCACCGTCCCCCTCTCGCGTCCTGTGCCCGTAGCGAATACCGTCGTATCTGGCGAGATTGCTGCATGCTTCGGCTGGCGCGATTACGTAGTAGGTCGACACGCCGACATCGGTGAGGGGAAGATCAATATCCACAATTGTCGCGCCGAGATCTCGGAAAGTGTCAATCGCATTGGAAACCGCCTGCATTACCGCCGGTTCGTTCCGTTCATCCAGAAACTGTGGGGGTACGCCGATTCGCAGGTTGGCAATGGGCTGGTCGAGTTCAGCAATGAAGTTCGGCGTCTCGCAATCCGATGATGTGGAGTCCTTCTCGTCAAACCCCGCCATCGCCTGCATTATCATCGCTGCGCCGTCGACGCTTGATGCGAACGGACCGACCTGATCGAGGCTCGACGCAAATGCGACAAGTCCGAATCGGCTGACCATGCCGTACGAAGGTTTGAATCCGACAATGCCACACAGCGCTGCCGGTTGCCGGATCGATCCACCAGTGTCGGAGCCGAGCGCGCCACAGCACAGATTTGCCGAAACTGCCGCCGCGCTCCCTCCCGATGATCCGCCGGGTACCCGGTTCGGATCCCATGGATTCCGCGTCGCTCCCCACGCACAGTGTTCGGTCGATGAACCCATCGCGAACTCGTCGCAGTTCGTCTTGCCGATGAGAATTGCCCCGGCTGCTTCCAATCGCTCTACGACGGTCGCGTCAAATGGACTCTTGTAGTGTTCGAGCATCCGCGAACCGCAGGTTGTCGTTCCATGACTGGTAGCGATGTTGTCCTTGATGGCGATCGGCACACCAGCAAGCAGCCCCGGATCATCGCCCGCCGCCACCGTATGATCGATTCCCTCTGCTCGTGTCATGGCATGATCCTGCCATGTCTCATGAAACGCATTGATCGCGGGGTCTACATCGCTGATCCGCTGGAGACACTGATCGATTATGTCTACCGCGGATACTTCGCCGCCTCTGACGGCCGCGGCGGTGCCGCGCAGCCCAGTGCCTTCCACGCTCATGATCCTTCGCCCAGTACTTTCGGTACGGCGAAGAACGGGCCCTCCGTCGCCGGGGCATTCGACAGCACTTCTTCTTGCGAAAGCACCGGCCCGGCGGTGTCCTCCCGGGTGCGGTCGACCAGTTCGCCCGGATGGTCAAGCGGCTCCACGCCTTCGGTGTCTACCGACTGCATGCGATCCACATGCCTGAGAATGGCGATCAACTCCACCCTCTGGATCTCGATTTGATCGTCATCAAGAGCCAGCCGGGCAAGTTTTGCCACATGCCGGACCTGCTGCGCATCAAGTTGAGGGGGACTTCCTTCAGGCATGAGCGGAAGCGTAGCACAATCGCTTCCGCTACCCTTGCCCCTTCCATGGCACGACATCGCCTCGTATCCGCGGCAACCCGAGCAGTTGTTGCCCTGCTCATCGTCGGCATCTCGCTCATGATTGTCGGCGGGTTGATGAAGACAGCGCCGGGTCTGGAGGTTGCCCCGACAAGTCGCCTCCTGCCCGCTGTTTTGGTCATGGAAGCGAGACCCATTTCGGTCGAGCGGCGGACAGTGGGCTACGGCGTTGCCGACGCGCTGGATCATGCGGATGTGTCAGCCGAGGTTTCTGGTCAGGTCGTGGAATTGCCAGCCACCTCGCGGGCAGGGCAGCGTGTTCGAGAGGGCGAACTGCTCGTTGTGCTTGACGAAATCAACTATGAACAGCAAGTGCAGCGAGCTGAGCAGGTCGTCGCACAACTCGTTGCGGATCAGTCATTGATGCAGGTGGAGAGAACGGCTGCCGAGCAGCGGGTTGAACTTGCCGCCCGCGACCGCGCCTTGGCGAAGGCGGAACTCGATCGCGTGCAACAGGCCTTTGACAAGGGTGCAGCCCGCCAGCGGGAGGTCGATCAATCGACGCAACAACTCATCTCTCGGACATCGGCGGAGGTCAATGCACGCGAATCGGCAGATCAGTTTCCCCCGCGGGAAGAGGGTCTCGCCGCCCAACTGCTTACAAGAGAAGTCGACTTGGCCACCGCGCAGACAAACTTGGCACGGTGCCGCATTACTAGCCCCATCGACGGCGTGCTGCAGAATGTGGATGTTCGCGTCGGCGAGAATGTTTCGCCGGGCCAGCGCGTAGGTCGCGTCGTCGATTCAGCGAGGATCGAGATCCCGCTGCGACTCCCTTCGCACGCGCGTCCCCATGTCGGCATCGGTGACATCGTCGAACTTCGTTCGGCAGGATTCGGTCGCCGCCGATGGCAGGGGCGAGTGACACGGCTCGCGCCGGAAGACGACACTCGAACACGGACGCTGATTGCCTACATCGACATCGAACAGCTCGATGACACCGCCGACCGCATACCACCCGGGATTTTTCTCCGCGGAGATGTGATCAGTTCTGGCCCTAGCCAACTTCGGTGGACAGTTCCTCGCCGCGCAGTACGTGAGGATCGAATCATGGTTGTGCGAGCTGGAATCATTCACAGCATTCCCGTTGCAATCGACTTTTCCGTGGCAGGGGAGTTCCCAGAGTTCGGGCTGCCGGATCGCGCATGGGCTGTTCTCGCCACCCCGCTCGCCGAGAGTGACATGGTGATTGTGGATCCGTCCGGCTCGCTGCGTGACGGTATGGAAGTCAGACCACTTCTCGCGGCGGATACCTTCGCGCCGGGGGCGACGGACAAGTGAATCTCCCGGCCTTCGGAGTTCGCCAGCCTGTCCCCATCAACCTGCTGATGGTCGGCATCATTATTGCCGGCTCGCTTGCTGCCGTTGGTCTTCGCCGCGAATTCTTTCCGGAGATGGACAGCGACTCTCTGGTTGTCGTGGTCGCCTATCCGGGGGCATCGCCTGATGAAGTCGAAACCGCCGTTGCAACGCGAATTGAGAATGCGGTTGCCGAAGTAGACGAGGTTGGAGAGATTCGCACGAGGGTGAGTGAGGGCACCGCAAAGATCATTGTCAAGTTCCGCGAGGGCACGCAGGACATGGATGAGGCTACTGACGAGGTCAGACGGTCCATCGACGCCATCAAGGACCTTCCTGCCGATATCGAGCGGCCGCGCGTCACCCGCATTGAACCGTCGATGCCGGTGATCATGGCGGAACTCTGGGGAGACGCCGAGCCGCAAGTCATGAAGCAGGCGATTCAAGATATCCGTGACGATCTGCGATCGTTGCCGGGAATGGGCACGGTCGAACTCAGCGGAACTCGCGACGACGAATTGTCAGTTGAGGTGGATCGCGATGTCCTCGTCGAATACGGGTTGAGCATCACGGATGTCGCTGATCGTGTAACGGCTTGGATGCAGGAAGTCCCCGGTGGGACAATGCGAAGCAGCAGCGGCGATGTTGCGGTGCGGACGCAGGGACCGGACGAATCGTCCTTCGACATGGCGGAGATCATTCTGGCGGCTAATGGAGATGGCAGTGTTCTGCGGCTCGGTGATCTGGCCAGTATTCGAACGACCCTCGTCGACCGGCCTCTCAAAATGCGATTCAACGGCAAACCAGCCGTAGGCGTCGTTGTGAACAAGTCGGGCAAGCAGGACATCGTCAAGATAGCGAAGATGACGCGGGCGTATGTGGATGGCCGCATGCGACGCGAGTTCGAACAGTCTCTGGGTGAGAGGTTTTCAGGAAGATCGTCTGCCCGTCAACTCGCGTGGGAACTCGGCAATTCGCGTCCGACACTGCCCGGTGGGACCACCCTGACAACCTTCACCGATCTGGCACGCTTTGTCGAGGGTCGCCTTGCGCTGCTGACGCAGAATGCGATCTACGGAGCGGCGCTGGTCTTCTGCGTTCTTCTTCTGGTCCTCAACTGGCGTGTCGCATTCTGGGTGGGCGTGGGCCTTGTTACAGCCCTCTCAGGCACCCTTGCGATCATGGCCGGATTCGGCATCACGCTCAACCTCCTGACGATGTTCGGGCTGATCGTAGTGCTCGGTCTGCTCGTCGATGATGCGATTGTCGTCGCCGAGAACATCAAGGCCAGGCACGATCGGGGTGAGCCGGCGATGGAGTCCGCGGTCAAGGGGGCCAACGAGGTTCTGTGGCCCGTCGTGGCAACAGTCTTGACATCCATCGTTGCGTTCCTTCCGCTGACATTTATAAAGGGCAACATCGGCGATCTTCTCGGTGCGCTACCGATCGTCGTTGCCTGCGCGCTGGCCATGAGCCTTTTTGAGGCGTCGATCATCCTTCCAGGACATCTTGGGCACAGCCTAGAGAAAGGAGGCCGGAGGGCAACATCCCGGCCCGCGAGATTCGTCCGTGCGTATGAGGCGGCGCGCGATCGGGTTATCTTTGAACGACTTGTTCCCGCCTACCTGTCAATTCTGCGGCTGGTGATTCGGTATCGCTATGTGTCATTGGCAATCGCAATTGCTTCGCTGGTCGTTTCTATGGGCATGGTTGCGGGCGGTCGGGTCGGCTATCAGTTCATGGAGATTCCGGATGCTGAGACGATTGCCATCAATGTTCGGATGCCCGTTGGAACACCGATTGCCGGGACGGATTCCATGGTTCGTGTCATTGAGGATGCAGCTGCTTCGCATGAGCAGGTCAAGACGGTCAATTCTCTCATAGGTGTGCAGATCCAAATCGATTCGAATGTGTCGTCCATTTCTGCCAATGTGGGGCAGTTGTTCATCGAACTCACGCCGGCGGAAGATCGAGAACTGGACGCCAAAGGCGTGATTGACCTGATCCGCAATTCCATCGGTGACTCTGCTGCACTCGCGGATCGAATTACGTATGAAATGATGGCGGGTGGGCCTAGTGGCCCGGACATCACCATTCAACTGCGAGGTGATGACGAGAGCCGCATGGCCGAGGCATCAAAGCAAATCCAACAGGACCTGCTTGCGTACTCCAATGTTCACGATGTCGGAGATGACGCCGCTCGTGGCCAGCGGGAACTCAAGATCGAACTGCGGCCCGGGGCGGCAACCAGTGGCTTGACCGTCGCCAATCTCGCCCGTCAGGTGAGAGGTGCCGTGTATGGGATCGACAGCCATGTCTTTGCCAGGGACGGCGAAGAGGTTGATGTACGGGTGAAGATGGATGAGGACATGCGGCAGGATCTGGGTGAGTTGGAGCAGTTGTGGATTACCGCGCCGGACGGCCGCGCCATGCCGCTGGTTGAGGTCGCGTCGATTACGGAGAGCGACGGCTACAGCACGATCAACCGAGTTGATAGGCGCAGGGCTGTTACGGTCACGGCAGAAGCCGCAGTGGGAACGAGTCCGGAGTCGGTGATCCGCAGTCTGCCGATCGCCCAGTGGCGGCATGACTATCCCGACATTGGGATTCGATTCGGCGGCCGTCAGCAGCAGGAGTCCGATGCCTTCAGCACGCTTCCGATTGGATTCGCCGCTGCCTGCTTGATGATCTATGTCATTCTCGCTTGGTTGTTCGGGAGTTACTTCCAGCCGTTGATGGTCATGCTTGGTATTCCCTTTGCGATGATCGG
>CAZJIB010000032.1:0-1174 GCA_964546085.1 uncultured Isosphaeraceae bacterium
ACGTCGTGGTGGCCCACACCGGAACCGTTGATGACCGTGAACTGACCAAGACAGACCTTGCCACCTGACTCATGGCATTGTGGCGTGTCCGGCGTGACGAACCAGCCGCCATTTTCAGCCGTCAGGGCATGGCCGGGATCACTCCAGGTGGCCCAGTCCACCCCCTGACTGAGCAAGCTGTTGTTGGTCGAGTACAAGGCGCCAATGGTGACGTAACTGTCCCACTCCAAAGCAGGAAAACTCTTGAAAAGCGCGTGATTGATATCATGCGAGGTCGAACCGCCAAAATCGTTTTGATAGAACGCCAGTCCCGCGCCTGGCCCAACTGACAGATGCGCAGCGCCAGCTGCATACACGGCGTCGAGTCGAGTGCCGGCATCCATGTGTGCCATCAGGCGATAGACCTTGACAGAATGCCCCTCAACCGTTGACGGGGCGCCAGTAACAGGCTCCATCGCCAGGTAGCGCAAGGGCGAGCCCTTCCAGGCCGGTGCCGCAGTGTTTGCGCAGTTTTCAAAGTGCGACAGGACCACCAGGAGGTCAGCCATATCGGTGTGGCCGTCCCCATTGACATCTCCATGTGCTGCACCGCCTCCACTGTCCCCGAAGTATTCGACCACTACGAGGAGGTCGCCGACATCGACGGTGTTGTTGCCATTCGTGTCTCCGGGGCAACCTAACACCCGGGCTTCCAAAGCCAACAGCGTCACGATCGCACAGATCATCCAGGCGATCGAACGATTCGGGACCGCACAACGATTAAAGATAGATACTTTCACGAGTTCCCTCCCTCTTGGGACGACCTCGGGGAACTGTATCGTTCCCGAGCTGCCGTCGCCGTGTATCGAATTATGCTAGCAGGGTTTTCCAGCATGGAAAGAGGAAAACCCCCGAATCAAGCCGATACCAGCCCCGGCCGGACAACGAACGCCGAGTTCTGCCGCTCCGAGCCACCGGGATGGCCATATCGAAAACAGCCCCGGCAAGCGTGCCGCCGGGGCTGCGGTGGGAGTTGTGATCCCTCCATCATGGCGAATTGGGTGCCAGGATCAAGGGTGAACCGGCAGGTTGGATGTCTCCGGCTACCTCTCAGTTACGAGATTTCAACACATCTACCGGATCCGTAAAGTCCGTGATATTGCAGCAAGTAGGTGGCCGCCGCCAATCTGGGCGA
>CAZJIB010000032.1:1184-11483 GCA_964546085.1 uncultured Isosphaeraceae bacterium
GTGGTGGGAACTACTCGCAGGGACCCCAGTTGCCGATCACGGCGAGCAGGTCGTCTGTGTTGACGATGCCGTCGTAGTTCACGTCTGCTGATCCGCCCACAAGATTCCATTGGCTAACGACGAGCAGGAGATCGTTGACATCCACACTGCCGGACTCGTCGATGTCGCAGAAGCACTGGCACTCATCAGGAACACCATCGCCATTCACATCTTCGCTCGTGCCGTCAGCAATATCACATGAGTCATGCAAGCCGTTTTCGTTGCAGTCAGCCTCGCAGGTGTCCGGCACGCCGCTCTCATCACAGTCCTGTACAAGGCCGATCTTGATGGCCCAATCATCCGGATAGCCATCACCGTCACAGTCTTCCTGACAGTTGTCAGGGTGCCCATCACCATCCCAGTCGGTCGGGATGTTGCTTACCGTTACCCAATTATTGCAGTGGACTACTTGCAATTGGTTCGACCCTCAGACGCGGCATCTGGAAGAACGGAACAACTCGACGCCATCATGGCCGACCTTGCCGCCATTGCCCAAGCCGCCATGCGGCACAGCACGATTGATCTGACGATGAACACCTACACAGACTTGCGATTGCTCGACGTCGCCGGTGCTGTGAACAGCGTTCCAGACATTCCGCTCGACGCGCCGCCAAGCACCGACCGCCAGACTGCAACGGGTACCGATGACGTCGCCGCACTATGCGCAGCGCTTGCACTAGATGCTGACCAAACGTGCCAATTTGAGGCAACTGCTGGCAACCCGACGATGCGCGACATCCTCGCTACGCTTGGCGTAACTTGCGACGGTGATGGACTTAGTGACGCTCCTGATGACGGAAGCGGAAAGCGGGCGAACGGACTCGAACCGTCAACATTCAGCTTGGAAGGCTGACGCTCTACCAATTGAGCTACGCCCGCGGGGATGTTGCAGTCTACCAAGGGTGTTGCCGCCGCTGTAGGGGTATCATGCGCTGCTCGCCATGACTACAGGACATCACCCTCCACTCCACGCCGCGCCCACTGGCATCGCCTTGCAGGCTGATCTACCGATCTGCCAGGGCGACCTCCCGCTGGACTGGTATCAGGACGAATTCCGCCCATACGCCGAAGAGTATCTGGCACTGCCCGATCGCACACCCGCCTCCGTTCTTCCGTGGCTGAATGGATACGTGCAGCCAGCGCTTGATCACTTTGGCGACGCCCTTCTCCTGCTCGCCCATTACTACATGGGCGGCGAAATCGTCAAGATCATCGAACAATACGGCGGCAAAGTCGCAGATAGTTACGCCCTGGCACTGCAGGCCGTTCGCAACCCCGAGAAGACTGTGATCGTCGAGTCCGCCGTCCATTTCATGGCGGAGACCATCGCAACGCTCGCCTCCGACCACCAGCAGGTCTGGATCACCAATCCCAAGGCCGGCTGCACGATGGAGATGATGGCCAAGGACACCATGGTGATGCCAATTGCCGATCAATTGATCGAGCGGTACGGCGATGAACTCGTCGTCGTCTCCTACATGAACACATCCGGCCGCCTCAAGGCGCTGGCAGGGCGGACCGGCGGGGCCGTCTGCACAAGTTCGAACGCACCGCTGATTGTCGAAGACGCTCGCAGGGGCGGCCGCAAGGTACTCTTTCTCCCAGACGAACACCTCGGAAGAAACACCGCCGATCGACTCGGAATGGACCTCGGGCGGTTGGTGACACTGCCGAATCCCACTACGCACGGCTCCGAGTGGGCCATCGATGATCCGGGGGTTGTCCCGGGCGGCATCGATGCGCTTGACAAGGCCGAAATGATTCTCTGGGGCGGCTACTGCGGCGTGCATACGGTCTTCAACGCCATGCAAGTTCAGTGGTGGAAGGATCAGGGATGGCGTGTGCTCGTCCACCCAGAATCCCCGCTCGAAGCAGTCCGGGCCGCCGATGGCGCAGGAAGCACCGCGTACCTCTGGAAAGAAATCATGGACATGCCCTCGGGCGGCAAAGTCGCCGTCGGCACGGAGGGCCACTTCGTAGCCAACGCCCGCGAGCAAGCGGCGATCAGAGGCGTTGAGGTTCGCCACCTTGCCGACATCCCAGAAATGGGCGGCGACGCGGCCGGCTGCGGATGCGCAACCATGAGTCGCAATGACCCACCACATCTTGCTGGAACGCTCGACCTGCTTCGCAAGGGTCGATGTCCCGACGCCAACCGCGTATTCGCCGGGGACACCGTTGACGAATCAACTGGACGAAGAGACCGCCTTGGCGAGGAATCCCGCCGGCAACTCATCGTTGACGCAAGGAAGGCGCTCGAGCGAATGATCGATGTGACAGAGCACGCACCATGACCGTCATCAGCGACCGGCACCTGCTCGAAGTCGACCTTCGGTCCATACCCGCATACCGATTCGATGTACTCATTGTCGGAGGCGGGGTAGCCGGCGGAGCGGCAGCGATGGCCGCTGCCGCGGAAGGCCGGTCTGTAGCGATTATTACCAAGGCTGCCATCGATATCAGCAACACCAACATGGCGCAAGGTGGCATGGCCGCGGTTGTTTCCGACGGCGACTCATTCGAATCCCACATTCGAGACACCTTGACGGTTGGTTGCGGATTGTGCGACCCCGTTGCAGTGCAGCGCGTCGTTCACGGCGGCCCGCACGCGGTCCAACGGCTCCTTGACCTCGGGGCCGCACTTGATCGCCAGGACGACGGCCAACTGGACCGATCCCGTGAAGGCGGGCATTCCAACGCCCGCGTTATACATGCGCACGGTGACGCGACCGGACGAGAGATTCAGAGGGTCATCACCGCCGCACTCCACACAAACGATGCCATCGAAACCTTCGAGAACACATTTGCGCTCGATGTTGTCACTGCGGACGGTGAGGCGTACGGTGTCGTCGCGGCTGGGCCCAGCGGCGCACTTGTCCTGTACACGGCCGACCAGATTATTCTTGCAACTGGCGGCGGCGGGCAGATCTTTCGCGAGACGACGAATCCCACGATTGCAACAGCCGACGGCGTCGCCATGGGCTACCGCGCTGGCGCCGCCATTCGTGACATCGAGTTCTTTCAGTTTCATCCAACCTGCCTGTACATTGCAGGTGCGGCCCGCGTCCTCATCAGCGAGATCGTTCGCGGTGCGGGCGGCGTGCTCCGAGACCGACATGGCCATCGGTTCATGCCCGACGCCCACCCGGATGCCGAGTTGGCCCCCCGCGACATTGTCAGTCGAGCGGTCTTTCGCCGCATGATCGAAACTGGCGATACAAATGTGTACCTTGATCTTTCGGCAGTACAGGGCGAAGTGCACCGGATGTTCCCCGGCATTTCCCGTACCTGCAGGTTCTTCGGCATCGACATTGCTCGCGATCCGGTGCCTGTTCGACCCGGCGCGCACTACATGATCGGCGGCATGCTGGTTGACGGAAATGGCCGTACCACGCTGCCACGGCTCTGGGCCGTCGGAGAGTGCTCGAGCAGTGGCCTGCACGGCGCCAACCGCATGGGATCGAATTCACTCCTCGAAGGCATGGTTCTTGGGGAGTCTGCCGGACGATCAGCGGGTTCGGCGGCGGGCGGACGACCGCGCCAGCGTCCCCATCGCATGCTTCGCCGCGCCGTCGAGCAGCCCCCACGAGGTATCGAACTGGGTATTTCCGACCTGATCTACTCGCTCAAGTCGCTGATGTGGCGACAGGTCGGTCTTGAGCGCAGCGGCGAGGCAATGCTGGAAGCAATGTCGCGGCTCGCGTTCTGGGCTGATGCCGCCCATCGACTCGCCCCCCCGCAGCCGCGGGCGTGGGAACTGGTGAACATGTTGACGGTGGCCCAACTTGCAACAGCCACCGCCCTTCAACGGCGGGAAACGCGAGGCGTACACGCCAGAGTTGATTTCCCTGCCACGGAGCAGCAAGCGTGCCACAGCATCGTGCACCCCCGATCAAGTGATCAACATGTGGTAGAAGCCGAACTGACGCTCTGTCCGGTCGGCACTATTGCCCCCCACTGCCTGTGACTCAGGCAAAGAAGACTTGCAGGCCTTTGCCCACCATGAGGCCGATAACCAGCCCGCTGGTGGCGACCAACACTTTGAGGACAATGTCCTCCCGTGCGATGAGCCAAGTAAACCACTTCTTTCTATGCATGTCGTCTCCGTACACCCCTCACATCGGCATGCGGCATGCCGATCTGAATGGAAGTACGGAGATAGTGCGAACTTAGTTCGTCAGCAGACGTTGCCCCACGCGCCGATGATTGCCAACAGGTCGCCCACGGCACAGACGCCATCGCCATCCACATCGCCATCGCCATTGGTGGCACCCCAGTAGCCGATGCAGGCCAGCACGTCACCGACGGCCACAACGCTGTCGCCGTCTACATCCTCTGGACATCCGGTATTGCAGTCGTCGATCGGTGCATCGATGTACATGCTCAGCGTCGCAGTCGGGCCGTCTCGGTAGTACTCCAATTCGCCATCGACGAGACTCTCAGGCGGCGCATCTGCGTCGAATCGGAAGTTGTACATGGTGGCCCATCGGATGGCGTTCGCATTGGGATTCTCGGCGAAATTCTGCGTGCTCCATGTCAAACCAAATGCATCGCGCTCGGCGGTCCAGTCAGTTCCTTCGAAGGGCTCGCCGCTGTGATAATGGACATCGTGGAAACCAATGTTCGTCACTGCAACGCAATCAGGAACGGGAACGGTGAACGCAGAAAAGGATCGATGGGAGTTCTGGTTGTGGACGGCGTACTCGTAGTGCCAGGTGCCATCGCCGTTGTCGGTCACGTTGTAGCCAAGATTAGCCTGACCGTCAGGGCCGCTGGCAACTTCCTTTGTCCGAAGGCTTCGAATCGTCACGTCGGGCTCGGCGTCCTGCCAGGCATAGATGGCGGCCACAGCATGGTGCGTGCTTCCGACACCATTCGTATTCGTGGTCGATGTAAATGAGACCTCCTTGTAGGAGGCGTTGTTGTTCTGCTTGTTGAATTCGACCTCGCCCGGCTCCACATACTGCCCTTCCACGAAGTATCTCGCGTCCGGGTGACCGCTTGGATTGACATCAGTGTCGGCAATCTGCAGACGCCCGCGAATAGACGACGGGCCAGAAGGTGAAATACTGAACGGATAATCGTACTCGCCCGTGTATGCATTGATCTCGCTGCGAGGTGCGTCCGCATCCGCGTTGAGTCCCGCCCAGTACGTGTCAGCGCAGCCAACGCCGAGCGTGTTGCAATTCGTAGACTGACAACTGCCGCATCCCGGTTCGCTCACGGCACAGAAGGAATGCTTCAGCCAAGAGAGGGCGATCTGTTCGAAACGACCATCTTCCCACCGGTAGCAGTTCTGGGCGATGACCGGCACATTGTTGGTCCCGCCGTACCACGGTGCCACGATGTTGCCGAGGTTACAGGCCGTCGTGCCCACGGCCCATCCGCCGATACCGTTGCTGCCGCCGTAATGCTCCATGTCGTGGCCGCCGCCGCCGTAGCCCTCTTCCGCTACAAAGACGGTGGTGACATCGAAATAGTCACTGCCGCGATCAAGCGCGGAACCAGCCTCTGTCGTGGGGCGTGGGCTACCGGCCAAACTGATCGCCGCCAGAATTGTCAGAGCCGCAATCGCGCCTGTGATCACATAGATTCGATGCATAGGTTGGATATCCTCTTGATTTCTACTTCGGTACCGCTCTATCAGACCACAAGATACGCCACAGTGCAACGCCTTTTCGGGCGTTAGAGAGTGATTCGGCCGTATAGGTAGGATGGTTTCATGCCCAGGATCAATTCCCGGCTCTTCATCAAGGACCGAGAACTCACTTTTTCGGCCTCTACAAGCAGTGGTCCGGGGGGGCAGCATGTCAATCGCGTGGCCACGAGGGTGACGTTGCTGTTCGATGTCGATGAATCGCCATCATTGTCCGCCAGCCAGAAATTGCGAATCAGGGAAGCGCTGGCGACTCGGATCAGCCGCCAGGGCATCCTACGAGTGGTTTCTTCCCGACATCGTTCCCAGCGGGCGAATCGAGCAGCGACGATCGAGCGGTTTATGGACCTCATCGCTGAGGCGGTGCGTCCCCGCACTCAGCGGAGAAAGACAGCCATTCCACGGGGCCAACGCCGCCGCCGCCTGGATCGAAAACGCCGAAGAGGTGCCCAGAAACGGCTTCGAACGCAACCGGATGAGGACTGATGCGGACAATTCCTTGCCTGCTCACCACCAAGGCGTAGGCTGATACATACCTACGGAATCAACCATGCTCACCGCCACCCTCTTGATCACCGCCGCTCTTCAGGTCGCTCCATCCCCGACGGCCGGGGAGACCGCCCTGCCACGGAACATGACTCCCGCCGAGCAGCGTTGGGTGCAGGATCACCCGATTGCCGCACCCCGCGGGATGACGAGCCCACCGAGCGGCCCGATCCACTGCGCCGCTGAGTACGAACCCATGGACGCCATCCTTCTGGCCTGGGAAGGCAGTAACTCATGGAAGAACATCCTGGCGAACATGGCGGCGAGCATCACAACGATCGGCAACGCTGATGTCGTCATCTCGATCGAGTCCTCCAACGAACAGTCCTCCGCATTGGCCTCGGTCGTCTCCGCGGGGGCGGACAGTTCGCGTGTTCGCTTTGTGAACCGCACAACTGATTCCATCTGGATTCGCGACTACGGACCACGGTACATCTTCGAAGGCGACTGCCGGGCAATCGTCGATCACACCTACAACCGGCCAAGGCCGAATGACAACGCGTTCAATGCTTACTTCGCTGGGGTTCAGGGTCACCAGTACTACGAACTGCCGCTTGTACATGGCGGCGGCAATTTTCACTTGAATTCGCCTGGATACGCATGGTCCACTGAACTCATCAGCGATGAAAACCCGGGCATAACGGATGGACAGATCGTCGCCTACTGGCAGGACTTTCAGAATCTGGATGTCACCATTACCGACGCATTTCCAACCTCGGTCGATGCGACGCAGCACATCGACATGTGGATGTGCTGGGCAAGCGACACGACCTGTGTCATCAGCGACTGGCCATACGATGCCGGATCAATACAGGACCAGATCTGCGACAGCGTGTCCATGGATCTCCAGTTTCAGGGATACACCGTCGTTCGTATTCCGGCGCGGAGCGTGAGCTGGACGCACTACACATATTCAAACTCGGTGGTTTGCAACGACCTTGTGCTGGTCCCTAGTTACACCAATTCACAAGTATCGCAGTACAACGACGACGCGGTTGCGGCATGGCAACAGGCATGCCCCAGCAAGACAATCGTGTCCGTCCCCTGTGAGAACATCGTGTCTTCAGCCGGCGTGATGCACTGCATCTGCATGCACATCCCAGCCCACCGCGGCGGCGACCACCCCACCGCTTATCTGCGGTCTCCCCGTGGCGGCGAGTCCTTCGACGCGGGTGACACGGTTTTGCTCCAGTGGATCACTGACGATGATGTGTCTGTAACCGGAGTCGACCTCCAGTTCTCTGCCGATGGGGGTAGTTCATGGCAGGCAATCGCGGAAAACACGGCCGACGATGGTCAATACGCGTGGACAGTGCCCGAGATAGGCACGAGCCTAGGTGTAATTCGCATCATTGCCGAAGATGGCGATGGCAATCTTGGCAGCGACCAGGGTGACAACTTCTTCGAGATCACCGGCCCGGTAGCAGGAGATGTCAATGGGGATGGCGTTGTCAATGTGACTGATTTGCTCGCAGTCATGGCAAGCTGGGGACCATGTGATGGCCCCTGCTCGGCGGATCTCAACGGGGATCTCCAAGTGGATGTCACCGATCTCCTCATGGTGATCGCTAACTGGTAATCGGACTCCAAATGGCTCTTGCAGTGGGAACCGGGCAGCAAATCGAGCCGAATGGGCTTTCGCAGCACTCTGTTCGGTGTTAGTTTGCAAAGGCTGCTGCGGTCACGCCCCAGCGACTATTGACTGCCCCTGAGAGGAGATCGACGATGCGAGGACGGACCCTTTTTGTGACCACGATCGTGGCAGCCACGGCCACCATTGGCCTGCTTTCCATGCACGGACATGCCGGCCGCCGCGGCGCCCCCGACCGGGGCGGGCAGATCGGACCTGATGTGGTGGCGTTCTCCATTGCCGGCCAAGGCAGTTTTGACATGGAGTACTACGGATCAAGCGGCGGCATCGGCGGGTACGCGATGGCCACCGTCTCCTGCAACTACGGCGATCAGGTAGCCAACTGGTATGGCAACACCGACGAAACGCCGCTGATTTCCCAGAACTGCTATCGCCTCATGAATGGCCGCTTCGAGCACATCGGACTGGCTTGGCTGAAACACTCCTTCTGCGCTTTGAGCGAGAACGGCTGCGGCAACTGTCAGGCAACCGACTGCAATACGCTCGGCATCGGCTGCGCCGACACCTACTGGGCAGGACTCAACTCAAACGGTGAGGCGCCTCGTAGTGATGTCAACGCGTTTACTGGTGTGTACAACTACCCCTTCACTCTCGACGCCTCCGGCCCAAGTGCCATTCGAGGCAATCTTCAAATTCACAACTCGGATGTCGATCCCGGAAACAACCCCGGCGCCCGCTACTTCGTCGAGGGGCAATATGTCACCCATGATGATGCCACCTGGGGCAACCACATGAACAACGCGACATGGCGTGAGATCGCCTTCAATTCGGTCTCCTCCATCTCGCCAGTCGGCAATCCTGTCATTACCGAGCCAGCGATTCTCGCGTGGGCCTCCATTGAGACGGATGTCGTCCTGACGGAGATCATCGTGCCGAACGACGGCAAGATTCTCATTGGTGCCAAGGCCAGCGATAACGGCGATGGAACGTGGCGATACGAATACGCCATCCAGAACCTGAACAGCCACCGATCCATCGGTGGTGTCAGCATCCCGATTGGTGCTGGCGCAGCAGTCTCGAACATTGGCTTTCACGATGTCGACTATCACAGCGGCGAGATCTTCGACGGCACAGACTGGGCCTCATCGGTCGCAACCGATGCCGTCACCTGGTCCACCACCGACTATTCCCAGAACCAGAACGCCAACGCGCTTCGCTGGGGCACGCTCTACAACTTCCGGTTCGATATTGCAGCCGAGCCCGAGGGTGGACTTGTAACGCTGGATCTCTTCCGACCCGGCACACCGAATTCCGTCACGGCGCATTCAATCGTGCCAGTGGGCGAACCGGTTGATCCATGCGACCTTCCATACGGTAGTTGTCCCGAGGATGTGGACGAAGATGGCACAGTCGGCGTCAACGATCTGCTTACGATCATCGGGAACTGGGGTGATTGTGGCGATGGCACCTATCGACCAAGTGGTGATGTCGATGGCGACTGCTGCGTCTCGGTCAACGACCTCCTGCAGACCATCGCAGTATGGGGGCAGGACTGCACGCCGCGGGGCGCATGCTGTCTTGGCGATGGCGGCTGCAACGATCTTTTGACGGAAGACGAGTGCGCAGCGAGCAAGGGAACATATCAAGGCGATGACACCGGATGCGATGCCATTGCTTGTCCAGCACCGGGCGCCTGCTGTTTCGATGACGGCTCGTGCGATTACCTCATGGGTGACGACTGCTTTGCCACCGGTGGTGTGTGGCAGGGTGACTATGTGTCGTGTGCCGATGCCGACTGCCCCGTTCCTGGCGAGGGCGACGAATGCAACTCCGCGATGATCGCCTCCTGGGGTGCCAACAGTTTCGACACAACCGACGCAACACCGAGTTCGCCCGAACCGGACGAGTCGCAATGCTCGGGAACATATCTCGACTGGGACAACAGTCGAGATGTATGGTTCCGGTGGGTGGCTTCCGAGAATGGATCGGTCCACTTCACGACCTGCGACAGTTCGAGTTACGACACATCGATGGCGATCTATGCTGAAACCTGCGACAATCAGGTTGCCTGCAATGGGGATGACGACGGCGAAAGCGGCTGTCAGGCCTATTACTCCGCCATCGATCTGGATGTGTCAGCGGGCACGGCCTACTACATTCGCCTCGGCGGATGGAAGGGAGATGCTGGCAGCGGCACGCTGACGATCGAATAGAGGGGGTTGGCTGCGGTGATCGGAGAGTTTTTGATCCTCGCAGGCAGATTATCTTGACATGGACCGTCGCTTTGACGGAGAATCGGTATTCGAGGGGACAAGGAAACGAGAATCAGAACACCGGCCTTGGACAGGCCACTAAGAGGAGGATTGAGATGAACAAGGGCTTTGCTGCAATCGCGGTCGCTTCGACTACCACTATCTTGGGTCTGTCCGGCGTCGCTTCGGCGGATGTCGTGATGGACCAGATCGGC
>CAZJIB010000033.1:0-10318 GCA_964546085.1 uncultured Isosphaeraceae bacterium
ATGGACATGGCGTCGGAAGGTTGTGGCGCAGAGTCATTCATTTCAGAGCATTCCATGGCCGCGATTCCGCAACGCGCGGACATCTGCGGTTGTGGGGAACGAAAAATATTGCGCATCGTCCATGTTGAGAGGTTCTGCGACGATGTCCGCCGTTGCGAGTTTTCGCAGTACATCGATCATGAGACGGGCGCCTTCCTGCTTTGTTCCAACAATGACGCGGTCGAGTGTATCGCGATCACGAAGCGGGAACTCGCGGGTGGAGATAATGCCACCCGCGTCGAGTTTCTCGGCCATCTCGTGGATGGTAATGACGGCGTTTCGCTCGCCGTGAAGCAGTTGCCAGAAGTTGGGCATCATGCCACGGTATACCGGCAACCGACCGGAATGAATATTGATGCATCCCTTGGCGGGTATCGCGAGGATGTCCTTGCGAAAAATTTCCGGTGCGGCCACCGAGACAATGACATCGGGTCGTAAAGCAGCAACTCGCTCGAGGTAGGCAGCGTCATTGACGGATGAAGTTGGAAGAACCGGAATGTCCGATTTGCGTGCAAGTGCCGCGATGGATCTCCCCCGGAGTTTCGCGCCAGCGAATCTGCCGGCGAGCCTTGCGAAGTCCACGGGACCGTAAAAGCGAAACATACGCCATGCGGTCTTCCGGATCGGTTCGTGAAACGCTTCGGCAATGGTGATGCCGACGATCTCAAGTTCGTCGCGAGGGTATTCGGCTAGAAAGACATCAAAAAATCGGATGACATAGAGCGGGTCGTCTTCCGTGACGAACAACACGCGGAACGGTGAGGTCATCAACCGGTCTCCGGACGCGCGCGGACAAGCACATCGTGATACTCGCCTGCGCACTTTGTAATCGTGTACTCCGCTTCAAACAAGGCCCTGGCATTACGACCCATCTCGGCGGCCAGTTCGGGATCGCTCATGAGCCGTCGGATGCCAGCGGCCAGCCCGTCAGCATCGCCGAGCTCCACCCAGATACCTGCGTTGCCATCTTCAATGATGTCCCGCAGATCGGAGCGGGCGGCGGAGATGGCCAGAATCGGGCGGCCGACGGCGAGCGATGAATAAAGTTTGGATGGAAAACTGATTCCCTCGATCCCTTCCGCGATGGTGACGAAGGATGCATCCGAGGCGTTGAGCGAGTCATTCAATGTTGCGAACGGTTGGTAGGGAAGCAACATTGTGTTCGACAATGATCGCTCTTTGATCTGCTGTTCAATGAAGAATCGGCGACCGCCAGCGCCGATAAATACCAGCCGGAAGTTGTCGTCAAGGAGTCGCTCTGCGGCACCGAGAATAGTCTCGAACTCGTAGTACAGCCCCAGATTGCCCGAATAGAGCGCAACAAACGATTCGCCAAGGCCGTGTTGGTGTGCAAACTGACTGTCACCCTTGGGAATGGGATGAATGCCCTCCGCGTCTGCCCAGTTGGGGATCACATGAACCTTTGATATAGGCACGTCGTATGTGTCGCAGACCAGTTGCTGGGCGCTTGGGCAGAGGACGATGGTTTCCTTGGCGCGGTGATACATGAGTCGATTGGCCCGATGCCAGAGCCGGTCAATGATGCCACCTTTGCGAATCTTGCCGACCCAAACGGCAAGTTGCGGGTAACTGTCATGGAGGAGGATGACGTAGGGATGTCTGCGAACCAGAGAGACGACGGCGCCAATGATTCCAAGGTACGGCGGGTTCGTCGTATAGAGGTAGACATGGTCGCTGCGTCGCTGGAACAGCATTCGGAAGAACAGTGGCACAAGAAATGTAATGGAATTCAGTACCCGACCTGGAATACTGTCTTTGCTGAACCGTGTGGTGCGCATTCGACGCACATGCACGCCCTCAGCGAATTCCTTTTTCGGTGCTGGCTGCCAAGTGTCGGGTGGTCCGTAAGAGGGAATGCACGCGATCACATGGACATCGTCACCCCGCTTGGCCAGATGATTGGCAAGTTCGTGCAGAAGGTGGCCGGTGGACGCCACATCCGGCACGTAGTACTGATTGAGAATGGTGACGCGAATTGCATCTTTTTCCGTGGGCATGTTGTGGGGAATCGTCTGCTGAGGCGTGCCTTTTGGGCCCCCCGTGCTGCGGCGAGGGAGCATCATAGGATGGCCGCGGCGATTCTGTGCAGCCTGCCGCAGGTAGCGGTCCGATACAACAGAGCAGGATAGATATGACACCAGTGAACGACACATCTCCTACGCCCGACCCCAGCCCTGGCAAAGCCATGGCAGAAGCGCCGCCCGAGAGGCGGACGGCATGGACGCTTCGGCAGCGGGTGGTGCGGTTGCTTTGGGGAACGATTGGGCGGCTGCTTTGGTTTGTTCTTCCGCGGTGTCGCCCATCGCTGCTCCGTCTCTTCGGTGGAAAAGTCGGTCGAAACTGCGAGTTTGCCGGGCGAGTGGAGATCACCATTCCATGGAACATCGAAATGGGCGATGAGTGCCGAGTTGCAGAACGTGTGATTCTGTACTCGCTGGGCCCGATCACGCTCGGAACGGGTGTTCGTCTGGACATTCGATCGCACCTCTGCGCGGGTTCTCATGACATGCGGGACACACGGTTTCCGTTGGAACGCCCACCGATTTCGATAGGCGATGGGTCGTTCATTGGCGTGGACGCATACATTGCGCCGGGCGTGACGGTGGGAAAAAACTGCGTTGTGTGGCCGCGTGCGAGCGTGTACAGCGACATCCCGGATTCCGCCGAGGTTCGTGGGAATCCAGCGAAAGTCGTACCGTGAGTGCGATTCGAGCCATGTTGTGGCCTCTGGTCGGGCGGGTGGTCTTTTTTCTCACTCCTCAACCAGCGTATCCGGTGCGCCGGGGCTTGCTGCGACTCTTCGGCATGTCGTGCGGTCGGCGCATGCGCATTCGCCGAGGCGCCTGGGTCACACAGCCATGGAATGCCGCGGCGGGAACGCTGACCGTGATCGGTGATGGCGCGTTTCTGGACTCGCGAGAGATCATTGACATCGGTGCGCGGTGCGTCATCAGCCAGCACGCCATGTTGTTGACCAGTATTGAAGGGCCGGGATCTGCCCGAGCGGATGCGATACATGTCGAAGATGACTGCTGGGTCGCCGCCGATACGGTCGTGATGCCGGGCGCTTTTCTGGAGCAGGGCGTAGTCGTCGGCGCACGAGGTCTGGTGGACGGACGGCTTCCAGCGTGGAAGATTTGCACAGGTGAACCGGCGGCACCGCGAGCGGATCGTGTGCTGCAGGGAGTTGCCTGATGGCAGGAATCGAGGTCATCATCCCTGTTCGTGATGAGGAAGAAAACCTTCCGTATGCGCTCGCCAGCGTTGTGCCCTGGGCAAAGCGGGTCTGGGTCGTGGATTCCGGTTCAACCGATCGGACTGTGGAGATGGCAAGAGACCATGGCGCCGAGGTTGTTGAACAGTCATGGCTCGGCCACGCGGCGCAAAAGAATTGGGCGATCGACAATCTTCCTCTGACCTCCGATTGGGTGTTTTTTCTGGATGCGGACGAATCAGTGCTGCCGGAGTTGCGTGATGAGATGCTTGCTGTGTCATCGCGAGACCCTGCGACGGTAGAGGAGTCGGCGTTCAATGTGAACCGGTACTTCATCTTCCTTGGGAAGCGGATTCGGCACTGTGGGTACTACCCGAGTTGGAATGTGCGATTCTTCAAGCGGGGTTCGGCTCGGTATGAGGATCGTGCGGTGCACGAACACATGGTTGTTGACGGCACCGTGGGCGCTTTCCGCGGGCATATGGAACACTTTGATCGGCGCGGACTCGCTGTGTATCTTGCGAAGCATGTGCGGTATGCGGAGTTGGAAGCTGCGGCCATCCTTTCGCAGGATGATCGGAGTTCCTCGATTGATGGTGACATGCAACGCCGGCGGCGGTGGATCAAGCGACACATCTATCCACGCCTGCCGGCAAAGTGGCTCTGCAGGTTCCTTTGGATGTATGTGTTGCGGTTGGGTTTTCTCGACGGGCTCACCGGGCTGCGGTTCTGTGTCTTTATCTCCTTCTACGAGTTTCTCATCACTCTGAATCTGGTTGAGCTTCGAAACGAGGAGTCAATGTCGTGAAGGCGCAGGACAGACATGTGAGCCCGTACTCGACGGGTGAGAAAGTTGCCAGAATGTTCTGGGCCATCGTGCAAGGCACGGTGTTTCGCTGGTCATTCCACACCTGTAATTGGTGGAGGGTCTTTCTGCTCAATCGATTTGGCGCATCAGTTGACCCGACCTGCGTTATTCGAAGAAGTGTTCGCGTTGAGTGTCCGTGGAACCTGACCATGGGACGCAACAGTTGCCTCGGCGATCGCGTCATCGCCTACTGCCTCGGTAACGTGACAATTGGAGAACGGGTTTCCGTGTCCCAGGGCGCGCACATTTGTGCCGGGACGCATGACTATAACCGAGTTGACATGCCGCTCATGCGCCCACCGATATCGATTGGCGATGATGCTTGGCTGGCGGCGGATGTCTTTGTGGGACCGGATGTGACGATCGGAGAGGGTGTTGTGCTCGGAGCCCGCGGTGTTGCAGTGCGAGATCTTGATCCGTGGACGGTCTACGCCGGCAATCCGGCTCGTCCGGTCAAGAGCCGGGAGAGACCCTCTTCGACAGACACGAGCGGTTCGTAGGCAAACGAGGTCTGTGCAGCGGTGATATCCGCCAGTGAATGCTGGATGTCGCCCAGTCGCGGCGGTTCGAATCGTGGCTGCGCGGTTGTTTTAAGAATTTTCTGCATGGTGGCGAGAGTGGAGAGAAGGTCATGGGACTGGCCGGTGCCGATGTTGAGGACGCGGCCACCGAGGGGTTCCTGCGTCGCCGCGGCCAGCAGGCATGCGTGCACAACATTCTCGACGGGTATGAAATCGCGGGTCTGTGTGCCGTCACCGTAGATGACTGGGCTGTTCCCCGATCGCAGCGCCTCGGCAAACGCGGCAATGACGGCGGCGTAGGGCGAGTGCGGATCCTGGCGGGGGCCAAACACGTTGAAGAACCGCAGCGACACGGTGTCCGGTTCGAAGCAGTGTGCCCATGCGGACACCATTGCCTCGGCGGCGACTTTACTTGCGGCGTAGGGAGTGATCGGATCGGTCGGCAGGTCTTCGCGGTTGAGTATAGGTGCATCTGGCCCATAGGCGGAGGAGGATGCGGCGAAGACGACGCGGTCGCACTCTGCTCCGACCGCAGCCTCCAGTACCTTGCGCGTCCCGGTGAGGTTGATGTCAAAGCATGCTCTCGGATGTTCCAGGCTCTGCTGGACGGACACCATGGCTGCGAAATGAAAGACGAGGCCGCATCCTTCGATGGCAGCGCAGAGCGCGTCGTCATCGAGAATCGATCCTTCGTACACGGCCGCGTCGATACCATCGAGGTTCCGGCGAAATCCACTGCTGCAGTCGTCGAGTACTCTCACCCCGCAGCCCAACTGCACCAATCGATCCGCGAGATGCGATCCAATGAATCCGCACCCACCTGTCACCAGTGCCGTCTGATCTTCGAAGAATCGTTCGTACATGCACTGGCACTGTAGATTGTGACGGACACTTCTGTAGCCCTTTTTTCCAAGGAGCTGGCTAGGTGGGAGTCGATCAATCGAGAAGCGATTTGGGAGCGAGCGAGGAAGGCGGACGCAGGTACACTGAATAGCGAATGCAACTTCGGCTTCACAACACGCTGAGTGGGGAGACGGAGGATTTTGTGCCGTTGGATCCCGCGGGGCGGAAGGTGTCGTTCTACAGCTGCGGACCGACTGTGTACGACTACGCGCACATAGGCAATTTTCGCGCCTTTCTCAACGCGGATGTCCTGCGGCGGACTCTGGAAGCACTCGGATTCGAGGTGCAACAGGTCATGAACATCACGGATGTGGGGCACATGACTGAGGACACGGTCGCCGACGGCGGCGGCGAAGACAAAATGCAGGTCGCTGCGGATCGGCTGTCCGCGGCGAAGAAGGCCGGCATGCTCCCCAAGGACACGGACATCGACCCGGAAGATCCCTTCGCCGTTGCCGCGTTCTACGCCGACGCGTTTCTGGAAGACGCGGCCCTTCTCGGCATGAAGGTCGTTCAGGATGGCGAGAGCCGCATGCCGAGGCCCACCGGGTTCATTGAACCGATGATCGCCATGGTGCAGTCACTCATCGATAAAGGTCACGCCTATGTCGCCGCCGATGGCGTGGTGTACTTCGATGTGCAGTCGTTCCCCGACTATGGGCTCCTCTCCGGCAATACGCTGGAAGCGATCCGCAGCGGCGAAGGCGGCCGAGTGGACATGGGAACCCAGGCCATCAAGCGACATCCCGCCGATTTCATGCTCTGGAAACCTGATTCCTCGCACATCATGCGGTGGCCCAGTCCCTGGGGCGAAGGGTATCCCGGCTGGCATCTTGAGTGTTCCACCATGGCCGCCGCTCTTCTGGGGCACGAGATTGACATCCACAGCGGGGGCGAAGACAACATCTTTCCCCACCACGAATGCGAGATCGCCCAGTCACGGTGTTTGACCGGCGACGAATACTTCGCCAAGTATTGGTATCACACTCGCTTCCTCCTGGTCGACGGTGGCAAGATGAGCAAGAGCAAGGGCAACTTCTATACGGTGCGCGATCTCACCGCCAAGGGCGCATCCCCGGCGGCTATTCGCCTCGAACTCATCCGCACCCATTACCGGTCCAACGCCAACTTCACGCTGCAGGGACTTCGCGATGCGCAGCGACAGATTGATCGCTGGCAACGCCTTCACAATTGGCTTGAGAAGCACGCCACGAGCGACGGCATCGCGGGACCTCTTCGCGCCGCGCACGACAGATTCATGACGGCCATGTGCGACGACCTGAATGTTGCCGGTGCCGTTGGTGCGCTGAACGAAGGCATCAGCGAATACGACACATTGAGTCCACCTGACCAACCCATTCCTCGCGACGAACTTGCTGCGTTGATGGAGATGGACCAGGTGCTTGGGGTACTCGATCTGGGCGGTGGTACCACTGGCGACATCGACGCCACCCGTGTTGAACAACTCATCGTGGCCCGTAACGCCGCCCGCGCAGCCAAGGACTGGGATGAGGCAGATCGCATTCGCGCCGAACTGACGGACATGGGCGTCGCGATCAAGGACGAAGGAGCGCAGACCCGCTGGTCGCGGCTCGTGCGATGACCCATCGCCCGCCTGTCATCGGCCTCGTCGGCGGCATCGCTTCTGGCAAGAGCACGGTCGCAGCCATGCTGCGGGAGCTCGGATGCGTCGTGTCCGACGCAGATCGAGCAGCCCAGGCCGCGCTTGATGAACCTGATGTGCAGCAAGAACTGGTCCGTTGGTGGGGCGACCGAACGCTGGACGAATCAGGGCAGATCGATCGCGCCGTCGTGGCCGACATTGTCTTTGGCAGTGACGACGACCGTCGCCGGCTCGAACGGCTGATTCACCCATTGGTGGAACAAGCACGGCAAGCCTGCTTTGCTGCCGCTCCGCCCGACACAAAGGCGCTGATCATCGATGCACCGCTCCTGCTCGAAGCAGGGCTTGGGGAGCAGTGCGACGCGATTATGCATGTCGAATCCAGCCTTTCGCGGCGTCAAGAACGTGTCCACCATGCACGAGGGTGGGACAAGGCTGAACTCGCCCGCCGGGAAGATACGCAGGTAAGCCTTGACGAAAAGCGATCCAGAGCCGATCATGTCGTGTGTAACGACGGCGATGAGGCTTCGCTCAAGGCGGAGGTCACCGCCGCACTTGAGGCGGTCCGTCGGACCGCGCTCGACCCCCCCGACATCGTGTAACGGCCTGCATCCTCATCGGCCGCGCACATTCACATAGTTCCCCCCTAATCTTGATTGACACACGCGACGGATCTCACGATGCGCCGAAGCGCACCTGCCTCCGTCCAGGACAGAGAGAGTTTGACAACAATGGCTAAGAAGAGACGAAGGCGCGGCAAGAAGAGCCCAGGTGGTGTTGCGGTCTTGACCCTGCAGCCCGGCGAAGTACCAAGCGACGAGGCGTTGGAAGCCGAGGCAGCATCGCTGGACGAGAAACTGACTGCGGCCGCCCAGAAGAAGTACGACGAAGCAAAGAAGGACGGCTATGACCTCGCCTCCCTTCAGCACATGAAGCCGAAGGAGATCGCCAAGGTCGCGCAAAAAGAGAAGATCGAAAACTGGTCGGACATGCCCAAGCAGAAGCTCGTCTTTGAGATCCTCAAGGCGCAGGCGACTCGCCAGGGATTGATGATCGGTGAGGGAACGCTTGAGATCATGCCCGATGGATTCGGTTTTCTGAGAAGCCCGGAATATTCCTACCTCGCTTCGCCCGACGACGTGTACGTCAGTCCATCCCAGATCAGACGGTTTGGCCTTCGCAAGGGTCAGGTCATTCGCGGCCTCATTCGTCCACCCAAGGAGACCGAGACCTATTTCGCCATGCTCCGCGTGGAGGCGATCAACGGGCAAGATCCGAAGGTCGCCAACGATGTACTGACCTTCGAGAATCTCACGCCCCTTCATCCGGACGAACGCATTCACCTCGAAACAACGCAGGACATCATCGAAACCCGCGTGATCGACCTCGTCGCTCCGCTGGGATTCGGTCAACGAGCGCTCATTGTTGCTCCACCTAGAACCGGCAAGACGGTTTTGTTGCAGCGGATTACAAACGCGGTTGCGGCGAATCATCCAGATGTGCATGTCATTGTCCTTCTGGTCGACGAACGACCCGAGGAAGTCACCGACTTCCGCCGCAGTACACCCGACACAGTCGAGGTGGTCGCCAGCACATTCGACGAGCAGGCGTCGCGACACATTCAGGTTGCCGAGATGGTCATGGAAAAAGCCCGGCGCATGGTGGAGTTCGGCCAAAATGTCGTGATCCTCATGGACTCGATTACTCGACTTGCACGGGGATACAACAACGCGACGCCGAACACGGGAAAGATCGGCACCGGCGGTGTTGACACGCAGGCGCTCATCAAACCAAAGAAGTTCTTTGGCTCGGCGAGGAACATCGAGGATGGCGGTTCGCTGACGATCATCGGCACCGCACTTGTCGATACAGGTTCCAAGGCGGATGAAGTGATCTTCGAGGAATTCAAGGGCACCGGCAACTCAGAACTGCATCTCACGCGGAAACTCGTGGAGAAGCGAATCTGGCCCGCCATTGACATTGCTGCATCCGGAACGCGGCGTGAAGAGTTGTTGTTGGATCCAAAGGAACATGATCTTGTCACTCGCCTTCGCAAGGTCGTCAGCGACATGAGTGCAGTGGAAGCCATGGAATTACTGCGTAACAGGCTTACCAAGACCAGTTCCAACGCTGAATTCCTCATGACCATGAACCTCGACTGATCACTGCGCCTACACTTCCCCCTGAGTTCTCATGCGGATGAACACACGCACACGTGGATTTTCGATGGTGGAACTGTTGGTGGTCATTGTGATCATCGGCATGCTTGCTGCGCTCATCCTCACGGCGGTTCGAGGCAGTGGTGATGCCGCCCGCACCGCCGAAACTCAAAACGGCCTTCGGCAGATCGCCACCTGGATGCAGGCATGGTCCGGTGACAATGAAGACCGCGTGCTGCCCAGCCAGTTCGATTTTTCGGAGGAGGTTGCGGGCGGCGAACAGATCAGGGTTCGCAACGACGAACACCTTGATTCGTTGCAATATCGCGGCACGTGGACGGACATTCTCTGGACCGACAACGGCATGCATGTGACCTACGGTCTCCGCGACCGTGAAGAGGAGGATGCCGATCATCTCGAATGGGAAACCAATTCGCCGGATGCCTCCATATTCGATGAGCACGAGGACTTCAAACACCCCTTCCGATCGCGACTCGAAAACACCAGAGACTATCTTCCACGAGAACAGTCCCCAGACCCGCTCCCGTACGGCACCGGCGCGCATGAACGAGGACTGCCCGGCTACTTCGCTGCCAACGATTTCTTCGATGCCCGCAGCGAGAGCGACCTTGGAACAGGTACCTCGACTGTGGACAGGTATTACACCAACGGCATGATCAAGGCCCCGAACCGATCTGTCTATCTGGTGGACTCCGTTGCTGGCGAGACGATCGCCTTGGAAGAGGAACCTTGGACCTATGACTTCGGCCAGTCCTTTGTCTCAGAGGACAGCATGGGGGGCGGCGATGGTGTGGAGGCCCTTGGGCAGATCGACTATCGCTACGGTGGCACCGACGGGGCCTGCTTCCTGTTGCTGCTCGACGGGCATGTGGAACAACAGGCTCCATGGTCCAGCCTCGGCCTCAACGACGGATCTGAGGAGTGGCCCTTCCCGGGCACCCTGCAGGG
>CAZJIB010000034.1:0-9021 GCA_964546085.1 uncultured Isosphaeraceae bacterium
CCGAGCTTCGCTCGGCTGCGGTCTCCTTCTCTCCTGCTCTACTCTCCTGCTGTTCTCCACGGGGGGAATATTGGGCGGAATATTGGGCGGAATATTGGACACCCACCCAATCAGGTTGGTGCTGCCTCTGGGGCCTTCCAGACACGCTCTCCATAGGTGATGTTGGTGGGTGGCCACCATGTGTGACCCATCCAATTGGCCCAACAACGCAGCTTCGTATCGAATTGGTGGGTGTCCAATGTTGCTCATGGCCTGCCAGCTGCTCCAAGGACGCCCATCTTCATCATGAACCGTGTCGGGCGGGCTCGCGGGTTCCCTCGTCGTAATGTTCGATGTTGGGAATGTCGCCGGTCGTGACCTTCAGCGGTTCCTTGCGTTCCTTGAACCGCTCGACCTCTTCGTGGCAACGGTCAATATCGTCCGCGATGATGACGACCAGATCACCGCTTTCGGCAGCTTCAAGCACCTGCCGCACGGCATGGGGTTCGTCGGAGGCGATGCGGGCTTTGTCTGGCGGGAATCCCGCGTTGAGAATGGCCGTGTGCAACATCTCCGCAATTGTTCCTTCCGGTCGCCCCCGCAGGTACCGCGGGGTCTCGCGGATCACGATTTCGGTAAACATCTCTGTCGCGAGGCGTCCCATCTGCTGAATGTCGACATCACGGCGATCGCCGCAGGCTGAAATGGTTGCGATTTTCCGTTCCGCGGGCAGGCGAGAAACGAGTCCGGCGAGCCCACGGTAACCCGCCGGGTTATGCGCGAAGTCAATGAGGATGTCGATTCCGCGAACCTGCAACTGGTTGAGCCGGCCTGGCGTCGTGCCGTGGCCCGGCACGAATGTGGTCAACGCCTGCCGGATATCGGCGGGTTTGACCTTGCGGAGGTACGCGGCGAGCGTCGCCGCAAGAACATTCTGGATCATGAATGGCGCCCGTCCACCCAGCGTGAGCGGCACATCGTGTGCCTTGACGATCCGGATCTTCCACTCGCTGCTCAGGATCGTGATGTAGTCGTTTTCGAAGACGCATGACGTCTTCCCCCGCTTCATTCGGCGGCGAATGATGTCGTTGTTCTCGTCCATCGAGAAGTATGCGACATTGCCTGGGGTGTAGTCGATCATGTCGGCCACATGTTCGTCATCGGCGTTGAGCACAGCCCATCCCTCTGGCCGCACGGTTTCAACGATGACTCGCTTCACGCGGGCGAGGTCGTCCAGTGTCTGAATGTCCTCAAGACCAAGATGGTCCTCGGCAATGTTGAGCACAATACCGATGTCGCACGCCCGGAACCCGAGGCCGCGACGCAACAGGCCGCCCCGCGCGCACTCAAGTATGGCAAAATCCGCTGTCGGATCTCGAAGCACAACGCTTGCGGCGAATGGCCCGGTCATGTCACCGGGCATGACGCGGTTCCCACCGATGTACACGCCGTCCGTTGTCGTGAATCCGACTCGGCGGCCCTGATGTTGCATGATGTGGGCCAGAAGCCGAGTCGTAGTTGTTTTTCCGTTCGTACCTGTCACCGCGATCACGGGAATGCGGCCGTCGTCGCCCTCGGGAAAGAGCATGTCGATCACCGGTTCCGCGACGTTCCGTCCAATGCCTTCGCCGGGGGCGAGGTGCATTCGGAAGCCAGGCGCGGCATTGACCTCGATCACACCGCCTCCGGATTCTGCGAGCGGCTGGTGGAGGTTGTCGGCGATGACATCGATGCCGCAGATGTCCAGGCCGATGATCCGGCTGATCCGTTCAAATGTTGCAACATTCGTCGGATGGACCTGCTCGGTGATGTCGATAGCCGTGCCGCCAGTGGAGAGATTGGCGGTGGACTTGAGCAGCACCACTTTTTCCGGCTCCGGAATGGAATCGAGAGTCAGACCATCGTGTTCGAGCAGTCGCTCCGTCATGAAGTCAATCTCGATCTCGGTCAGTACATTCTCGTGTCCGAACCCGCGGCGGGAGTCAGTATTGGTCAATGCAATGAGTTCGCCGATGGTCTTCTTTCCGTCACCGATGACATGGGCCGGCACGCGGTGGGCGGCGGCGACAAACTGGTGGTTGACCACAAGCGCCCTGAAGTCATGGCCAATGAGTTGTCGCTCAACGATGATGTAACGCGAAAACGCCTTTGCGGATTCGAAGGCTCGTTCAAGATGCTCATCGTCTACGATTCCGATCGTTGCGCCTTTGCCATGGTTCCCGTCGCTTGGCTTGACGACAACGGGATACCCGATGTCATTGGCAACCTCCAACGCGCCACGCAAAGTCTGCACTTCTTCGCCCGTAGGGACCGTTACTCCTGCGTCGTCAAGGAGGGACTTGGTCGCGTCTTTGTCGCAGGCGATTTCGACGGCGATCATGGATGTTTCGCTCGTGGTCGTTGCCTGGATTCGTTTTTGCCTGGCGCCATGCCCGAGTTGAACGAGTGATCGATTGTTGAGACGCACCCACGGAATGCCGCGGCGGATGGCTTCGTCGACGATGCTCTGCGTGCTGGGGCCGAGTCGATAACGTTCGCGGAGTTCCTTGAGTCGCTGGACAACCGTGTCCAGATCAAACTGGTCTTCAGTCCCGGCGATGAGGTGTTCGATGAGAGCAAAGGCCTGTTCACCGGCGTACATGCCCGACCGCTCCTCGATGTACCGGTAGACGACGTTGTAGATGCCTGGGGTCGAGGTTTCGCGTGTGCGACCGTAGCTGACTTCCATTGCGGCCAGGCACTGCAGTTCGATGGCCACATGCTCCATGATGTGGCCCATCCAAGTACCTTCATCCACGCGGGAGAGAAACCCTCCGGCCGATCCGACGCTGCATCGGTGTTCGTAAAGCGTGGGCATGACGGCTTCCAGCCGGTTTCGGAATTCGGGCAGGGTGTTGCTGGGTTGTTCCTCCATCTCGCCGAGATCGACCTTCATGAGGATGCATGGCTTGTGGTGGTAGATATTCGGCCCGCGCAGGGCGCGAATGGTCAACAGGTTCATGCCTTGGCTCCGGTGGGATTCGGGGCAGATTCGACGGGCAATGACGATTCAGGGCACATCTCGTCTGGGGCGGTGATGGTGCGTGAGTCAATGTCGAACTCCCATCCTGTTCCCAGTACATGCACCTTCATGCCACCGAACGCGATGGGCTGGTGTTCCTTGATCTCAGTGATGCTTGAGCCGATCAGGTCGGCGCCATCGACGATGGTGAGCGTGCCGCGGCCGAGTACTTCAACGCAGCCGCCCGGCGAGACGATGAACGCGGTGTCCTCGTCGATGCCGAACCCAAGCATGTAGGGATTGCGAAGCACTGCTGCCATCAGTCGACCAATCCGGTTGCGCTCTTGAAAGTGTTGATCGACGATGACGCGGCGCAGAATGCCGAGTCCGGGAGAGAGTCGCACGGACGAGAGTCGCGGTGCGGATCGTCCGCGGCCTCGCGCGATCATGATCGTGCTCATCGCTGATGCGCCTGCGCTTGTGCCGCCAATGTGCAGGCCCGACAGGTAGCGATCATGCAGTTCGCTGGCGAACGCCGTTCCACCGAGTGTCGTGACAAGTTTGAGTTGATCGCCGCCGGTGAAGTAGACGCCGGTTGCGCGGCGGAGCGATGCGATCAAGTCCGGGTCCTGCGCATCGGACCGCTGCTTCTGGGAGCAGAGTCGAAGGTCGGTTGCGCCCAAGTCGCGGAATGCGGTTTCATAGTCTGCAAGAAGTTCCGCAGGCCGCGATGAGGCTGTCGCGACGACGAGGATCCGCGCATCACGGCCCCCGGCAGCCTCCATGAATCGCCGCAGGATGAGCTTGCCACGCTCTTTGTCCTCGGCACCGCCCACGACAAACAGATTTCCCTTCTTTGGCTCCTGCATGGCTCTTCCTGCAACCCATTCTAATAGAGGACACCCACCCAATCCGACCGCCATCTATATATAGAAAGGTGCCGCCTCATGAGAGTCACAAGAGTCACAAGAGTGGACACCCACCCAATTTCGCCCCCAAGGGGCGAAATTGGGTGGGTGTCCACTCTCTCTGGGCGGTTGCGGGAGCCGTGTGGGGCTGATATTCTCCGTCGGCGATGGCCACCGACCACCTCGTGGTGGTGTGGTTCATATATATGGTCGCACGAAGAGTTGTCAGGAGGTTCACGAATGACCCGTGGGTACACCTTGAAAACCGAGCGCCGCTCCGGCGCTACGCGCTGCCTTCTTGGAGCGGCGTTGATTGCAGGCGGTGTCATTGCAACTGACGCCGCCGCTCTTATTGAGCCGGAGGTAGGCGGAACGGTGTCGGATGTTTCCATCCGCCTCCAGCCAAGCAAACACTCGCGGCTTCCAAGCCCTGAAGAGATCGGCGAGACGGATGTCAGCCTGATGCGAAAGGACATGACGCTGTACGCGCAGTCCGATGCGCCGAAAGACAGTGTGCCGATCTTGCTCAAGGTCAAACAACTCCGCGGCTACCGCTTGTCGACCGCGGCGACCGACGCGGTGCAACAAGCCGTCGTCAAGCGTATCAACGATATGGGCATCGGCGGCGTAGCCGTTCGACTTGCGTCACCCGACACCGATGAGTCGGGACGCGCAACGGTCAATGTCGTTGCGGGTGAGATCACCGAAGTACAGGCGAAGCGCATCGACGAAGAACAACCCACCCCCGTTTCCGGCGACGCCATCGTGCGTCGCTCGCCGGTGCAGACCGTCGGTGATGAACCCGCATTGCTCGCGGTGGAGGATGTCAACGATTACCTCGCGAGACTCAACCGCTTCCCTGGTCGCAGCGTTACCGCCGCGATCTCCGCCGGCGAGAACCCCGGCACGCTTGCGTTGGACTACCTCGTCACAGAAGAGAAGACCTTCAACCTCTACGCCGAAGTGTCAAACACCGGCACGGATAGTACGAACAAGTGGCTTGAACGATTCGGCCTCTTCGCCACCCAGCTCACTGGCAACGATGACATCCTGAGTTTCGAGGGCATCACCAGCAACTTTTCCGAGCGAACCCGGTCCCTCAACGGCTACTACGATTCCCGGCTCGGCGACTCTGAGGATCTTCGTTGGCGGGTCACTGGCACCTGGGGTGACTACACCGCAGCAGATGTCGGTTTCTTCCAGCAGGACTTCAAGGGCAGCACCTGGGGCGTACAGGGTGACCTGATCTGGAACTTCTATCAGGACGGCACCCTCTTCCTTGATCTGGATGCGGGATTCCGCTACTGGAACAGCGAAGCCCAGAACACCTTCTTCGGCTTCCTGCTCGCAGACGGTGAGAGTGACTTCATTACCCCGTCCCTCTCCGTCAGTGCCTTCGACATGCGGGACACCTCCGCCCTACAGGCCACGCTCGGGGTGGCCTACACCAGCCCGGATGCCGACCAGGCGATACTCGATCAACTCGGCCGCTCCAATACCAGCCAGGACTGGTGGGTACTCTTCGGCTCGGGCTACTACTCGTTCTTCCTTGACGAGTTTCTCGATCCCAACTGGGCCGATCAAGCCATCCATACATCTATACATGAGTTGACGCTTCGCGGTCAGGGGCAATACGCCTTCGATAGTCGATTGACGCCACTCTCCATGTCCACCATGGGCGGCTACGCAACCGTCCGCGGCTACCCGCAGGCGACGATCTCCGGCGACTCTTCCATACAGGGCTCGCTTGAGTATCGCTTCCACCTGCCGCGTTCTTTCGATTCCGCACCGGCCGGTCGTGGCTGGCTGGATGACGATTTCCGGTGGGCACCCGATTCCGCCACCGGTGCACCGCCCGACTGGGACCTGGCGTTGCTTGGCTTTATTGATGCCGCAGAGGTGTGGCAGTCCGACGCACTTTCCTTTGAGAACGACGCGACGCTTGTCGGTGCCGGAATCGGCGCTGAACTGGCCATCCGAGACTACATGAAATTCACAGTGAACTATGCCTGGGCTCTCCACGAAGTTGAGTCGGCGAATGTCCGGTCCGGTTCATCCCGCTTGTACTTCCTCGGAAGTATTTCATTCTGACCCTTTGGCAGAACCTTGCAGACGAGCCCAAATGTTCCCGGTTTCCCTTTGACAACGGCCGCCTGCACGCGGCCCGACAGAAAGAGTGAGTCAACCATGACCCGCAATACACGATCATCGCTTCCCCGTTTCCTGAATCACGCCATCTGCGCAGCGGTCGCAGGTCTGGTGGTGGTAGCCGTCGACACGACCGGTGTCAATGCGCAGAACGTGGACATACAGAACCCGAACCTGGTCGCAGGGCAAGCGACGTGGTCCGCCGGTCAGAACCACTGGACCATTAACGCTGGACACAAGGCGATCATCGAATACGGCGCATTCAACATTTACAACGGCGGATCAGTGCAGTTCATCCAGCCGGGCATGAATGCGGCGGTACTCAACCGGATCATCGGGAACGATCCGAGCATGATCAACGGACGCATGTCGGCCAACGGCAAGGTGTTCTTCGTCAACCCCGCAGGCGTGACCTTTGGCCCCAACGCGGTCGTGAATGCTGGACAGTTGTTCGCTGCTGCGGGCCACATGACCAACAGCGACTTCCTGAATGGCATCAACCGGTTCCAGAACATGAATGGGACGATTACGAACCTTGGCTCGATCCGCGCTAATGGCGTGGCGTTGCTCGGCCAGCATGTTGTCAACCGCGGCACGATTGTCGCACCGGGTGGATTTATTACGCTCGCTGCTGCTGATCGCGTCATCCTTGCGCCGAACAACAGCGGGATCGTCGTGCAGATCGATCGCCAGAACGCTGCCGATGACGGCGTGGCAGGCGTGGAGAACACTGGCGTGCTGAATGCACGCAAGGGCCGCGTGACTGCGGCTGCGGGTGACTTCTACTCGATGGCAATGGACCTTGAGGGCACGATCGTCGGCAGAGATATTCACATCGAGGGCGGCGACGAGGGTGTTGTCCGCGTGGCAGGCACACTCAACGCTAACGGCCCAATCAACGGGCGTACCCATGGCGGCACGATCAAGGTGCTTGGCGACAAGGTCTGGATTGACAACGGCGCTCGCCTGTACGCCTCCGGCAAGCGGGGCGGCGGCACGATCCTCGTTGGTGGTGATTATCAGGGCAAGAACAACAATGTCCGCAACGCGTGGCGGACGCATGTGTCCGAGGACGCCATTCTCAACGCCAGCGCCTTGCAACGGGGCCATGGCGGCGAGGTGATCGTCTGGTCGGATGACTACACGGTTTACTTTGGAACAATTGTCGCCAAGGCTGCCGGTCGCAAGGGAAGGGGCGGCTTTGCAGAGGTTTCCGGTAAGAAGAACCTTGCGTTTAGGGGCAAGGTGCGGCTCATGGGTTCACAGGGCGGCGCAAGCGGCACGCTCCTTTTGGATCCAACGAACATCGAGATCGGTGCAGCTGACGCTAATATCAGCAACGGAGCGGACGGCACCTTTGAAGCAACCGCTGCTGCAAGTGTTCTCTCGGTCGCAACAATCAACGGAATTCTCGCAGCCCAGAACGTCACTATTCAAACTTCGGGAGGATTTGATGCCGCTGAGGCCGGGGACATTACGTGGAACTCCAATGTTGCGATCGCCGGAGGCAATGCTTTCTCGCTCACGCTCCTGGCTGACAATGACATCATCGTTACCGAGAACATCAACTTCGGGGTGTGGACGGGCGACTTTGTCATGCAAGCCGCGGAGAACATCACGATCAACGCAGCATTTGATCTGGATCGCTCTGCGAATGGTGGTGCGATCTTCTTCTCCGCCGACCGTGATCCCGCTGGTCTTTCAGACGGCAGCGGCACTCTGACCCTGAGTGCTGACGTTGATATCAACACCGGTGGAAGCGACCTGTCAATTTCAGCCGCGGACTTCGTAATGGACGCTGACGCAACGCTGAACGCCGGTGCGGGCACCATCTTCCTGCAGGCCAGCCAGACAACGGCCAACTACACGATCGGCGACGGCGCCGCGGGCTTCGGCGTCTCGACTGCCGAACTCTCCGATATGACCGCCGCCGAGATATCGATCGGGCGGTCAGACGCGACCGCCGGGACGATCACGATCGACAATACCCTCACGGTGGCGAACGCTTCAGATTTGTCGATCGAGGGCTTCAATATTGACGTGGACAACGACATCGTGCTGCAGAACGGGCAGGCGCTCTTACTGCACGGGTTGGAGGATGCAGCGGGTAGCGTGACATTCGCGGCTGTCAACATTGATTCGGATAGCACTGAGATCGAGGTTGCGGGCAATAGCGCGACGATCCTCTACAACGCGGCCACCCTGTTCCGAGACGACGCAGGCGCAGCGAACCCAACAACATTCCTTGTAAAAACAACCAACGGTGCGGCGCTCAACCTCACCGACTTCATGCCGAACGATGCCAACTTCTTTACCGCAGGGAACCTCACGGGCACGACGATCACGTTTGAGAACCTTGGTGCTGGCGACATCTCCAACGACATTGGCGATTACACCGGCAGTACTTTTAGGCTGATATCGTCCGGCGGCAATATTGACGCGAACGCGTCCGGCGCAGTTGCGAACTATGGGTCACTCGAGCTGACGACAGGCGGCGGCAACGTTACCCAGTCAACCGATGAGATCATCACCGCGACGTTGGACGTGGACGCCGGTGCAGGCGACATCACGCTCAATGACGCGGACAACAACTTTGCTACAGCTTTGCTGATTGGTGCGACGGTGAGCATAAATGACGCTGCTGACGGGATCGACCTGGGGGCGTCTGACGTCGATGACCTGACGGTGACGACGGTGGCCGGGAACATCACGGACAGCGGCTTGGTGGATGTGTCTGGCACGGCGACATTCAACGCGGCAGCTGGCGCGGGGAACGTTGTGTTGGACAATGGTGATGGCGAGTACGCAACAGTTGAATTTACGGCCTTCGACGTGACGGTCATCGACGCTACCGGCATCGACCTCGGCGCATCGACGATCAACAATGATCTGACGCTCACGGCCGGCGGCGCGGTGAGCGACAGTGATGTCGTCACCATCGCGAACACGGCTACGATCACCGCCAACGGGCAGACGATCACGCTG
>CAZJIB010000035.1:0-8833 GCA_964546085.1 uncultured Isosphaeraceae bacterium
CGTCGATGAGGTCATCTCCGGGGCCACCTGACAACGTGTCACTGCCTAAGCCGCCGCTCATGTTGTCATTACCCGTACCACCATCGATCACATTATCCCCGGCGTTCCCACGCAGGGTGTTATCAGCATCGTTGCCGAGAAGACCCGAGTTCCTGGAACCCGTGAGCGTTGCGTCCACGTAGTACTGTGACTTGTGCGTGTAGGGTTTCGCCGCATCGAACTGCAGGCTGAATGTTCCCTCAAACCCCGGGTCGATCAACGCCTCGTACCCGACCATCATGGGTGGCAGGAATGCTTCAAGTAACGCATGGCCGCGGGGGTCCTTCTCCTTGATCTCACTGCGAGTCTTGGCGATGTAGATGCCCCACATCCCACCGGGCCGCTCGTCAAACGCCGCCCATAAACCGTAGTACGAGTCAATCACCGACGCGATGTACTCCTGGGCAAGGGAGCCCTCCTCGGCCAGTTCCTCAAGCCAGTCCCGGACCTCCGGATCAATCTGGATGCCCCAGCGACCATCCTTGATCGCCGCAAGTGCCTCTGCCTTGAGTTCCCGCTGGTACTGCGGCAACGCTCCGGGAAGAAACGTGCCGATCCCAGCGTCGTGCACGAGGTGGAAGATCTCCTCGAACGCGGCATCGCGGTGCTCCCAGTCATTACGCACGTACCAGCGAGAGCCATCAACGGGTGTTTCCGATTCGAAGAGCGGCTGGGCTTCGATGTCCGGCTCGCGGCCCTCGCGGTGTGCGCCGCGTGGCATCATGAGCATCGCGTTGTTGTTGGCCATGGCGTTTGCGACAGCGGACTTGTTCTCACCGAACCGACTCCCAGGCACGTCCGTCAAGAAAAACCGGAGCAGGTTCCTCGCCCTTGCAACAGCGATATCCCGCACCCCGTCCTGGGCGATGATCCGAATCGGCTTTCCGTTCGGCGCAAGGACTTCAGTGAACTTCGTGAACCCTTCGCGGCGTAACTCCACCGCGTCCTGGGGTAGCGGCTCGATACCGAAAGCGTGGGGGTTCGTATCAGGGGGCGTCTGAAAAACTAGTCCGAGCAGGAGCGGGGCGATCATGAGCATGCCACCATCCTAGCCACAGGCGATTCCCGCTATCCTGCCGCACCATGAAGATGACACAACGCAGGTACTGGCGGGCGAACATCACGCTTGTCCTCGTGCTGCTGGCGATCTGGGCGTTTGTGTCCTTTGGCTGCGGCATCCTGCTCGCACCATGGCTTGACCAGTTCATGCTCCCGGGCACCCGGTACCCGCTGGGCTTCTGGTTCGCGCAGCAGGGGTCGATCTACGTCTTCGTGGTGTTGATCGCCGTGTACGTGCTCGCCATGAACCGCCTCGATCGCCGCTTCAACCAGGACAAGGACGCCTGAGATGGGCGTGCAGGGGTGGACATTCCTACTGGTCGGGCTGACCTTTGGACTCTACATCGCCGTGGCCCTCATGTCGCGGGCCCGCTCAACGGGCGAGTTCTACATCGCCGGCAAGCACGTGTCGCCGATCGCCAACGGCATGGCGACCGCCGCTGACTGGATGAGCGCCGCATCTTTCATCTCGATGGCCGGCCTGATCGCCTTTCTCGGCATGGACGGTTCCGTGTACCTCATGGGGTGGACGGGTGGGTACGTGCTCCTGGCGTTGCTGATCGCCCCGTACCTTCGCAAGTTCGGAAAGTTCACGGTGCCGGACTTCGTGGGCGACCGGTACGGATCGCAGACAGCGAGGATCGTCGCGGTCATCTGCGCTATCTTCATCTCCTTCACCTACATCGCCGGGCAGATGCGGGGCGTGGGCGTGGTCTTCAGCCGGTTTCTCGAGGTGGACATCACGGTCGGCGTGGTCATCGGCATGGGCCTTGTCTTCTTCTACGCCGTCATCGGCGGGATGCGGGGCATTACCTACACGCAGGTCGCGCAGTACTGCGTGCTGATCGTCGCGTACACGATCCCCGCGTTCTTCCTTGCCTTCATGATCACCGGGAACCCCATCCCGCAGGTTGCGTTGGGTTCAACTGACGCCGATGGCGTGGGCCTGCTCGCGAAACTTGACGGCATGTTGCAGGACCTCGGGTTTGGTGCGTACACGGGCTACTCCAAGTCCATGCTCAACATCACCTGCATCACCGCTGCGCTCATGCTCGGAACGGCGGGCCTCCCGCACGTGATCATCCGGTTCTTCACCGTCCGGCGTGTGCGGGACGCTCGCAGCAGTGCAGGCTGGGCACTGCTCTTCATCGCCATCCTGTACACGACCGCACCGGCGATCGCCGTCTTTGCCCGCACAAACATGCTTACGACTGTTCCTGGCGTGACGTACGCGGAGGCACCCACCTGGGTCCACACATGGGAGGACGCGGGACTCATCGCCTGGTCCGACAGTAACCAGGACGGCAGTATCGACTACCGACCCGGCACGGTGTTGGCTACCGCGAAACCGGTATTCGATGTCAGCGGGAAGCGAGGAGAGCATGGCCAGCGGCTTGTCACCAACGCGATTCCAGATTCTGGCAACGAACTATATATAGACCGCGACATCATGGTGCTGGCGAACCCGGAGATAGCAGGGTTGCCGGACTGGGTGGTGGCCTTGGTGGCGGCGGGGGGGCTGGCCGCCGCACTCTCGACCGCCGCGGGTCTATTGATGGTGATTTCCAGCGCAGTAAGCCACGACCTGGTGAAGCGGGTATTCCACCCCGAACTCACCGAGCGGCGGGAACTGGGCATCGCCCGCATTGCCGCCGCCGCCGCAGTCATCTGCGCAGGCCTGCTTGGCATCTGGCCCCCAGATTATGTTGCAGCGGTTGTTGCGTTCGCTTTCGGACTTGCTGCCTCGTCGTTCTTCCCCGCGATTCTTCTTGGGATCTTCTGGAAGCGGTTCAACGCAGCCGGCGCCATATGTGGCATGCTTTGCGGCATCGCGGCGACGGGCGCCTACATCATCTACTTCAAGTTCCTCGGCGGCTCTGTAGATGACTGGCTCTGGGGCATCTCGCCAGAAGGCATTGGCACAATCGGCATGCTGCTGAACTTCGCAGTTGCGATTCCTGTTGCTCTGCTCACATCACCGCCACCGGTCCACGTGCAACAACTGGTGGAGGACATTCGCCTGCCGGCAACCGACGATGGAGATTAGTCGGCCACTGCTTCGATCGCTGCAAGTGCTGATGCGATCGGGGCGTAGAAGACAGCCTGGCGATACTCTTTGGATGTTGTATCGAACGTGAATAGAGATCGGCCCAGGAAACTGAAATCCCATTGCGACTTGGTATTCATCCATACTGGGGACCAGGTATTCAGGACCCCGATCAGTTCAAGTCGTTTCTCTGCTTCATTCCAAAGGTATACGCCACCACCAGAGTGTCCGCCTGGCTTAGGCCAGTCATGCGTGTATTCGATGGCCGGGTCTCCATTGATGAGAACAGATTTGCCTCGCAGAATGTATGCGCCACGATGGAGGAAAAGTGCGTAGCCAAGGTGTGGTATGTCTGTGCGGACCTCTTCACCAGGATCCTCTGTTTCTTGGACTACGGCGTCCTTGAATATGGTTGAATAGCCTGCGACAAACAGGTCAGTTCCCTCAGGGATTGTCCAATCAGTATCAGCAGCTGCTGGATGAACATGCGCTGCGTCACTGAGTCTCCAACTGGGCTTGTCTGTTTCGATTACCACCCAGTCCCACGATGAAAATCTGGGTTTGTCACCGTCCTGCGTCAGTACGGTGTTCGGCTCGCCAGCGGCAACCAGCCTGAAGGTGCTCTCCATGTGACGGAGATGCTTATGCCCACTGCTGCAGGTGAACCTGTTGATGAGGGATAAATCTCGTTTACGGGGAACATCCATCTCCCACCACCGGTCATCTTCTGGGTTCGGTATCCAGACATGGAGGCCCGTCAGAAGTTGATTTGATCCTACAGCGATAGCAGATCCACTGGTGAAGGTGAGAGTTCCGTCATCTGCTTCCCAGTCGATTCCAGCGTCTCCAACCCAGCGAGTCGAGGCGACCTGATCCCTGGGAATGAAGTCCGGTCGCTGGTCCACGATCACGATGGGGGCAGCGGACTTGCACCCGCCTGCAATCGCGATGAAGCAGAGGACGAAGAGGTGCAGTTTGGCCCTAAACATGGCCGCGAGTGTACTGCGTGGTGGTAGCATTGTCCGCACTTGGAGGCGTGCCTTGACGGAACCCACTCATCCCAACGACGACACCGCCGCGGAGACGGTAGAAGCATCCGGGAGCGAATCGGACACCATGTCCTTCGGTCACTTTCGGCTGCTGCGGTTGCTTGGCGAGGGTGGGATGGGCAGCGTGTGGCTCGCTGACCAACTGGAGCCGGTGAAACGGCAAGTGGCGATCAAGATCATCAAGCAGGGGATGGATACCAAGGCCGTCGTCGCCCGCTTCGAAGTGGAGCGTCAGGCGATGGCCATGATGGATCACCCCAGAATTGCCAAGGTCTTCGAGGCAGGCGCCACGCCCGAGGGTCGCCCCTACTTTGCCATGGAGTACATTCAGGGGCAGCCGGTCAACGAATTCTGCGATCAATATTCACTCGCCATCAAAGAGCGACTATCGATATTCATCGAGATCTGTGATGCGATCCAGCACGCGCACACCAAGGGCATCATCCACCGGGATATCAAGCCATCGAACGTGCTGGTGCACCGCGAGGATGATGGCGAACTACACATCAAGGTGATTGACTTCGGTGTGGCAAAGGCGACATCGCAGCGGCTGACGGACAAGACGCTTTACACCAGCGTTGGACAGTTTGTGGGCACCCTTGAGTACATGAGTCCAGAGCAGGCAGAGATGTCAGAGTCAGGCATTGATACCAGGACTGATGTGTATGCACTGGGCGTTCTGCTGTACGAACTGTTGACCGGCGAAGTCCCGTTCTCCGGGAAACAACTGAGAAACGCTGGCTTCGATGAGATTCGTCGGATTATTCGCGAAGACGAGCCGACGCGGCCGAGCACTCGCCTCAGTGCCTATGACGCTGAAGAAACGACGCGGATATCGAAAGCCAGGGGCGCCCGTATCGATGAACTTTCCGCCGTACTCAAACGCGAACTTGAGTGGATTCCGCTCAAGGCACTTCGCAAGAACCGTGATGAGCGGTATGACTCGCCGAAACACATGGCAGATGATGTCAATCGGTATCTTGTCGGTGAACCGCTGGAGGCGGGACCGGTCTCCCGTTGGTACCGCACCCGGAAATTCGTCGGTCGAAACAAGATGGCGGTGGCCGTCACGTCGGCTGTACTGCTTGGACTGGTCATCTCGCTTGCCCTGATCATCACCCTCTACGGTGAGACGAAGTCGCACTTGGCGAGAGCGAAACTTGCCGCTGAATTTACCAACGAACTGCTTGACTCGGTGCAGTTTGCACAGGCCGATGGCATGGACAAGGAACTGGTTACGGTCATGCTTGATCGCACGTGGGATCGCATGAACAAGGACTTCTACAATCCATCCGATGAACTTGAGATGCGACATAAAGTTGGCATGGCCTTCATTAACATGGGTTTGTATGCGAAGGCGGAACCACACTTTCTTGGTGCACTTGCAGTGGCGAGGCGCCTCGGTGACGGATACGATCGGGGCCACATCCGCCGCCGTCTTTACATGGAAATGCTGTACCGAAGGTGGGGCAAATACGACGAGGCGATGCAATATGCGCAGGAGGCCCTGGACACCAGCCGCGAGTTGTACGGTGATGATGACTTCATTACGTTCCAGGCCATGGGTCACATGGGATCCCTCCTGACTGTGCAGGGCAAGTTCGACGAGGCGTTTCCCTATTACCAGCAGACCATAGATGGGCACCGCCGCAGCGTGGGTGATGATCACCCCCAGACGCTCTTTGCGATCGGCAATATGGGATCTTGGCTGATACGACAGGGTCGCCACGAGGAGGCACTCCCCTATGAGCAGGAGCGAATGGAGGGTCTCATCGATGTCTTGGGACCGGATCACGAGAAATCCATCGAGAGTCAGTATCGAATGGGCCTGCTCATGCAGAACCTCGGGCGGACAGGCGAGGGGGTGTCTTTCTTGGAAGCGGCGTTAGATCGAGCTCCGACGGCCTTGGGCATTGGGCACATTGTTACCGCCCGGACGAGAGCCACTCTGGGCAACATCCTGCGGAAGCAGGGAAAGTGCGACGAGGCAACGCCACTGCTCCGCGATGGACTGGCGGGGTTCCGCATCGCGATGGGCGACCGCTTTGGCGAGACGCTGTACACCTGGTACTACCTCGTGGATTGCCTGATCGAACTCGGCCAGTACGAGGAGGCGGAGCCGTTGGCCCTTGCATGCCATGCCCTCAACGTGGACATCTATGGAAGCGAGCACCAGGAGACGTACGACATGGTCAAGTTACTGGCGGATCTTCGAGAGGCTCAGGGCAGGGAGGACGATGCGCAGCGGTGGCGAGAGATGCTGCCGGATTCATCTGAGTAATACACTGGCGGAGTAGCGGTGGACGTCGCTATTTCGACTTCGCCGGTTCCCACTCGACCTTGCTGTGACCCATAAGCGTGCCGGTTGCTTTGGCCAAGTCCACTATTGTCCACTGATATTGCGCCTCGGCGGGCCAGATGGGCACAGGCCGTCGTCCCAACGCATCCCAGTCCGATCACAATGACGCGGGGTCCCATGGCTCCATCCTACGGAAAGTGTTCGGCGATCAGTTTGGGCGTCAGGTGGACGGCTCGAATGAATGGTGGTTCATCTTCGACCCAGTGACCGTAGGTGATCGCGACGATCGTACCGTCGGGGAGTCGCTCGATTGCCGGGTACGCGCAGTCCCAAGCGTGGTGGTTGTCGGAGAGGCGAATACGGTAGTCCCCAGCAGCGTGTGCCTCCAAATCATTCCAGGTACCGATCCATGCGACCCAGTCGCCCAGCCAGGGGCTCTTTGCATGCGTGTCGCGGAAGGAAATGAAGAGTCGTCCGTCTTGCAAATAGACTGCTTGATGTCGATCGCCGGTGAGCGCATCGTGCATCTCGATCGGCGTCGACCAGGTGATGCCAGCGTCTTCGCTGAAACAGATGTGACTGTTCTTTGCGCGACTGTTTTCCCGTAGGAGCATCGCCCACTTTTTGCCGTTCGGTGAGCGGATGAGTCCGGGTTCGCAGAGGTGGACCTCCGGCAGCGATGCGACAATCCGTGGTTCGCTCCAGGTAAGCCCGCCATTGACTGTGTCGATTGCGTAGACTTTGAACACACCGCTGACGACACCGCTGTTCCTCAGGAAGCGTCCATCATCGTGGAAGAAGGCGGTGTACGCTCCGGATCCGGTTAGCATGGTGTCCGAAACTGCAACGATGCCGCCATACTCGCCAATTGGCGCAAGTTCCGACCATGTTTCTCCATCATCGTCACTGATTGATGTGCGGATGGGATAGAGGCCACTGAAGAGAATTAATCGTCGCGTGCCTTCGGCGTCCTGCATCTCGTAGAGGTGCGGTGTTTCCTTCGAGGTCGACCATGATTCGGGGGTAGGCAGGCGATCACTCCAAGTTCGCCCGCTGTCAGCACTTCGTTTGAGGACAAGTTGTCCTCGCCCATGTCCCTTGGGAAAGACGCACAGCATGGATTTGCCGTCAGGCAAGAGCAGGGCTGTCGGATGACCAAGATACTGGCCCTTCTCTCGATCGACGGTTGTTTGCAGGTGCTCGCGGTTTGCGAGATCGATGGAAACAGGTGCTCCGATGATGGCTGCGCACAACAGTGGAAGAAGTGACATGTCGGCATAGTAGGACGGCTGCAGATATCCATCGGCGCATTCGACTACTGTTCTCATTCTATGGCCACAGAAGATCCATGTGATCGTCGCATCGCTGTCACAGGCGTAGCTCAGGCGGGTGGCGCATACGCTTTGTGGGGCATCATCTTTCCGGTCTACTTCAAGGCGTTGATCGAGGTTGCGGTGATGGAGGTGATTGCAGTTCGGGTCCTTACCGGTTTGCCGATTCTTGCTGCGATGATTCTTCACCGTGGTTCGTGGAAAGAGTGTGTTGCAGCAATCGCGCGTCCTAGCACCCGATGGGCGCTTCTGGCGTCTACCCTTTGCATCGCAACGATATGGGTCATCTTTCTTCTGTCGGTCTTCTGGAACAGATTGACTGATGCGAGTTTCGGCTACTACATCACACCATTGATCAGCGTCTTTCTGGGGCTCGTTGTACTACGGGAGCGACTGCGGCCATTGCAGGCCTTGGCGGTCTGCATGGCGTTTGCCAGTGTGGTGTTGATGGCAGTGCTGCAGGGTGGGCTGCCGTGGATTTCGCTGACCATTGCCGTGGCGTTTGGTCTTTATGGATTGCTGCGAAAGCAGATGGCGATTGGTAGTGCGGAAGGACTCGCCATCGAAATGGCCGCGATGTTACCTGCTGCGATTGTTGTAGAGTGCATCATGGTGGGGGCCGGGCGATCAGCATTCGAGTTTGCCGGTCCGGGGTTGTTGGCGCTGTTGATGATCGGGGGTACGGTGACGATAGTCCCGCTGGTGCTCTTCGCAGCAGGTGCACGCAAGGTGAAACTTGCGACACTGGGCTTGCTGCAGTACATCGCGCCGACCGGGCAACTTATCATCGCTGTTAAATACTATGAGGAGCCATTTACGCTGGGAACAGCCGTCGTGTTTGCGTTTGGGCGGCCGTTGGTCTATATTCTGTGGATGCCCTTCGCACCCGCCGGGGGTGAGTTGCTGACACGATGCGTATTTGCCTCTTGACCAATCAGGATCTCGATGCCTTGCTCGCATCGCCCGAAGACGACTGGCCTTGCGACCCGCGACCCTTTCTTCCCGATGA
>CAZJIB010000036.1:0-8609 GCA_964546085.1 uncultured Isosphaeraceae bacterium
CGGACTTCGTCGCCCTCACCCGACCCAGCGTCCTCGTCGCCCTCACCCGACCCAGGCTCATCTCCCTCACCCGACCCAGGCTCATCTCCCTCACCCGACCCAAGCTCATCTCCCTCACCCGACCCAAGCTCATCTCCCTCACCCGACCCAGGCTCATCTCCCTCACCCGACCCAGCGTCCTCGTCGCCCTCACCCGACCCAGCGTCCTCGTCGCCCTCACCCGACGAACCTTGGCGCCTACCAGAAGAGTGGGGATCCTCGTCGAAGACCTGCTTCCAAGCCTCGACCGATGGGCCTTCCCCATTGCTCAGGTCGGTCATCACCGCCTGCGAGTTGGCCAAGTACTCGGCATGCCAACCGACACCTACTTCAAGCGTGTCCTCCAACGATGCCTCTACCTTGATCTCGTCAGGGTCCTCCGTGAGGAGGAAATATGCGAGAACAGGCTTTCCCGTGAGGACCTGAACTCGGCCTTCGAGTACGCCCTGTAACAGTTCCGCCGCCGCTGGGTGATCGTTAATGCCTGAAGGACTCAGACGCATTGCAGCTTCCAGAAAGACAGCCATGGCGTTGGCCTGAAGGACTGCATCGGCGTGATCCGGCTCACCCTGCAAAATGGACCAGTTTTCTTCAACCGCATTCAGCAATTTGACGGTTGCTGCGAGTTGTTCGAGTGGTTTGCGGAGTGTCCCAGAGCCAGGAGTCGGAAGTCCTCCGACATTTTTCGCATCAAGGCCGAAGCACTTTATTTCGATGGGAGAAAGGGTCACGACCCCCGGTCGGAGCTGGATGGTGAGGAGATCAGCCAGCATTCCCTCAGCGAGGTCAGGATTTCCTGCCAGACCCCCTAAGAAGTCGTTAGACGCGTCCAGGGGCATGACCAGTGTTTCGCAACCGTCAATATCTATTGACTTCATCAGTTCTAGGACCGTGTAGAAGCCAATCGCACCTGCCTGGTGCCTATCGCCTATGAGAACGAGGGAGGAAAGCCCAATGCCCTGCTTACCGAGAACATCCAAGACATCGTCCACCTCTCCCTCCGTCGGAGTCCGTCCCATGGCCCGCCCCAGCCGAACTGAAATATTGGCCTTGGCGCGGGCCCCAACTTTGGCGATGGAAAGATACGGTCGAGCCTCGAGAGCCTCTCCCTCCGAACCAGCAGACGAAGTGTCCAGAAATGGCGGATGCCATTCCCAAAGCATTTGTGGACCAAGCCCAGGCATCGTTGCCATCAGTTGGGTCAGCGCAACCGGAGGAATGAGGGACTCAGCAGAGACAGTCCAGTTGGTCGTATCCGCCTGTAGCTCACTTCCATAGAGTTCCGTCCGTATCGATGGAAGCTGGTTACCTCCTTCAAAGAAGGAAAGCGTCCTCGAGAAGGAGGATCCGGCACGACGCAAGCCGGCCTTGATCTTCACGTAGCGAGCTGCTGGGTCGGGCAAGCTTGGAACAGACAACCTTCGTACAGGAACGGGTCCGACTACACCGGTCTGGGAGGCTTCGTCGTCATCAAATACCCCTATTCCGATCGCAGCGTCCTGCACGAACCTCAAGTCTGAATCGATGCGCTCACCATCAGCCGGATCCACGCGACTCCAAGTGATGGGGATATCACCCCCTTGGCGTTTCCCAGCAGATGCAATGACGTCCTGTGGGATGGATCCGGAGCGATTCGTCGAATCGAAAACTCGAAGGCCTCCGGGGAGCTTCTCAGCGATTACTTGATCGATGATTGCCTCGTCGAGGTCAGGGTTCCGGGCTCCGTGGCTCGACGCGGACAGTTCGACAGTGATCGTCGAAACGTGTGGGTTGATCCTCAAGTAGTCCCTTAGGGCATGCCTTGCCGCCTCTGTGGTGACAGCGCTTGTGGACGCCCCAGGAAATCGGCGTAGCCCTACGAACTCTGGAGCTTGTAGGGCCAGCACGTCTTCCCGCGGGGCATGGAGGAGGGTGGACCAACCGATGAACACCCTTTGACTCCCTAGATCACTTGGCATCGCAACCATCTGCATTGGGGAACGTTGAGATGGGCCCACTATGGGAATGTCCCAACCTTGCACAGTGCCTGCGAACTCTTTGGCATTCCCGGCGTCCCTGAGCAATCTTTCGGTATGGGCAAGCCAGGTCAGCCGCAAAGGATGTAGGGGACCCACTAGCACTGCCTTGAGTTGCGGAGCGCCACGCGTTAGCTCCCACACTGAAGCCGAGAATGGGTAGCTCGCCCACATGAGACCCATGCCGCCACCACCCCTGGTAGCAAACTCCAAGAGCTCTCGGTAGGCCTCCAGATAGGCGTCCAATTCGCCCCCGGATTCAGCAAGATGCGCCCACGACTTACGTGACACCCACTGGGCTGTAGCTAAGCCAACCCGGTCAAGTTCCTCGGCACTAGCACTGGTTCGCCCCTCGAGAAGTGACTCACGGATCCGTAAATTCAGGAATGCCTCCCTGAACTGGTTCGCCGCCTCCGATTCCGCCAACTCTTCTTGGACGCTGAACATCTGCTGGGCCTGAGGGAAATCCCTGATTGCTTCCAAGGTCCGAAAGTTTCCGGAATCGATGTCTACGAGATCTGCTATCGGCTCCTTCATATCTGCTGGCAACACGATGTTCCCAAGCGATCGCCTCCAGGTCCCATCGTCAACCATCTTGGAAAGCAGTTCTTCTAGGTCCCCTCGAACCGTCTCCCTAATCTCATCGGGTACGTCGCGACCCTCGTCATGTCGCCGATCTTGAACTGCTGCAACGATTGGGCAAAGCGGAATGTTGTTTTCCTCAACCACTACCCGTACTTCAGTCGAACCGACCTCGATTACGTCCGTTCCTGATGGTGAGAGGGACTCGGCCCACACCCCCGGCCTGCCATCAACGTTTTTTGCGCTCTGACCGTTGATCCTCGCCTGAACTGAGCCCTCGTCGCTGTTTGAACTCCAGATGAGGACCCTCTGATCCTTTGACTCCTTCAACGGGTGTTCTGTCGGGCTTGGGACTGCCTTCGGTTGGCCCTGCTCGTCAAACTCCGTGGGGCCAAAGGGGTAGATCTTTCCGATGCCGCCACGTTGCGCGAGCTCAGCAACAAGCACTCCGTCCCCCTCGGGGGGAAGGAGTACGAATTCGCAGGATGCTGACTCACTTATCCGCCCGAGGAGGGGATGCCCAAGCGGTAGTTGAATGCTGAGTCTCGTCAACTTCGGCCCATAGGTGAAGTCGTTGACAGACACTCGTCTTTTGAGCCACCCCTGGGCCGTCAGTCGACCGTCGCTGCCTAGCCGAGTTGTCCCTTCACAAATGAAGATTGCCTCTGTTGGCGGATTGCTCTGATAGGTGATCCTGCCTAGGTCCAATGACTCAACGTCGTCTAGTGGCAGATCCGCTTCTAGCTCTACAATCAATTGCGGAGATCGCAAGAACGGCCCATCAGAATCCGAGCCCACTGTTGTTCCGTCGATCACGTGGACTTGTGCCAAGAGCAAATCGCCCTTTAGCAGGGCGTCAGAGTCGGCAAGCTTCAGCTCAAGATTCTCCTTCCTCGCCGACGCCGATGGGTTCAGAAACTGGGATTCCGTTAGACCCGCGAATGCATCCCACCGCTCATCCTGGCGTTCTTCGTGGAAGGCCAGGCCAATCAAAGTGGAGCCTTCCCCAGCACAGGTTTCGTCAAGTCCCGACCAGTCGATGCCCGCCATGGGGTGTGCCATGCCTTCGATCCACCCTGGCTGCTTCCGCCAATCTTTGTGTCCAGCAAGTGTCTGAACCGACCTCATTACCAAGACTTCGCTCGACCAATGATCGGCGATGGCCTTGGAAAGCGCTCGGGCTCCCGGACGTAGCGGCTGCTTTCGGTCGCTGGGAAGCGAAGCCTCAAGCGGGAGCGAGTAGGCATCTCCCTTGTCCGGGGTTGGGATGCCGAAACACGCGAACGAGGCCCACCGGAGTACTTCTGGGAGGTCCTCACCTGCGGCCGCAGGTGACATCAAGAGGTCGACTAGGGCCTCCATGCCACGCTCAACGTGCCGGAACCAACTGGAGTTCCAGGGGCGAGCTCCACCTGGCGATCCTTCGTGCGCATTCGATAGAAACCTAAGAGCTTCAACCAAATGGCCTGTCAGGTCCTGCGCTACAACGTGCCGATCACCTTCTCCGACTTCCTCTAGGCATGCCTTGAGGATGGCTACCGCCAATTCTTCAAAACTGAAGCCGGGATGCTCGTTCTGGGCCTCGCCCAGGGGATAGGTAGGTCCGACTACCGATCCGAAGACTGCAAGGCTCTTCAGATTCAAGGCTCCTGTGTCTTGGTATACGGCAAGAGTGTTGTTCCTCCGCGCAACCGCATCGTTCCCCTCGAGAACTACTCCGGTGGCTGCCAGTCTTTCGAAGTTGGCAGGATCAGTCGTGACCACAATCGCCCACTTGTGCTCTCCAGATAAGCCTTCATTGGCTGTATCGACTAGTTCGACCAAGAACTTGGGCGGCATGTCTGGAGGCACCCAGATCTTGCGCAGGTTCCCCCCAGAGCGCAGCAGACCAGCTGCCTGCGTCCCCATCGCGCGGGCTAGGAGGTGTCGCTCTCCTGACACTAGAAAGCGCCCCTTACTACGACTGCACCATCGGCGTCGGGCGCACCGCGTGCCAACCCTGCCAGTTCTAGGTATTTGGTGAGTTCCTGGTTGCTTGGCTGCAGGCCAAGCTTCTTGAGGCTCGCAGAAACCTCATTGAGTGTGCTGGATGACTTGGGTTCGTCCATCGACAGGCTGGCTACGACGGCAACCCACTCGGTCCCGGGGTTGACCACGGACCATCGCTGGCCAATCTTCTCAAGCAACCCGTAGTGGTCGGCGTAACGACCTTGTTCGTCACCGACGACCAGTATGGCCCTAAGTAGTTCATGGCAGTTCTTGTTTGAGCTGGGCTGGAGCGCTTCGTTAAACCGCGCCCTTTTCTCCGGGTCACGGGAAGCCCGCAGAAGGGACTGACCCACTGCCTCATCGTTGGCTTTTTTGAAAGTCGTCTTGACCTCCTCCGAAAGCGCTGCGTAGGTCGTGCACGTGTCCTTTAGCGAACTAGCAACGTCCCTTAACGAGACTGGTTGTGTCTGATCCAGCCACTTGAGCAATGGGCCTTGATGGTTGGCCATAGCTACTAAGTCCGCCCAACCCACCTCCTGAAGTTCGTCCCCGCCCCGAAGGACCAATTTTGCGATCGTCTGGTACCAGCGAATCTCCCAGAGGTACCCGAAGGCGAGGCCCCCCCGGATGACTGCCATGGCCCAGTCCGTCCAGGTTCGCGCCGGCAAGGCTTTAACCCATTCCGGACTAGTCAACCGATCCCAGGACACCCGAAACCATGAAAACGGGGTGTTCGGTCCAAGACACGGATTCCTTGGCGCTGCGCCACCGTTGGGCGGGCCGCCTTCCTTGCGCGAGAAGTTTCGCAGCAGCGCTTCCTTGGCAGCCGTGTCCAACAACCTCAGCAACGGATCCGCTTCTAGACGACCCTCGGTTGCCCGAATCCACTGGTCAGCCGCCGAAAATCCCGGGTCCTCGACAGGTGGGCAGCTTCCTCCGAGGGTGTACATCCGCTCGATTGCCGGGGCCACGTTGTATGGACCTGTGACGCCAACCACTCCCCGGCGGGCCTGGAGCAAGGCAAGCCCAGGGGTCATCGGCGTGGCTGACTGACCCTTCCCTCCCCTCGACTCCAAACCAGCGATGGAGGCCGAGAGCACCTGAGCCGCCGGACCCGAAGTGCCTTCGCAAACCAACCCTGCGTCGACGAGAGCAGCTTTCCATGCCTCCGGATCATTGGGCGAAGAAGGGGCATAGGGGTCGGTAGGAACAGTATGAACGCGCCGGTCCTTGGGACGGGCTAGAGCGCGATAGGCCCTGCCTTCTACGTCCGTGCCGGAGTAGTCCCCAAAGTCGTCGACCTCGTACTTGAGCGCGGCCAGTTCTGAGACGAGGACCTCCCCGCGGGGCATGTACTGGGGATTGTGTATGTCGAGGTAAAGGTCGCTTGCACGCTGGTCGATCATGGCCATTAGTCAGGCACGCCGAGCAGTTGTTTGCCATCGTGGTGAACGACCCAAATTTCGGGTGTTGGTTGGGTCTGCGGGAGAAGCATCGACGCCCGGAATCGTTCCAGCAACGGCTCCGATATACGCGTGTTCTCAGTTGTGCCCAGCTTCCCCGAGCGGCAGGCAGCTAGTTCCCTGAAAACCGCAAAGTCGAAGTCGAGCTCAATGGAGGAGTAGTCGTTGCCCTGCAACATGTAGAGGACTATCGAGTCGCCGTCCACCTTCCACTCCCGTACAGCATTGGCGGTCCGAAAGGCCTTAACCAAGGTCGACTCGTCGACTTCACCCGTGAGTGGCACGACTCGACTGTCGAATACTGGAAGGAGCAAGTGTTCGCGGAATTCCGAGTGAGCGGGAAACAGAAGGGTCCGCACCACCTCGCCGTATGGACCTTCGCCGGCTGGATTGCTTTCGGCAAACGCCCAGGCATTGGTCCACCAGTCGACTTGCCCACGGAAGGCCGGAATCCCATGTGCGGTCGCATAGAGGCGTGTCACGTAGTGCCCATACCACCTGACAAGGCCTCGTTTTTCACTATCGCTCAGGTAGGAGCCACTTTGTGCATTGACGACGTGCTCGTCAAGTACCTGATCGAAGTCGGTGATGGCGACCATTGCTGCGTCATCGTGGTCGTCGACTACCTCACGAAGAGCGTCCAGCGACGACCAGCCGATTTCGAGGCCTTCGAACGCCTCAGAGATAGGACCAGACCAGCCGTATCCGGAGGGATTCCCATCCTCGGTGGTTGAAGGTGGGCCTGGCAAAAGGTCCTTTACGGGGTCAACGCTTCTAACGATCCCGACGGCCTCAGACTGCACCTTGGAATCGACTTCGACAAGGGGACAGCAGTCAGCCATGTAGATGGCTTGGTGTGTTCGTAGTTGCGCAAGCCGCAACATCGCCTCAAGTTGTTTGCGTGGTTGTTCCTCAAAGCGAGAGGGCTGATTCTCTTCTACCCAGGCCATCGGCGAGTCTTGGTCCGGACTTTCGCAGAGGAAACCCATCACGGCCTGACCCATGAGAGCCCAGAGGTCCCGGTACGTCAGGCGGCTTGCCTTCACGATCTCAGATCCTCGAAAGACCGAAAGGAGGCCATTCCTAACTGAGGAGTGGTCGAGGGATTCGAGATTGTCGCGAATCGGGTCTACCGCCAACGCCCCTGGGCCGGGAGGTCGCTGCCCTACCACCTTGCGAAAGAGTTCAGCTGACGGAGTGGCCTCCGTGAACTCTTCGGTTCTTTCCATGAACCGCTTGACGGCGTAGTCCCCTAGGCCGACTCCAACCTTGTCGTCGCAGTCGACAATCTTCGATTCGGGGCGGAGTTCCATCAAAGAGGTCTTGTCCATAAAGACAGCTACGAGATCGACTAAACGCTTGCCTCCGTGAACGATCTGCGCTGTTTGAACAAAGCGGGAACTCGATCGATCGTTGGGAACGACTACCAGATCATCGTTTGAGTGCCGTCTTCCGGCGAGCCACTTGACGATGGCCTCGCCCAACCCAGGTTCTGGGTCAAGCAAGAGCTCTTCGACTAGAACGCCTCGATTGACATTGACAACCGCGTGAAGGCCGTCGTGCAGTGCTCCGTCTAGGTCTGACACCAACGAGTCGCCGGCCAATGCGGTCCCCTGGCCGATGGTCGCATCATTGACCAACAGAAGATCAGGGCCGGCTGTCGAATACCGATACGACCTTTGATCCGCACTGGAATCGTGTTGGCCGATCCCTGTTAGAGGCTTGACGACCTTCGCCGAGAGATGGGACTTCCCATTTCCAGAGCCTCCCACGAAAAACAAGAACGCTGGTCGGACTGACTCTTGGCTGAGCCGCGATGAAATCCAGTCAGCCGCCTCATCGGCTCCTGGCATTGCCGGGGCCTCAAAATCATCCCTGAGTTCTCCCCTATCGGGTGCCACAGCCATCTCATCGCCACCAAAGGAACGACTCTTGAGCATCCCGAGGTAGGAATCGAGTTCTTCGTTCCCCGCCTCGTTTGCCATCGACACCACTTCCAGTCGAGCGAGTGTGTCACGTTCCAGTCGAGCGAGTGTGTCACGCAATCCCAGTCCACGCTTCGTAGAGCTCAAGACAGTCGCCGAAACTCCGCCTTCCGCCCTGAGTGGCTCATACCCGCCATCTTGGCGCCAGACCCTCCACGCCGCCGGGCAGTGGCGGCCGAGGTCGTCTCCCTCGCGAAGCTCTTCCAGCCACCGCCTGTCGATTACCGATACGTCGAGGATGGTGAACGTAGCTTTGTAATTTTCGAAGCGCCCACCACTGGCCCATTCCCTGACCACTTCAAGTGCATTAGCAGTCTCTACCTCGGCATGTCCTGGGACTGCGAGGCCCCTAAAGACCATGTCCTTCCTATGCCCAGCCTTCACGAATACGAAGAACGGCGGCACGCCAGACCGGTCGCCCTCGAGGCTCTCGAAGGCAGCGTTGAGGATCCGATTTCCCTTTAGCGATGTGTTGAGCAGGTCTACGCCTGCCTTCTTGTTGTCGCCGTAGTAGGTCAGCCGCTGTGTGACGGGAT
>CAZJIB010000037.1:0-8344 GCA_964546085.1 uncultured Isosphaeraceae bacterium
CTCAGCCTCAATATCGGTGAAGTTGATTTCGGCACCCTCGCCCCTCATCACTTCCTCGACGATCTCCCGGGCTGGATGCCCGACTGGGAACGGGAAACCCTCCATCATGGACTTCACTCTTAGTTCGGCGAATTTGGGGTGAATCACTCCGTTGAGTGCCATATTGATGTCGATGAGGGGCTGCGACTGGTTACGTGCCTCTCCAAGTTTTGTCCTGAAGTTGCTGAGCCGCTCCCTGTGGTCCGGGACGGGTCCCTCGCCGTCGCTCGGCGCGAGGTATTTCTGGAGGTTCTCGTCGAAGTACATCTGCATGGCAGACGACGGTTTGTCCATCCACGATGAGACCCGATCCTCAAGGGCTTCTTGATCGCTTACCACAGCGATCTGCGCAGTTTTCCCGGGTGTCCAATTTGGACTCCTCCCACCGGTGGCTCTGCTATCCCACGCAATCGGCGGGATATTCTCGTGCCTGCCCGCCGGAAAGCCACCAACGTTGATCAGGTAGCGGGTGGCGTCGACAGAATCGGTCGGCTGATAACCCATGGAGCCGCAGAGCTCCATTGATTCCTCAGCGAGTTGGTCCAGTGTTTCGGGCCATGACTTGTAATCTTCCAGGTTGAACTCCAACGGGGACGGAAGGAATCCTTCAGGAATACCCCCTCCATGGTTGGGCCAGCCGGCTGTTACTGGCGGCCGGCCCTCGACCACAGTCACCATCTCATGGATCTGCCCGTGGGCTTGGTTGATCTGGAGGGACAGGATGTTGAGGACCTCATTGGACAGCGCCTCCATGGCCGTTGCGGTGCGTTCACGTCGAGCGGCTTTCCACCGGCTCTCGATTGCCTTGGCGAACGAGCCGAGTGCTCCGTTAACCGCTGAGGATTCAAGGCCCAGGCCATCCTTTGTTCCGGCGTTGCGAAGCGTGCTTTTGGCCTCCTCACTGAATTGCACACCGGTCTTCAAGTCGTCTGCTACTGCCGTCCGAATGTCGGCCGAGGACTGGGCGACCGTAGTCACTGCTCTTCTTACGAGGTCGCCCGCGAACTTGAGGCCGAATCGGCCGATGTAGTCCGAGGTTGCCCGAAGAACCATCTCGTAGGTCTTTGAACTCCAGACCTTTAGTAGTTCGTCGAAGCCCGTTTCGGCACGCTGCTCAGACTTCCTTGCCACCTGCCTGGCTTGGGCCCTGAGTTTGTTATACCAGACACCCGGTTTTGCGGTTTGCGACCCGAACGAGCTTTTCATCTCTTCCTTGATCAGCTTCAACTCCTGTTCGGTAAGGTCGCCCGATAGGAATTGATCGCTGATCTGCTTCGTGCCGGAACCGCGTTCGTCGAGCCCACAGGACTGCAGGAACGGTAGGTGGTGCTTGTCGAGCAGGGCTTCGAGGACTGCTGTGTCGGTCATGGTTTTGGCTTCTTGACCGAACTCTTTTGTGCGCTTCTCGTGGTGTCCTTTGTGGAGGTTCTCCAGCAACTCCTTCATGAGGAGTTTCGAAGTGAAGTCGCGGAACCGGTCTCGCCCGATCGAGATCTTCGCCGATCCAAAGGAGGAAACCACCCCCCGTTGGCGCACTGGGTCGAAGGGGTAGCCACCCATGTTCAACGGGGCGTACGTTTCCCAGTTGCTGGTGACGAAGTTGTAGATGGAGTCCTGGACGCTCGAAGAGCAGACCCATGAAGAGAGTGCTTCACCAACTGCGCGATACACGCTTTGCGAAGTCTCAAGGTCGCTTCCAGCGAGGTTTTTCCGGCCGATCAGGAAGGTCGAGTGTGGTCCACGATTGTCGACCTTTACCACATTTGGGATCAGGTCGGAATGGCTTATCTCATCATCCCAGTAGGCCGACATCAACTCGGACAGCATGGCGAGTCCGTTCGCCGCCATGGCATCGGTCTGCGCAAAATTGAAAATGTCCGGAGTGAAAATGAGGGCGATCGGAAATGATCCGAGGGAGTCAGTTCGACGGAGCAGATCGATGACGTCGAGAAGAATGCCCGCGCCGGTTCCACCGGCCATTGAACCAAGGACGACCATGATCGGGTCAGGCGTCGCGGTGCCGGGAGGAACACTGATTTGGAGGTGTTCCGAAATTCGCTCAAGTTCGGGCCCACCAGACTTACAGGCCGCGAACGCCTCCTCGATTCTTGGACGGACCAGCGTCCCCAGAGCGACGACGCCCGCTGCTCGACCCACCGCCCGCATCTGACCGGCGCCGGACCTCAGCGGGACGAGTACCTGCTCGGCTTGAGGTCGCCACCCGATCAGTTCCCGGTAGCCCAGTCTCTCCTGCGGGGTGTGTCTGGCGAGTAGAGCGGCGCTCAGTTCACTGAAGGTGTGGTACTGCAGGGCGATGCTCTTGTAGTCCGATGCTGGCAACGTCGGAATCTCGCCCGGTGCTTCTTGGACGTTGAGTGTGTCGAGGCCGATGAACTGCCACGCCGCGGGAATGCCGTATTCCCAATGGGTGTGCTCCAGCTTACGCTTGACCGCGGCGCGGACGTATCGAACCGCTTTCTGCCCTGATCCGCCACAGCCGATCATGATCACTGGTCGAAGCATTGGTATCTCTCCTTGTCTGGTGAGTCGGTTGGTTGGTTATGCGAGGGGGTCTTCCTGGGCTGAAAGCCAGTCATCTTCCGTGGACGGGTCGTCTGGGTCCACTGAGTCGTCTTTCCATTCGTCGTCTTCCCATTCGTCGTCTTCCCATTCGTCTCCGCCGCTCCCGTTGGTGCCATCGACCTCTTCGGCTTCGGCACCTTCTTGGGGGCTGTTCGATGCGGCGTGCTCGATGAACCGTGGAATCTCCCGACCTGCCACGTCGGTGATCAGGTCGCTGACCTCGTTCAACTGTTCAACAGCGGTTGACTCGGCTTCGTCGAATGGGCGGAAGATCACTAGGAGATGTGCGAGCACCGTCTCCCCGTCACTAAACATCTGAGCTGATCCCTCCGGGAGCCTGAGAACCCAACAACGCCGGAATTGCATTCCGACCAGACCGGTCCCCAGTCGGTCGCTGGAGTCCAGCTCCATGCCTTCAGGGGCGACGCAGTGCTCGGTCGGCGACGACGCCCTGATAACCGCTCGTTGTCTCCGAATGAACGGGTTGTTCTCAGGTTCGCCCAGGAAGGTCCGCATCCAACCGATCTTAAACGTGATGCCGTCGACTACCGCAGAAGAGGCACGACCTTCAAGTTCGTCGGCGAACATGGTGGATGCCGCGTCGATAACAAGTGGGCCACCTCCCACGGCAGTGACATTTCCAACTTGGTCAACCTCCACCCGGAGCGTGCCCCACCGGCTGCCGACCTCGACCCCTTCCCACTTGGCGAGCCAAGTAGTGAACAGGGCCCGGAGAAGAACTTGAACGGCCACGAACAGGACAAGGAGCTGCAGGAGCTTGCTGATGAAGCTCGCCGTACTGAGGGGTCGGGTCATCTCGAGAGTGATCGGCACCGACACGAAGACCGACTTTCCAGGTACTTTCGTGCGATTTCCTGATATAGCCAGGTCGACCTCAAGTCCGACGGTCCTGTTAGCGGTGAATGAAGCATCCAACTCTGCGGTGCACTCCACCAACTGTTTGTTTAGCGCCTTGCACGAGACCGGTTCGACCAGTTCGATTGTTCCCTGAAGATCGTCGGGCAATCCACTGATCGAGCGGATCTCCACCCACCCGTCACCGTCGTTCGGTCCGATGGCCTCGACAGTCAACGTTGAGTTCTCCCCGTCGTCCATGGTTGTTGCCGTGACACTCAAGATCTGGGGGAATCCCTCACCAGCTCGAACGGGGAACTGGAGAACACTCGGCGCATAGCCGGGGTGGCTTTCCCCGTCGATGGTCACAGCCGGGGTGACCCGGACCGAGACCAGCAGTAGGTCGGTACCGGCAGCGGCATCAAACACATCGTCGAAGAATCCAGGCGGAATCAAATATGGCCCACCGGGTGGGTATGACTGCGAGCTCGACACCGTTCTACCATCGACCTCGGTGGCGAACTCGAGGTTGACCCGGGCCTGGTTGTCCGAGAGTTCCTGACCGTCGAGAAGGAGTACTACCTCTACATCTGAGTAGGTGCCGCGGTCCTCGCGGTCGAGTTCCCGCTGGTTGATCTGTTGGACCTCGAGGGCGTCGTGGAGCCAGACATGGATGGTGCTGGGCCCGTGGGTCGGCTGGTCTCCCACCTCCCCGTCCATGCCTGCGATTACCTCCGGTGTCACCTCGAAGGTGAACCGAAGCAAGTCGCGGCCTACCCCGCTGAGAAGGGCTTCCTCGAGGAATCCGCGTGGGATTACCAAAGGATCGCTGTCGCCATAGGTCGCCGACCCGTTGACCAACCGGCCGTCTAGGTTGGCCGAGAAGTCAAGGGAGATCTGGATTCCATCCCGGAGGAACTCCTGGTTGTCAAGAAAGAGTTCTAGGCCGACGCCCTCAAAGCTCTCCGGGTGACCCCGGTCGAGCCGACTCCCATCAGCGAGTTCCACGACCAGCGCGTCGTGCAAGAAGATCGAGATGGTACTTGAGGGGAACTTGAGGGGTGAGAAGTTGGGGTCGGCCACCAGCGAGGGCGTTACATCGAATGTGACGCTGAGAGCGTCTTTCCCCGGTCCGGTGGTGACTAACTCTTGAAGGAACCCGCGTGGGACGACACACAGCTCGCCAGGACCAAATTCGGCCGATTCCTTTAGGGGGGCCAGGTCGCCCCTCTCCGCGTTGAACTCCAGGATGACCGGAAGATGGTCGCCGCCACAGTTGACATCCTCACCACCCCCTTTGAGCTCGAGTTGGACGGCGTCGAACGTTGTGTCGTCGGTCCGATCAAGTCGGCTTCCCTCAGCAAGTTCCACTATCAAGGTGTTCGACAGTTCGAGAGAAACCGAACTAGCCGGGAACTCGAGTAGTGGGACCGCATCGTCGGCCACCGGCTTCAAAGAGGGTTTCACCTCGAAGCTGATGCTGGAGGCGCTTTCGGCCCCCTCGGCGGTGAGCAGTTCAAACAGGAACCTTTCCGGGATGAGACACTTTGCCCCAGGCCCGAAACTCACATTGGATATTTCGCCTATATCGCTGGTGAAGTCCAGTTTGAGCGGGTAGGGGGTGTCGTTGCATGCGAGCGTCTTAAAATCTAAACCGAAGGTTTCGAAGGTTTCGGGTTTGGCCCGGTCGATAACGGCCTTGTCCACTCGAATCTCGAGTGTGCCCTCGAAGAACTCGATGTTGGCTTTAGCTTCAGCGGCTCCTGGGCCCTCGAATCGGATCTGCCACCCCCCGGTCCAGATGCCGTCAGCCTGATCGGCGATCCCCGTCAGCTTGCGCCAACTACGGGTCGGTGATTCACCGGTTATCCCGGGTATGCCGTCCAGCGGCCCATCGGGAATCGTGATGTCGACCGGGGCGGCATCGTCACCTGGTGGGTCGAGGCTGGCAGTCAGGCCAGACGCCGGTGGCAGTTTGAAATATGCCGTGAACTGCTCGACCCAGGGGCCGAGGAAGAAGTCGAACGTGCACATACTGCCCTCTGGGGTGCAGGGGAGCGGTGGGTGGCCACCCTCGGCCGCTGGATCACCCGGGCGTATCTCGGCGCTTTCGAACAGGGCGTCCGCGAGGATCCCTTCGAAGATTTTGATCAGTTCATCAGGGTCTTTCTCTTCGGAAAGGTCACCGGTACCGGGTCGAGTGCCGCACTTCCCGTCGGGGAGCACGAGGTTCGGGTTCTCCGGGGTTACCGCGTCGCCGCTCGCGATCGCTTTGACTAGGGACAGGTCGGGTGGGTTCCCGGTCGACTCGTTGGATAGGCCGATGGCGATGGTTGTGATGGCCCGCTGGCGAAGTTGATCGACCAGGCCGTTGGCCTCACAGAGGCCGCCGGTGATCTCGGCGATTTCGCTGGGTGTTAGGGCTGAGTTGTTCTCGGAGTCGTAGACGCCGTCGGTGAACCAGATCAGCGCCTTGCATCCCTTCTGATCTGGGTCGTGCTTGTCGAAGGCTTGGATGGCACCCCAGATCGCCGCGCGGTAGTCGGTGTAGAAGCCGGTGTTGCGGCTTGTAAAGCCCTTGGAATCGTCGATCAGGTCGTCGAAATCGTCGAAGGTCAACCATGGATTTTCGTCGCGGTAGGGCAGATCGGTGGTGGCTTGTCCGCCGGAAAACCCGTGGATGGCGACGTCAATGCTGAAGTCGTCCCCAAATCTGTCTGCAAGCTGCTTCAGGGCTTCTAGGGCTTTCACCGTTCCTTCGACCCGCTTGTTCTCCGGGTCGTGTTTTTTGAGGCTCCCAGATTCGTCCAGAACAAACAAAACGTGGAGGTTGTTCGTCGTCTTACCCAAACCGCAGTTAGTGAGACCCCGGACGACAGGGTCCGTGGCCGCGTTGTCCGACTGGGCAGAAGCGCTGTCGGCAAGTACCAGCAGCGATCCGCAAGCGATCAGTCCTAACGCCGCCTTTCGGAATGCCGTCAACCTCTGCCGTCTCATTTGGCGGCTTCCTGAGCAATGCGGATGATGTGGATCAGGCACACGAAGAAGGCTGCGATCCGAACCATTCGGACGCGTTGTTCAACCTGGAGGCCTGTGGTAACCACGTGGTTCGGGCTGGCCCTTCTCTGCCGGTCAATGACCGTGGTCACCATGCACAACGCCGCCGTCGCAACTCCGGTGAAATAGCCGAGCCAAAGTTGGCCGAAAGGAATTAGGACAGCCGAGACGGCCAGTGCCGCCGCACAGGTCCAGGCGAGCCCGCTTGGTGAATGAACGAGTTCAGCGACTGGCGTACGTCCGAGACCGGCGTCTACGTCTCCCCAGTCGTCTGAACTCACTACGACCCCCCCAAACCTCTCGTCGGACAGGGCTGGAGTACCGATGGTAGGCCGAGGGGAGATCGAGTTCCACTGGCCCCGTGCCGCTGAACGTTGCCTCTACTTGACTATTTGGCAGGTGGCTTCCATCAACCACACGGAAATCGTTGCTGTGGAAGGGCCAGCCGCAGGCCGGGCTAGTGAATGCATGCCTGTTGCCTTTGGCAGGTTTCATGGTTGAATGGCCGTAATAGTTGACTAAACAGGAGTGAGAAGTGCCGACGTTTCCATTAGCACCCGCTGACTACAGCAGCCGGGCAGGTGCCTACATCGTTGACGTCTTGTTCGTTGTGATTCCCCCAACGGCGGCGTTTTTCCTAGCGCTTGTTCTCGTGTTTGCCGGGGTCCCCCTCTCCTTGTGGACCCTGTTCCTGGTAGTCGGGATCGGTTGGCTGCTTGTTGCCGGATTGTGGAATGACATCATCCGACAGGGAACGACAGGGGCCACCTTCGGGAAGTCTCGGCAGTCTCTGGCACTCGTCCGATCGACAACAGGAGAATCGGTCGGTGTTGGTCTGGCAGCCCTCCGGGTCCTTACGTTCTGGGTGTTCAACGTCTTAACCGGGGGGCTGTTTCTCATCGCCGACCTGTTGACGCCAGCGTTCAATGGGCGCAACCAGCGGCTACTCGACATGCTCCTCAACACCCTCGTTGTAGACACACGCCGGATACCAGCGCCAGCTCAGACGGATTCTCTAGAGCAGTTTGAGATTGGTGACGCCAACGGCGATCCATTGGCGTGAGGCGTTCTCGACGCCGTTCTCGACGGCGTTCTCTCGCATCGGCTTTCGAGTTCGGATTCCGACTTGCGGGCCACGGCCTCGATGGATTGGGCATTTCAGATGCCTCGCGCTCGCCCGGCGGAACCGTTGAAATTGCTTATCAGCCGCCGCATATGGGGCTGATACGGCGTCTATTCGGTCTAAAGGCACTGGAGCCGGGATGGCGTGACTATGAGATCGCTGCAGCTCTATACCTGAAGGCATTGGGGTTTAGGAATGTCGAGGTAGGGAAGGGAAGTTCTGACGGCGGGGTCGACGTTCATGTCCCGGGCAGGCTTGTCGGCCAGGTAAAGGCACACCAGGCGAAGGTGGGCCGACCGCCACTCCAACAAATTGCGGGAGTGGCAGGCGCTGATGGGGTCGACGCGGTGTTCTTTTCAAGGGCTGGCTACACGAAGACTGCGGAGGAGTGGGCCAGCACGGGGGGAGTGGGACTCTTCACGATCTCATTCGACGGCGACCACTTCGATGTTCTTGCCGTCAACGGGCTCGGTGACCGGTTAAGGCCTTAGCGGTCGCTGAAGGTTGCAGCCTTCTCGATGAGCGGCACTGCGTAATGGCTGGGACGGATCAGGCCAAGCATGTCGCCGCCTTCTGAGTCCTCCTTGCTGGATCCACCTGTTGGGATGCCGATGAAATCGCCGCCCGACTCGGTGAAAGCCGCCCCGCCGCTGATACCAGGTCCCATTTTCGCCGAAGTCTTGTAGA
>CAZJIB010000038.1:0-7014 GCA_964546085.1 uncultured Isosphaeraceae bacterium
CGGGCATTCCATAAACATAGGCCCAGTAGTGCCAGACCAGTACACCGAACACGAGCGGCGCGAAGAGGAGCGTTCCGTTGAACAGAAAGGCATCCGGATCATTGATCTCAAAGCCGAGAATCTCGAAGAACTGAACCAGCATCGCTCTCTTCAGGTCAATGGCCCGGTGAGTCTACCTCGCCGCCTGGGTGGCGGTACCGAATCACCCGCGTCCGATGCCGATCCCCCAACTCCACCACCTGATCGGGTTCCCAACCCGGCATCGCAAAGGTGTTGCTGACCACCACCAGCGACTGTCCCTCCAGCTTCGCAGCGAGCCGCTCCATCCCACCCGGAAAGAGGTAGCAGACAACCAGTGCCGCACCAGAGAGATCGGCCCTCAAGAAGTCCGCCCGGCGAAACTCCAGGTTCTCCAGGCCCGACAGGCGTCCCCGAAGCACTGAGAACAGGTACGGAAGGGTGGAAATTTCGTAGCATAAAATCGTTCGATTCGGGTGAACTCGCGCCAGGCAGATGGCGAGACCACCCCAGCCGCTGCCCAGCTCGTAGAGGGGCCCCTCCTTCGTTGGATGGGCCAACCCCAGGACCGCCTCTACAGCACGCCTGGAGCTGGGCATGGGGGAAATACCGCATCGCAGCACGCCGATCAGGATCGACACCATGGCAAGCACGGCAGCACCGCCCACGGCGATCTCCAGCCAGGTCAAGCCGCGTCTCCCTTGCCCACTCCAAGAAGGGTCGCCATCGCAGGAAGCAAGGCCACCGATGCCAAGAGGCACATGGGCAGTCCAATCAGCAGCACCAGTGCCATGGACTCCATGCCCACATGGTCCGTGAACATGAGCACGGAGTAGCTGGCGCAGGTGGTGAGGGTGGTCATCATAATGGCCTGTCCCACGGAGCTGGCCGCGCGGGAAGGTGCCCGGTCCGGGTGCTCCCGCATGCGGTGTACCACGTGGATTCCATCGTCGACCCCCAGCCCGATGATCAGCGGCACCGACATGAACAGGATCGAGTTGAAGCTTCGACCCATCCAACACAGGACACCAAAGGTGACCGCCGTGCCAAACAACACCGGTGCCAGTGCCAGGAAAATCCATTTCAGGCGCCGAAGGTCCACCAGCAGCAACAGGGCCACAAAGACCAGGATTCCCAAGAACACTTCCTGGGCCCACTCCAGGGGCCCGAGGACCAGGGCTTCCATGAGCAGGCCAAACCCGAAGATCTCCGGGTAGATCTGCTCCACAATCTTGCGTTCCTCCGCAAGCGCAGCTGCATCCATGGCCGAACCCTTGGTGTAGGCGTACACATAGAATCCGTCCTCATCCACAAACAGGTTCTGCATGGACTGGGGGAGATCGTCCAGATCCGGTGGCCCCTGGTCGGCTGCCTGTTCCAGGCGCCACACAGACTTGAGCGCTGCATTCAGATCGGCCGCCCTGGAGGTGGGAGCAAAGGGCAGCATGGACGCCAGGGTCGTGCGTGTGCGGCGCAGTTTATCGACGTGCTCCTCCAGGAGCCGTAATCTCTCCGGTGCATCCTCCAGGAGAATCGAGGCGGCACTGTCGACCCGCTCAAACACCGGCTCCGCCTCGAAGGCAGCTTCCAGTCGGCGCGCCTCCTCCAGGGTGTCCACATGCGCGATCCACGGTGCGTGGTCTGTATCAAAAAGGTCCTGGATCCGGCGCCCCGCCTCCGCCCCGGGCAGGTCCCGGTTGATGATCTGCTCCAGGTCCGTCTCAAACGAGAACCGACGGGCCCCAGACAGGGCAAGAACCACCGTGAACGCTGCAAGCCCAAGCACCTTGTAGGGGCGTGACTCCGCCCACAGGGAAATTCTAAAGGTCGGTGCGGCCGTCGGCTCCACAGGCCGAACATCCCGGCGGTTCATCAGGACCCAGAAGGAGGGCAAGAGGGTCAGCATCAGGACCAGGCAGATGAAGAGCCCAATGGCGCCGGAGAGGCCCAGGTGAACCGCCTGGGGATCGTTGACGCTCGATACGACGAGAAAGGCGCCAATCGTTGTGAACCCCCCCGCAACCACACCCGTGCCCGTCCCGACAAGGGTGCGCTCCATGGCCTCCTCCAGGGTGGCCCCACCGGCACGCTCCTCCCGCATACGGGCGCTCAGGTGCAGGGCGAAGTCCACGCCCAGCCCGAACACCATGACCCCGAACATGCTCTCCAGGATGGTGATCGTGCCCAAGAGCCGTCCCACCAGCCCCACTGTGGCGCCCATGGAGAGCACCATCGGGCCAGCGATGGCCAACAGGCGAACGGGCCGCGGCTCCGCCCGACGCAGAATCAGCAGCACCAGCACCAGGCTCAAGGGGGTCAGCAGCTTGATACGCCCCAAAGTCTTTCCCTGGTCCTGGGCCCCAATGGCTGCCAAACCGGAAAAGCTGGGGGTCACTCCAAGCGGGGCCAGCACCTCGTGGGCCCGGGACTCCACCAGCCCGTAGTTTCCCTCCCCCATGGGCAGCTCGATCGGATCGTCTCGCATCTGCACCAGCAGGAGTCGCAAACCCTCCGGACTCACCTGCTGCCACTCGTCCTTCAAAGACAACTCCCGGTCCTTCAACCGCTGGGTCGCCTCCTGGGAAAACGTGGCTGCAGCCTCCAGCCAGTCATCGAACAGATCCCGGTCCACCAGGTACGGAGCCCGCTCCTCAAACCACTCCAGTGGGGGCGGCAGGTCGACAGTGGCCACCTCGTCCATGCCGGACAGAGCGGCCTGCACCGCAAGCGCCGCCTCGTCCAGGACGGGCTCGGGGCCCTCCAGAAGCATGGGCATGCGGCCCAGGAGGTTCAGCTTCTTGCCCAGGGGCATGTACCGCTGAATCAGAGGGTGCTCCTGGTTCATGAGCCCCGTCATGCTCAGGTCCACCGGCACCCCGATTCCCGCCAGGGTCATGGCAATGCAAGGCAACACCGTCGCCAACACCACCCGGCGCGGGTGAGCCAGCGACATGTGAGCCAGCCACCGCAACACCCCCTTGAGCATTTGTTCTCCGCGTGTGGCGGCCCCGGGTCAGGGCGCCTGGTAGGAGCCATTCCCAGCGTCGTAGACCCGACCGGCGTAGTTACTGCTGGGCAGTGTACCGGAGAACGTTCCGTAATAGAGCTTGATGGTGCCTCCGTTGGAGGTCTGGCCGTCGCCGCCGCGAACGCTGATGTACTCGCCTACCGCGTCCACATTCAGGGTGTTGGCTTCCAGCACCAGCGTTCCACCGGCACCCACGCCTCCCACGTAGCTGGTGGCACTGCCGCCGTTGTCCCGGCCGCCGCCGCCGCCGCCCGCGCCATTCGCCCTTAGACTTGCCGCTGCGCTGACAGTCAGTGCGTCCACAGCGTACAGCAAAATGGCGCCGCCACCGGCAGCGCCTCCGCCGCCGCCTGCTTCCTGGCGCCCGGAGCCACCGCCGCCACCGCCCCCCCCCAACACGAGACTGCGATCCGTGGAGGTGTCGCCATTGGCCGCCGACGACAGGTATCCACCGTCTCCACCTGCGCTGCTGTTTGCAGCCCCGCCGCCACCGCCAAAGGGCCCTGCCCCCGCACCGCCATCGTTGCTCTGGCCTCCGCCGACGCCACCCGTTCCGCCTCCGCCCCCGCCGGCGGAGTCCACCGAACTCCACTGGGTGCCGCCACTGCCGCCCCCGCCGTAGCCGCCACCCCCGCCCCCGGACCAGTTGTCACAACCCACGACCCCATTGCCGCCGCCCGGGCCGTATTCCCCCGCACCACCGGCTCCGGGGGACCCAGAGGAAGCGGTCCCTCCAGTGCCGCCCACCGTCCCGGTGGATCCATCCCCCCCGCTGCGACCATTGTTTCCGCTACAGCCCGTGCCGCCGCTGCCTCCGCCAAAGAGGTTGCCCGCGCCCCCGTTGTTGCCCGAGGTGCCCCCACTTCCTCCAGGAGAACCCCCGCCCCCCGCACCTGCGCCCCCGTTGTTGGGAGACCCTCCATCTCCCCCCAGGCCGTAGTTGCCCCCGTTTCCCCGGTAGCCAGCAGGCCCGGAAGGACCGCCGCCCCCCCCGGCTCCACCGCCATATCCCCGGCCCGACGCGACAATTGTCCCGTCCACCACGATGTCGTTTGCCACCAGGGAGACCCAGCCATCCGCGGGACTGGTGACCACCGCATCGGTGGACGCCACACCGGAGCTGACGCTGTCCGCCCGCCCCCAACCCTGCACATACACCGTCGTGCTGGCGCCGACTTGCACCTGCTCAAAGACATGGATGCCCCAGATCGCATCCACACCGCTCTGTGGCCAATCCTGGGTTGCGCCCCCAAAGGCATCATCGGCCCGAAGCTCCGAGACACTGCCGGTAAAGGTCACTCCCTCCGCTACCTGCACTGCATCACTCGTGGCAACGCCAGCACAACTGCTCCCACCGACCACCGATCGAATGGACACAAAATACTCTGCCCCGGTCCAGGCCCCGTCCAGGGAGAGCCCGGCCACGCTGGCCGAGGTGACGGGTCCCACGTTGCTCCAGTTGGACACATCCGTGCCCCCAGATGTGGTCCCCACCGCCAACTCGTAGCTGTCCACTCCGGGCTCCGCAGCCCAGTTTGCGTTGACCTGTCCTGCACCGGGCGTGGTGGGGCTGTATTGATAGTGCTGCGACACCCCGGATGTGAGGCTGCCGGCCTGGATCTGCGCCGGCCCATACGACTCTACGGTTCCGTCACAATTATTGTCCAGACCGTCACATATTTCAGGTGCTGAGGTGTACACCGCACCATTGGAGTCGTCGCAGTCTCCGTCGCAAGTATTCTCTCCATCTCCATCTGTATCCAACAGGTTCAGCCCAACATCGGAATCGTCGCAATCGTTGTCGCAAGAACTCGCGCCGTCGCTGTCAGCATCCAGGTTATTCAATGCAGCATCCGTATCGTCACAATCCCCGCCTGTGGCCACCGAACCCGAGGGTGCCGTACACGCCACAGTGGAGTTGTTCGAGTCCCCCTCCCCGTCTCCATCTGCATCAGCGTACCAAGTGCTCGCATCCACGGATCCAGCACCATCGATTGAGCCATCGCAGTCGTTGTCGATGCTGTCGCAGGACTCTACCGCCCCGGGATTCACCGCAGCGTCGGAATCATTGCAATCCCCTGCACTGGCCACGTGGCCGCTGGGGGCGCTGCAATCCTCCACCACCGTGGCGTCGTCGCCGTACCCGTCCCCATCCACATCGGCGTACCAGTTCCCGGCATCCAGTGCCCCCGCCCCGTCGATGGCGCCGTCGCAGTCGTTGTCCGCCCCATCGCAGACCTCCACCCCCCCGGGGCGCGCACTGGGATCACTGTCATCACAGTCGTCCCCGTTGGCGCTGTAGCCCGCGGGTTGCGCACAACTCACCTGGGACGAGGTGGCATCCCCGTAGCCATCGCCATCGGTGTCTGCGTACCAGGTAAGCCCCACTCCCTCGTCGATGGCACCGTCACAGTCATTGTCCGAGAGGTCACAGACCTCAGAGGCCCCCGGGTAGCTCGCCGCATCCAGGTCGTCGCAATCATCGGCTGCAGCGGTGTACCCATCCGGCTGCTCACAGGCCTCGATCACAAAGTGGTCGGCGCCATACCCGTCCCCATCCACATCCGCGTACCAGGCAGTGCCATCGGTGAGGTTGGGATCATCGCTGTCCACAAAGCCGTTGCAGTCGTTGTCCAGGCCGTCGCACACCTCGTCCGCATCCTCGTTCACCCCGGCCAGGAGGTCGTCGCAGTCCTCGCAGGCTGCAAAGCCGTCGGCATCTTCATCCGCATACCCCACAGACCCGTCACAGTTGTAGTCATTGGGGTCGGTACAGTCCGCCTCCGTGGCGCCCGGGTGGAAGGCGGGATCCAAATCGTTGCAGTCCTCCTGGGCCCCGTACCCATCGCCGTCTTCATCCACGAAATCGCCGGTGTCGACTCCGGTCTCCACGTCCGTCTCGGTGCCCGTCTCGTCGTCGGTCTCGGCGCCGGTTTCACCCGCCCCCGTTTCCACCCCACCGGTCTCCAGGCTGTCCTTGGTGGGCTCACTCCGACATCCCACGATGCACAAGATCACAAAGAGACGCATGGTTCCTCCGAATTGCCGCGCCCAGCATACCTTGGCGGATTCACTCCATGGACTGGATGTCCCCCCCCAACGATGGTTCAATGAGGCCCCCGGCACGAGGACCCAACCATGCGCTTGCTTTGCCTTGCTCTTCTCTTCACGGCTTGCGAGCCCACGCAGCCCACCAAGAACGACACCCAACCCGGCCCCGTGGACACCCAGGACGACCCGGTGGACACCCAGGATCCTGACGTCGGCCCCCAGGACAACGACGGCGACGGCTTCTACGACGACTGCGATGACGACAACGCCGCGATCTACCCCGGTGCAGCAGAGGTATGCGACGGCCTGGACAACGACTGCAACGGGCTGGTGGACGATGATCCCGTGGACGACGTGCAGTACTTCGAGGATGCGGACTCGGATGGATTCGGCAACGCCGCCGAAGCCGAATGGGCCTGTGAATCCCCGACGGGCTTTGTCACCAACGACCTGGACTGCGACGACACAAGCGCCCTCTTCAATCCCAGCGCCATCGAAGCGGATTGCGAAGACCCCAACGACTACAACTGCGACGGGTCGGTGGGCTACGCGGATGTGGATGCCGACGGCTTCGCTGCCTGCACGGAGTGCGATGACACCGATGCCGACGTCCATCCCGATGCCGTGGAGTCCTGCAACGACGTGGATGACAACTGCAACGGCCTGACCGACGACGAGGATCCCCTCCTGGAGGGGGGCGCCACCTGGTACGCCGATGCAGATGGCGATGGCTACGGGGGAAGCCAATTCACCGCTGCCGCCTGCGACGCCCCCGACGGGTACGTGGGCAACACGGATGACTGCGACGATCTTGCGCCCGCCTCCCACCCGGGTGCCTCCGAGGTCTGTGACGAGTTGGACAACGACTGCGATGGCACTGTGGACGAGGGCGTGGGCCACACCTGGTACGCGGACTC
>CAZJIB010000039.1:0-5881 GCA_964546085.1 uncultured Isosphaeraceae bacterium
ACGCACAAACGAGAACCTTCGATACCTACAACGATGTGGACTGCTTCATGTATTCGGACGTACACGATTACCTGAAGTTTATTAAGTATGGATATGGAAAAGTAACGGACCACGCGGTACGCGAACTTCGCTTCGGCCGGTTAACCCGCGAGGAGGCGATCGAACGAGTGTGGGCGTTTGAGACGAAAGGCCCCGCTCATCTGGAGCAATTTACGCGGTGGTTGGGCATCACGGATCGAGCGTTCGGGTTTGTTACCGATCAGCATCGCCACCACGAAATATGGGAGCGCGATGCATCCTGGAAGTGGCGCCGGAAGCTAAAGCTGATAGACTTGGCGGCCCAAGAGGAGGGGATCGAACCCCATCGGTTGGATCTGCTGGAGGATTGTGCATTTATCCCGGGAGACCAGGACGGTCCATACCCCCCCGACGATGAGTTCATTCTCGTTGGCCACGGCAAGTATGTATGATGTCACCCGAATTACAGATTATTGACCGCCCGATCGGCCGTGGACATCGTGTTTACATGATCGCCGAGATGTCGGCGAATCATGGGCAGGACTATGGCCGGGCGACCGAGATCATTCATGCGGCGAAGGCAGCCGGGGCCGATGCCATCAAGTTGCAGACCTATACACCGGACACGATGACTATATCTTCCGACCGGGCTGAGTTTCAAATTGGGAAGGGAAGTCTCTGGGAAGGAAGGAACCTGTACGACCTTTATGGCGAGGCCTATACGCCGTGGGATTGGCAGCCCAAGCTGAAAGCGTTGGCGGAGGGCATCGGCCTGCACTGTTTCTCGTCACCTTTCGACGCCAGCGCTGTCGATTTTCTTGAGACCATGAGCGTGCCAGCCTACAAGATTGCCTCCTTCGAACTTGTCGATATTCCGCTGATTCGCAGGGTGGCACAGACAGGCCGCCCGATCATCATGTCAACCGGCATGGCGACACCGGCGGAAATCGATGACGCCGTAGAGGCGATGCGTGAGGAGGGGAACAACCAGATCGCTCTGCTCAAGTGCACGAGTGCTTATCCGGCCGTTCCGGCGGAGATGCATCTTCGCGCGATCCCTCACCTAGCCAAAACCTACGGTGTCCCGGCAGGACTTTCCGACCACACGCTGGGTGTCGTGGTGCCCGTGGCGGCCGTGGCCGTCGGAGCTTGCATAATCGAGAAGCATTTCACGCTATCGCGCGAGAAACCCGGACCTGATAGCGCCTTTTCTTTGGAACCGGATGAGTTTCGCGCCATGGTCGAAGCCGTACGGATGGCGGAGGAGGCCATGGGCAACGCAAATATGGAGATAACGGAACAAGAGAAAGCCAGTCGTTTGTTTCGGCGATCACTCTTTGTGGTTGAAAATGTCAAACAGGGCGATCTTCTCAATGCTTCGAATGTCCGGTCTATTCGGCCCGCCCACGGACTTCTTCCCAAACACTTACCGGAAGTCCTGGGACTCCGAGCCGCACGAGACCTTGAGCGGGGTACGCCCCTTTCCTTGGACGACATCGAGGCAGAGGCGTAACCGGATGTATCGAGCAGCTCTCATAGGTCTGGGCCATATTGCCTGGCGGTTCGACGACGGCGATCCGGGAGGCAGTCGCCTGACCCACGCCGCTTGCTATGCGGCTAACGCCTCGACGAAGATTGTGGGAGGGTGCTCGACCGAGAAGAGCGACCGGGAAGCATTCGAGAGAAAGACGGGTGTACGATGCCACACCCACGTGGCCGAACTTCTCGAAGCCACCCGCCCGGATATTGTGAGCATCTGTTCCCCCACGGCGTTGCACCGGGATCACCTGCAGGCCTGTCTGCAACGGGAGGTGTCCATGGTGTGGCTCGAAAAGCCCGCAGGTTCCAACTGGGCTGAGCATGGTGAGATGCTCGACCTTGTCCGAGCGAAGGAAGGAAAGAGCAAGGTGCTTGTGAATTATCAACGCCGATATACTCCCTCCTACCAACGGCTGAAGCGTCTTTACCGTGAGCAACTGCTGGGATGTTGCCGCCATATTCAGGTCAATTACTCGCGGGGTCTGGAACGTAACGGTTCCCATATGTTGGATATGCTCTTCTACTTGATGGGAGAAGAGGTGCGCTACACCTTAGGTTCCTTTGAGCTCCCGGGTGATGACGAAAATGTATCTTTTCACCTTCGTGTCGATGACGGCCCGGCGGTGACGGTGATCGCGCACCGACTTGGTTACCACTGCCTCGATATCATCCTCACGTGCGACGAAGGTCGGGCAGCTATACTCCAGGGAGGCATGGAAACCCGCGTAGAGCGAAAGCAGGAGCACGAGTTGTTTCCAGGATTCTACCGTCTGTTGACGGCCGATAATGAACTGCTGGGACCTGCCGGCCTCGGCCACTCTATGGAGAAGGCCCTGGAAGATCTGATCGGAGCCCACACGCAGGGGCGGGATCCGGCCAGCAGTTTGGCTACCACGGCCCCGACGCAGCGGCTAATCCACCAGGTCCGCACATGCGCGGCTTAAAGGCATTATGAATGCGTTTTTTGCATCAGGAGATATCGGTGGTGCACGGGCACTGGCTCCCGTGGTACTGTTTCGGACTTGCTCAGGAGAGCGTGATATGGTCCTGGAGCATGGCATGCTTCCGGAGTTGCTCGATAGGGCAGAGCGCAGGATCGCCTTCGTCGAACCCACCGATCACGAAGGGTTTCTCGATCTCCTGCGAAACCATAATATTGGCACCTTTGTCTTTACCAGCAGCGTGAGGGACAAGGTCCCGTTGCGTTTGGCCCGGTCAGCCGCAGCCGCCGGCTTATTGACAGTGCATGTGCTGGACAACTGGACCGGCTACCGAACGCGCATGGAAATGGACGGATCCGCTTTCGAGCCAACTATATACACCGCGATTGACCAGCTTTCCAGAGAGGCCGCGATCGGGGCGGGCATCGCCTCGGTCTCCCTGCACGTGGTCGGGCAGCCGGCATTGGCTTCCCTGACGGAAAGCGCAGAAAGTTGGGCGCCCGGGAAGCGGGCGCAGGCCCTTGAAGCAGAGGGTTTCGACCCTGGCCGGATTCTCCTCCTTTTCGTATCCGAACCGGTATCCGCCGACCAAGGTGATTCCGCAGCTTCGCCGCTCTATCGCGGCTACACGGAGAAAGATGTGCTGCGCTCCTTCTGCCAGGCCTTGCAGGATTCAGCCGACCGCGTGCACGTTGCGTTATTACCTCATCCGAGAGAGGACGTGAATGGGCTCGAGTCGTTGTGGAATGAAGTCCGGGGCGCCTTATCCGGGAAGATCATGAAGGTCGAGGAAGGGCGGAAGACGTTGTTTTCGGCGGATGGCGTTGTTGGAATGGCATCTATCCTTCTCTATGAAGCCTGGCTGCTCGGTAAACCGGTGGTCAGCCTGCAGCCCGGGCTGAGGCTTGATCCGCTACGCATGTTGCAACACCGCACCGGTGCGGTGTTCATCGACCAAGCGGCCCCCCTGGCGGAGAAACTTAGGCATTGGCTGAAAACCGTGTCGGTAGCCTCTCCACTTTGTCCCCACCCCGACATGGCGCTGCATCGAGGCGCTGCAGCGCAGATCTGCGCATTGATTGATTCCCGCGCTGAAGAAAAAAGGGGAAACGGACCTCTCCAAGTATAGATTCACTATGAACGTAGCTATTATACCAGCCCGCTCCGGGAGTAAACGCATCGCGCATAAAAACATCAAGCCGTTCCTCGGAAAGCCTATCATCGCCTATTCCATCGAAGCCGCGGCCCGCTCCGGGCTCTTTGACCATATTATCGTGTCGACCGATTCGGAAGCCATTGCCTCCATAGCCCGGAAGTACGGTTCCCAAACGCCGTTCCTGAGGCCGCCGGAATTATCCGACGACTATACGCCGACGGCGCCGGTGATTGTCCATGCACTGAATCGGCTCGCGGAGGAAGGCATCACCGCCGACTATGTCTGTTGCATCTACGCTACCGCGCCGTTCGTTCGCCCCGAATTCCTGAACGAGGGATACGAGATTATCACCAGGGAAAAAGTGTCATCGGTATTTTCGGTCACTTCTTTCCCTTTTCCCATCTTCAGGGCGCTCAAAATTAATCAAAGCGGTGGGCTCGAGATGTACTGGCCGGAGCACGAGCTTACACGCTCCAACGACCTGCCGGAGGCTTTCCACGACGCAGGCCAATTTTATTGGGTTGAACGGGCTTCCTTTCTTCAGGAGGAGCGTTTGTACAGCAAGGACTCTCGGCCGGTCGTCATCCCGCGCAAGTGGGTGCAGGATATCGATACGCCGGAAGATTGGGCCACAGCTGAAAGCATGTACAGGGCCCTTGCCTTTGAGGAAGCCGCGGAGTGAACGAGAGCTCGCAACAACTTGCCATCCGGGGTGGGACCCCTGTTCGGGAAAAACCCTTCCCCGCCCACATCACGATAGGCGAGGAGGAAAAGGCTGCCGTCAGTCGCGTGCTTGGTTCGGGCGTCCTCTCCGGCTATCTCGGCAGTTGGCATGAACAGTTCTACGGCGGCGTAGAAGTGCGGGCGCTGGAAGAGGATTGGGCCGCCTACTTTGGAGCCCGTCACGCCATCGCAGTCAACTCCTGCACCTCGGGACTCTATGCGGCTGTCGGAGCGACGGGGATCGAACCGGGAGAGGAAGTTATCGTTACACCTTACAGTATGTCGGCTTCCGCCACCGCGCCGTTGGTCTATCAGGGGATCCCGGTTTTCGCGGACATAGAAGAAGACTGTTTCTGTCTCGACCCGGCTTCGGTTGAAGCCTGCATCACGCCGCGGACTCGCGCGATTCTTGTTGTCGACCTGTTCGGGCTGCCTTACGACGCGGCGGCGATCAACGCCTTGGCGGAAAAGCACGGGTTGACGGTTATTGAGGATGTAGCCCAGGCGCCCGGCGCCAAGTGGAACGACCGGTTCGCGGGCACGTTGGCGGATGTGGGCGTCTTTTCCCTGAACTACCATAAGCACATTCACTGCGGCGAGGGCGGTGTGGTCGTGACGGATGACGACGAATTGGCCGGAAAGATCCGGTTGATCCGGAACCATGCTGAGGCGGTGGTTGAGGGGCACGGCTTCGAGTCGCTCGTGAACATGGTCGGGTTCAACTACCGCATGACCGAGATCGAGGCAAGCATCGCCCGCTGCCAGCTCGAAAAGCTGGAAGGGCTACTTGAGTCCCGGATTGCAAACTGCAGGTATTTGGAGGAGCGGTTGGCGGTCATTCCGGCGCTTCGCTCGCCGAAGGTGCGGCCGGGCTGCACTCATGTCTACTACCAGCATGTCTACCGGTTCGACGAGGTAGAGGCGGGCGTTCCGCGAAACAGGTATATTGAGGCGGTCAAGGCGGAGTTGCCCTGTTTCGACAAACGCGAAAATGAAGGCGTCAAGTTGAATGTGGGCTACGTGAAGCCGATCTACCTGCAACCTCTTTTTCAGCAGCAGATCGCGTTCGGCTCTGAGGGGAGGCCGTTCTCGGATCCGAATGTTGCCGAGGCACCCGATTATGAGGAAGGCCGCTGTCCCGTCGCCGAACGCCTTTACGCCAGAGAACTGGTGCTGCATGAGTTTATGTTACCTTGTATGACCCGGGATGATCTGGACGATGTGGTACGGGCCTTTGAAAAAGTTTGGTCACTACGTGACTCGCTTTAACCGGCAGGCATCGGAGATGGGCACGCTTCCAGAGATCAAGACACGACGATTGAAGATTGTTCCTTTTGCGGAACGACATCTTACGGAAGTTTATGTCGCCTGGCTGAATAATAAGAATCTGATGAACTTCAGCGAGCAGCGGCATCGTGATCATACGATTGAATCCTGCAGAGCCTACATGAGTTCCTTCGACGGCACGCCCCACTACTTCTGTGCCATCTTAGAGACGGAAAGC
>CAZJIB010000040.1:0-5597 GCA_964546085.1 uncultured Isosphaeraceae bacterium
CAGCTGCCTCGACGATCCGGGTGGCTACCGGTAATCGGCTGAATGAGTCCACTCTTGACAAGGTCGCAAGAAACGCTGGGAGCTCCTGGTCACAATCCGGGCACCTAGAAGGGCGCGTCCGGAAAAAACGACAGATAGTCAGGCCAACGCCCGGACCGGTCGCTTATGCCTTATGGCTTGGGTCACTTTACGACTTTGCCGGTGAAGATCTACTGCGCACACCATGGGTGCGCGTACTAGACCAGTCGCCGGCCGAGTTGCTCGATCTTGCACTCCGCGCCAAACAACTCGGACTTATAAATGCCAACGCTGGCGGCGGCATCATCGAGATCGATGTGTCACCTTTGAATTCAATAAACAAGTTATTCTGATATGGGAAAGGTAGAACTACTTGCCGCTAACTACGAACGGCACCTGTCTGTTCCTTGGCAAAGCTCGGTCTCGGGTGCTCAGCGTGTGATGTTGCTGATCTATGACAAGGAACAGGAGCGTTCCCTACGAGCCCGTCTAGGTGAATTCGAAATTAAGACCCGTAAAGCTAACCACGACTGGCTCCAGCATGATTGCACGATAGTGTTTTCGCAATGGCTTGCTAATGACGAATACCGAGACGCGTATTTCGAGTCCCCCGATGACCTCGCTATGAAAATCGAGGGCGAATTCAAGGAACACATCGTCGAGTCGCTACGCGAGAAGCTGCGCTCTACGAACGACAACACCGTGGTCGCGCTTACAGGCGTGGCGTCGCTTTACGGGTTTGCCCACCTTTCTGAAATTGTCCGTGCTGTCGAACCGGATATCCCTGGTCGCTTGATTGTGTTCTTTCCAGGCACTAAGGAAGGCAGTAACTACCGCCTGCTCGATGCGCGTGATGGCTGGAATTACCTAGCCAACAGCATCTCGGCACAAAGCTCAGGAGACATGGTATGAAAATTTACGAAACACTTGCGCGTGATCCGCGCGAACATGCGCTGGCCAATAGCGGGCAAGCGCGAATAGTAACCGCGGGCGATGATGATCGAGCAATTGCCGAACTACGCGCGGAACTTGAGACCTTTGTGTGCGACGGCCAGTACGGCGACGCAATCGAGCGCATTCTGCGCAGCTACATTGATAGTCTTGATAAGCCGCGCCAGAATGCGGCTTGGGTTAGTGGCTTCTTTGGTAGCGGTAAGTCCCATTTGTTGAAGATGCTTGGTCATTTATGGGTCGATTCCCCATTCAATGATGGAGCCACTGCACGCAGTCTTGTCCATGGCCTGCCAGATGGTGTCATTGAGTTATTGCGCGAACTTGACACCCAGATTACTCGGAGCAAACGCCCAGCAATCGCCTGCGCTGGTACTCTGCCCGCTGGCAGTAGCGACTTGGTCAAAATGACCGTACTGTCGATCATTCTTGAAACCCGTAAATTACCTAAACAGTTCGCACAAGCTGATTTTTGTTTCTGGCTAAAAGAAGAGGGATTCTTTGACACAGTACACGGGGCTGTTGAGGCAGCCGGCAAAGACTGGCTGAAGGAACTGAACAACCTGCATGTAAGTGGCTTGATCGCCAATGCCGTTCTTGAGTGCGATTCCAGCTTTGCACGCGATGAGAAGGAAGCCCGCCAAACACTCCGAAGTCGCTTTCCGAATAAAAGTGATGACGTCACCACCGATGAGTTTCTTGAGATGGCTCGTAAAGCACTCGAGATCGATGGTGAACTGCCGTTAACTATCATCATACTCGATGAGGTTCAACAATACATTGGTGACTCCACAGACCGCGCGACTGCGATCACTGAGCTCACTGAGGCGATTTGCACTCAACTAGACAGCAAAGTGATGCTGGTAGCATCTGGTCAGGCAGCGCTGTCGGCCACACCGCAGCTGCAGAAACTAAAAGACCGGTATCTGATCGCTGCACAACTTTCGGATACTGACGTTGAGGCCGTCACACGCAAGGTTTTACTGCGCAAGAATCCCTCTAGCGTTAGCAATATCAAAACGATGCTTGACCAGAACAGCGGCGAGATCGCCAAGCATCTAGACGACACGCGCCTTGCCCCACGCTCCGAAGATGAACGCACTATTGTCGAAGACTACCCGTTGTTGCCAACTCGCCGACGTTTTTGGGAAGAATGCTTTCGATCAGTCGACGCTGCCGGCACGCATAGTCAATTGCGTTCGCAGTTGCGCATTCTCCATGACACGCTTGCCGCTATGGCGGATGGCGAGATTGGCGCTGTCATCCCGGCCGATGCGCTGTATGACAACATTGCAGCGAACCTTGTGAACACCGGAGTCTTATTGAATGAGATCGAGCTACGAATTCGCCAGCTCGACGATGGCACCGCAGCTGGCAAATTATGCAAACGCATCGGTGGTCTGGTATTCCTGATCAGCAAATAGCCACGAGAAGGTAGTGCTGACGTTGGCGTCCGAGCGACAGCGCGTGTCATTGCTGATCTGATGGTCGATAACGTCGCCAAAGACTCCGGTCCCTTACGAAAAAAGATCGAAACTGAACTCGAGCGACTGACATCTAAGGGTACTTGGATGAAAGTCAGCGACGAATATCGCCTACAAACAACTGAGGGCGCAGAATGGGACCGCGCCTTCCGGGAGAAGATTGGCGGCCTGCGCAGCAACGAAGCCGACATCGCACACCGCCGCGATCAGCTGCTGGGTGCGGCGGTACAAGATGCTGTTGGCGCTGTAAAACTCTTGCATGGCGAATCGAGAGAGAAGCGCAGCCTTCACCTACATTCGGGTACTGATGAGCCCAATTCAGGCGGTGACCAGGTCGTGGCATGGTTACGCGACGGCTGGACAGTCTCGCAGAAAGAAGTGGAATCGGAAGCCCGTCGACGCGGCCCCGAAGACTCTGCATTACATGTTTTTCTACCTCGCAAAGCAGCCGATGATTTGACGATGCGCATTATCGAAGTCGACGCGACCCGACAGGTCATCGAACTCAAAGGTGTCCCGAGCACTGGCGAAGGGCGCGAAGCACGCGAAAGCATGCAGAGCCGACATACGATGGCACAGCATCAACTGGATGAACTCATCCGCGAAATCACCGTCGTTGGCAAGGTCTACCAGGGCGGGGGTGCAGAAATATTTGGCGACTCGCTCGTCAACAAGCTACAGACGGGAACCGAAGCGTCACTGGCCCGACTCTTTCCGGAATTTGGCGCTGGTGATCACAAATCTTGGGGCATAGCGCTCAAACGCGCCCGGGAAGGTAGCGACGAGCCATTAAAGATTGTGGGCTGGGACAAAGCCACCGAGACCCACCCGGTAGTCCAGCGAGCCTTAACCCAGATTGGCAACGGCGCGAAGGGCAATGATATCCGCAAAGCGTTGCAAGCTAGTCCGTGCGGCTGGCCGCGAGACGCCATTGATACCGCGCTGATTGCGTTACATCGCATTGGGACAATTCGGGCGCAGCTCAACGGCCAACCAGTCGCACCTGGCCATCTCGATCAGAACAAAATCTCTTCAACCGAATTTCACCCGGAGAAAGTTCGCCTGAGCACCAGCGAAAAACTTGCGCTGCGTGGGCTATTCCAAAAGGCTGATCTATCAGTTAAAGGTGGCGAGGAGGAGATCAAAGCCGGGGAGTTTCTGGCAACACTGCGATCGCTCGCAAGCAACGCGGGTGGTGATGCGCCGCTACCGGCTCCACCTGCGACGGCCAGCATTGATGAGCTTGCCAGCCAGCACGGCAGCGAACAACTCGGGGCAATCCTTGCTAAGAAGGACGAGCTTGAGACCTGTATCGATATCTGGACGAAAGCGAAAGATCTTACCACCAAACGTCAACCCGACTGGACTCAACTCGAGCAACTCATGCGACACGCGGACGCACTACCGATCTACACCGAAATCGCACCCGAGGTCGATGCGATCAAGGCCAATCGATCGTTGCTGGATGACACTGACCACGTGGCGCCGTTGTTGACCAAAACAGCGAACGGATTGCGGACCGCATTGACGGAACAGGCCAACGCACACCAGTCGTCCTATAAAAGCGGTCTGGAAACACTGAACGCAGATGCCTCGTGGCAACAGCTCGATGACACGACTAAACAGGGTATCCTGATCCGGGTAGCCCTCTCATCGATCGACCCGCCTGTGATTAAAACCGATGAAGACCTGCTACGCGAACTCAACCGCACCTCACTGGAAGCGCGCGCATCAGCCACAGCGGCAGTGCCTGCACGCGTAGCCCAGGCGCTAGAAGAAGCGGCACGACGTTTGAAGCCTGAAGCAACACGGATCAGCTTGCGCGCTGCCACACTCCAAGACGAAGCTGAGGTCAAGGCATGGATTACTGAACATGAGGAAAAATTGCTCACAGCGGTCACCAAGGCACCCGTGATTGTTGGCGGTTAGGCCTTATAAACGGAACGACACATGACTGCTCTCTCCACTACCCTTCGCAATGACCTCGGCCGGGCGATTATCAAGGCTCGGCAGGTTGCTGAAGCCGGTGGGCGAACGGCGCTGGAGTCGCTGGCAGTGGAGCGACACGAGCCGCACGGCTCGATGTCCCCCGAGGAGCGTAAGCTGCGTAACCGCCTGCGCGCCCGCGGCCGGCAACTCGGCGATGTGCGTGATAAGCAACGCGGCAGCCAGTCCATCGGCCGCCTCATCCACGAGATCGCCTACGAGCACTGGCACCGGATGCTCTTTGCGCGGTTTCTCGCGGAGAACGAACTCCTGATCCACCCCGAGCACGGGGTTGCGGTGTCGCTGGACGAGATCGAGGAGCTCGCCCGCGAGGCCGGCCAGGATCCCCGCGATCTCGTCGCCCACTTCGCCCAGGACTCTCTACCGCAGATCTTCCGCACCGGCGACCCGGTACTCGAGGTTACGCTTGCCCCCGAGACTCGTCAGGCCCTCGACAAGCTGCTCGATGGCCTACCTGCTGACATCTTTACCGCCGATGACAGCCTCGGCTGGACCTACCAGTACTGGCAGACCGAGAAGAAGGACGCGGTCAACGAGTCGGGTGACAAGATCGGTGCCGATGAGCTACCGGCCGTCACTCAGCTCTTTACCGAGCACTACATGGTGCTCTTTCTCTACCACAACACCATCGGTGCCTGGCACGCCGGCAAGGTGCTGGCCGCAAACCCGAGCCTTGCCGAGAGTGCCGCTAGCGAAGAGGAACTGCGCCAGGCGGTACGCCTCCAGTCACAGGGTGGCTACGACTTCGAGTACCTGCGTTTTGTGCGTGAGCCTCAGGAAGGCGACGAGGAGGACACACCCACTGGTCCCTGGCGTCCCGCCGCCGGCAGCTTTGAGGGCTGGCCGAAGACGGCGAAGGAGCTGAAGGTTCTCGACCCCTGCTGTGGCAGTGGCCATTTCCTGATCGAAGGCTTCGAACTACTGGTGCGGTTGCGGATGGGTGAGGAGAAGATCGGTCTTGAAGACGCTATAACCGGTGTTCTGGCCGACAACCTCTACGGCCTCGAACTCGACCCGCGCTGCACGCAGATTGCGGCCTTCAACCTGGCGTTGGTGGCGTGGAAACTGGCAGGTAACCCCATTGAGCTTCCCTCCCTGCACATCGCCTGCTCGGGTCTTGCGGTGGGCTCGACCAAG
>CAZJIB010000041.1:0-5363 GCA_964546085.1 uncultured Isosphaeraceae bacterium
CGAACTCGCCGGCGATTGCTATATCGATCAGGTGTTGCTCGGTGCAGTGCCCGCGATAGCAGGGGCAACCTTCCAGCCAGCCCGCAATCCTTCTCTTGGATGTTTCGACTCGACCTCGTTCCCCTCGCCGCAGTCGGGTGGCGTTCCCGATCCGAACGATTGCTGTGCCGATGTGTCCGCCTTTGTGAGTCGCTGCGATCCGTCTTCCGACGACGCTGTTGTTTGGGATGCCATCTGCGCCTCCTACGCACGGAGTGGATTCGCTGACTGCATCCGCGGCAGTGGATTAAGGCCCTGCGAAGCTCCATTTGGCCCCGTACAGTTGGCGGCATTCACGCAACGTCAAGTCATGCTGAACGAAACCACCTGTCTCTTCCAGGATGTGGCGAATCAAGGATGCGCGACCTATGCCAATCTGATGGGAACAGCATCCGGCGTCACCTTCCAGCCAGTCTCGCAGTCAGGTCAGGGATCGCCCGATTACTTCTCCGCCGGTCTACAGGGCAACCTCACCAAGGAAACTATCAGTTTCAACGATTGGGGCATCGCCAACCCCGCTGGCAACAACCTCGCCCCCCTGCTGCCTTGGCCAATGGGCGGTGCCACGATTGGTTCCGACAACTCGGCAACCGGCCTGTGGTACGGCGCTGGATACGGAATTGAGGACTTCCCGGGAAATGATGATGGCACGCTTCCTACGCCGGCTCCGGTTATGACCGATCCGGTGACCGGGAATGTCGTCACCGTACAACAGCCCATGAATCGTTACATCGGTGCTCGCATCGGCTCAGTGGGCGGCATCTTCACCGGCGAAGGCATCAACCTGTACCCGTCAGCCGCAACCAACGACGCGCTCGACAAGTCCGACGAGTACGGTGGCCTCTACGGCTATGGACAGTACTTCGCCGACCTCAACGACATCGACAATGCCACTTTCGGCGACGGTGTGACGATGGCCGTCATTGACTACGCTGCCTACATTCAGACCTATACGAATGACGCCGGTGTTGTCTACGGCGCCGATCATGAGGGACTCTTGAATATCAAACTCGAAGGTCGCGACACCGATCACAACAACGGTGTGCAGGTCGAAATGGTCTTTGAGGAGAATTACGATCCGGACAACTCCGCTTCGTGGGCGTTTTCCGCGGATCACGGCACGGCGGTACTGGGCGTGATCGCAGGGTCATGGGATCCGGACGATCCAACGGCGCCAACCAGCACCCACGGCATTCGGGGCATCGTGCCCGATGCCGAGGTGTACTTCTTCCCGCTAGTCGATCGCGATTCGCTTCAGACGGGCGGACGACAGGATACTGCTTGGATCAACGCAATGTCCATCTTGAACCCTGGCGACGTACTGTGTGCCGCGTACCGTCCGCTTGCATCGATTACCGGCCAGCCAAATCTAGCCTACTGGCCGGATACCCTCAATCTGATTGCGCAGGCAACGAGCATGGGTATTACGGTTGTCATCGCAGCCGGAGACCGCGGCGTCGATCTCTCGGCCATTGACTACCCCAATGATGGTGTTGACCCGCTAGCCATCGTCGCCGCCGGTGTCTCCCCGGGTGAGCCGTTTAAACGCTGGGTCGATGGACGGGATGGGTCCTGCTTTACGGCGGCCAGCGTTGACTTCTCGAAGATCACGTGTGCGGCATGGGCGCAAGGGGTCACAACCTGCGGCATGGGGCCAAGCCGTGACGGCTGGCTTGGCGCAAAGACGATTCTCTACAACCAGAGTGGTGGTGGTGGGCAGTCATGCGACCTCCAGAGTATCTACGCTGCCTCGTACACGAACAACTTCAAGGGCACTGCAGCAGCCGCCGCACAGGTCGCCGGCTGCGTTGCTGCAGTACAGGGATTCTCCCTGCAACTCTTCGGAACCCCCCTGTCACCACTGATTGCCAGGCAACTCATGGGTGGCGGGCAGGTTGAAGGCTTCGACCCGGACTCTGGTGCTCCCTTTCTGACTTTCCCCGACCCTTCCGGGCTCTCGACCGAGACGAATATGACTAACGGTATGGACGATGCCGAACTGCGTGATACATGGGACTGGATCGATGTTGATGCTGGCGCGGGCAATCTTGTAGGTAACTTCGTGGATCCGCGTCAGGCATGTCAGCGGGCCATCGTCGACCCCCTCTGGGACAACCCGCGGCTCGGGTCGCTGCAGGTCATTCGCGGTGACCTCATGATGGGCAACTTCAACTCCATCGCTGCCCAGGACGGCGACTATCTTGCCATTCGACCACTCTTTACCGATGGAGGCATCGGGGTGCCCGCCGGAGTCCCGGGCGACACCGTGTACTACAACTCCACCGGGTACATCACCGATCTCTATGTCACGGGCAAGTTCTCCGACGGTCTTCCTGTCGGCAACACATTCGCGATCGATGTAACCACGCTCGGCACGCTGCCAACCAACACCGTGATGCAACTGCATCTGTGGAACTACAACGAGGACCGGTGGTGGCTGGTGACGCAGACTATTCTCCCTGCGGGTTCGACCGATGCGAACTTCCAGATTCTCATTGCCAACCGATTCCTCGATGTGACGGAGGCCGAACCGTCATACCACGCCAGAGTCGTGACGATCAATGGTGCGGATGATGGATTCGGTGAATTCCCCGTCTTCATCGATCAGATCCGTATCGGTGCCGCATCGTTGCCGGGACATGGTGGGTGGTCCGTGGACGGTCCGCCGAGTGCTGGTAGCGGTCGGTAAGGAGGTCAGGTCCCACGGGTCTGACCCAGGGAGGAGCGAGCGCAGCTCGCGACGGAGGGGTCTGACCCCAAAGAACCTGACCCCTATCGCACAACCGCGCCCCGGCATCCGATCCATCAGGTGAGTTCACCTCGCCGGTTCCGAATAAACGAGATCCGGTTTCCCGGGGGCTCCACCTCAACTTCGTCGCTGAATGCGCGGATCATCGCAAGCCCCCGCCCTGATGGGAGCGACAGGTTCTCCTCGGCCGTCGGATCTGGAATCACCTCGGGATCGTAGCCACGACCGTCATCGCTGACCGTAACCTGCACCCGATCGTCGTCGATGGTCCACTGCACATCAATCGGCTGGGTCGTGTCACCGCGGTGCCCATGAAGTACGGCATTGGCCAGAGCTTCTTCAACTGAAATCCGCACCGCAAACTGATCGTCCTCGGAGTACCCCCTCGACACCATCTCCTCCAGAATGGACTCCTGCATCTCGTCGATGGAGTCGCGCGTGCCGGGGACGACCCGTCGTTGTTGATCGTTGCAGTCGCTGCCTGATGCCATGAGGAAGTGCCTCGCCGTTTCCTTCCCCTTCCAAGTCCCCGTTCCTCTACCTGTCAGCGAACAGCGGTCAAGGCCTGCCCCATCGAGTCGTGAATCTGGAAGGCTTTGTCCAATTTCGTGATCCGGAATACTTCACGGATGGGATCTTTGATGCAGGCAAGCGCCAGTTTCCCGTGCTTCTCGCCGATCTTGCTGTTGATCGTGATCAACATGCCCAGAGCGGAGGAGGAAAGCGCGTTCACATTCTCAAAGTTCAGAACGATTCGGGGCAGCCCTTTCCGATCAATGACCTTGCCCAGTTCATCGCCTATGCGACGAATGCACGCCTCGTCGAGAATGTTGCGTTCCACAAACTCGACATTCGTAATGCCGTCGCGGTCAAAGATCTGAAGCATGCCGTCAGTCATCATGGCTCCCGTCGCCACAGTTTATCAGGAACGGGCGTAGTGCATCCGAGAGGTCAGGTCCCACGGGTCTGACCCAGGGAGGAGCGGCCGAAGGTCGCGGCGGAGGGGTCTGACCCCCATGGACCTGACCCCTCTGTGGTGAAACCTCACCGCAGGAACGCATCGTTCGACGAGCCGACTTCGAGAATTCGCCGACTGAAGAGCATTTCCTCATTCTCCTGCTGGATGATGATCTCCGGTCGGAGCAGGATGAGCAGCGTCTTCTCTTCGCGAGAGGTCGTTCTATTTGTAAAGAACCGGTTGATGTACGGAATCTTCGAGAGCACCGGAACGCCGACTTCGGTCTCAAATTCCCGCACGCTTCGCTGCCCGCCGAGCAACGCTGTCCCCTTGTCCGGCACGGAGACCGTCGTCCGAATTCGGTGCGTGAGCGTGGTCGGCATTTCAATGAACACCGATCCCGTGGATGACGAGCCCGCTGCATTGCCCTGTCCGGCCGCAACCGCCGAGAAGGCATCGGACTTCTTCAGATCAACCAGATCGCCGATATCAAAGACGACTTCCATCGTGACATACCTGCGGTCAGCCGAGATGACACCGCGGACCATGAAGGAGAAACCGGTATTGATGCTGCCGAGCTGCGGCGTAAAGCCGATGGCACCGGCATTGGTACTCAGGTTGAGGTTCTGCACATAGGTCTGCTGCGTTTGGACGGAAATCCAAGCCATCTGCCCATTGTGCATCGTCAAGCGGGGAGCTGTCAGCACGGTGTTCCGGTTGTCCGCTTGCGTCGCCTCGATGAGGAGATCGACCTGCACATCGTCAAGGAAACTGAGACCCATGCCCAATGCTGGGTTGGCAGTATTCGCAATGGCACTGCCGAGCGTGGAGAACTGCGCGACCGACTTCAGCAACTGGTTGTGATTCTGGATGATGCCGATCGGACTCAGCCCGTCCTTGGGACCCATTCGGTAGGGTTGGCCCGGCGAGCCGGTCATGGTGTAATTCACATCATCAAAGGGCGTGCTGGCCGACCCGGTGCCTGTGTACTCGCCCCAAGGTACGGCGTTGCCCGGCGCAGTTGGCTCGCCGGTCGTGGGATCCGGTGCCGTATAGAGCACGGGGTTCTTCATCGCGCCGTTTGGCAGGAAGAAATCCTTCAACTGGGCGTTGCGATCCCGCTGCCGCAGATCCTGGAAGACATCGTCATTCGTGTTGAAGTAGAGGTCGAGATCGAAGCCGATCTGCTCGAACCAATCTGTCGAAATGTTCAGGAAGCGGCCCTCGACATTGATCTGCAGTGCACGCACTTCCCGCAATTTCGAAAGCAAGAACATGATCTTGCGGTGATTTGCGGGGGTCTGGCTGATGATGAGATTGCCGTTGAGTTCGGTAATGCTGTGGGGACTGCTGCTCATATCGGTATCGCCCGCACCGGGTCCAGTGTCATTCCACTGCCCGGGGTCGATGTTGTCGCGGATGATCTCGTCGATCCGATTGACCAGCTCGTCGCGAGTCATGCCCTCAGGATCTTCGCCGGGGCCGCCGAAGGTCACGCCACCGCCGCCGAAGCCGCCGCCGCCTTGGCCGCCGCCGCCGCCACCACCGCCACCACCGCCGCCGCCGCCGGCGCTGGTGGTGGGGGCTGCGGACACCCCCAGCGAACCCGGACCGGAT
>CAZJIB010000042.1:0-4421 GCA_964546085.1 uncultured Isosphaeraceae bacterium
GGGCTATCTCTGTCGGGCTGAGAGGATTTGAACCTCCGACCTTCGGTCCCCCAGACCTGATTCAACCGGTTTCCGACTACGCGCATTCCGCGTGTTTAAAGGGTTTCTGCGACCGCGGGTCGTCGCCGCCGCGCCTCTGGCGGACCCGTTTCGGCACGAAATGTGACACGGCGTGTGACACGCGCCCGACGATCTGGGTCTTGGTCTGTTCAACAACCAACCATTGGAGGTAATCCCCCATGATCAACCATCTCTCAGGTAACCACCGCGAGTTCTTCGACCCTGACAAGCCGCACCGGGCGATCTGTGACACCACAACCATGGAAGCTCGGGTCACCGACACGATGCGACTACCGGTGATCAGCCGCGGGTTCTGCCACACCGGAGAGCACATCTCATTTTCGGCCCGCGGTCATACAGGCGACCGGACCCTTGTGGAGGTCACCCACCAGGGATTCTTCGTCTGCGAAGACCAGTGGGCCGGTTCCGCCACCGTTGATGCCGACCCCACCGGCGGACAGGATCATGACCGGGGTGTGGTGTTCAACACCGAACTAGAGGCGAACGGTTGGCCAGTAGCGCGCACCCAGATCAGAGGATGTGGTTCCTGCAGTCGCCTCGACTCCCCCGGCGACAACTGGGAGACAGTAGGAACCACACTTTAGGACCCCGAGTGGTTCCTGGTGCGGCTCGTTGGCCGAGTAGCCGACGCCTATGAGATGACTGCCGACAGTGAGATCAAGATCCCATGGGGCGACCTGCTCGGCTGGTATACGGACCGTGAACCCGCCTCTACCCGGAGCCTTACCCACGCTGATCAGTTACCTTTTCCATCGGATATGACACCGCTAGGAGCAGCGTGTCCGAGGTAGACGTAAGTAACGCAGTTGAGTTCAACCGCTAGTACCCGTGGATTCAACGATGTGTGCCTGACAGGTAGGTCTGTGTCCGTGTGGTGTTGTGCATTCTGTGCAATGAAGTGTGCAACGCGTAGAGCCGTCAGAACGGCCTAGTCCTCGAAGATCAATCCGGCAGTCCGCACCGCGGGCGTCGCCGGCTGCGCGACCAGTAGGAAGCCCGGATCCGTGCAGCTGTGCCTTTCACATTTCACCTAAACCACAAAGTTTATGAAGAGAAATTGAAAAATGCCTGACCTTGTGCGCCGTCTAGGGAAATGAGGGAACCACTCATGATTTTCGATTCCGGATTTGCAAGCAAGAACAGTATTGGCACATACTCCTCAGCCTGGGGCATTCGACCTTGCGGAAGCGTTTTAACGAATTCTCGGTATTCTTCAGGTCTATAGTATTCATAACGGAACATGGCGTTATCATCGCCATAAAAGACGCCAGGAAGTATTCCGGAGACAACAATACTGTCCTCAGCAAGTTCTTTTCCCAAGGACCGCACATAGCCGGAAATCGATGCCTTGGCCGTGTTGTAAGGAACTGAAGCCCTTGCTTCAGCGCCAGCTATAGAACTTACATGAATAATATTCCCGTATCCTTGTTCTTTCATATGGGGTACAAGATATCTATTGATTTCAGATGCAATACCGATATTCCCTTTAAAACATTTGGAAAACTCTTCCCAATCCACCAGAGTGTCATTAACTCCCAAACTGCCCCCAATACAGTGCAGGATAACATCCACACCGACCCACTGTTTTGAAATACTATTAGTCAGCTTCACAATATTTTCCGATATAAGTAAATCGAGATTGAAGAAACAATGTTTATCTTGTTCGATAAATGAGTGTTTTAACTCTTGCAGTTTTTCGTCTGACCGAGCGACGAGCGCCAATCTTGCACCTCTTTTTTCGAATGCGATCGCCGCTGCCTTACCCAGTCCCTTCGATGCTCCTGTAATCAAGACTCTTCTACCGGTAAATTCCTGTTCTGCCACTATTCTCCATTTAACAGTTCTTTGAATTCATTGACATCTATCTTTTCTCTTTGTCTAGCAGACAAATTACATGCTTCCATCAATACCCAAGTGTCCAATGAAGACTGCTGCAGCCATTTCCGATCCTTTCCCGTTGTGAGAGCATCATAGAATGCGCAAAATTGAATTCGATCATCTTCCAACAGATTTTCAGAGAGATCTTTGAGGAAATAATCCTCCTTCGGCCCGCCATCTCGGTAGAGGGTGAGGCGGCCGCCCTCTCGCCTGATATCTCCCCTTTCTCCATGAATGGCCCATTGCCCACTCCACCGCGAGGCAAAACCGAAAATATTTCCATGAGCTGCTCTTGTGCCAGTATATGAGAATGGCACACCGCCTGGATATTCAAAGATACATTGACCACCCGAAGTACCAAACACACCCCGGAAGTCAAGTTCCGGTTCCTTTCGATCATGTACGTATGCTGTTACATATTCAGGTAATCCTTTCGCTGCCACCAGCTGACTTAGCTGATGACAGGCCAGTGCGTTGAAAAACATACCTTCGACCAATATATCGTCCTGGGGAGGGTCCGTCTTTAGATTCTGCCTACCCCAGGTAATGCATTCACCACCGAGCATTTCACCTATCCCGTGAGCACTCTGCAACCATTCCCGCATTTTGACAGATGCTTCATTCCATTGATTATTAAGGCCTTGTACCAGCATCAATTCGGATTTGACCCTGTGAGCACGCATGATGGACTTAAATTCTTCCTGATTACAGGCAATAACTTTAACACAGAATGTATGCAAACCAAGTTCAATACTTTCAATAACCAATCTTGAGTGAACCTTTGCCACAGCAAAGATAAAACACGCCTCGGCATCATGTTGTGATTTTGCTTCCGTAATTGTTGCATAAACCTGGCTCGCTAAATCTTGAGGAACATTTCCCCGCAAAGAAATCAGACCTATACGAGCTTTTTCTACATCTATATCCACGCAAGCTACTGGGGTAAACTGACCATCATCAATTAACAGCTGCAGCCGCTGCAAGCCAAATGTTCCACAACCTACAAATATGATTGGTATTGGCATGTTAGCAATGCTCCCAATTAGAAGGTTCGGTTGATTGATAGATGACTCAAGAGACAATACCGTGTGATCGGTGAACGCCGCCCTGGCAGATGCGCACTCAGCGTGACTCCGTCTGACCGGAGCCAATCAATTCGACATCCAAACTTCTGTCATCAACGAACTGATTTTTCTCAAGGACGATGTAGATCTGCGAGTCTCCTTGCCACGATGAAAAGCGTTTTCGATCCCAGAAGTTATCATTCATCACGGCACCGAGACATTCATACGAAATTCTCGATAGTTCCGCTATTTGGCCCATTCCTCCACCTCGGAAGGAAAAGAAGAATTTACTATTCAGGACCAAAGCCGCGTCACCGAGAAAATCGTCTGAATAGTCTTTAGAAAACATCAGATCTTGAATATTTAGATCGTTCGCAACGGAGGCATAATGTTCGCATCCCACAGAGTCAGATATGATAACAATTTGGTGGTTCTCGAACCTCGTTTTCAGATATTGGTAACACTTTAGAAACTCATCCGGTAAGGTCTGCCGACCAAAGTCATAGTTAGATGAGTACCTACAATGCCAGGAGATATATGGGTCTGCATCAAACATTGTAGGAAATCTCATCTCAAAATCACGTGAGGAGAGCAGGATACGATCTTGTACTGATTCAGGCAGATCTGCCATGAGATAGTTTAAGACGTTCCAGCAATCTCGATAGAACGGCCTCCGATTTCGCGTGAAGTCGGCAAAAAGCAATGAACTATCGCCTAGTTCATGAACCACCTCGGTGAGTGTTGCAGGAGAGATCAACCGCACGGAGCTATGCTCTGAATCCAACAATGTCTCCGAAATATCCACTATTTCGTTGAGAAAGTATGTGATTTCATTTTGATCATGAGTTTGGTCTCGATCGAGATATTCAGGCTTAACGATATAGAAATTTAAGAACACTTCTTGTGATATCGCATATCTGGCAATTCCGAGCATATTTAGTACCGGAGCATAACTAAATCCGATTGCTTGAGAATCATAGACTATAGTAAAATTGTCCGTTCCACTTGTGATTGATGACTGAATTCGTTTTGCTTCATTTGCACAATACTTCTTTGTTCGCCATTCTAGGAATGGTATATATTTATCATAAATATGTCGAACTCTCGGGAGAATTATCTCCTCACCAATCCTACCAGGCAGCCAAATCAGGAACTCCCGAATTAACCGTCGTATTTCGCGCATTCGAAGCCTACGATGCCTATCGGTTGATTGATATATGACTCTAAGGATATATGACTCTAAGGACAATACCGTGCGAAAGGGCAATACCGTGTGATCGGTGCCGAGTCGTCGGACATGTCCACGCATGGATCTGAACGTACATACAAGGACGCATTGGACAACCTGCTGAGATCAGGCCGAGTGTGCAATGGAACGTGCAACGCGAGGACAAAACC
>CAZJIB010000043.1:0-3861 GCA_964546085.1 uncultured Isosphaeraceae bacterium
TCGGCAAGTGAACGCGCCAGGTTTGAGACGACCATCGTTTTGCCATCTTTGGAGCGTGCAGACGTCACAAGGAACGATCGGCCCCGCGAGCTGCGGGGAAGGATGCCGTTGATACGTGCCTTGGCGGCACGGAATGCTTCAGGATCAATCTCACCATGGCGCTTCTCACACACGCTACCGACGGAAGGTAAACCGATTCTGGCAATAACCTGTGCAGGCCAGTTGGCTCGTCCATCCACCCACTCGACGAACATCGCCATCAAGACGCCGATGAAGAGACCGATCACGCCGAACATGAACGGCGTAAGAACAACAGAGACGGGCGCAATCGCAACCGGCGCCAGGATCAACGACGCCGTAAGCGCCGGTTCGACAAGCACGAGCTCGACCCGGAAATCACCGAACAGGATGGATGGATAGGCGCCGGTTGCCGTCAGGGCATCAGCGTACCCGTTCACGACTGTGAGGACGTCAGTAGCCTGTTCCGTAACCCCAGAAATGGATATGAACGGTGTACCGGCCAGCGACGAGATCTCGACATCGTCGAAAATACCCACGGCATCAAGGTCAAGTCCGTGTTCCGATGCCAGTGCTTGACGGACGGAATCCGTAGATAGAATGTGGCGGTAAGTCTGAGTCAATGCCTGCGTAAGGCGAGCGGCTTCATCGGAGGATAGTTCGGCGGCGTCCGAGGTCGGCACGACGGCGTAGGTGGCCGAAGCGGCGTAGGTGTTCAGCCCTGGATCCGGGGTTTGCACTTCGCTGCTTGAGTATCCCCCGGCAATTTGGAATATCAACGCGATCGCGAGCGCCGCACCGAGGGTCACACCGATGATTCTCCAGCGCAAGAAAAGTATCCCGAACACCTGAGTTAAATCGATTCCGCGGTCTATGTCGTTGCGATTCATTACGCTTGCCCTCCGGTAACGCATTCCGTAGCCCGAAGCGTCGCGTGTTCGCGCAATACGCGATAAGGGGGGCTCACCGATAACTGGTACGTGCAGGCACGCACGCCATTGCTTCAATCGATCAATTACAACGGTCGCCCCGTGTAGTCAGCGGGTGCGATCGATGTGGCTCATGGCGAAGGTCCGGCGGGTGATCGGCCTACGTGGCCACGGCACGGTCCAGAAACACCCTGACCCACAGCTCGATACAGAGAATTGCGTACACCGTGTATGCGGCGTCCACTCTTCCCGCACGATCATTTTCGATCAGACGGCGGACCGAACCGGGTGAAAACACCCCGCGCCGCTGTAGAGCTGATTCGGTCAACACGTCGTCTATCAGCGGCGTCAGCTCTTGCCGCACCCAGCGCCGGATCGGGGCGCCGAACCCGGTCTTTGGTCGATATATGACGTCGTGGTCCAGGTACGGCTCCATGGCGCGCTTGAAGATGTACTTCCCGTGCCGGCCTTTCTGTTTGAGGCCGACCGGAATCCGGGCAGCGAACTCCACAAGATCTGGATCGATAAGCGGGACCCTTACCTCGATCGCGTGGGCCATCGCTGTCTTGTCGGTGTAGTTGAGATTGTGATCGGCGAGGAAGTGTCGCGCCTCGAGATAGAGCATCCGGTTCAACGGATGAGTCTCGCCCTCAAGCTCCGCCAGAGAATCGCGCAACGGATCCAGCGTGTCGTAGCCGGATAGAGCGGCTTGAACATCTGGACTCAGCAGGTCTCTTCGGGTTCCCTCATCGGTCCACAGAAAGTAGGTCAGCAATCGCTCATCGGCCGAGAGTCCGGCGTACTCGAAAGCCCGTCTCAAACGCCGCCCTTTCGCTCCGCTAACGGGGGCCGCACGTGTAAGGGCTTTGAGCGCTGACCGGGCGGGGCCCGGCATCCAACTCCACATGCGCTCAAGTTGCAGCGCGTAATGGCGGCGGTATCCGGAGAACACGTCGTCACCGCCGGCGCCAGACAGCAGGACGGGGACACCATCGGCACGCGCCTGCTCGGCGATCATCAAGGCGTTTATCGGCGCCGGATCCCCCTGCGGCTCGTCCAGGTGATAGATCATCTTCTCCAGGTGGCTGATCACCTCGGGAGTGAGGGTTATCGTGCGGAGATCCACGCCGAGCCGTTCCGCAACCTTGCGGGCATACGGCAGGTCGGCGGGATTGCCTTCAAGCGAATCTTCATCCTCGAATCCAATTGAGTAGCACGGCATCCGGTAGTCGGGCCGGGACTGGCGGGCCATCGCCACGATGGAGCTTGAATCCAGCCCGCCGGACAAAAACGCGCCGACCGGGACGTCGCTGACCATCTGGCGTTCAACGGACGCCGCCAGACGTGATCTGAGTTCCTCCGCGATCTCATCTTCCGAACCACGCATGGGTGGCTGGCCGTACGGAAGCTGGTAATAACGCCATTTGCGAGAGATTGCCCCGCCCTTGATCGTCAGCGCGTGTCCCGGTTCCAGCTTCGATATGCCGGACAATATGGTCCGTGGCGCCACCGCCCACTGGAATGCCAGGTGCTGATCCAGCGCCACCGGGTCGATCGATCGGTTTACCTCGGGACACAGGAGCAGTGCTTTGAGCTCTGAGGCGAACAGGAAACCACCCGCTGTTTCCGCGTAATAGAGGGGTTTAACGCCCAGCTGGTCTCGTGCAACAAACAGCGTCTCGTGATGCGCATCCCAGATGGCGAACGCAAATATTCCGTTCAGCCTTTTGAGCGCGTCTACGCCGTACTCCTCGTACATCTGGAGGAGAACTTCGGTGTCCGATTCGCTTCGAAAAACACGTCCCCGGTCCAGAAGTTCCTGGCGCAGCTCCACGTAGTTGTAGATCTCCCCATTGAACGTGAGAACACACGCGCCGTCTGACGACACCATCGGTTCGTGACCTTTCTCCGAAAGATCAATGATGGAAAGTCGCCGATGGGCGAGTCCGACCCCGTTCGTTACGTTCTCCCATTCGCCAGAATCGTCCGGGCCACGGTGAGCAAGGACGGCGCCCATTGAGCGCAACAGGTCTGAACTGAAACGGCCCTGGAATCCGGCGATACCGCACATAAACAAGTAATTCCTGAGGCGAGTTCGGGATGATTTCGGAGCGCGAGACGCCGGTCAAGTTTAGCAGGGGGCTGTAAGCACACCATGCCCCGATCCCGGGGTCCAGATCACACGGTTCATGGCCGGAGGTGCGCTATTCTTGTCCGCATGCCAGCCAGAAGGAGATCCAATGCCACAGAACGTTCTGACTCCGGCCTGAAGGATGACGTTCGGGCACACTGGGAAGCCGAATCCGCCGGAGTGTGATACGGCACATCCGAAGACGATCTGACTTTCTACATGCAGGTCCGGAAGAGCCGATACCAGCTTGAACCCTATATCCCGGGATTCGCCGAGTTTGTAGCCTACGCCGTGAAGAAAGTACTGGAGATCGGTGTCGGGGCCGGAGTTGATTTCTCTAACTGGGTGAATGCCGGCGCAGAAGCGACCGGAGTAGACCTGACCGAAGCCGGTCTTGAGCACACCAGGAAACAGTTGGGCCTCGTGGACGCTCAGCCCGGGCAGTACGAGCGCATGCGGGCGGACGCAGAGAATCTGCCGTTTGAAGATGGGACGTTCGATCTCGTCTATTCATGGGGGGTGCTGCATCACACGCCGGATACTCCTAAAGCCTTTGCAGAAGCATTCCGGGTGCTGCGGCCGGGCGGCGTAATCAAGGCGATGGTTTATCACACACCGTCATGGACCGGCTGGATGCTCTGGGCGATTCATGGCCTGCTGTGAGGCCGCCTCTTTAAGAGCCCCAGACGGATCGTCTACGAGCGCTTGGACAGTCCGGGCACAAAAGCGTACTCAACCCGCGAAATCAAGGAATTGCTTTCATACACGGGCTTTGAAAAGATT
>CAZJIB010000044.1:0-3781 GCA_964546085.1 uncultured Isosphaeraceae bacterium
CGCATCAAGCATGATGCCGTGAGAAAGAAGAGAGGTCATCCTTTCATGTGTACTCCCACTCGATCCGCTGTCGTAACTGCCGCTATCGCCCTGTGCTGGACCGCCGGTCTGGATGCCGCCCCACGGCTGACCAGAGGCGACGCAACACCTCGGTACCAACTTGACACGAATGGGCACGGCCACGCGGCGGCAAGCCGCGGACTGCCAGCATGCGACGGCGTCGATGGCGTCCTCATTACTGAGAGTGCAGACACATCCACCGTGATCGACGGTCATGCAGTGAGTTGCTGGAGCGGTACTGGCACTCCCGAGCATCGGTATGGGCGAAGCCACGATCTCTCGCTCAGCGAACTGGCCGGCCTTCCTCTGCAAGTGACCTGCGTTCATTTCGCCATGGCGGACAATACACCAGCGGGCACGGCGACCATCAACATCTACAGGGACACCGACGGTGTCGCTGGCCCCGCGGCAGGCGGTACTGATCTCTTCCCCATTGGTTCGGCCAGCGTTGCGATTGCAGATTCACCGTCGGCGGCCTTCTACACGGCGATTTTCGCCACACCCATCGAACTCGTACCCGACGATTTGGTCTTTGTGGAAATCGTCATCCCTGGCGCATTCCCGGGCGGCCATGAGATCGGCTGCAATGATGCTGGCGAAGCGTCGCCTACTTGGATGCGAACGACCTACGGCGAGTGCGGTCTCGGTTCGTGGGTCAATCCCGCGGCCATCGGATACCCCAACATGCATCTTGTAGAAGCAATGGAAGTTGTGGAGTCATCCCTGCCGGATCCCTGTGACGATCCTTTGCCGACATGTGCCGAGGACATCGACGGTGACGGCGTCGTCGCGGTCGGTGACATTCTGGCAATTATTGGCAGTTTCGGCGAATGTGGCGATGGCACTTATCGCCCGGCTGCCGACTGTGCACCGGCGCCTTACGGCGACTGCTGCGTCACTGTGGCCGACATTCTCGCAATTATCAGCGCCTGGGGCGTTGAGTGCGGCGGCGGTGGTGGCGGAGACATCCTCATCAACGAACTTCGTACCGATCAGGATGGCACCGACAACGATGAATATGTGGAGTTGTTTGGCGAGGCCGGCACTGATCTGGATGGTCTGCACTACATCGTCATTGGCGATGGAGTCGGCGGCGCAGGTGTCATCGAGGAAGTCATTGATCTGGCCGGCATGGTCATCGCTGATGACGGACTCCTGTCACTCGGCGAAGACACGATGCTCATCGGTACACCCGATGTCATCATCGACGGTATGAACTTTGAAAACAGCGACAATGTGACGCACCTGCTCGTCTCCGGCTTCACTGGCGCGGAGGCCGACGATCTCGATACGGATGACGACGGCACGCTGGACAGCACGCCTTGGAGCGAGATTCTGGATTCTGTTGGCCTGCAGGAAGTCGGGTACGACGGCGAAGTGCTTGATTTCGTCTATGCAGACACTGTACTTGGGCCGGTAGGCATCTATCCCCCGTCCCATGTCTATCGCTGCCCCGACGGCGGCGATTGGAACATCGGCGTGTATCACTCCCTGACAATCGACACCCCTGGTGAGCCAAATCACTGCGACGGGCTCGATGCGGACGGCGACGGTATCGACGACCATGTCGACAACTGCTATCTTCCCAACTTCGATCAAGCCGATTGCAATGACAACGGCATCGGTGATCCGTGCGACATCGACAGCGGTGTGTCACAGGATTGCAATGGCAACAGCATTCCTGACGAATGTGAAGAGGACTGCAACGGCAACGGTGTTCCGGATGACTGCGATATCGCCGGTGGCACTTCCGACGATTGCGACGGAAATGGCATCCCGGATGACTGCGAGGCCGACTGCAACGAGAACGGCATTGTGGATGCCTGCGACATCGCAGACGGAACATCTGAGGACACCAACGCAAATGGCGTTCCAGACGAATGCGAAACCGAGAACATTGCCTACACCAGCTTTGAAGAGCCGCTGATCGGCGAGAGGTACTACGACCTCGGTGACGCAGCCGTCGACCACCAACTGGTGAACAACGACGGGCAGGCCATGGTCGAGTGGGTTGCCAGCGGTGCAGAAATGGGCTTCACTGCCTGGTACTTCACCACTGGCGGCGAGGGTCTCGTGGACGGCGATTATGTCGGTGTAACCAATTACACCGGCGGCGGTGTCGGCGAGTATCCGGACGGTGTCCAGGGCTACCAGATGAGCGACACCGACGGCATCATGCAAGTGGTGTTTGACACCGTGACCAATTCGGGTGGTGGCGACTGGAGCGTCGGGCTTGACATGCTGGTCGGAAGTACCGGCTGGGAGACCGATGCCATCGTCGTGGATGTGGTTGTGGACGGCGGCGAGATCATCTCGATCTTCGACACTACCGGACAGGACATCGACGACATGGGCATCGAGGGCGTCTGGTTCCCGATGCTGCAAGGCCTCACGGGGTACACCGAGGCCACGCTTCGCATCTCTTTGGAGGCCAACTCCGGTAGCGAGGCGATCTACTTCGATCGCGTCATCTTCAGTTCGGCCCCCATCGCCGATGAAGATGGCGACGGCGTGCCGGATGCTGTCGACAACTGCGACCTCTACAACCCGGATCAGGCTGACTGCAACGGCAACGGCATCGGTGATGTCTGCGACATTGACGATGGCACATCAAGTGACGATGACGCCAACGGCATCCCTGATGAGTGCGAGATACTTGGCATGGTCATCACGGGCGTCTTCGATGCGACTCTCGGCACCGGCGCAGGTCCCAAGGGTCTCGAACTGTATGTGTTGGAGGACATCGCCGACCTGAGTCTGTATGGAGTCGGCTCCGCCAACAACGGCGGTGGCAGTGATGGGCAGGAGTACACCTTCCCGGCAGGCAGCGCTGCCGCCGGTACATTCCTCTATGTCACAGACGACGATGTGGACTTCGAAACATTCTTCGGGTTCGCGCCCGACTTTGAAAGTGGCGCCATGGCCATCAATGGCGACGATGCCATGGAACTCTTCCAGAGCGGCACGGTGATTGACACATTTGGCGATATCGCTCTGGACGGAACAGGTGAGCCCTGGGACTACCTTGACGGTTGGGCAAAGCGGGCATCCGCCACTGGGCCTGACGGCGAGGTGTTCGATCTGACCGCCTGGAGTTTCAGCGGCATTGACATGCTCGAAGGTGACACGAACGACACGGCAGTTTCACCCTTCCCCTTGGGTGGTTACGTCCCCTGACATACTGGGTAATCTGCGCGAGGAAGTTGGGGGAAAATGGCCAGAATCGCCGAATGCCCCCCCCTTGCGAGGCCGATTGCAGCGATCAGAGGGGTCGCCCGCTCGACCTGTGCTCGTCTATTCCCCATCATGTTCCCAGACCCCCGAAAAAGTTGTCGCACTTGCTTGACAAAGGCCCTTGATGGACTCAAAGTAGGGGTGATGGCTTCCATCGGCGACCTCGTCGCTGGCCACAGACCGTTCCCAATTGTGGCCTTGGCGTGTTCGCACATGGAGGTTCGTCAGTCGACTGACGCTCGGTCTTGTACCGACGGCAGAAGAAGGTCGAGAGAAGGATCGGACGCCAAACCACGGCCGATTCGGCAACTCGGTACCCGCCGTGCCCTTGCTTTGCATGGGCTATCTATGTGAACGTTCACGAAGAAGAAGAAGTAAGGAGGGGATTCATCATCCCGCGAGAACAATGAGAAACCTGACGTCTTGTATCTGTATCTTGGGTCTGTCCGGCGTCGCTTCGGCGGATGTCGTGATGGACCAGATCGGC
>CAZJIB010000045.1:0-3605 GCA_964546085.1 uncultured Isosphaeraceae bacterium
TAGAGCAAATCCCGAGCAAATGGACTCATTTGCGACGACGAATTTGCGGTTAAAACAATAGCAAATCCCGAGCAAATGGACTCATTTGCGACGACGAATTTGCGGTTTAAAAAACCCCCCGCCTCTACGACGTCTTTATTTCTTGCCGCCGCGGGTGAGCTTGTCAATTTGCTGCTGCATCTGTTCAAGCTGGCCACGCAGTTCATCCAATTGGCTGCCGGATTCGGATTCGTCTTCCGGCTCGGGCGCCGGGCCGGGGCTTGAAGGGGCGCTGTTATCCTTGGTCTTTTTTTTGCCATCCGTGCCGGGAAAGAACGGCATGAACATCTTCATCGTCTCTTCGAACATGGCGACATTCTTTTTACCCATTTCCTCGATCTGGTTCATGGGGTTGAGATCACCAAGCGTATTTTGCATATAGTCGCGCATCTGTTCTTGATTCTGCGCGAACGCCTGCATGGAATTTTCCAGATAGTTGGGCACCACCGATTCCAAACTGTCGCCGTAGAAACTGATGAGATGACGCAGAAAACTGATCGGCAGCAGGTTTTGGCCCTTGCCTTCTTCCTCGACGATAATGTGGGTCAGAATCTGGCGGGTGATGTCTTCACCGGATTTTGCGTCATAAACGACAAAGTCGGTACCCTCTTTCACCATCTGGGCGAGGTAGTCGAGGGTGACATAACTGCTGGTCTGCGTATTGTAGAGCCGCCGGTTGGCGTATTTCTTGATCGTTATCGGCGGCGTCTCGGCTTTTTCTTCTTCACTCATCGCAATCAGGCTCATCCATCCAAGGGAGCAGGAACCTAGCGCGAAAAATGCTGCACTGCAATGAAATGTTCCCCACTCGCTTCCCCCCCCGGCTATAATCATGGCTATAATCGCCGAGAGATTTTAGGAAACACAAAGGATCACATCATGTCAGAGCCCCCCGACCTGGATGCCCTGGCGAAACAGTACCTGGATCTCTGGCAACAACAATTGGGCGGCATCTCCAAAGACCAACAGACCGCCGAGATCATGGCCCAGACCATGGAATTGATGAACGCGGGCGCTTCGGCTTTCGCAACCATGGCAACGCAGAACCAAGGCAACGCCGATGCAGACGCCTCCTCATCTCCCTCAACCGCAGCCGGTGGCGCTACACCTGGCGCTCCAGACCCTGACCTGGCTGAGCTCGCTCGGCGCCTTGAGCGGATTGAAAAGCGGCTCGATATCCTGGAGGCCGGAACTCCAAAAAGCCGCCGCAAACCTGGAAAAAAACCTCGAAAAGGTTGAGCTTCCGGCATTTTCCGCCGCCGTGGATGCCGAAGCCCGGTCCCGGCTGATCGCTTTCTCCGATGGCGTCAACCGCTACGGCCATCTTCCGCGCCCGCCGCGTCCCCCGGAGCCGCCCGTGTTCTGGCGCGATGGCGCGACGCGGGTGCTGGATTACGGCACCGGTGATCCATCCGCCATGCCGGTCCTGGTGGTACCTTCGTTGATCAACCGCGGCTATATCCTCGACCTGACCGAACAACAGAGCCTGATGCGGTATTTGGCTTCCGTGGGCTTGAGGCCCTTCCTGGTCGATTGGGGAATGCCGGGGCCGGAAGAACAAGATTTCGATCTCACCAACTATATCTGCTGGCGGCTGGAACCGGTCGCCGATGAAATTTTCGACGCCACCGGCCAGGCGCCGGCGTTATTGGGTTATTGCATGGGTGGCCTGCTGACCCTGGCCCTGGCGCACCGGCGCCCGGACCGGGCGGCGGCGTTGGCGTTTTTGGCAACGCCCTGGGATTTTCACGCCGGGCCCAAAGCCCCGATCCGGATGCTCGAAGCGATGGCGCCGGGAATAAGCGCCATGATCGATCAATTGGGGGCGTTGCCGGTAGACGTCCTGCAGGCCATGTTCTCAAGCCTCGATCCTTATTTGACGACGGATAAATTCCGCCGTTTTTCAGCCCTCGATGAAAACTCGGACAAGGCCCGGAAATTTATCGCGCTGGAGGATTGGCTCAATGACGGCGTTCCCCTGGTCGGGCCGGTGGCCCGGGAATGCCTGATCGGCTGGTACGTGGACAACGCCCCGGCCAAGGGCGCATGGCGGGTCGATGGCGAGGCAGTGCTACCGGAAACCATCACGGCGCCGTCCCTGGTGATTGTGCCCAAAGACGATCATATCGTGCCGCCTGGCTCCGCCGCCGCGCTTGCTGACGCCATCCCCGGGGCGATAAGTAAAATGCTGGCCGCCGGGCATATCGGCATGGTCGCCGGCGGCCGCGCCAAAACCATGCTCTATAAACCGCTAGGCCAATGGCTTTGCGAAAGCTTGACAAAAGTCAAACAACTGTAGACATAAAGGTGCTATCTTGATACTCCATCGCGGGCTACCAAATAACCAAGCAGGCCCCGACCCATAAAATACCAAATTCCCAGGCGCCCCCAATGGCCCTGGGCCGAAACACATGTAGGAGGATACCCAATTATGACGGAAGTCGTCATCGCCGCCGCTGCACGCACCCCCGTAGGCGCCTTTTTAGGCGGCCTCAGTTCACTCCCCGCCCATTCCCTGGGCGAGGTTGCCATTGTCGAAGCGCTGAAACGCGCCGAGGTCGATCCCGGAGACGTCAGCGAAGTCATCATGGGCCAAATTCTAGCCGCCGGCGAAGGCCAGAACCCGGCCCGCCAAGCCGCCGTCGGCGCCGGAATTCCCGTTGAAAAAACCGCTTACGGCATCAATCAGCTTTGCGGATCGGGATTGCGTTCCGTGGCATTGGGTTTCCAGGCCATCAAGGTAGGCGACAGTTCCATCGTCGTCGCCGGCGGCCAGGAAAACATGAGCCAGGCGCCGCATTGCGTACATCTTCGCGACGGCACCAAAATGGGCTCCACCGAAATGGTCGATACCATGATTAAGGACGGCCTTTGGGACGCGTTTAACGGCTATCACATGGGCACCACGGCGGAAAACGTCGCCGAGAAGTGGCAATTGACCCGCGACGAGCAGGACGCCTTCGCCGCCCTGTCGCAAAACAAGGCCGAAGACGCCCAGAAAGCCGGTAAGTTCGCCGACGAAATCGTTCCGGTCACCATCAAGACCCGCAAGGGCGAGACCGTGGTTGATGCGGATGAATACCCGAAACACGGCACCACGGCTGAAGACTTAGGCAAATTACGCGCCGCCTTTGCCAAGGACGGCACCGTGACCGCCGGCAACGCATCCGGAATCAATGATGGCGCCGCGGCCGTGGTCCTGATGAGCGCCGAGGATGCCGAAAAACGGGGCATCACACCCCTCGCCCGGATCAAATCCTGGGCCACCGCCGGGGTTGACCCGGCGATCATGGGCACCGGCCCGATACCGGCCAGCCGCATGGCCCTGGAAAAGGCCGGCTGGACGACCGACGACCTTGACCTGATCGAAGCCAACGAAGCCTTCGCCGCCCAAGCCTGCGCCGTCAACAAGGACCTCGGCTGGGATACCGATAAGGTCAACGTCAATGGCGGCGCCATCGCCATCGGCCATCCCATCGGTGCATCGGGCGCCAGGATTCTGGTGACGTTGCTTTATGAAATGCAGAAACGTGAGGCTAAAAAGGGCTTGGCGACATTGTGCATCG
>CAZJIB010000046.1:0-3110 GCA_964546085.1 uncultured Isosphaeraceae bacterium
TGACGGGTGACGGGTGACGCTGCTGCTGCTGCTGCTGCTCCTTCTTCTCCTGGGCGGCTGGGGCCACACGGTGACGGTGACGGGTGACGATGACGGGTGACGGGTGACGCTGCTGCTGCTCCTTCCCCTGCTCCTGGGCGGCTGGGGCCACACGGTGACGGTGATGGGTGACGGGTGACGGTGACGGGTGACGGGTGGCGCTGCTGGTGCTGCTCCTGCTCCTGCTCCTGGGCGGCTGGGGCCACACGGTGACGGTGACGGGTGACGGGTGAGGGTGACGGGTGATGGGTGACGCTGCTGCTGCTGCTCCTGCTCCTGAGCGGCCGTGGCCACACGGTGACGGCGACGGGTGACGGGTGACGGGTGATTGCTGCTGCTGCTGCTGCTCCTGCTCCTGCTCCTGGACGGCTGGAGCCACACGGTGACGGTGACGGGTGACGGGTGATGGGTGACGCTGCGGCTGCTGCTACTGCTGCTGCTGCTGCTGCTGCTGCTGCTGCTCCTGCTCCTGGGCGGCTGGAGCCACACGGTGACGGTGCTCGCTGGCGCCGTCTTGTTGTTTATTATCTTTCGGGGCCGCCCCGGTGTTGCTTATTACTCGCCAGTGCCGCCTTGCTGCCGTTTCTTACTCGCAAGTGCCGCCCTGTCGTTGCTTATTACTCGCCAGCGCCTCCCTGCTGTTTATTACTTTTTGGGGTTACCTTGTAGTTGCTTATTATTGTTCAGGGCCGCCGCGTTGTTCTTTATGTTTTGTGGGTCTGCCTTGAAAGGTTACAGTTTGGCGCCGCCCCACTGTTGCGTATTACTCGCCAATGCCGCTCCGTAGGTGTTATTTTTTTCGGAGCCACCCTGTTGTTGTCTATTACTCGCCAATGCCGCTCTGCTGCTGTCTGTTGCTGGCCGATGCTGCCCTGCCGCTTATTACTCACCAATGCCGCCCTGCTCTTGTTTATTACTTTTCGGGGCCGCCCTGCTGCTGTTTATTATTTGTCGGGGCTGCCTTGCTGTCGTGCATTGCTTATTGGAGCTGCAGTGCTGCTGTTTATTATTTGTTTTGGGGCGCCTCGTTGATTCTGTTTCGGAGCCGCCTTGTTCTTGTCTACGCCTCGCCCGTGCCACCCTGTTGCTTATTACTCGTCAATGCTGCCTTGTGTTTGTTTATTGCTCGCCAATGCCGCCATGTTTTTTATTACTTTCGGCGGCCGCCTTGCTGTTGTTGAGACCGCTCTGTCGCCGTTTATTATTAGTTCGGGGCCGCATTATTTAACTTTTCGGGGCCACCCTGTTGTTGTTTATTACTTTCGGGGGGGGCGCCTTGCTGCTGTTTATCGTTTTTCCGGTGCCAACTTGTTTATTACTTTTCGGGGCCGCCCTGCTGTTTATTGCTCGCCAATGCCGCCTTGCTGGCCACGCCGTTGTTTAGTTTGTTTCGGGGCCGCCTTGTCGCATTACTCGCCGATGCCGCCCTGCTACTGTTTATTGCTCGGCAATGCCGCCTTCTTGTTGTTTATTCCTCGCCAGTGCCGCCCTGTCGTCGTCTATTATTTTTCAGGGCCGCCCCGCTGTTGTTCATTATTCGCCAATGCCGCCCTGCCGTTGTCTATTGTTCGGCGATGCCGCCCTGTTGTTGTTTATTACTTTTCGGGGGTGCATTGTTGTTACTTATTGTTCAAGTCCGCCTTGCCGCTGTTTATTTTATTGGGAATCCGCCTTGTTTACTACTCTTCGGGGCCGCCCTGTTGTTGTTTATTACTCGCCAGCGCCGCCCCGCTGCTGTTTATTGCTCGCCGATGGCGGCCCGTAGTTGCTTATTGCTCTTCAGGGCTGCCTTGCTGTTGTTTATTGCTCGCCAATGCCGCGCTGCTGCTGTCTATTGCTCGCCGATGCTGCCTTGCTGTTGCTTATTGATCGCCAATGCCGCCTTGTTGTTTATTTCTTTTCGGGGCCACCCTGTTGTTGTCTGCGGCTCGCCAATGCCGCCCTGCTGCTGTTTATTCCTCGCCAGTGCCGCTATGTTGTTGTTTATTACTTGCCCATGCCGCCCTGTAGTTGTTTGTTACTTTTGGGGGGTGCCTTGCAGTTGTTTACTTTTTTTGCAGAGCCACCTTGTTGTTATGTTGTTATTTCTGGAACACCTTGTTTATTACTTTTCGGGTCCGCCCTGCGGTTGTTTGCTTCTCGCTCGCCAATGCCGCCCCGCTGTTGTTTATCGCTCGCAACTGCAGCCCTGCTGTTGCTTATTACTCGCCAATGCCGCCCTCTTGTTGATCATTACTCGCCAATGCCGCCCTGTTGTTGTTTGTTATTTTTCGGGGCCGCCCCGTTGTGAATTACTTTTCGGGGCCGACCTGCTGCAGTTTATTATTTTGTCGGGGCCGCCGCGTTCATTGTTTTTCGGGGCCGCCCTGTTCTTAGTTATTGCTAGGTAGTGCCGCCGTGCTTCTGTTTATTTCTCCGCAATGCCGCCCTGTTGTTGTTTATTACTCGCCAATGTCGCCCTGGTGTTGTTTATTATTTTCGGCAGCCGCCCTTTAATCGTATATTACTTTTAGGGGTCGCCTTGCTACTGTTTATTATTTTTTGTCGGGGCCGCCTTGCTTATTACCTTTCGGGGCCACCCTGTTGTTCATTACTCATCAGTGCCGCCCTGCCGCTACGTGTTATGCTCCAATGCCGCCTTGTCGTTGTCTATTGCTCGCCCATGCCGTCCTGTTCCTGTTTATTGCTTTTTGGGGCTGCCCTGCTGTTGTTTATTGATTGTCGGGGCGACCCTGATGCTGTTTATTACTTTTCGGGGCCACGGGGGCGCACTGCTGCTGTTTATTATTTGTTTTGGGGCCGCCTCGTTTATTACGTGTCGGGGCCGCTTTGTTCTTGGCTATGTCTCGCCCGTGCCGCCCTGGTGTTGTTTATTACTCGCCAGTGCAGCCTTGTTGTTGTTTTATTCCTCCCCCATGCCGTCCCGCTGTTGTTTATTACTTTCGGTGGCCGCCTTGATGTTGTTTAGTGCTTTTCGGGACCGCCCTGTCGCCGTTGTTTACTTTTTTCGGGGCCGCCCTGTTGTTGTTTATTACTTTCGGGGGGGGCGCCTTGCTGCTGTTTATCGTTTT
>CAZJIB010000047.1:0-2986 GCA_964546085.1 uncultured Isosphaeraceae bacterium
CCGAGTTCACGACACCGCACTCGGCGAGACGTTCGGTGTAACGGATCGACAGGTACTGCACGCCCCTGTCGCTGTGATGGACGAGGCCATCGAGGCTTCGTCCGTGTCGGCTGCGTTCCCAGATGGCCTGCTCCAAGGCGTGGAGCGCCAAGTCTGTTTTGAGTGAACGGCTGGCCTGCCAACCCACGATTGAGTTGCGCCCACACCTTGTCGGCGCCATACACCCCGAAGTTGTCGACATGCACCCGGGCAATATCAACCTTGAGTCCCTCGTCGCGAATCGACCGCCTCGACGGCGGCCGACTCCTGGCCGACCAGTAGGTGAAAGGGGCGAACTACAGAGTCGTACAGATCGGCTCAACCCCGAACCTGTGCCGGAACGCGTCAACGAACGCGATCATCTCCTTGGGCCGTCGAGGTCGGCCGCGAAGAAAGTCGAAGCTGTCTTGAAGATCTCATTGGCACGCCGCAACTCACGGCTCTCCAACTCCAGAACCCGTAGACGTTGACGCTCATCAATGGTGACACCGGCGCGACGATCGTCATCGACCGACAAACGACGCACCCACTTGCCAACCGTGTCCCGTCTCGGGCCCAACTCGTCGGCCACGCCCACAATCGCAGCCCACTGCGAACCACTGTGCCGCTCAGCCTCAAAGCCCATCCGGACCGCCTGCTCACGAAACTCCACCGGGTAACGCCCCGGCCGTCGATGTCTTGTCATGGCTCCATCCTCTAAAGGGTCGGAACCTACGCAATACCCGGGGCGGTTCAGTTGACTACACCACTCTGCCTGCGGCCAAACCCACGGTCAGACGATAATAGGCCACAGTGACTTCTGTAATGCCATCATGCCATCGGTAAACTCTTCCTGCGCTCTGCCTTGGCTTATTCAGCGAAGGCTAGCCCTAGAGAAATGCATTGTCTAACTGAAGAGACTTGCGTCCCTATCTTCGGCATTCTCAGACTGCAGGGCTCGTCTTCGGTACAACAAAGTTGTGACGCTAGGAAAAATAAGAAACGCCCATCCGTACCATGATAGAATGTAACTCACATCCTGAGCCAAGACACCTCTAGCAGCAGGGAAGGTGTTTATTTCGGTAAGTTCTATCATATCACTTCTGACATCGTTGAAATGATTACCGTACATCGTTGTAAGAATCTGTTGATTGCCACGAATTACTTTGTCAAACGTATCAGGACTTGTACGATCATATTCAGGCTCAAGATTCTGATCAAAATAATGCCAGTCGCCATTGACCCTCACAGCGGAGGCGAAATGGTTGAAATCGGGAACCGAGAATCGTACTGATCCAAAATCAAAACCGAAGCTTCTCACTAACTCCTGAAACACGATGGTTTGCTGATTGCATATTCCGTAATCGTATCGAATAATATCGTCGGGCTTCATGTTGCCCGAAAGATAAGATTGAGGAATAAACATATTCACTAAATATAGGACCCAGTTATCGTGCCAGTTCTTAACTGAATATCCATGATAGAATTTGTTTCTCACATAATCATCGATCAAGATAGGTATCTCAATTCCCGACAATCCCTGCTCATATATTTCGGTCTCAATACCGCTTTTGAATTCACGCATTGTATCAAGGGCCGCGATGTCGGAAGAATACTGCTCCTCTGTAATATCGTCTGTGGTCAATGTTGGATCAGAGGCATTTAGGGAGAATGCCAAACTTGTACTGGTAATAGCCAGCACAACGAGTCCTAAGATCAATAATGTAGTGCCTATCCTGTTCACCACTTGTGGGAACTCCCTCGTACTGACCGGAGCGTTATCAAACCTGTTGAGAAGAGATATGCCTGCCAAAGACCTAGGCGAAGGGTATCACCGAAAACACTAACTGGCCCAGGGCTAGCGAGGCCGATCCGACGACCGAGCCAACTCGACCGCCCCACGACAGAACGCCTCGGTGTAGGTGTATCGATTACCCATTGCATGGACTTCTTCCCCCATGATCATCTCCCAGGAAGCGGCGTCTCACAAAACGGGTGAACTCCAGGACGGATTATCGCTGGAGGTGCCAATTTAGATTCTACCGTTACAATGAAACCGTGGTTAGGCACGTTTGTCCGGGCTGTTGCTCGCAATCAGTAATCCCGATGGGAATCAAGGAGGGTTACAAGGTAGTCAAGTGCGGACGGTGCAGCAGCCTGTATAGCCCTGTCTTGCCTAAGCAATATCCCCTCTATGAGGATCACTATAGGGACGAAATTCTTCCGGAACTTGTGCATCGTCGTTCAAGAGAGATCGTGGCGACCTTTGAGGATTTCAGAGAAACTGGTTTGCTTCTGGATGTTGGCTGTGGTTCAGGGGCGATGCTCAGGGCTGCTGTTGACGCGGGTTGGAGAGCCCAAGGGCTTGAGATTGCTAGTTCGGCCGTTGAGGCTTTACGAAAGCAGGGCTTTGATGTCCAAAAAACATTTATTGAAGAGGCCAGTTTCTCGGATTCAAGTATTGACGTTATTGTCGCTAACGGTGTTATTGAGCATGTTCATTACCCCGATACCTTTCTGACAAGTTGCTTTCGCTTCTTGCGACCTGGAGGACTCTTATACATCACGACACCGAATGCGTTGGGCACTTCAGTTCGGTTGCTAGGTATCCGCTGGACCGCAGTCAGTCCTAACGACCACGTCCACCTCTTCTCAATCTCGGGGATCACAACTCTGCTCAGATCACACGGCTTTCAGATTGAGCGGGTTGCCGCGGAGGGTGCCAACCCTCTCGAACTTCTACATGCACTGCGTGACCGTAGCGAGGAGTCGGACTTCGACCGTGTGGGGTCGGCTTACCTTCTCAACGAGACATTTTCAAGCAGTAAACCTCGGCTGCTAATCAAAGGACTGATAAACAGGATTCTTACTACAACTCGTTTGGGAGATGAACTCAAGATTTACTCTACTAAGTGAACCGTCCTGGGTATTGCGTAGGTTCTGATGTGCCTTGGGTTTGGTGGAGTCG
>CAZJIB010000048.1:0-2818 GCA_964546085.1 uncultured Isosphaeraceae bacterium
TCCTCAATATTACCCGCGACGCTATAGCTCTGGCCGGCCAGCACAGCCTCCTCTACCAATAGATGGAGAGTCGTAGGTGCGACTACCACAAGCTCCTGCACGGCCTCCGAAGGCAGATACCATTCGCGGCCCACATAGCTCCAGACTGCGTCGAGTGGCCCCAACGGCCAGATTGCTGGCAGCTCTTCATGCATAAACGTCACGCGGCCGTCAGGACCGGTTTGCAGCAGATGCAGCTGCCCTGCCAAACTCAAGTTGACCGCCTCGCCCGCAAGCGGTAGGCCGGTGTCATCATGTAGCACCGCCTCCAGACTAAAGCTAGCTGCACGCTGCAGTTGCCGCGGTGATACATCCAGCATAGTGGCTGCGACTACTGCTCCTTGCACCTCAATGCTCGAAGGTAGGTAGAAGTAGGAGCCAGTGAAGCTGGCGCTGAGCGTGTGCATTCCCAACTCGGTTGCGGCGGGAACAGGCAGCTCGAACTGTAGCGCGCCGTCGGCGCCAGTAAGTGCTTCGCCTACTGCCACGCCGTCGAAACTGTAGCTCACAAACTCACCCTCCAGCCCAGAACCTGATGAGTCGAGCAGTGACCCCTGTACCGCAGTCGAGACGTTCCGTAGCGCAGGTCCCCACTCCAGTTCCAGCACAGTGTAACGCTGCACAGTCACAGTGGCCGTATCGGAGCCGCCATGCAACCAGTTCTGGTCATCTGAGGCTAGCGCCAGGGTGAAGTTGCCCACAGGCGCAAAGGCTTCCAGCGCGAAGCTGCCGGCGAATTCGCCATTAACAGAATCGACAGTAGTGCGAGTGATATCATTCCAACGTACCTGTAGCGTGCGGTCTAGTGGCTGTCCCAAGTCATCGACCACGTTTCCAGAGTAGGTAACGTTGCTACCAGCGACCACGACTGGTGTAAATTCATCGATGGCGACTAATGCCCGGCCCCAGACGGTCCAAGTTGCAACACGCTCAGTCGACAAGTACCAGCCGAAACCACCAAAATCAAGCCGCACTTCCACGGGACCGAGCGAATGCGTCGGGTCAGCACAGGACCAGGCGGCGTCGCACGCTACCGAAAAATTTCCTTCGGCGTCGCTTTCGAAATTTGTCAGGTAGCCTTCATTCCAGAAAAGGTTCAGTGCCAGCTCCGGAACTGGCTGTCCACGGTCATCGAGCAAGGTGCCATTGAACCATACGGGCTCGCCACGGTAGGATTCCTGATCGGAAATCTGGATAGTCAGCTCGCTCACAACCGTGAAAATAGCGCTGGTATTTGCCAAGTCGTAGTATGGTTGCGTCGTGTTATCGAAGCTCGCCGTCACCTCAGCATAACCGAGGAGTTGCGCCTGTGGTACGCTGTAGGCACTGCTGAAGCCGCCGCTACCGTCAGTGATGGATGTGTCGGGGTCACTGCTGGTGGCGGGCCAGTCAAACTCGATTTCGATCCCGCCTACCGGCATTGAGCCATGGTCGTGCGCACTGCCTGCTAGTGTAATGGCCTCACCGCGCAGCACCTGCTGTCCCTCCAGAGTCAGTACAACCTGTCGGTGCAGGAACACTGTGCGCGAGGCGCTGGCATCAAGCACCAGTTCATCGCCGCCATAGCGCAGCTCGAGCTGGTGCGAGCCGACGTCTAGATAGGAGACGTCAGGAGTATGGAAGAAACTGAAGCTACCATTAGTCGCGAAGGTGGTGACAAAGACACCGTCAATCAGCAGCACCAAGCTACCTACCAGCGAGGTCCCGTTGTCCATCGCTAGTGTGCCATTAATCCAGAAGCTGTCGCCAGGGTAGAAGTGGCGGCCTGCGACATCGAATTCAATTTGCGGCTGCATTACCACCACCACGTTGCGCGTGCTGTTGCTCTCTTCATGTAGAAAATCACCCGCAAAGCTGGCGCTCCACTGGGCTGCGCCGAGCGGATGCTCGATTGGTAAGAAGTGGTCCAGCCCGAAGTCGCCGTCTGGGGCAGTCTGCCGGTCGCCCGCCGCGACACCTTCCCAAGCGAGCGAAACGGTGCGCTCCGCCAGCGGTTGGCCCAAGTGGTCGAGCAGTTGACCGGTGAGCGAGGCGTTGGCGTTGCGCGCGAAATACTCTTCGCCAATCAATACTAGCGTCGAGGTGCCTCTCAGAGTCAGCGTCAGTGAGACCCGCTCCTCGGGCAGGGTCGATGTCTCGGGGTCGTCAGGATAAAAGATGACTAACACAGTGTAGTTACCGGCAGGCAGGTTGCTGGGCGCGGTTACGCTGAATGACCAATTCGAGTCTTCAACCGCGTCGGAGGCGATGACGCTCCCGTCGAGTTCGATAGAGATGTTGCCGTTGTCGATTGCCGCCTCGATGATGGTGCCATTGACCCAGAAGGGGTCGTTGATGAGCACCGTCTCCGGGTCGAGCCATGCATCCAGTTCGACCGAAGATTCCAGGATGCGCAGGTCGGTCGTCTCGATAGTTGTGTAGCGATAGGTAGAGCCGGGGAAGAGCACCTCAATGTGGTAGTCGTTGGATGCCGTCGGCTGGCCTGTCTCGGGCACAGTCCAGTTAACAACAAAATTGCCGAATTCATCTGTTTGAGTGGTTCCCATCTCGTCACAGCGATAACGCTGCCACCCTGTTGGGTTGCAACGAATAGTGCCCGGCTTTGAGCCACCCCAGGCTGGTTCCCAGACCTCGAACGCTAGGGTCTCTCCTGGTGCAGCTACTCCGCCAATGTCGAGCAAGCTGCCGGAAACCACCAGCTCCTGTCCCTTGCCGACCGACGCTGGCGCGTCGACCGTCAAGTTGGTGTCAGTGTAAACCTCGACCAGCTCAGGGCCGT